>CAVXTE010000062.1:0-57262 GCA_963764475.1 uncultured Bacteroidales bacterium
GGCCTTCACCAAAAAGAGGTGCATCGGTTTCGATTTCGTCAATTTTCATGTCTTCGAGATTCAGGACTTCAATGATATTTGCTTTCAATTCTTTGATGAGATCTTCCATTTATATACTAGTTAGAATGCGGCAAATGTATTAAATTTCCGTTCAAGATTCGATGCTGTCAGTAATTCTCCCCGATCAGCCTGTTCACTTTTTTCAATAAAATACATAGCTGAATTAAAATTACCTTCTATGTATTCTGTCCAGCCTAAGATGCAGGCATTGTGTCGGGAATGGTTTAAAAGGTCTTCAACATAATCCGTCAAAAATTCTACATCAAATTTTTCGGAAACGAAGAAAATATTTTCCCCTTTAAATTGATGCCGGATGCTGATTTCTCCCATCAGGATATTGGGTAAAGTGTAAACAAAAAATGCCGGTTTGGGAAAATAATTTTGCCTGTCGACAATGGTTGCATTATGTTTGAAATCGATATCAATGGATGAACCGGAATTCGAAAATACCAGGGCTACATTTGCCGGCGGATACTTTTTTTGTAGTTGATTTCCTTTAAAAAGATATTCGGATGTTAAAAATGCCAGTTTGCAAAGCCTGTCCATTTTGTAAAATTTGGGATAATCAATGTCAAGCTGTTTATACAGTTCTTTGAAACAGGTATCGTCATCTCCTGAATAAGGGAATTCGGATTGTTCTGAACCGAATATGATTCCTCCTTTCCGGATGATCGCAAAACGTGATATTACCCAATCAGTCATTTGTTTTTTTAAATAAAATTGCTGCATTGCTTCCACCAAAACCGGATGCAGTTTTTAATACTTTGTTAAGCACGGATGGTTTGTTTTGTTCGATCACATTAATCTTTTTTACGGTTCCCGGATTTTTAAATCCGTATGTTTTAATTAAAATATTCCTTCTCATCGATTCAAAACAAAATACCGATTCGATAATTCCTGCAGCACCGAGCGTATGCCCGATGTAACCTTTGTAACTATTAACCGGAACGGTATTCAATCCGGCCCGGTCGAAAGCCATAGCTTCCATATCGTCGTTATAGGGAGTGGCTGTACCATGGGCTGATATAAAATCAGGTAAGCTGTTCCTATTTAAAACATCCCGGATGGCAATAAATAAACCTTCACCTGTTCGGGAAGGTCCTGAAATGTGATTGGCATCATTGCTGCCGGCACCCGAAACGATTTTTATTTGTGGTTTTGAAACATTGTTTTTGTTTGAAGTCAATATAATTGTTCCGGCTCCTTCTCCAAGAGAAAGCCCTGTCCTGTCTTTGTCAAAGGGCTTACACACATCCTTGCTCAGCGATAAAAAGGATTGAAATCCTGAAACAATAAATTCGGATAAAACATCCCCACCGGCAACGATGACATTTTCATACTTTCCTTGTTTTAAAAGCCTGTCAGCGACAATTAACGCCATAACACCCGATATACAAGCATTTGATATGACAAGCGGGACTTTTGTAGTTATAAAGTATTCACCGATTGTTGCCGCTGACTTCCATAAGAGGATTCTGTCCTTTTTAAACTGCTTCGGATTATTTTTTAACAGGTCGATGTTTCCTTTGGTTGTTGAAAGGATCAGCAAAGTTTCAGGTGCTTTAATATCGATTGAAACACCTTTTAATGCTGCTGTTATTGAAATAATAAGTAGTTGCTCAAACAAAGTATAGTCATCATCAATCTTGAGTTCGGTTGCCTTTGATTCAAGCGTATCTTTATTTACCAATGATGCCGGGAATTCGTCGGGATACAAATTGCTGTATAAACCAATCCTGATGCCCGTGTTTCCGTTTAACAGGTTTTGAAAATTTTCCGTTGTTGTAAATCCAAGGGAAGTAATGATGTTATCTCCGGCAATGTAAGTATTTCTCATGTCGATAATTGAACCGAAAACCGTTCAATTAAGATTTTTCAAAAATTAAAATCGACCCCGATTTGTACGCCCGAGTAATTCAGTTCAAAAGGAACACCATATTTATTATCCGTAGCTTTTGCATAATCATAACACAAAAAAGGCTGTAAGTTGAACTTTCGAAAATTAAAGCTAAAGCCCATTTCAGCTCTCGCCCCAATCGTATTGCCTTTAAATTCTTCAAATTTCATAGAATGGTAAAACAAACCTGGTGCAAAAAATATGGAATGTCTTCCCGATTTGAAAGGGATATGAAATTTTGCTAATAAACCGGGTGAAGCCCTGTCGAAATGGTAATAAACATCCGAACCATTTGTGATTGCAAAGTATTTAGGTCCCCAGGCATATTCTCCCACAAGGCAAAGATCAATTGTTTCGGTAACACGATAAGTTACAGAAATTCGTCCAACAAAGTTTGTGAATAAGTCCGTCACACCCTGTGTGATAGTTACATTTGACAGTTCGTAGGAGATGTAATCATTAACATCACCGGGATAGAAAATACCATAGCCAAATCCCATACCCACATAAATATATTTTTCCACCCTGTTTTCGGTGATTACATTTGAGTTATTTTGCGAGCTCAATGACTGACTGAAACAAATGATCAGAATTAAGAGAATTGCTGAATTTTTCATAATCTATATTTTCAGTGCTTAATTCAATTTATCAGAAGGAATTGCCATATCCGCCGAAATATGTTTAAAATTATGGTCATTTTTCCAAACATTCTCATATTGATATAATTTTTCGGCAATAAAATCTTTAAGTTTGACATTCATTTCCGCTATTTTCTCATCAGAAGTAATTATTGGTTTCTTTTTTTTAATCAGATTTTTAGCACGTTCAAAAAGTTCTGTATCATTTGTAGTAATCGGTGTCAGGCCGACTCTGGCTTTCCATGCACCCATGATAACATCAACAATGACGATATAAGTTCCACCTTCTTTCAGGTCGGTTGTAAGAAATTCTTTATTTTCTGATGATGCCCATAGCAGTTGTTCGCCGGGGTCACACTCATATCTCATATAATTTTTACCATCAAACCATCCAATGTATTTGTCCTGATGGAAAAACTCAAAGTTAACAGCACCTCCCCATCCGGTTACACGTGCAAAATAAACGACTGCTTTTCCCTTGGCTGGTGGTTGAAAGCCTTGCGGAAAGAGAGAACAGGTAACAAAAAGTGATGTGAAAATGACAATTAATATTACTCTTGTTTTCATAATTATTGTTTTTGTTAATACTACTTATTTCTGTAAAAATATGAATATTTTGAAATAATTTGTTGACAATTCTACTAAATATTATTGGTTATTTTTTCTTTAATCCGCATTTCATTTTCCAGTCAAGAAAGAAATCAGGATTGATAAGGATCAGTTCACCATCGGTACTTAAAAACACCTGAATGCTTTTTCCTGTTGCCACAAGCGAATGATCGTTTTTTTTAAATATTTTATATTCGAAAATAATCTTAGCGGCGCTCGTATCAATAAATTCGGTTTCAACAATAATTTCATCACCATAAGCAAGATGCTTTTTATACTGGCAGTGTATATCGACAATAGGGGTCACTAAATTTTGTTTATACAGATCATAGTAGCCGAACCCGAATTGTTTTCCGAATGCTTCCCGGCCATCTTCAAAATATTTGATAAAATGCCCATGCCATACGATTCGTAAGGAATCGATTTCATTAAAACGTACGTTAACGGTCGTTCTGTTGATCAATCTGACATTGTTATCGTTATTTTCAAGCTCTTTTTTTTTCATAGTGGATAAGTATGTAACTCTTAAATTGTAAAGGCTAAAATAAAAAAACCTTCATTTCACACCTGGCAACAATTTTTTTATTCAGGAATACTGTACCGGTCATAATTTTAGCGTTCATTACTTCATGCTCAATGGTAACAGTTGTTTTAACCGTATCGTTAATTTTGGGTAAAAAGTAGATCTCCATATTTTTAATTCCGCCGATCATGCCTTCGGGTGTTTTTAAATTTTTTATCGAGGCCAGATAACCTGCCTGAAGAGCAGATGTCTGCGCGATGTTTTCAATAATGCCGGCTTCTGTGAAAAAGCCATTTGCTGTCAGGACATTACTTTCCAAAATTTTGAATGAGGATTCGGCCCGGATTTCATCGGCATGCACCATTTTATCAACCATGATGAACGGCGGTCGCTGCGGTATCAGTTGTTCAATATTTTCAGTTAGTTTCAAAGGTCCGATCTTTTCTATTCAGTGCAATTTGATTTTTTGAAGTTATTCCTTATTTCATTTTACACCTGAAAAGTGTATGTCCCATGCCAATATCAAGAAATTCCTTTTCAATGTATAATCCTGATTTATCAAGCAATTCTTTCATCGTATCCGAATGATACATCCTGCTGTTTCCATTCGCCATGCATGTAAAATATAAGGATGTTCCATGCAGGCAATAGGCCGATGCTGAATATTTTTGCCTGTCCCAAAAAGTCTCAAGAATAAATAGTTCTGAAGATTCATTCATAGAATCTCTGGCTCTCTTTAATATACTTACAATTTCGTCTTCCGAAAAACAATCCAGAAATTGACTCATCCAAATAATATCAAATCCTTTCGGAAAAGGAGTACTTGCATTTAAAAAATTTATGGGTAGGAATGTTATTCTTTCCGGGAAGCCATTTTTTTTGATATTTGTTTTTGCACTTTGAATTTGTTCGGGAAGGTCCATAATTGTCACAGAAACATCATTTGAATATGCAGCACATGCGATAGTAAATTTTCCGGTGTTCCCACCGAGATCTATAATTTTAGCAGGTTTAGAAGCAAATACGATCGGCATTACCTGCTCAAAAGCAATGTCGGAATAATAGTGGTCAAAATCGAACCAGCTTTTACTTATGTCGCCGGGCAATTTCGAAAGCGCTTCATAGATGGTATTCCAGGTGCCAAATACATTGATCAGTCCCTGGGGTTTGCCTGTCTTAATAGATTCCTGCAGATAAAAGGCTCCCTTGTAAGTGATATCATCTACAAAATTCATATTGACATTGGTAAGTTTGTCCCTTTCAATAAAGAAGCCCGTTTTAGTGAGTTTATATTTTCCATCTTCAATAAATACCATTTCGAGGCTCAGGCCAGCTTCAAGCAAAACCGTAACACCATAGACAGAGATTTTAACATGGTTGGCAATTTCTTCTATTGTCGAACCATTTATTGATTTTAATAAGAATTGCAAAATACCGAAATCCCTGAGTGCTTTGGCAGCCTGGAACATAAGCGGACCAAAGGCTATTTTTTGTGCATCGGTTTTAGCTTCTATTGCAGATTTTTTATCATTCCCGTATGAGTTTATCATGAATCCAAAAAATATTAAATATTAAAAGTATTATTTGTTATTCCAAAAATCATAAAAATTGAACCATTGATCAGGGTATTTCCGAATCATATTCTCTAAATTAGCAACATAATCTTCGAGTAGTTCATCCACTAAATGTTCACGAGAACTGAAATCACGGGGAGCACTGAATGTTTTAGGAGGTGTTGCATAAAAATGATAATGTCTCGAAGTTTCCTTCATGGCCGTTACAAAACTTACCGGTACATTGTACTTTACAGGTAATAAAAAGGGTCCCTGTGGAAATTTGGCAGGTTCATTAAAAAAATTCTTGGAAATTGTTTTGGCTCCGGACAAAAACCTGTCGCCATGAATGGCTACAATTTCTTTGTTTTTCAATGCTTCCTTTATTTGGTACAAATGCGAATAATCGTCAGTACCGATAACAATAAAATTTACAGCTTGTTTTTTGTAGATTTCCGATAAAAAATGTTGGATTTTTTCATGTTCATTTTTAAATATCACTACGTTGATCCTGCAATTCAGCCGTTCTAAAAAGTGTTCAGCCATTTCCCAGCTTCCGGCATGAACACCAATCAAAACGCCACCTGTATTTTTTGCCATGTCGATTAAATATTCTTCCCCATCAAGATTAAATGTAAAGCGGCGATTTAATCCCGACAGAAAGGCAACTTTGTCAATGAGTACCTGGCCAAGCTTGTAAAATGTCCTGTAGACATAACGAAACGATTTCAGTCTTGAAAATTTTAAATGCTTGTTTAATAAACTAAAGGAGGATCTAAAAGCTCGGGGTGCAAAAATCAAAAAATACACAACAACGATTCTGAGGACAAGGTAGGCGAAAGAGATGCCAAAATTTTTAACAAGAAAAACGAAAGATTTATACCCCAGTAAGCCACCACGTGTCTTACCTGTCCAATCAGGCATGATCCGGTTTATTAACTCTTTTAATTATAAAGTCGTAGAGCTCGCCGATTGTAGTTATTTTAACAATTTCAGCAGGTTCAATTTTAAATCCGAAATTTGACTCAATCAAAACAACAATATCAACTAAATCGAGACTTTCAATCGCTAATTCGTCCCGAAGTGATGTTTTCCTTTGAATCTGTTCGGGTTCAAGTTCAAACTCATCAATTAAAAAATTATTAACGATCTTTATTATTTCCTGTTCGCTCATAAACCAGTTACATTCTTTTAATAATAAGTGAAGAGTTAGTTCCGCCGAAACCAAATGAATTGGACAAAAATACATTTATTTTTTTATCCATTGTTTTATCTGCAATATTTAATTTGGCTGAATATTCGTCCGGAGTTTCAAAGTTAATATTCGGAGCGATAAACGATTCGTGCATCATAATTAATGAGTAAATGATTTCGCTGGCACCTCCCATCCACATTTCATGTCCCGTCATCGATTTAGTTGAACTGATTATCGGATTTGCTTCACCAAAAATCCTGTAAATCGCCTGTGCTTCCATCATATCGCCAACCTGGGTAGAAGTAGCATGTGCATTGATATAGTCGACTTCCCGGGCTTCAATATTCGCTTGTCGTAAACTCATTTCAAGTGAAGTTGCCGGGCCATCAACATTTGGAACAGTAATATGATCTCCGTTCGAAGAAAAACCGTAACCGATTATTTCTCCTAAAATTGGGGCACCACGCTTTACAGCAGATTCATAGCTTTCAAGGATAAGGGTTGCTGCACCACCGCTTGGTACCAGTCCGTCCCTGTTTATATCAAAAGGTCGTGATGCTTTAGTGGGAGCATCCACCCGGGTCGAAAATGCCATCAAACCGTCAAAACTGCCCATCGATATCGGATTGATCTCCTGTGCACCACCACAAATGACGATTTCCTGTAAGCCTGTTTTGATAAAATGGTATCCTAAACCAATGGCATGGGATCCGCTTGCACAAGCAGCACTGACCGTAAAGTTTATCCCCTTGAGCTTAAAAATTACAGCAAGGTTCATTGTTACGGTGGAATTCATCGATCTGAAAACCGAACCCGAACCGACAAGTGTGGTATCTTTTTTTTCTCTGACAATGTCGGCTGCTTCAACTACCGAAACTGCCGTACTGTCGTTACCGAAAATAATTCCTGTGACATTTTTTTCGATGTACTCTTCGTCAAGTTTGGCATTTTTTAAAGCTTCAATGGTTGACATATAGGCATATTCACCGGGTTCGGCCAAACCTACACGCATCCTTCTGGGTATTACGCCCTTGAGTTCGGGTCTTTTTATGATCCCGGTCAGAGGTGATATAAAACCCAGTTCTTTTCTCGTTTCATCAATACCAATCCCTGACTTTCCGTTATACAATGATTCTCTAACATCTTCAAGGTTCAGCCCGATGGTAGAATAAATTCCCATTCCTGTAATAACAACCCTGTTCATATTCATTATGCTATTTTAATTCATTTTGCAATAGGTTCCAATCCATCAAGTGTATAATCCTCCGTTCACAGAAATTACTTCACCGGTAATGTAAGAGGATTTTTCTGAGGCAAGGAAATCAACGACTTCAGCCACCTCTTCAGGTAATCCAAAACGATTAAGCGGTATGAATTTTGCCAACTGGCTTTCGTCCAATGTTTCCGTCATTTTTGTTTTGATGTACCCCGGAGCCACTGCATTCACAGTAACCCGTTTTTTACCTACCTCTTGTGCAAGTGCTTTCGTGGCTCCAATGACTCCTGCCTTTGCCGCTGAATAATTTGTTTGGCCGGGTAATCCTCTGATGCCTGAAAGGGATACAATATTGATGATCCGCCCATGTTTATTTACCAGCATATCTTTCAGAAGCATCTTTGTAAGATAGAAAAAACTGTTCAGGTTGATTTCAATAACATTTTCCCATTCCGAATCTTCCATAAAAATCATCAGATTATCTGCACTTTTTCCGGCATTATTCACCAAAACATCAATATAATCATTCGGGTGGGCATTTTTCCAATCAGCATAAAATGCAGCCATCGATTTTTTATCGGAAATATCAAACTGAACGCACTCTGCTGAATTACCTGATTGTTCAATAGTATTTAATGTTTCCTTTGCACTGATTTCATTTCTGTTGTAGTTAATAAGAACATGAAACCCGGACGCGGCAAGCTTTAAACAAATTGCTTTGCCAATTCCTCCAGACCCTCCGGTTACCAAAGCGTTTTTCATAGGTTATATAAATTCTTCGACAGCATGATTCTGTATAAAATCAACCATTTCCTTTATTTCATTATATTTTGTCGTATCATCAACGAATTTCGGCACAACTCGCCTTAAGGCAGAATATGTTTTTTTTGTCGTATCGGCTAAATTACCGGATATTTTCAGATAATCAACCGCCTGTAATAAGGCGATAAGTTCGATAGCTAATACCTGGTAAGCATTTTGAATCACTTTTTTTGTTATCAGGGCTGAATTTGTTCCCATGCTTACAATGTCCTGGTTGTCGTTGTTATTCGGGATGCTATGCACATACATCGGAAAAGAAAGCGTTTGGTTTTCAGCCGTTGTTGAAGTAGCAGTAAACTGCATCCCCTGCATCCCAAGGTTCAGCCCCAGGATTCCAAGATTAACAAATGGGGGGAGAATTTTATTCAGCTTTTCATTCATTAAAAAATTAAGCTGCCTTTCGATGACCATTGTCAGCTTGGTGACGGCAATTTTTAATTTATCGGATTCGAATGATACATAATCACCATGAAAATTACCTCCGTGGTAAACATTTTTAGTTTTATAATTGATGACCGGGTTATCATGAACCGAATTTGCCTCATTTATAAAAACTTTAGCAGCATTTTCGATGGTTTCAAAAATGGGTCCCAGTACCTGCGGAACACATCGTATGGAATAATACTCCTGTACGCGTGTGTTAATTTTTGATTTAAACCCGTTTCCGTTATAAAATTCGGATTCCCTTTTTTTTATGAGTTTGCTTCCTTTTACCAATTGCCTCATTTTCTCCGAAACATACTGTTGTCCTTTATGCAGTTTTACGCTGTTCAATTCTTCAGAAAAATAGTCATCAAACGATTGAACGATTTCGTTGATCATTGCAGAAGCAATCATCGACCAGTTGAAAATCCGGTTTGCCTGCATTACATTTACCACACTTATTCCGGTCATCACCGATGTGCCGTTCATCAAAGAAATCCCTTCACGAATGTGGATATCGACAGGCTTCAGATTATTCATTTCAAGGACCGCCTGACAATCGACTAATTCACCATTATAAAATACTTTACCCTTACCGATAAGATTAAGGGCAATGTGAGCAAGTTGCACCAAATCTCCGCTGGCCCCGACTCCACCATGTTCAGGGACGAACGGGATAATATCAGAGTTTATGAATTCAGCCAGCAATTTTACCGCATTGTTATGTATTCCTGAATATCCTTTAAGCAGAACATTCAGCATCACGATCATGGCAGCCTTAATATCTTTAGCAGGAATATTGTTTCCCGAACCCGCAGCATGGCTGTTAATAAGGTTATGCTGAAGCTGTACCACATCTTTGCTTTCAATCGGATATTGCGCCATTGGTCCAAAACCCGTATTGATCCCGTAAATGACCTTATCTTTTAAAAATTCTTTTAGAAACTCAAAGCTGGCATTTACCCGGTCAATGGCCTCGGGTGATATTTCAATCTTATTCCCCTTAGATAGAATATCATCAAAGTCAGTTAATTTAATCTCTTTATTCCCAATGGTGATCATGAAGTGTTTCCGGTTAAGTTAGATGCGACAAAAGCATACGATTGCCCTATTTATTGTATTTAGACGACCAACTTTTGTACTGTTTTTTTTCAATTTGTTTCAAAACATTGTAATAGGTCGCTGCCCAGTAATTTCTGATCCCGAATCCGCCTGCTTTGCCCGACATCCTTTCCGTCAGGAGCACTTTTTTGCTGTCAATGTCAAAAAGGGTCACGAAATAATTGCCTGTTACAGCGGGTTTACTATAGCTTTCAACGATAAATACAATCCCCAACCCATGCTGATCATCCTTAAAATTATACGCATTTATCATTTCCTGAACTTTCTTTTCATCCAGGTGTAGGGTTTTCGTCTGATCATTGGTAACCCGGTCACTCATATCTACTTTCAGGTTTCGCGCCGTAACATTGTCTAATGAAAAATCGATTTTTTCTTTTGAAAAATATTTTCCGATGTCGTATTTTTCATTTTCACTTTCAACAAGGTTATTCCACGAATTAAAGTATCTGCCTTTAATTTCCGCAGGGTTTGTAAATCCTTCTGTTCCGATGAAATAGGCTTCAGAATAATCCAGCCCGAACCAGGTTGCTTTTTGTGTCTGAAATATTTCACTCATGTCCTGTGAAAAAAGGTGAACAGTGAAAAAAAGACTCAGTCCTAAAAGTGCATATTTTCTCATGATGTTAAAGATTTAATTGTTATTTACGATTATCGGCAAAAACAGTTAGTTTGCGGTTTAATCCGGTAAATTGCAGTTCAGTTATTTCAGCAGGTGTTGTTATTTGTATGGCAGGTGCTACCCGCATTTTAGCCCGAAAATGATCTTTAATGATTTTTTCTGCCTCAATAATCTCCGGATTACAACCTACTTTTATTAAAATTTCGTCCGTTCCGAGATTCCCTGTTGATACCTCAACGAAATAATTTTCGATAAAATTTATTTCATTCAGAATATCGTAGATAGCTGATGGATAAAGCGACGTGCCCTTATACTTTATCATTTGCTGTTTTCTGCCCAAAACAGGACCCAATCTCATTGTATTTCTGCCGCATTTACACGGTTCGGAATAATGGTAACAAATATCACCTGTTTTAAACCTTAATAAAGGCATTGCCTCAACACCGAGTGTTGTGATAACAACTTCACCGGGTTCATTCTCTGCAACCGGTTCATTTTTTTCATCAAGAAATTCAACAATGATCATTTCGGGATGATGATGACCTCCGCAGCCGAATTCACATTCATTGAAAGCTGTGCTCATTTCGGTAGAGGCATAGGTGGAATAAAGTTCCAGATTCCATTTTTCTTTAATTCGCCGACCCAATGTGTTCAGCGAAAAATCATTGTTTCTGATGGGTTCACCGATGCAAACCGCTTTTTTAACAGAAGTTGCATTCAAATCAATACTTTCTTTTTCGGCATAGTCGATAAGTTTGATCAAAAAGGAGGGAACCGTGATACATGCCGTCGGATTGATCCGGAAGATCGTATCGAACTGCAATTGCGGGTTTCCGGGACCTACTCTCACCATACCAGCACCCATTTTCCGAAGCCCCAGATAATAGGCAATACCGGCCATGAACCTGCGGTCGATCGTTAGCATGAGCTGGTAAATATCATCAGCCGAACCATTGCTGCAGCTTAATGAGATGGATTCATTGTAAGCAAGCCGGTCAAGATCCTTGTCGGTTAATACAAACGTGACCGGATCCCCGAGCGTGCCTGAAGTTGTATTATAATCAATTATTTTACGACGGTCTACACAAATAAAATCGTTGGTTCGGTTTTGTAAATCATCTTTAGTCGTTACTGGAATTTTTCGCAAGTCTTCTAGTGTGATTATTGACGCCGCATCTATCTTGTGTGATTTGAACATTTCGGCATAAAACGGGGAATTTACAGACAGGTACCCGAGCAAATCATACAATTTGTCTTGCTGAAATGCTTTGATCTCTTCCCTGCTCTTTGTCTCAATTTCCGGTATCACTGTGTAGCTTCTTTAGTATCTTTTCTCTTTCCGTTTTCGAGGATATCACTTTTTTAAGGGCTAAAGTATAAAATTCCGCTGATTTGCCTTGATCGTGAAAAAAATGATAATAATCGCCCGCTTTTTCATACGTATAATAGAAATTCGGGTTTGATAAAATAAACCGTTTTAATTCCTTTTCAGATACAGAATCGAAATGATTGTTCTTCGTCTTATTTATAAACCGTTTATAGTTGAGGAAATCCTGGTATTTTTTTGTCAGCAGAAACGTATCGGCTGGTATTTCAAGTGAATCAACCGTAACCGGATGATCATGATTTGAAATCAGCGTATCCGAAAATACTTTAGTAAGGTCGTAACAAACGAATTCTCCAAGCTGATAAGGTCCGGCTGAAACCCACATCAAAAGTTCCTCCGGCTTAAAAATGACAGAATGATGGGCAATTAACTGGTTGATGGATTTTTCGTTTGTCATTCCAATATCGGTATCCTTCATACCTTTCTGATCCCGTAATAAAGCGGCTGCCGACAAATAATTCAGCTTGCCATCTTTTTTCAATAATTCTTCAACCCGCTTGTAGCGATAGAGGGAGGTTTCATTTGCCAGGTTTTCAATGTTCAGTTTGGTTTTTGAGAATGCTTTATCCTGAAAATGATTGGTGGCAACAATTGAATTGTCATATTGACTGTAAACAACGGTTGTATCAAGAGATTTTTCAATGATCACAGCACGATGGTCATGTGCCGAACCGATCAGGAACGTTTCAGAAACAAAGGTTTTATACTTTTTAGCAATTTCAAATGCTTCATCAATGGTTGAGGCGTATTGTAAAATTTCCCGTGCAACTATTGATACCGGAGTTTTTGCACTGAAAGGTATTTGCGATTTAGCAGCATTGATCGTAACTGTTAAACCTTTTTTATTCATTCCCGATACGACTCCGATAAATCCTCCCCAGGTGATAAATGCAAAATCGTATCCTTTGTCGGGATGAATAAATGCAACGATCTTGTTTTTGGCAAAATCATCCCCTGCATAAAAATCAAAATTTCTGCCGATCAAAAGCGAACTGTCCTCCGAATATTCATCCCAAACCCCGAAGGAAGTACAGGCAACCAGGTTTAAATTTTGGATAGCATGCCCGATATCATGAGCAGCATGATAATTTAAGATCCGCTGATAATTGGAACCGATAAAATTGAAATTCTTATTCGCATTTAATGATAAACCATAAATTTCCTGCTGGTATTCAAGTGGAATGTAATCGTCCAGGTCTTTGTTGAACCAGGCAATAAAATATTTCAGAAAATTCAGATAAAATCTATTCGGTACAAGTTCTCTGATTTCTTTTATGAATGCCGTTTCCTGATCCTGTAATAATTCTTTCGAAAGTTTCCCGTTTTTAACACCCCGATCAAAAGGGCTACCCGACAAATACATTTCCCATAAGCCAGAACTATCTTTTTTCAGCCAATCCTGACCGATTTTATAACTGTTTTCCCCGATTTGTTCTCTCTCAGAAACTGTAATACCATCATCAATAATTTCGGGCGCATGTACCGTAACCATTGCCTTGAAAATAAACCAAAGCACAATCAGGAACAGAAGTATTCCTGATACTGTTCTGATAAACCTTCTGCGCATTCTTCCTTTTTTATTTGATGTCATACGACTAATATCTTACATTTTAATTATTTTTTAGACAACCGGTGTCGTCAAACGGTAGTTATCTTTTATTGCGACAATTTATAAATTTCCCAAACATCATTTCAGCCCCTGTTAGGTTTGCATTGCAATTTTCTTGATTATTTTTTTGATATCCATAAGATAGGAAATCGTGAAAAGTGACCCGGTAGCCACGCCTAACATTCCATGACTGTTAATATTTTGCCCGACCAGCAACAAATTTCGAATATGGGTTTTCGGAAGCACAAATGTTTCAAACGGCTTTTCACTATCTTTTATTAAGCCATAAGCTGAACCATCCGGCGAACCTAAATAATCACGGTATGTCAATGGTGTTGATGTATAGATGGTTTTGATCGCCGGCCTTAATTCCGGAAATCTGTTTAGCACTTTTGCCAAAAGTTTCTCCGAAAGTTCGGTTTTTAAATCTTTGTAATCCTGCCCCCTGTTTCCTACAGTTGTGCTGATCCATTTATTAAAAATAGTATGATCTATGGGTGACAAAACAACCAGGCTCGATGCATATTCCGAATTGTTATCGGGTGCCTGGGTTGCAAACCAGTATACGATCGGCCATGAATGAATATTTAAATCTTTTTTTATCCAGGTGGTTTCGGATAAAAAGTCATAATAATTATAATTCAAATACTTAAACCTGTTTTCTTTCAGGACAATGTAAAGCGAAAAGATGCTCGCACTGTTTTTTATCCGGCTGATCCGATTGACGTACACTTTCCTTAAAGCGTTTTTTGGAAGCAAATTAATCGTATTCATCGGGTGAATATCGGAAATAACGACGCTTCCCCTGATAAGCGTATTTTTACTTGTTTTGACCCCTTCGACCATTTTATTATCATTCAATACGATTTCCGTAACCTGCGTATTTTTGATCACGGTTCCACCGGCATGTTCAATTTTCGCAATGAGCGCATCTGCAAGCTGGGATGAACCGCCAACAAATCGCCAGGCACTTTCGAGATACGAATAGTATGTCATTCCGAAAATAAACATGTTCGTTTTTTCTTTGCCACCGCCAATCAGTTCATTGAGTCCGCACAGCACATTTTGTAGGGTTATATCGGAAGTAATCGAAGAGATTACCTCAAACGCATTTTGGGAATAGTAAGGACTGATCCTGAAAAAATCTTCTTTCTTTTTAGAAATCAGATTAAACATGTTTTCCGATGATCCCACTTCTTTTAACTTTCTAACAAAAGAAATAATGGCTTCTTTATTATCGGGAAATTTAGGTGAAAGTTTTTCAATAAAGTTGTCGAATCCCTGAGCAAATTTGTATTCCTCATTTTTTAAGTTAAGAATATCAAAATTATCTATGTCGAGTCTTTTTAGTTTAAGGCTATCGTATATTTCAAGGTATTTGAATAGTTTGTAAATAAACTGGCCTTTATCCGCACTACCGAAGTAGTGCATCCCTGTGTCAAAATGTTTACCGTCTCGTTTAAAAGTTTGCAGGCTGCCACCAAAAACAGAATTTTTTTCAACAATACATATATTATAACCTTCCTTGCTAAGCAAAGCTCCGGTCAAAAGACCACCAAGACCGCTACCGATGATCACAATATCGTAGGATTTCATTTACTCAAAATATAAGTTATGTTCGACGTATATTTTGTATCATCAATTCTTTCTGTTTTCAGGCCAAAATCCTTTGCCGTGTCAACAATCAGTGTTCCCGATGAAAAATCCAGTTTTTCTTTTGTTTTATTAAAACCGAAACGGGTAGAAAAAAACTCAGTAATTTTTGTGCCCGTTGTTCGCTTTTTCAGGTCCGCATCAGCATCGCGGACGATTACCATACCCTTTTCCGACACGATATGAATGCACTTTTCGAGGAGTGTTTTTTGTTTTTCCTTCGACATATAATGCAATACATCGCTTAAAATAATAACATCCGCCGGGGGAAAATCCCATTCAAGTATATCAGCACAAATAAACTCAAGGTTTTCAAGATCTTCAGTGCAATACTTTGCAGTCGTTATTTTATGACTGTCATAATCGACACCGGTTACTTTCCGTGTATCGGTTATCAGCGCGAGCATGGTCGCCAGAAATCCGTAGCCGCAACCCAAATCAAGAATTGAGGCATTTCTGGGTACACGGTTATTAATTAAATTATAATTGTTTTCAAGGTGCAATTTGATCCTTAAATACCATTCGAGCACAGGTCCCCGGTAGATAAAGCGGTTGATCAGGTTGTATTTCATCCGGTCGGGAACCCAAATTTCAGTGTTAAGTTTTTCCAGTTCTTCAATATAAAACTTGCGCATGGCTTTTGCTTTCTCCTGATAAGTCGTTCCCCACTGATCGCTTGTTGTGTCAATTTCATGAAATGCTTTGATATGCACGATTCCCCGTCGAAGAAAGAATTCCTTTTTGTTCAGGGCTTCTCCCGAGCCATGAAGCATAAGCGGAAGGAGTTTCAGGTTCAGTTTCTCAGCGATATAAAAAGCACCTTTATGGAATCTTTTTATTTTCGAATCAGCCGAACGGGTCCCTTCAGGAAAAATGATCACCGAATATCCTTCATCCATTCTTTTTTTGATGACTTTAACCAATTCGTCCATACCTTCATCCGCATAAATAAAATCGGTAAACCGAATGGCCGGTCCGTAGAATGGATTATACAAGGCCCGCTGATTGGCAACAATATTAATTTTAGGATGCAGCATCAAAAGAAATACAAGATCTAAAACCGATTGATGGTTGGAAATTGCAAGTACCGGCTTTTTAAAGGTATTTTTATCAATACTGACCAGAATTTTGCGTACATGGACGTTATGGTAAACCACTGTCCAGGAGAAAAACCAGATCGCTTTGTGTATAAATGATTTCCTGGACCTTGATTTTACAGGTAATAGTTTAATTAACGGAATAACCAGCGTGGCAATCGTTAAAGAGGATACAACAAAATACACGAGTGAGGTGATGGAAAAAATAAAGTTGAACATGGTCACCGGAAGTGCACGTTTTTTGCCTTTATAGTAAGCCAGAAAATTAAAAAGCATGGGCTGAACCGTGAAAGAGATGAGTATAGCAGAAGAAATTCCGATCACGGAAACCATGGCGATGGATTTTAATGCCGGATGTTGCGCGAATATCAGCACACCGGTACCAAAGAGCGTGGTAATTCCTGCCAGCAGGATAGAAGTCTTAAATGTAAAAATATTGTCCTTGCCAAACTGCAATTTGTCCAGTAAACCATTTGTGATGAAAATGCTGTAATCCACGCCAAGCCCAAAGATAAAGGTCGAGATAATTACATTGAAAATGTTAAAATGAATATTGAATAATCCCATGATCCCGATCGTCCATATCCAGCTTAAAACTATCGGAATAAAACTGATGACTGCAAGTTCGATCCGGCCAAAAAACAGGATCAGGATCAGGAAAACCATGGCTGAAGAGAGCAGGATCAAGAAATGAAATTCGGACTTTATCACGGTCAGCAAACTTTCAGTCACATTTTGTCTGTCGAACACAACGATATTGTCGGATTCGTTTATGCTTTTTTCTATTATTTTTTTATGGGCATGGTCGGCCTTGATCAGTGTGATTACAGCAGACATGTCCGGATCAAAAATCAGGTAATCGCTCAAATAAAGCTTTTGAATTAAATTGAACCCGGATAAGGGCAATGGTTCGTAATCCCGGTTCAGCAATTGATAAAAGTCATTGAACGCATTGGTTTTAAATCCAAGGGCCGATCCGTTTTCTTTAATTGAAGCTATCAGATTGTCTCGTTTATTTTCCCAGAATGCATTCCATTGCTCAATCTTTTCTGATTGAACTGCTGGAGTCATCAATATAGAATTCACAGAAAAGAATTCTTTAATGGCTCCTTCATTTTTCAGACTATCTAACTGTGAAGTCAGTTTTTCAGAATTGTTTAGGGCTTCCTCGAAGCTTTTTCCTGATGCAACCAGATAAAAAGATGATGTAGCAAAAGCTGTTTTTTTATTTAAGAAGTCTTCGGCTTTTTTTAAATCATCTGGCATGTAATTCATGTCCATCAGGTTCTCATTAAAGGAGGTTTTCTTTCCAGTGAAATAGAATACGATGGTCAGCAACAAAATCGCAATGATCAGGTATTTGTTGTCTTCAAAACGGATGAAGGCAATTTTATCCGGAAAGAGCATTTGTCTTTGCCCGCTTTTTGTATTTTTCAATAACCTGAAAATCAGGGGGAGGATAATAAGTGCTGCAAACGCGGTGGATAATACACTTACCGAAGCAAAAATACCCAAATCCTGAAAGACATCTGATTTTATGATAAACAGGCATAAAAAAGCGGAAACGGTGGTTATGCTGCTCATCAAAATCGGAGCCGAAATGTCTTTCAGTAATTCACTAACCGACTGGGTTTGTTTTAAATGTGTAAAAAAGTGAATGGAATAATCGATGCCTATTCCCAACAAAACAGAACCGACACCCATGGAAATGGCTGATATTTCACCTTTGATCAAATAAATTACAATGATGGATATTCCGCCACCGACAATTACTGGAATAAAAAGTAAAAAAGGTATGAAATAGTTTTTAAAATAAAGTCCCAGCAGCAGAAAAATAAAAATCAGTGTGATACATACAGTAAGAATGATGTCCTTTTTAATCCTTTCGGCATTGGCTGCGGCAACTACAGGCGCCCCGAAATAATTGACCGTAACGGTCGAATTCGCTTCTGTATGTGCATATTTTTCAAGACCTGCAAGTAAAAGTTTCAGCTTGTGTGTATCGGAAGAGTTTGAGACGGTTAAAAAAACAAACAGATCGTTTTTGTCTTTCGAAAAGATCCGGTTGTCGGCAATCGTGAAATTTTCTCCCAGTTGAAATTGATTAAGCTTGCCAATTGCCAGTGGAATCATCCCGAAAGGATCTTTCAGAATGAATTGTTTCATAGCTATTCCGGCAGGTGAAATCAATAAATTCAGGTCTTTTTGTAGTGTGGATGCTACATTTGAATCGGCGATCCGCTCCGCAATCAGTTTGTAATCAGCTTTGGTAAGGAATATCGGGAGATTGTTATAGAAGAAAGAATACAACTTTGTTATGTTCTCATCCGAAACAGTGTACTTGATATCCTTGATCTGTGACCCGAAATTCTTTTCGACCGAATCAACAAACGGGTCAGCTTTAGCGATCAGCAATTCCGTTTTGCGTTTATTGGCAGTGTCTTTCAGGGAGAAATAAATTACAATTTTATCTGCAAAGGAGGATTTTTTTATGATGAGATCGAATTTTTCAAACCGTGTATCCTTTGGGAATAAAGCAGTAAAATCTTCATTTTTTTTAAGCCGGATTACCGAATAAACAACCAGAGCAACAAAAACAATTAATAAAGAGAATACCAATCCTTTTCGTTTTGCCAGGTAGTTGTTTATAAAAATGAAAATTTGCCCCATCTGTTGCGTATAATTACCGGTTTCCGTCTGCCTGATCTATCATGTTATAAAATTTATTTTCCCTCATTTTTTCTAAAGAGGATCAAAAATATAAAGGAAATTAACCCTGCGAAAATAGCAAGTAAAATTGCAAAGACAATACTGCCGGCGATATAAACTACAAACAGCGATTTAATTGTCTCAAAAGAGAGACTGGTATGAAAATTTATACCGGTTTTCATTCCTGTAACAAGTTCCCCGGTTTTTACTGAAAGGAACAAAATGAGCGGGATCACAGGCGGCAAACTAATATTTGCACTTATAATCACAAGCGCTTTGTTTAGTTTTAAAACGTAGGCCAAAAATATGGCAGCAATTAATTGATAACCCCAAATCGGAATGATTCCCATAAAAACCCCGAATGCAATTGACAGGGCGAGATTGATATTGGTAAATTTCGGATTGCTGATTTGTTCGTAAAAGTGCTGCCGGATCGATTTGCTGAGCGCAGCTTTCGTAAAATCACGTGGCTTGATATAAATAAACGTAATCAGGACCAGCAGGGTGTTCAGAATACTGATACGAATAAAATCGGTAACCGGACGGAAATGTGAAATTCTTTCTCCTTCAGGTGCATAATGTACCTTAACCGGTACCTGAGTAATGTTTACCCCACTCCAGGCAAGACGTACAATCACCTCAATCTCAAATTCAAAATTTGTTGTAAACCATTTTTTAGCATTGATTGAATTCAGCGGATAAAGCCTGAATCCCGACTGGGTATCCGGTTGTTTTATTCCTGTTTCGACCCAAAACCAAAAACTTGAGAACTTATTTCCAAAGCTGCTTTTACCAGGTATACCTTCCACTTCCATATTTCTGGTCCCGATAATGACTGAATCGGGATGAGAGATAATTTTTTCGGCAAAAAGAGGAATGTCGTCAGCAAAATGCTGTCCGTCGGCATCAATGGTCACTGCATAACGGTACCCTTTTTTTATCGCATATTCAAATCCTTTCCTTAGCGCAAATCCTTTGCCTTTGTTCTTTTCGAACGAAATTATTTCAATCGGATTAAAACCGGAAACCGCTTCGGAAAACCCATCGGTCGAACCATCATTAATCACAATAATATTGTTCGAATACGTAAGAACATCTTCAATGACACCTTTAAGCGTTCCGGAATTATTATACGCAGGTATAATGATGCATATACCAAGCGAATGAATTGTGTTTTTTATGTCGTCAATTGTCCAGCCCATTAAATCCGGGTTTTGAAAGCAATACTAATCTTAAAGTTTAAAATTACCAAACGTGTCATTAATTTATTGTCACAAATATAAGCCGTGATTTTATTTAAGATCGTAAAATTCCGTATTAAATTCAAAAGGTGAATAGGTTCAACCCATGTGAATGTAAAGTTTTGGCTAACAATATCAGGATACCTGGATTTTTCTCAAAGCTTTGAAATTTTCTGGTGATTTAATCTAATCCTGCCGGTAGCTGACAAATCACATCTGTTGAAAACCGTTTGCAGTTACTGAAAGTGTTAACTTTGCAAAACAATTATTTTCGTTAATCGTTTTCAATCTCATGCTGTGGTTAATTTATCCAAAATTGAATGAGACGGTTGGCTGCAGTATTTGGAAAAGATCGAATCGTTAATTTAATAGTACTGAATTTTGAAAAATAAAATTGTCATTTACCTTCCCATTCTGTTTGCGATCATTCTGATCGCAGGAATATTTCTTGGGTACAAACTTACCCCGATCATTACCACAAATTCGGGCATGTTTAAACTGAACATGAACCGTTATGATAAACTAAACGATATTGTCAACTATATCACAAAAGAATATGTTGATTCTGTCAGTCGCAAGGATTTAACAGAGGAAGGGATCAACGGTATTCTGTCAAATCTCGATCCGCATTCACAGTATATTCCAGCCGATGAGTTTCAGGATGTGAGTGATCAGCTTCAGGGTAATTTTGATGGTATCGGTATACAATTCCGGATTGAGCAGGATACCATTATGGTTGTTCAAACCATTCCTGGTGGACCTTCGGAAAAAGCCGGTTTAATGGCAGGTGACCGGATCGTAAAAGTGAATGATACACTTGTTGCCGGAGTGAAAATCACGAACAAGGAAGCCATGAAAAAGCTTAAAGGCAAGCGGGGTACAAAAGTGAATGTTAGTATTTACCGACTGGGACTTAAGGAATTTCTTCCATTCACCATAACCCGCGATGTGATACCGACCTACAGCGTGGATATTGCTTTCATGCCGGTGGATTCGATCGGTTATATCAAACTAAGTAAATTTTCGGCTACAACTTTCGATGAATTTAACAAAGCAGTAAAACAACTCAAGGAACAAGGATTGCGAGATATCATCCTCGACCTGAGAGGAAATGCAGGAGGCTATTTACAGGAAGCCATCGATATTTCGGATGAGTTCCTGAAAGATGGAAAATTAATTGTTTATACCGAGGGCAGGCATCAGCCCAAAGAGTCTTTTTATGCTACAAACAAAGGTATGCTGGAAAATAACCGGGTCGTAATTTTGATTGACGAAGGGACTGCCTCCGCCAGTGAAATCGTATCCGGGGCAATACAGGATAACGACCGGGGAATGATCGTCGGCCGGCGATCGTTTGGCAAAGGACTGGTTCAGCGCGAACTCGATTTTCCTGACGGGTCGGCTTTACGTCTTACCGTGGCCCGCTATTATACACCTACCGGCCGTTGCATCCAAAAACCTTATGACAGGAAAAACGGATTTGAAGATTATTATACCGAATCGTATCATCGATACCTTGATGGAGAAATGACAAACGAAGATAGCATCCCTCTGAACGATTCGCTTAAATATACAACACCAGGCGGAAAGGTGGTTTATGGCGGTGGCGGTATTATGCCCGATGTATTTGTTCCTATTGAAAAAGATCCGAACCTGAAATATTATAATTCGCTCTTCCAAAACAGCCTCATTTTTACTTTCGCATTTGAATATACCGACAAAAACCGGAACGCTTTCCAACGATTCAATAATTTTGACGACTTCAACAAACATTATACTATTTCGTCTGTTGTTTTCAATGATTTCATCAATTTTGCTGATAAGAAAGGGGTTAAAAAAGATACAAAGGGAATAGCCTATGCTGAAGATAAAATCAAGACAATGCTGAAAGCTTATATCGCACGGAATTTGTACGATAATGCCGGGTTTTATCCGATTTATTTATCTATTGATAAAACATTCGACAAGGCTGTTAATTTGTTGACAAAGAATAATTCAAAAAGTTAATCAAATTCATTCATCTTAAAAATTAATCGTTATGGCATTTGAATTACCGGAATTACCGTTTGCAATGGATTCGCTCGAACCTTTTATTTCGAAGCGGACCCTCGAATTCCATTATGGAAAACATCACCAGGGATATGTTAATAAACTGAACAACATGGTTCCCGGAACTGAGTTTGAAGGGTTATCCCTGGAAGAGATCATCAAAAAAGCTACCGGCGGAGTGTTCAACAACGGAGCACAGGTTTGGAACCATACATTTTACTGGAATTGTCTGGCTCCGAATGCCGGAGGTGAGCCTAAAGGAACTGTGGCGGATGCCATTACAGAAAGCTTCGGGTCATTTGGAGAATTCAAAGACAAATTCTCAAAAGCAGCGGCCACTTTATTTGGTTCAGGATGGGCCTGGCTCGTTAAAAAACCTGATGGTAAACTTGAAATTGTTCAGGAAAGTAATGCGGGAAACCCGTTACGCAATGGTTATACTCCAATTCTCACCTGCGATGTTTGGGAGCACGCCTACTATCTTGACAAGCAAAACCGCCGTCCTGATTACATTGCGGATTTCTGGAATGTAGTTAACTGGAGCGCTGTTAAGAACAGAATTTAACGTTTAAAAACCCGCCTGAATCCGGGCGGGTTTTATGTATTATTCAACTGTAACGGATTTTGCCAGATTTCTTGGTTGATCCACATTGCAATCCCTGCCTACAGCAATGTGATAAGAAAGCAGTTGAAGTGGTATCGTTGCTAAAAGTGGTACGAGCAACTCCTCGGTTTCGGGGACTTCAACAATATAATCGGCAAGATTCTTGACCTCTTTGTCTCCTTTGGTGACAATCGCAATTATTTTTCCTTTCCGGGCCTTAACTTCCTGGATATTCGAAATTACTTTTTCATAGGTTCCCTTATTTGTAGCAATTACCACTACCGGCATTTCACGGTCGATCAATGCAATCGGCCCATGTTTCATTTCCGCGGCTGGGTATCCTTCTGCATGTATGTAAGAGATTTCTTTCAGTTTTAATGCACCTTCAAGAGCAACAGGAAAATTGTAACCCCGGCCCAGGTAAAGAAAATTCCGGGCATAGGTAAATGTTTGTGCAAGCTCTTTGATTTGCTTGTCAACTTTTAAAGTTTCCTTCACTTTTTCTGGAATCGATTCCAGTTCATTTAAAATCCTGTGAAACCGTGACTTTTCAATTGTCCCCTTCATTTGGGCAAGCCTCAGAGCCATCAGGATAAGAATGGTAACCTGTGCCGTAAATGCTTTTGTTGAAGCGACTCCGATTTCAGGGCCGGCATGCGTATAAGATCCGGCGTGAGTAGCCCGCGGTATTGATGAACCCACGACATTGCATATTCCGATAATGGTTGCTCCTTTGGATTTTGCCAGTTCGATAGCTGCTAATGTATCTGCTGTTTCTCCTGATTGCGAAATGGCAATTAGAATATCGTCTTCATTGATTATTGGGTTTCTGTACCTGAATTCTGAAGCATATTCCACTTCAACAGGAATACGGGCCAGATCCTCTATCAAATACTCACCTACAAGTGCAGCATGCCAAGATGTTCCGCAGGCTGCAATAATTATTCTTTTGGCATTGGCCATTTTTTGTTCGTACTCACTTATTCCTCCAAGTTTCACGGTTCCTTCTTTAGCATTGATCCGACCCCGCATACTGTCGAGGATCGAACGGGGCTGTTCGAATATCTCTTTAAGCATGAAGTGATCGTACCCGCCTTTTTCAAGTTCGCCAATGCTCATTTCGAGTTTTTCGATATATGGAGTCTTGTCTTTATTAGTTATTGTTTTGATTTTAAGTTTTTCGCCCCTTTTTGCACAAACTATTTCTTCATCATTTATATAGACGACATCTTGCGTATACTCAACAATAGGCGCAGCATCCGAAGCAAAATAAAACTCATCATCGCCGATTCCAACAACCAACGGACTTCCTTTACGTGCAGCAATCAGTGTATCGGGTGCATCTTTAGAAATTATGACAATAGCGTAAGCGCCAATTACCTGGGTCAGGGCAATCCTGACAGCTTCTTCGAGCGGAACATTTTCGTTCAATTTGATGTCTTCAATCAAATGAGCTAAGACCTCAGTATCTGTATCACTGGTGAATTCATATCCGCGTTTGATCAGTTCTTCTTTGATGGGCAAATAATTTTCAATGATCCCATTATGGATTAAAGCCATATGTCGCGATTGAGAATAATGAGGGTGGGCATTCACGTCATTCGGGATACCATGTGTAGCCCAACGGGTATGTCCAATTCCGATAGTTCCACCGGTATCTTTATCACCGACAAAACTCTCTAGATCGGAAACCTTGCCCTTGGTTTTATACAATTTAAGGTCACCGTCGAGTAATGCAATTCCTGCACTGTCGTAACCTCTGTACTCAAGCCTGTAGAGTCCTTTCATCAGAATCGGAAAGGCGAGTTTCGGTCCAATATAACCAACTATACCGCACATGATATTAAGGTATTAAATTCTTGCAAAATTAATGATATTTCCAGATGTAACGTCCCAAACAGATTATTGTTTCTTAATCTGCAACTGTATAAATCATTTGAAGTTTAACTCTTTGGGGTAGTGCCAGATCTGTGCCGAACAAATTTAATTGATTGGCTGTAATCGTTTTTCCGGTTACATATAAAATCAAACCGTAATCCGGTGAACCGTTTAGTAGCTTTTGAATATAGAAGGATATCCTGAATTGGTAGGACTGACTGGCTTCATCGTAAGATCCTCCGAAATAAGTTGCTCCCTCCTGCTGATCATCCGTAATAACCAGTGTCCCGTTCGCATTTTGGGCTAATAATATTAAACTTGAAGAAGCAGGCAGGTCTTCTGTCGTTCCGTATACTGGCAATGTCAGTCGTGCTTCATTTACAACATATTTGTGGCCCGAATTGATCATGTCCTGAAGGTCGGGGAACTTCACAGTGGTTTTAATCCCGGCTAACGACTGTAAATAAAGCTTTTCCGAACCAAGTGTTGTATCCTTGTTTAAAAGCTGATTTTTAAAATCAGGGTCGCTGCTGAGCGAATAATCATGTTCAAATTTTCCTATCCGTTGACTGTTGATGTTAAAAACCAACTCGAAAGATGATGTATCATTGTAATAAATTGTGACATTCGAACGGAGATTCAATAAGTTAAAATATAAAATTGAACCATCTCCTGGTGAGGTTACCGGTTCGGTTTTAACATAAATTCCCTTTAAATACTTGACAAATTCATCGCTTGAAGTCAAATAACTTGAATCAACAGTATATGCCTGAAGTATTTTGTTCATAAAATCACTGTTCAATGGTATTTTTAACTCCGGGGCATATTTTATTGTATCAATTAACACGCTGTCGGTAAGGTTTGGGACAAACGAATAATCTGCATACAGCGTTGAATAATTCAGGACAGTATTAGAGAAATAATTAGAATCCGGAGCGTTATAAATATCATCTGTCAGTTCGAATACTTTAACATTCAGTGGGGTAGTAATATTTCCGTATTTACCTGTATAAACCATTGTAAGAAATGCCGAATCACCGTGCGGGTTCTGACCGAAAGCAGGAGACGTAGCATGAAGCCTTAATTGAGCATAAAAGCTCGCATTGGTCAGACCAAATCCATCGGTATACATGCTTCCTAAAAGATTTAGGGAAGTACCATCCGTAATGACGGAGTCCTCAATGGAGGAAAATGCCGTTGCGGGAAGTGTCGTGTCAAATTCTACTCCGAGCTTGTCGGTGCCAACAAGATTAAGGCCTACGGTATCGGGCCGTTTATTACATGAGAGGAAAATCGTGGGAATCAAGCTGTAAATGAACAGTCTCTTCAGCAATCTGCAAAATGTTTTCAATCGGATCGTCGTATTAATGGTCAATCTATTCTTTTTTCAAAGCCAGGATCTGGTCATAAAAATCGTTATAAACCTGAACGTAATTATCAATCGACTGATGGTCGAGTTTTTTCTTACCTGACTTTTTCAAATAAGATTTGATTTCAGGGTTAATATTTTCTACTCCTTCGATTACAGCATCCGAAAAATCAATAGCAGCTTTTGTCATGTTTAAAAAATTCGGTTCACTGTAATAGGAAAGGTCTTTGTTGGTAATGCCATCCAACTTTATTTTTTTTGAAAAATCATTGCTCAGCGTTTCAGAGAATTCATCATTATAAATGGAATAAATGACTTTCGCGTCGGTAAAAAGCGGGTTATCCTTGAATGCTTTTTTCACATATATCGGGATCAGGCTCGACATCCAACCATGACAATGAATAATGTCCGGTGCCCAACCCAGTTTTTTCACCGTTTCCAAAACTCCCCTTGAAAAAAAGATAGCTCTTTCATCATTATCGGAGTAAAATTTTTCATTTTTATCTTTAATCGTAAACTTCCGCTGAAAATAGTCTTCGTTATCGATAAAGTAGATTTGCATGCGGGCTTGCTGTATGGAGGCGACTTTTATGATGAGGGGGTGGTCATTATCATTGATGATCAAATTCATACCGGATAACCGGATAACTTCATGCAGTTGATTTCTGCGTTCATTGATATTACCAAACCGAGGCATAAATGTCCGGATTTCCTTTCCCCGTTCCTGGGTTCCCTGTGGCAGATATCTGCATATGGTTCCCATCGGGCTTTCCTGAAGGTAAGGAATTATCTCCTGCGCGATGAATAATATCTTGGCTTTTTCCATTACTTAAAGTAAGTTATTGTAATCTAAAGGGGTGCAAAAATAGTAAAATTTAACGTTATTTTCAACTTTTTCAAAAAGGTAATCTAATCAGTTTTAACAGTTAAAACTATCATCTGGTTTATTTAGAACCCGTTTTTTATTTGAATTGATTAATTCACAATCCTCTGTATCATCGTAAATGCAGTGCAATTTTGATGGATGTATCGTTCGTTTTTAAATATTTTACTTAGGGTTAACGGTTGTGATTAAATTATAATGTGCAGATTGACAAATCGGCTAATGTTTTTTTGATTTGCGTGTTAAGCTTTTTGTGCTGAATCGTATATTTGTAAATTCATTTTGCAGGAAATTCATAATAATATTGCAGGGATTGTACAACGTCAGGTTATATAAACCATTCATAGCTGGAGTTTTATTCTTCAGTTCGATTATTTGCAGCAGCCAGGTTATGATCAATGAGATCTGCAGCAGGAATTCCTGTACCATTTCAGATGAAGACAATAAATACCCAGACTGGATTGAACTGTATAATTCCGGTAATGAACCCATAAATCTTCTGAATTGGAAAATTTCAGATGATCTTGAAAATCCTGCTAAATGGAGTTTCCCGTCGCTTGAATTGCAGCCCGATTCGCATTTAGTCATTTTTACCGATGCATTGAATCGCAAAGCGATTGTCGACCATTGGGAAACAATCATTTATGCCGGAGATATCTGGAAATACTGGATCCCTGATTGCGAACCTGATGCAAGCTGGAAAAATCTCGATTTTGATGATTCGGGTTGGCCGGAAGGACCGGGTGGCTTTGGCAGGGGAGACGGCGATGACGGAACAGTTTTACCGGATACAGTGGCAACGGTTTATATCAGGCGTATTTTCACAATTGCAGATACCGCAGCCATTTCATTTGCCATTCTGCATGTTGATTATGATGATGCCTTTGTTGCTTATTTGAATGGTGTTGAAATAGCACGGGCCAATATCGGATGGAAAGGAAAAATTGAAGCCTGGTATGACATTGCATATCACGAACATTATGCCGGGATGTTTCAGGGTCTTCTTCCGGAGGAATTCAGAATCGACATGCAAACATTCAGATCTGTGATTCATCAGGGAGAAAATGTGCTGGCCATTCAGGGTTTAAATGCCTGGGCCAATTACGGTAATTCTTCACTGATACCGTTTCTCACTGTAGGTGTCAATTCAACCGAATTCAATTACAATGAGGTTCCCGAATGGTTCGGCAACAGGCCAATTTATCTGCATACAAACTTCAGTCTAACTTCACAGGGGGAAAGCCTGATTCTATCTGATTCTTCAGGAAATATAGCTGATATTGCTGAGTTCCCTTATCTTCAGAGCGATCAATCATATGGTCGGCTTACCGATGGAAGTATCATCTGGAAGTATTTTTCAACGCCATCTCCAGGTTTGCAGAATGAACCGGCTTTTGCCTGTTCGGGTTATACCAAAGAACCGCAATTTAATATTGATGCTGGGTTTTATAACAATCCGGTTCAGGTGGGATTTGCAAATTTTGAACAGGGGGACACCATCCGGTATACACTTGACGGTAGTTGGGTAACCGATACTTCCGCTATTTATCAGGTGCCCGTTTCAATCGATTCAATTATTGTTATAAAAGCACAAGTTTATAAGACCGGCTTGTTGCCGGGGAAAGTTACTTCAAACACATACGTCATCGGATATTCAACAACATTGCCTGTTGTATCGGTGAGTTTAAATCCACATGATCTTTGGGATTGGAATGACGGGATTTATGTTTTGGGACCCAATGCCAGCAGCACATTTCCATATAAAGGAGCCAATTTTTGGCAGGAATGGGAAAAGAAAAGCCACATCGAGTATTTTGATGAAAACCATACCCAGGGATTTGAACTGGATGCCGATATCATGATCCATGGCGGATGGTCGCGCGCATACCCGATGAAAAGCTTGCGTATTAATACCAGCGGCAAATACGATCAGTCTGAAATAAATTATAAGTTATTCAAAGATAAAAACATCAGTCGTTTCAGAAGGATCGTTCTGCGCAATTCCGGACAGGACTACAATGTAACGCATTTCAGAGACGCAGTGATCCATAAGATCGTACAGAAAAAAACGGCCATCGATATGCAGGATTACCAGCCGGCCGTAGTTTTCCTGAACGGCCAATATTGGGGAATCCATAATATCAGGGAGAAAATTGATAAATTCTACGTTAACGAAAATTTCGGAATCGATGAGGACAGCATCCAAATCCTGAGTGTAAATATTATTCAGATTGAAGGGGGGTATGATCATTATGCTAAAATGATCGATTATATAAAAAATCTGCCGGTCATGGATTCGGTAGCATATGATTCTGTTTCTAAACTGATCGACCTGCAAAATTTTACGGATTATTTTATTGCAGAAATGTATTTTATCAATCCCGACTGGCCGAACAACAACATCAAATACTGGAGAAAAAACGATGATACATCCCGGTGGCGGTACATCATTACCGATATTGATCCCGGTCTTGGTTTATGGTCGTATCCTGGGAATAATGAGCTTTACAGGATTCTGCATTCCTATATTCCGTATTGCGATAATCATACAATTTTAAGGCGATTGCTTCAAAATGAAAACTACAAACGATATTTCATTAACCGGAGTGCGGATATGTTCAACACGGTGCTCCTGCCAGCCAATATTCTCAATGAAATTGAACAAGTTAAGGAACGTATTGAACCGGAAATGCCGGCACATATGGAGCGTTGGGGCGGAAGCATCGCAAGCTGGGAATCCAACATTGACGGGATGAATTATTTTGCCGCCAATAGATTGGGTTATGTTTGGCAACATTATCTGGCCGAATTCGGCCTGGAAAACCTTGTTACCATTGGCCTGGATGTCGATTCGATTGTACATGGCACAATCCGGCTGAATTCAATTATTCCGGATTCGCTGCCATGGGAAGGAATATATTTTAATGGTAATCCTGTCGAATTATCGGCGATAGCGGATTCCGGGTATCAATTTTCTCACTGGGCCCCGAACCTGGTACTTTCAGGTAACGATACCCTGAAACAGGACGTAGTAATTAATGTGGATACAAATGTCATTTTCAAGGCATTTTTTTCCAAAATAATTCCTCCTAAAACGCCGGGAATAGTTTTCAATGAAATTAATTACCGTTCGGCGGATACACTTGATGCCGGCGACTGGATCGAACTGTGGAATACCGATACAGTTCAGCTAAACCTTGGAAACTGGATTTTCAGGGATGGGAACGACAATCATGCTTTTGTGATTCCTGATGAAACGATTCTGGAAAATGGTGGCTACCTCGTTCTTTTTCAGGATTCGTCAAAATTTAGCAATGTTTATTCGGATGTCCAGAGTAAAACAGGTCCTTTCGAATTCGGGCTGGCAAATGAAGGTGAGGAATTGCGGTTGTTTGATCCACAGGACAATTTAATGCTTTCAATGAATTATTCAAACCAGCCGCCCTGGCCGGTTGATGCTGATGGCACCGGAAAAACCATCGAATTGTTAAACCCTCTCGGAGATTTAAGTGACGGAGGAAACTGGTTTTCGGGTTGTATCGGTGGCTCACCGGGAGGGCCGTACATTCCGTGCGATACGATTGGACTACCTGAGATGATGAACAAAACCCATTATTTCAAAATCGCTCCAAATCCTTTTACTGATCAAACTACACTAACTTTTTATCTGGACAAATCTCAAAATTTGATCTTCTGTGTTTTTGATTCATACGGTACACTTGTAATCAAAAGGAATTATGCTGAAAACCCTGCTGGTCAAAGACAAATCATTTTGAACAAAGGAAAATTGAAACCCGGAATCTATTTCGTAAGGATAAGCGGGAAAACGATCGAACTTAACGGTAAACTATTGATCAGATGAAAAATCGGTTGACTATTTTAATACTATTCCTTTCTATCATTTCTTATGGGTTTTCGCAGGATGGTTCATTCAAATCCATTCATCAGGAAGAGTCGGAACGTTACGATAAAATGGGTTTCAATACCAGTTCTCAATACGATTCACTCAATGGGTTTAAAGGCATTTATTCTGGAACCCAAAAAGAAAAGTATACGCTTGATAAAAGAGTTTTCGGTTATCATCCTTACTGGGGAGGGAGTAATTATTTGAATTACCACTGGGACCTGCTTTCCGATTTATGTTATTTCTCCTACGAGGTTGATCCTGCAACCGGAGAGCCGGTTACGGTTCACGAATGGGAAACTTCTCCTGCAATTGACTCGGCGATTGCTAATGGAGTGAGGGTTCATTTATGCGTAACATTGTTTTCCGGACATTCACAGTTTTTTGGAAGTCCCGGTTCACAACAAACATTGATTACAAATATCATTGACCTTGTCAGCTCAAGAGGTGCAAATGGGGTTAATATGGATGTGGAGGCACTTCCTTCTTCACTCGGTGGTGCTTTTACTGCATTTATGAACGATCTTAGCAGTCAGTTCCACACAGCCATACCCGAAGGAGAAGTCAGCATTGCTGCTCCGGCAGTCAACTGGAGCGGAACCTTCGACATTCCTGCCTTGAATACTGACATCGACTTTTTTATGGTGATGTGTTACGATTATTATTGGAACGGAAGCTCGCAGGCAGGACCAGTTTCCCCGCTTTACACGATGACCGGGAACTACGATTATAGTCTCTCAAAAACCATTTCGTACTATCAGTCGCAGGGTGTCCCCGGCTCTAAGGTTTTTGCGGGTATTCCTTATTATGCCCGGCAATGGCCAACAGCCGGACAGTATGCACCCGCTGGTGCAACAGGATCAGGGACTGCCTATACGTATGCAAATATTCGGTATAACGCTTCCGGATACTATACAACAGAAAATAAACTTTTTGAAGCCAATAGTTTTTCACCTTATTATTCTTTTGAAGTGAACGGTTGGCACCAGTGTTTTATGGAAGATCCTTATAGTCTGGGGAAGAAATACGATGTAGTGAACCGCAGGAAACTCGCCGGAATCGGTATTTGGGCGTTAGGTTATGACAATGGTTACGATGAACTCTGGGATTTGATAGGGGATAAATTTTCAACCGAAGCCGAACCGGTTTTGTCAGATACGATTTTTGATTCAGGGGGCCCTGCATTCAATTATTATAACAATGAAACTTATACTTACACGATCACCGTTCCATCAGATACGACGATCGGTCTTTTTTTTAACAGTTTCGGTACCGAATCCGGTAATGATTCGTTGTGGATTTACGACGGGCCGGATATCAATTATCCGTTGGCAGGTAGTTTTTCGGGCAATGCATTACCGGGTCTGATTCAATCTTCAGGAAATTCATTTACTTTGAAATTTCATTCTGATGCAGGAATTACTGGTTTAGGCTGGAGGGCCGTTTACAATCCTGAACCCGGGGCAGGAACTTCAGATCACCAGAAACCAGTTGAGAACAAAATAAAAATCTATCCTAATCCTGTTCATGACCAGTTCACGTTGGAATGTGAAATTCCTTCGCGATGTGATGTCAAAATCATAGCTTTCGATCCCGGTGGAAAAATAGACAAGATGATCCTTCATGAAATAGAGCCGGAAGAAAAATTGAAAGCAACTTTTACGGTTCCTGATTTTATGAGAAGAAAAGGTACATTTCTGGTCGCCATTTACCTGGATAATAAATTGTTTTCTACCCGAAAAATCATTGTTAATTGATCCTCTATTTATCCATATTATGATTTAAAATTAAAATTCCAGGATATGACTACATAATCCTGTTCGAAAATTAAAATGTAATTTTAGGCACTTTTTTGAACTGATTGTTAAAATAGTAGAGCAAACACTGTTGATGGGTCAAAAAGAAAATAAGAAAAAGTTATTCACCGAATTTCCTCCGGTAAGCACGGAAGATTGGGAAAAGGCAATCCATCGTGACTTGAAGGGTGCAGATTACGAAAAGAAACTGGTTTGGAAAACCAACGAAGGATTTGATGTTAAACCATATTACCGTAAAGAAAATCTCTCAGGACTTGATTATCTGAGCGTTTTACCGGGAGAATTTCCGTTTGTGAGAGGCATCAAAAAACCAAAGAATGACTGGTACATACGGCAGGATATCCCTGTTGATACCATTGCAAAAGCAAATAAAAAAGCGCTGGATATCCTGATGAAAGGCGTGAATTCACTGGGTTTTATTTTTGATCCGAAATTTGATCCTACCCAAAATGAAATTGAAAAGCTGTGTGAAAATATCTATGCCGATGCAGTGGAGCTCAATTTTATTTGTCCTCAGAATTCTCAGAGAATTGTCCAACATTTGGTGGCGCTTGTTAAAAAATACAACCGTGATCCGGAAATGATTTTCGGTTCGGTCGACTTTGACCCGCTTGGCAGTTTCGTTCTAAATGGTAAATTCCATGAATCCTCTTTTGATCTGGCAAAGCAAATGATCAGTGAAGCTGGTTATCTCCCTAACTACAAAGTGATAACTATAAACGGTACAAATTATCAAAGTGCAGGTTCATCAATTGTTGGAGAGCTTGCCTTTAGCCTGGCGCAGGGAACGAGTTATCTGACGCAACTGACCGAAAGGGGCGTTTCGGTCAACGATATTGCGCCCCGGATGAAATTTCATTTTGCCGTTGGTTCGGATTATTTCATGGAAATTGCCAAACTAAGGGCTGCACGTCTGCTGTGGGCACATATTGTGAAAGCTTACGGACCAGCTACGGAGGGGAAAGCACATATGCACATTCATGCCAGTACAGGAAGATGGAATCAAACGGTTTACGATCCCTATGTGAACCTGCTCCGCTCAACCACCGAATCCATGTCGGCCATTATTGGCGGAGCGGATTCACTGACTGTGGCTCCGTTCAATTCAGCTTACGAAACATCATCCGAATTTTCAGAAAGGATCGCCCGTAACCAACAGCTTTTGCTTAAAGAAGAATCGTACTTCGATAAAGTCATCGATCCTTCTGCAGGTTCTTATTATGTAGAAAATCTTACTGATTTGTTAGCCGGCCAAACATGGAAGATTTTCCTTGAAATACAGGAAAAGGGTGGTTTTATTGAAGCCTTCAGGACTGGTTTTATTCAGCATAAGATCAAGGAAACAACTGACAAGAAGAAGAAATCACTTGCTGTGCGAGAAGAGATTTTATTGGGTACCAATCATTACCCCGATTTCCATGAAACCATCAAAAAAGAAAGCAAAATTTCAACTTTGCGAAAGAAGATTAATATTGAAAATAATCCGGAAGCAGAACCAATAAAACCCTACCGGGGTGCAGAAGTTTTCGAAGAAATCCGGTTTAGAACCGACAGTTATGCCTTGAAGAACAAGCGTCCCCGGGCATTTATGCTGACAGTCGGAAATCCGGCTAAAAGAAGAGTCCGTTCCTTATTTGCATCTAATTTTTTTGCCTGTGCCGGGTTTGAAGTGATCGATAATTTTGGGTTTAAATCGGTAAAAGAAGCAGTTGATGCCTTTGTAAAATCGCAGGCGGAAATTGCAGTCATTTGTAGTTCGGATGAAGAGTATGCAGACATTGCTCCAAAAATATATGATTTGCTGAAAAATAAAGCCATCGTTGTTGTGGCTGGCTATCCAAAGGCATCTATTGAAGCGTTGAAGCAAAAAGGCATAAACTATTTTATCCATGCAAAATCAAATATGCCGGAAAGTTTGCAGCTATTTCAAAAATTATTAAAAATTGATGCGTGAATTTGAAAGCCAGATAAATGAAACCGAATTTCCATACTATAAATATAAAGTCAAAGTCTAAAAAATCAATTAGCACTGAGCTTTTGAATCAGGATGTTTCTTCGGCCAGGGTTTGGTTACCGGCAGAAAATATTCCTATAAAACCTGTTTACACTGTTGATGATCTGGCGGGCATGGAACATCTTAATTATGCCGCAGGAATTCCGCCTTATCTTCGTGGCCCGTATTCAGCCATGTATGCCATGCGTCCCTGGACGATTCGACAGTATGCAGGTTTTTCGACTGCCGAAGAATCAAATGCATTTTACCGCAGAAATCTGGCTGCAGGACAAAAAGGACTTTCTATCGCTTTTGACCTGGCTACACACCGGGGTTATGATTCAGATCATCCGCGTGTCGTGGGCGATGTAGGGAAAGCCGGTGTGGCAATGGATTCAATGCTCGACATGAAAATCCTGTTCGATGAGATTCCGCTGGACAAAATGTCGGTTTCGATGACTATGAACGGTGCCGTGATTCCGGTTATGGCATTTTACATTGTTACTGGCCTGGAACAGGGTGTGAGCTATGATCAGATTTCAGGAACCATTCAAAATGATATTCTGAAGGAATTTATGGTGCGGAACACTTACATCTATCCGCCGAATTCTCGATGAAAATCATTGCCGATATTTTTGAATTCACTTCGAAGAAAATGCCGAAGTTTCAACTCCATTTCAGCATTTCGGGTTACCACATGCAGGAAGCTGGTGCAACTGCTGATCATTGAAATGGCTTATACATTGGCTGATGGATTGGATTACCTGCGAACAGGAATCAAAGCCGGACTGGACATTGATGCATTTGCCCCGCGTTTATCATTTTTCTGGGCCATTGGGATGAACCATTTTATGGAAATTGCTAAAATGCGTGCCGCGCGAATGTTTTGGGCAAAAATTGTGAAACAGTTTAATCCTAAAAACCCAAAATCGATGGCATTACGTACACACTCGCAAACATCGGGCTGGTAGTTAACGGAGCAGGATCCGTTTAATAATGTAGCACGTACCTGCATTGAGGCCATGGCAGCCGTTCTGGGACATACACAAACTTTGCACACCAATGCACTTGATGAAGCAATCGCATTACCCACAGATTTTTCGGCGCGGATTGCACGAAATACACAGATGTACATTCAGGAGGAAACCGAAATCTGTCGCTCGATCGATCCGTGGGCCGGTTCATATTATGTTGAATCGCTAACACATGAATTGGCGCACAAAGCCTGGGATCTGATCATGAAGATTGAAAAATTGGGTGGCATGGCAAAAGCCATTGAAACTGGTGTTCCCAAAATGCGTATTGAAGAAGCAGCGGCACGAAAGCAGGCAAGAATTGACGCAGGGAAGGATACAATTGTCGGAGTTAATAAATACCGCCTGGAAAAAGAAGATCCGATTGAAATACTGGAAGTTGACAATACGGCTGTGCGGGACGCACAGATTAAAAGTTCAAAAAATTAAAAGCCGAACGAAATGAGCAGGACGTTCAAAACAGTCTCGATGCTATTACAAAAGCCTGTGAAACGGGGAAAGGAAACCTATTGGAACTGGCTGTTGATGCTGCACAAAAACGGGCAAGCCTTGGAGAAATATCCTTCGCTATGGAAAAAGTTTTTGGAAGGTATAAGGCAGAAATAAAAACGATTTCCGGCGTTTATTCATCCGAAAGAAAAGGGGACGAAAGCTTTAAAAAAGCCGTAGAGCGTGCCGAATAAATTTGCAGAAATGGAAGGCAGGAGACCGCGGATCATGGTTGCAAAATTAGGTCAGGATGGGCACGATCGCGGCTCTAAGGTTGTCTCAACCGGTTTTGCTGATATCGGATTTGATGTTGACATCGGTCCACTCTTCCAGACACCGGAAGAAGCGGCAAAGCAAGCCGTTGAGAATGATGTCCATATACTCGGAATCTCAAGCCTTGCAGCCGGGCATAAAACACTTGTTCCGTTGGTTATTAATGAGCTTGCAAGGTTGGGCCGTGACGATATCATGGTTATCGTTGGTGGGGTGATCCCAGTGCAGGATTATGACTTCCTTTACAAAGCCGGGGTACTGGCAATTTTTGGGCCCGGTTCCGTAATTTCGGATGCCGGCAGCAAATTGCTGGATTTAATGATCGAATCGCGTTAATAAAAATAATTCTCTCCCTGTTTTTACGTTTCATCCTTGATTGCAGACTTATATTGAAAGCAATTATTTATAATTAATATTTATTGCAATTCGATGTTAAATTTAAAAATATACCTATATATTTGCCGCGTTATTTAATTCACAAATAACGAAAAAATTGATGAAGAACATCTTTTACAGATCGATAACATTGCTTGTAAGCTTTTCAATAGCGTGGATATTTATTTATTCGCTGATTGAGTTTCACGAGCATTATGTCTTTCACAAGACGGTGGATTTGTGGCAGGTGCAATTTCTTAAATCGGCTGATAATGATTCGAGAAAAACCATTCAGCTTACTGATAAAAAGGATCATCAGTATAAGATATATGACCGGAGTGCCTGTTCGATCGATTCAGCCTCAGGAATATTTTCATTCAATTTGTCCACTGAGTCGATTTTCTCCAGAAATATTTTCGACTCTTTAATACCCGAATACATTCTCAATGGAGCTTTACGGGCTCCACCTCTAGCCTGACAATTATTTCCTTGGTTTTATGAACGATCGGTATCCGAATGAGGACATCGGTAGTTGTTTATTATTTCACAAGTCAAATTTAAATTTCACAAAAATCAAATAAAAATGAGACATTTATATCAATTTACAAGTATTGTAATTGTTGCAATCGCAACGATGATTAGCACAACGATCTAATGCCCAGGTTACCGATTCCATAACAATGGGAGCAGGCTATGCAAATGACGTATATTACAGCTTTCAGAACGGCACAGTTAAAACAGTCGACCGTACAAATTGGGATATTGCGTTTTTTACACCTGTTTTTTCAGCAGGAGTGATGATAAACGACGGGAAAGGAATTGTCCTTTATACCTATCCCAAAGCCGATACGTCAGGGTGGAATTCGGTAGATACATCTGGACTTTCTACATGGCCTGGCATGTACAATTCGCTTGATGACTGGGAAAACGGTGCATTCGACCGCAATGCTAAAGGTCATCCCGATTATGGATGGGGCGTTTACAACGGGATAAACCACAATGTGGTGGGCGATTCTATTTTTATTATGAAACTTTCTGAATCGGTATATAAAAAGTTTTGGCTGATGAAAAAAATTCTCTGAAGGCAATACATATTATTTCAGGTATGCGAATCTTGATGGTTCGAATGAGGTGATGGATACGCTTAACTGCAATCCCTATCTATCAAAGAATTTTGTTTATTATTCAATGGATAATCAGCAGGTTCTGGATCGCGATCCGGATACAGCGTCGTGGGATATTTTGTTTACCAAATATAGTGGAATTGTACAGGGCACACCTTATCCTGTTACAGGTGTTTTTCAAAACATTGATGTACCAGCCAACCGATTTGCACAGGTAAGTCCATCCTATTCTGATTGGTCTGCTGCTCCGATGGATTCGACTAAAAGCTCCTATCGGGTATGACTGGAAACATTTTGACATGACTAATTTAACGTACGTAGTTGAAGATTCACTTGTATTTTTCGTGATGAACCGTCAAATGGATGTTTACAAGCTTGTTTTCAATTCCTTTGACTATACCGTTGGCAAAGCCATATTCACAAAAACTCATGTTTCGGCTGCTGCAGTACCCGAAATAACTGCAATTGACGAATTTACTATTTATCCGAATCCTGCTTCAGGAGCAGCCACAATACAGCTTGCAGGAAATCAAAAATGGAATAACCTTGTGGTTTCTGACATTACCGGCAAGGCAGTCTTCGAAACTAAACTTTTTGGTGAAAGTTCACTGACGATCCCTGTGGATAAGTTTGAACCAGGAGTATATGTCGTGTCGCTACTTTCCGATAATTCAAAAGCAGTACAGAAGCTGATCATTCATAACTGATGAGATTTTTCAGAGAAATTAACTATAGTATTACATTATTTTTTTGTTTGCTCTGTGGTGGTATTGTGCACGGACAGCAGGCCAAACTTAAAATCATCGATCAAAAGACACATGAGCCGGTTCAGTATGCTCATGTGTGTTTTGAATCGCTGAAAAACGGACAGCAAGCGCATGAACTGACCGATGAAAAAGGAGAAGTGCCGAACATTTGCACTGAACGGTCTGTTGCGGCTATTACATTTGTTGGTTATAAAACCTTGTTTGATACTGTTTCCCCAGGACAATCAGCGACACTGAAGCTTGCTCCAACGGCCATCGATATGGATGAAGTTGTGGTAACAGCACAGTATTCGCCTCAACCGGTTGATAAATCAATTTATAAAGTCAGGGTGATTGGGGCAAAACAAATTAAACAAAAAGCAGCCAATAATCTGGCCGATCTTTTTTCGGACGAATTAAGTATCCGGTTGACACAGGACGGTGCTCTCGGTTCAAGTATGAGCATCCGGGGGTTAAGTGGCGAAAATGTGAAATTTCTTATCGACGGGGTTCCTGTAATCGGCAGGTTAAATGGGAATATTGATCTCGACCAGTTAAATCTCAACAATGTCGATCATGTAGAACTTATTGAAGGTCCCATGTCGGTAATTTACGGAAGCAATGCCCTGGCCGGAGTTGTAAATATTATTACCAAAGAAAATAAAAATACAAAATTGCAGGCCAGCTTCAATAGTTATTACGAATCGTCAAATCAGTTCAATTTCAATGGCGCTGCATCGATAAAAGAAAAAAGGAATGTTTTTTCGTTTTCGGGTGGCCGCAATTTTTTTCAGGGATATACTCAAACCGGTGGATATAGAGCACTGGATTGGAAACCGAAAAGACAGTATACGTTCGATGGTTATTATATTTACGGTCATCCGAATTATAAACTGAAACTCTCTTCACAGTATTTCAATGAATTGTTGTGGAACAAAGGTGATATCATTGAACCGCATTTTGCCATCGACAGCTATTTCACAACCCAGCGTTTTACCAATTCAATCGATTTCAACTCAAAAATCGGTAAGGTAAGGTATTTGAATATTACAGGTGCTTATTCGAATTACAGCCGTGTTAAGAATACATATTTTAAAGACCTTTCGACACTGCAGAAGAACCTGACAACCAATGAAGGCGATCAGGATACGACAAAATTTAATGATATCATTGCCCGGGCGATCATCAGCAAAAGCACCGATATCAGCAAAATCAATTATCAATTCGGACTGGATGTGAATATCGAAAATGGTTCGGGAAGAAAAATAACAGATAACCACCAGGAGATCGGGGACTATGCTGCATTTCTCAGCTTAAAATACGATCCGCTGTCAACGTTTACCATTCAGCCGGGCTTTCGGTATATCTACAATACAAAATACACGGCTCCGCTGATCTATTCATTGAATGTAAAGTGGAACATGGTCGAAAATACAAATATCAGGGCTTCCTATTCGCGGGGATTTCGTTCGCCATCGCTGAAGGAACTTTACCTTTATTTCTTTGATGTGAACCACAATATCAAGGGAAATGAAAATTTAAAAGCTGAAGATTCGCATAATGTTGACCTTTCGGCAGATTATTCCAAAGAAATTGGTAAAAAAACAATAGGCGGTTCGGTCGATGTATTTTACAACAAAATCAACAATATCATTACACTGGCCCAGGTTACCAATAAACTGTACTCATATATCAACATTGATAATTACATATCAAAAGGGGTACAGGTGAGTTTTGATTTCAGCCTTTACCCACACTTGAAATTTAAAGCAGGTTTTGTGGAAACCGGAAGAAAAAATGTCCTTGACCAGGAAATTAAACTCGCGAAGTCGTTCTTCTATACATCGGATATAAATAGCAGCATACGATACAGCCTTGTAAAATATGCGATGGATATTTCGCTGTTTTATAAATATACCGGAAAAATGCCTCAATATTTTGTTGATGCGCTTGGGAACCTGAAAGAAGGTTATATCAAGGATTATCATACGATGGATATTTCTGTTATCAAAAATTTGCTGAACCGCTCACTCCAGGTTTCCGTCGGTGTTAAAAATTTATTTAATAATAAATCGATTCCGGCTATAGGTGGCGGAGGGGGCATACATTCGGGTGGTGACAGTGCACTTATCGGGTACGGCAGGACATTTTTTGCACGGGTTTCCTATACATTCCAAAAGTTTTAACATGCAAAAAATCTCGTATATCATACTCATCCTGGCAACAATGCTTATCGTCTCTTCATGCTTTAAGGAAGACGAACGGTTGCCTGCATCAACAATACAAACATCCACAATTGAAATGAACCAGTATTATCAGTACCAGGCTTATTTCGATTTGGTGAAAGGCGAGATCACCGAGCAAAACGACAAAAACGACTGGGATCTGGAATTTGAGTGTGCCGATTCGGCATGGCATATTCGTTTAAATACGTCCGAATTTATGGTAGCTGGAAATACAGGTATTAAAGACCTTTCTGCTGTTTCAGATACAACAGGCCTGAACTGGAAGTTCGATAAATCGGATGGAAACCCGGATTCAACTGCCATCGGGAAATGGCTTGCGATCAATGGCGCGGATACGGTTTACACAAACAATGTTTATGTGATAAACCGGGGTTACAATCATCTTGGGAATGTAAGGGGATTAAAAAAGATCGCATTTTTGAAAGTTGACTTTAATGAATTCAGGTTTGTCTATTCCGATATGAACGGTGACAATCAGCAGGAATTCAGGATTCAAAAAATGGAAGGTGTAAATTATACACAGTTTTCATTTGAAAATGGCGGCCAGCAAGTTGATTTTGAGCCTGTGAGTGATTCCTGGGATCTCTTTTTTACACAATATACCACATTGTTGTTCACAACAGCGGGTGATCCCTATCCTTACCTTGTTACAGGAGTTCTTTTAAATTACGGTAATGAAGAAATTGCTGTTGATACGACTCAGAGTTTTGAAAACATTGATCTCAGCTATGCAGCTTCACTGAATTATTCCAAATCTGCTGATGCTATCGGTTACGATTGGAAAGAACTTAAAGGCGATGTAAACACCGGAAATGTCTATTATGAAATTGTGAAAGGCAGGACCTACCTCATCCGGACTTCTGCAGGAATTTACTTTAAACTGAGGTTTGTGAGTTTTTATAACAGTAATGGCGATAAAGGTTATCCCTCGTTCGAATACTTGCTTCTCTAGAAGTCAAGGTTGAATTGAACTCTATATTCAAGGGAATTTAATTCAAGCGCGACCAGATTCCCGAATCCGTCGCGATTAGTCACGTAACAGCCGTTATCAAGATCGATAAAATTGTATGATTTATTTTTGATGCTTAAATCGATAAATTCGAGATTTACCGGTACATGCCCGTGAATGATCCGTTTGTTGGCGATTTTTTCAGGCACAATTTCATAGTCCCTGATCCAAAGCATCGAATGTTTATCATCAAACGGATTGTCTTTTGAGAAATTAAACCCGGCATGCACAAGCAGAAATTGGTCGAGTTCGATATAATATTCCAGTGATCGCATCCAGTCCAGGTATTCTTCAGGAAAACTTTTTAAATCACTGATCTTGAAATTTTCCATGGTTGCTTTACCACCATGAAAAAGCCAGGCTTTCTTGGTTTTGTTTTTTTGTTTGAACCCCATAACACTTTTCAGGTTCATTTCCTCTTCAACTGCATTGAGCAGATATTCTTCGTGGTTTCCCATCAAGGTCCTGATATTGTAATCTTCTTTTTTTAAAAACATCAGGTAGTCGATCACTTCTTTCGATGAAGGGCCTCTGTCGATATAATCCCCCAAAAAATAGAGCCAGTCGTGTTTTGAAGGTTTTATCAATTCTTCAATAAGTGCTCTAAGGGTTTTGGCACATCCGTGTATATCGGGGATCACCCAGCGTTCTCTCATGTTAATATTTTCTTTGTCGTGTTCAAATCGGGCATATGGGTTTAACGGTATCAGGATTTCAGAGGTTACCGGAGTATTCTTTTATGTTCGTAATTTGGATTCTTTGGGGTTTCAGGAATATATTTACCCTGCTTCATATTATTTTTTCTTTGCCTGATTAGCTACCTGGTCCATAAGTTTTTTAATTTCATCCGGATCACCGATAAAATAATCCTTTAACAGGTTCATCTGATCATCAAATTCAAAGACGTAGGGTATACCGGTTGGGATATTAAATGTAAGAATTTCCTGTGGATCCATATCTTTCAGGTATTTCACGATGCCGCGAAGGCTGTTCCCATGAGCAGCAACTAAAATTTCCCCATGTTCACGCAACGACTTTGAGATATCGCTTTTCCAGTAAGGCACGATGCGTTCTTCCGTATTTTTCAGTGCTTCCGTCGAAGGAATTTCGTCTGGTGAAAGATCGGCATACCGCGGGTCGTATTTCGGATGCCGTTTATCATTTTCCGGAATGGGCGGCGGTGCTGAGTCGTAGCTTCGCCGCCATTTCATCACCTGCTCCTCGCCAAACTTTTCAACCATCTCAATTTTATTGAGCCCCTGCAGATTGCCATAATGTTTTTCATTCAGTCGCCAGGAATTGTAAACAGGGATCCACATCAAATCCATTTCCTCCAGAATGAGCCAAAGCGTTTTAATGGCCCTGTCAAGATAGGAAGTATACGCGACTTTGAATTTGTATCCTTTTTCCTTTAATGTTTTTCCGGCTTTTATTGCTTCTTCCACTCCTTTTTCCGAAAGCGGAACATTCGTCCAGCCGGTGAATTTATTTTCCTTATTCCAGGTACTTTCTCCGTGGCGGATCAAAACAAGTTTCAGCATGTTACAATGGTTTTTAAGTTTGCGATGCAAAAATATCCAATTATTTATATTGTCAAAAATCTTCCGTGCTTTTGTGTATGACCTTTCATTCTTCTAACTTAATATTTTATACTTTCGCATCTTCAATTATTTATCGTAATGGGTACTTACAAAAGGTTTAACAACATTCTGGGCTGGATTGTTTTCGGCATTGCTTCCCTGGTTTATATTTTGACTTCCGAACCTACGGCCAGTTTTTGGGATTGCGGCGAATATATTTCGACGGCCTATAAACTTCAGGTCGGACATCCTCCGGGAGCACCTTTATTTCAGATGATCGGCAGGTTTTTCAGTCTTTTTGCCTTCGGTAATACAGCACATGTCGCCCGGATGGTAAATACAATGTCAGCTTTGTCAAGCGGATTTACGATCCTGTTCCTTTTCTGGACATTAACCATGCTTGTCAAAAAGCTTGCAATGAAGTCGGGCGAAATGACAAAAGCAAAGATGTTTGCAATTTTTGGAAGCGGTATCGTTGGATCGCTGGCCTATACATTTACTGATTCATTCTGGTTCTCGGCGGTGGAGGGTGAAGTATATGCGATGTCTTCTTTTTTTACTGCACTTGTTTTCTGGGCCATTTTAAAGTGGGAAGAAAACATGGAAGAAAAAGATTCGTTACGGTGGCTCATTTTTATCGCCTTTATGATGGGACTTTCGATCGGTGTTCACTTGTTGAACCTGCTTGCAATTCCAGCCATTACCTTTGTTTATTACTTCAAAAAGTATAAAACCACCTCACGCAAAGGTATGTTCCTGACCTTTATTGTTTCGATTGCGATCCTTGCTTTTGTAATGAGTGGCATCATCCCCTGGGTTGTGAAACTTTCGGGTTATTTCGAACTCCTTTTCGTAAATGTTTTTGGCTTTCCATTTAATTCCGGAACCATCATCTATTTTGTACTTTTAATTGGCGGAATTTATTACGGATTGAGATATAGTCGGCGAAAGCATAAAGTTGTTTTGAACACCATCATCTGGGCATTTACTTTTATTCTCATTGGATACTCTTCTTTTCTGATGCTCGTGATCCGGGCAAATGTCCATACCCCAATCGATGAGAACAACCCGACTGATGCCATCAGCCTGTTGTCGTACATGAACAGAGAACAATACGGAGATTGGCCGATCTTTTATGGTCAGTATTTTAATGCCCCTGTTGTCGGCCGCGACGATGGTTCACCGGTTTATCGGAAGAATCTAGAAAAAGGTAAATATGTGATCATCGATGACCGGAAAGGGACCATTCCTGTTTACGACCCTAAATTCATGACGATTTTCCCCCGAATGTGGAACAATACGGAAACGCGGTACATTCGTGATTATAAAGCCTGGAGTAAAATGCAGGGGATTCCGGTTAAAACGCAGGATGAATATGGTGAAACAAAAACCATAAATAAACCGACATTCGGCGAAAATCTTCGGTTCTTTTTCAGGTATCAACTCAGCTTCATGTATTTCCGATATTTTATGTGGAATTTTTCAGGAAGGCAAAACGATGTTCAGGGGATGGTCGACCGGAAAAATGGGAACTGGATCACCGGAATACCCATCCTCGATAAAGCACGACTCGGTCCTGCACTGGATGTGCCTGAGAGCTTACGTAATAAAGCCACGAACAAATTTTACCTGCTGCCGCTCATTCTCGGACTTATCGGTCTGGTTTATCAGATGACAAAAGATTCAAAAAATTTTATCGTCATCCTGTCGTTGTTCATCATGACGGGGATCGCTATCGTAGTATACCTGAATCAGCAATCTCCTCAACCACGGGAACGGGACTATGCCTATGCGGCTTCCTTTTATGCCTTTGCCGTCTGGATCGGAATCGGGGTTTATGCCCTGTTTGATCTATTGTCCTCAAAACTGGAACCCAAATTTACCGCTATTCTTGTTTCGGCTGCCTGCCTGTTGCTGGTGCCTGTTGTCATGGCGGAGGAAGGCTGGAATGACCATGACCGTTCGGGCAGGTACACTGTACGTGACATTGCGAGCGATTACCTGAATTCGTGTGCGCCGAATGCCATCCTTTTTACAAACGGTGATAATGATACTTTCCCGCTGTGGTATGCGCAGGAGGTGGAAGGAATCCGGACTGACGTCAGGGTGATTAACCTTAGTCTTTTGAGTACAGAATGGTATATCAATCAATTGAAACGGAAAGTCTATGACTCCGACCCTGTGCCATTTTCTCTTCCATGGGATCAATATAAAGAGGGAACGCATAATTATACTTATTTCATTGAAAAAGATAATATCAAAGGATATGTTGAGTTGAAGCAACTATTCGACATTCTTGAAAGTAATCCTGATAAACTGACGATGCAATCACAAGTTGGGCCCATTGAATATTTTCCAACTAAAAAATTCAAGATAACAATCGATTCGGCTCAAGTAATGCAAACCGGAACATTGACTCCGGATCAGGCAGGGAAGATGGTACATGAAATAACCTGGGATTTTCAAGGTAGCGGAATTACAAAGAGTCACCTCATGGTTCTCGATCTGATTTCTCATAACAACTGGAAACGACCGATCTATTTCGCGATCACTACCGGTAACAATGCTTATATCGGATTGGATGATTATTTTCAGCTTGAAGGATTGGCCTATCGTTTGGTTCCAGTTAAAACCACTGAGACAGACGGCCAGCCCGGAAGTGTGAACACGACTGTTATGTACAACAACCTGATCAATAAATTCAAATTCGGCAATATGGATGATCCGCATGTCTATTTGGATGAAACCAATAAGCGAATGGCAATGAATCTGCGAAACAATTTTTTCAGGCTTTCTAATGCTCTTATTGATGAGGGAAAGAACGATTCGGCAAAAGTTGTGATGGATCGCTCACTTGAAGTTATGCCCGACAAAACGATCCCTTACAATTATTTTACTGTTCCGATTGTTGACGGTTACTACAAAATCGGTGAAACAGCCAAAGGAAATGAAATTGCATCACGCCTCCTTGACATATTTGAGGAACAGCTCGGTTATTATTTCGCATTTAAAGGAGATTATTCAAAAGCTTATGACGATGAGAAACAGCAGAACCTTTCCATGTTGCAACAATTAATCCAAATTGCCAACCGCAACAAGCAGGATGCAATTGTGGACAAAGGATCAGAGATTTTTGAAACGTATTACCGAATGTATAGCGGGAAATAAACCGGACTTTGTTAAATTCTACTGATTTACAATTTTACTGATCCCCTCCGAGTAACTAGTTGGTTTGAAATTGTATGCTTTTTCAAATTTACTGCTGTCGAAAATATAATCCCTGTCATACTGATAAATCATTTCTACAAACTCCTTCATGATGGGATTAAACAAGCCCATCAAACGGATTAGTATTATTGGGACTACCTGTGCCCGGGGTTTGATCTTCATTTCCTTTGCAAATGCTTCGATCCATTCTTTACCTGTCATTGGATTTTTCGCAGTCGGCATGTGCCATACCTGTCCGAAAGCTTTCTTATCGTTGCCAAGTATTGCTGTCGCCTTTGCTGCATCGGGCGTATAGGTACAGGAATGTTTGAAATTCAGTGAGCAGAACCAAATTGCTTTTTTGCCTTTTTTCAGGTTCTTATAAACGGTTTCAAGCAATACACTGGTAGTTATCCCCTGACCATAAAAATCGGCAGACCGGGCAATGAGGGCTTCCAGCGATCCATTTTTTACTTCATCCATGATCATACGAACCAGTGCTGCCCTTACCTTTCCTTTCTTACTTGATGGGTTTATCAGCGTTTCCTCAGTCATATGCGATAAATGACCCGGATCATACATGTAAATATTGTCGAAAAATACAAGCCTTGCTTTATGAACTTTGCAGGCATTGATCACATTCTCCATGACCTTTGGCCAGGTCGATTGCCAAATCTTCGTGTCGTATTTTAATCCCGCGACAAGGTAAACAACTTCAGAACCCTTTACTGCATTCATCACCTCTTCCTGTACTGTTAAATCACATGGAAATAGGTCATCATCCTTATTCACGCTCTTCGGATTCCTGCCGACCAGACGGATTGCTTTAGTGTACTTTTTTAATTCCTTTGCTAAATCAGTGCCTATGGCACCTCCGGCACCTAAAATGGTTTGCATCGTTGGTTTTTTGTATTTATATTAAATCAACGTTTATCTGATTTTATAGTTTTTGAGCTTGAATATTTTATCGACATTAATTGAAATACCCGCGTTTAAATATGAGTAATAATCATAATCGTGGTTCTTGACTATATTTTCAAGACGATCGGTCTGGCATTGCCGGAGAGCAAGATCAGCAGTAAGTGAAATAACTTCGGTCATCCGATATGAGATTCCGCTGCCGAAAAAGTAAACAAATTCGGGTTTATCCGGCTGATAGGTGCTGTTATCGTTTATCAGGGCAAGGTCGTTGTTGTTTGTTGTGGAAAAGAAAAACTGTCCTACACCTGCGTAAATTTCCCAGCCAAATTTATCCGCACAATTTGCATGTAAGATTTTCAAAAGATTAAGCCTGCAATGAAGGTTATATTCATAAATGTGGGTTCGGAAAGAAATACTGTCCATGCTTGCTTTCATATTGGCTGCTAAAAACTGTCCGGAAACAGCAAATCCACTTTTAAAATAACGGGTAAGAATAAGCCCGCATCCACCGGCACTTTCCCGATCCAGTTTTTGTAACGGCTCTGTATCGTAAATGCTGATATCACCGAAGTAAGACACCATGCCCGTGTTTATATTTACAGTCCAGTGGCTTGGTATCTCCTTGCAGCCCGGAGCACTGCAATCCCAGCCCTGGGAAAGTATAATTCCAGGCGTAAACGCCAAAAGATGAAGAAATAAGGAATATGTGATAAATTTTTTCAAATTTGGGTATCTTGAAATCGTCGAAAAAAAACCGAATATACTCCAAAATATTGTGGAAAAGTAATTTATTTCGACTGAAATCCAAAATCTAATAATGTGAAGTTATTAAACACGAATTGTGCAAAAATAAAGCTGTAGAATACAATTATGCAGACGCTGAGTGAATTGAAAACAGTTTCATTTCATTCTCTTTTCCACGAAGTTTGACAAAACCAACTTCTATGGCAGTAAGGTTATCGGGAAGTTGGATCATATCCATCAGGTCTCCTGAAATCAGCGTTTTTTCTTTGTAAGTTTTACACGCCTCTTCTATTCGTGCAGTTGTATTGAGCACATCGCCCATGTAAGCAATTTCACGCTTGGTAAAGCCAAGTTCCCCGGTAACGGAAACTCCCCCATGAATACCGGCCTTAAATTCAGGAATCAATCCGTATTTTTTCAGGTATAAATGCCCGTTTTTGTTGATCATTTCATCAATCATGAAAAAGCAGCGGATGCAATTGGCCTTATCAATGGCATCTTTCATTTTCCATGTGATGATCGCCTCATCACCCACATACTTATAAATTTCTCCTTTCGTTTGCCGAACCGCTTCGGCCACGTCATAAAAAAAGTCGTTTACCAGCGACAGGAACTTCAGGGGTCCGATCTTTTCAGCAATAGTGGTCGATGAGGTAATATCGAGAAACATAAAAACACGATTTGTTTCGATAGGGCTGCGGTACATACCTATAAAGAGCTTTCCTAAAATGTTTTTCCCGATAATTGTGCTTACGATAGAATAGAAATTAAAAAAGAGACTTAAAAACAATCCGAAGCCCAATCCGATCATGAAATAGCTGCTGAATAAATTTTTGAAATTCTCAAACAGAGCGCCGAAATTACCATTGAGATAGAAGATGCCTACAAAAAACCATGCGACCAAAAAAATTACCGCAATATGAACCAGCGAATTGATCAGCCATACAAGGATAAGGTTAGTTTTACGGAGATATTTATTTCCGATATAATCGGAGTAAAACGAAATTCCAAGGTAGACAGCGCCACCGATACAAATTCCCGCAGCAATCGAACGAAATCCACGGTAATATACAAAATACATAAAGGTGGCAGTGATCAATCCAGAAATAATGGCACCTGAAAGTTTTTGTTTTATTTGTTGACTGTTTACAGCACGCATCCTTCAGATAATTTTTAAGTCATTTAGAATTTTGCGTGTGATCTCCATCCGGCAGCGTCCAAAATTTTCCATGCTGAATTCATTACCCCGAACACAGGTCGCAAAAAAATATACATTATTCTTCCGCTTTACATAATCAACATACCATCCTGCATTCATGATCAAAGCCCAGCCGGTTTTTGCCCTGAAAATATAATCATCCGTTTCCTCAACATTCATGATCTTTTTTACGATATCCTCTTCCGCTGTGAAAAAGGAATTGTAGCTTTAATAATTATTTTATACCAGCTTAATTCCTTCGGGTTCAATACGAATTAGTTTATTCTTGTACAAACTCCCGATTGCTTTTTTAAATGTTTTTTTGCTCACCCCAAACAGTTCTGTAATGATATGTGGTGGACTGGTGTCTTTAACAGGAAGAAAGCCACCTTCTTTTTTAAGCAAATCCAGGATCCGTTCCGAAACTTCATCCACTTTTTCAAACCCCGGTTTTTGAAGGCAGAGATCGATTTTGCCATCGTCCCTGATTTTTTTTATAAATCCATCGATCTTTTGACCTGTTTCAACAGGCTGAAAAACTTCATTCTTATATAGCATCCCGAGGTGCGAATTATTGATGATAGCTTTGAAGCCGAGATCGGTTTGTTCAGTAACCTGCAGCGAAACAGCTTCAAATTCGGTATAATCCGGCTTTGTTAAATCAAGAAACTTTTCGATTCGTGATGTAGCTACAATCCGTTGAGTTTTTTCATCGAGATAAACATACACAATGTATCGTTTATCTTTCTCCATTGGCTGTTTCTGTTCGCGGTACGGGACAAGCAAATCCTTCGGCAGGTTCCAGTCGAGGAAAGCACCAATTTTGTTTATAGCAATAACTTTTAAAAAAGCAAATTCATCCACCCTGGCATAGGGTACTTCTGTTGTTGCAATCAGGCGGTCTTCCGAATCAAGATAAATAAATGCTTCGATCATGCCCGTGCGTTCATAATCTTCAGGAACATAGCGTTGAGGTAACAAAATTTCACCTAATTCATCCCCATCAAGGTATACCCCGAAATCCACCTCTTTGATCACCCGGAGCGTATTAACTTTTCCAATATCCGCCATAGCGATTCCTTACTTTATTTTAAAATGCGGATTATAAATAATTCCCAGGATATTGGCCCAGGGATCCTTAACGGTAGCAACTTTTATTCCTCCGCCTACATCTTCGGGTGCTGCATGCGGAGATGCTCCAAGATCAATTAAATGTGTATAAACCAGTTCAACGTCATCGACTCCCCAATAAGTCAGAACACTTTCCTGTTTATCGGTGGCTATGTTTTCGTCGGGCATTAATCCCAGTTCATAGCCACCTACATTGAAACCTGTATAAAAAGGTTCATCAAAATAAGGCTTTTCCCCCAAAATTTTTGTATACCATTCCTTGGCTTTTTGTAAATCAGAGACTTTGTAGATTGCAGTTCTGAGACCTGAAAATGCAGTTTTCATCGTTGTTTATTTTGCTGAATTTTTAAAATCATTTGACAAATCAAACGACCGAATCATCTCTTTGTAAACGGCTGTTATATAACTGAATCATATTAAATCAGTCGCGTATTTAAACGACAGCTAAGGTAAAGATATTAATTATAATTGCATGCAAACGTTTGGTTTAATAAAAATTTTAAAGTTTCCTTTGAATATATAAAATATAATTGCGTTCTTTGCACTCCTTTTTAGAAAATGTAATACAGTAAATTATAAAGCAATGTCACGTATTTGCCAGATAACAGGAAAAAAGTTGATGAACGGAAACAAAGTTTCCCATTCAAATATCAAGACAAAAAAGAAATTTTATGCCAACCTGCAGACCAAAAAATTCTTTGTTCCTGAAGAAAACCAGTTCGTTACGCTGAAAGTATCGACTTCCGGAATCCGCACGATCAATAAAAAAGGGATCAGTGCAGCACTGAAAGACGCCCGGGAAAAAGGATTTTTAAAATAAGATTTTTTAATGAGTATGAATGCTGCTGGAGGTAATGACAGCAGCATTTTTTTTATCCGGCAATCCCTTCTGAACGTGAAAATATTTTTGAATTGCAGCCGTTTAAATAAATTGATTCCAGATATTTCAAAGTAAACTACTTTTGCCTGTGATGAATTTTAAAACGCTGTTGTTGATAAACCTGCTGATCATTTGCCTGCAAAGTCTATATGCACAAGTTAAAAATGAAGATTTAATCCAGTTCTCAGGAATTGTCGTAACAGCTGACAGCATCAACCCGGTACCCTATACAAATATCCAGATCAAAGGAACTTGGAGGGGAGCCGTTGCTGATTATTATGGATACTTTTCGTTTGTTGCCCAAAAAGAAGATACCATTGTTTTTTCTGCCATTGGTTTTAAAAAGGGTCAGTACATTATTCCCGACACCATGCAAAGTGACCGTTATTCGGTGATTCAGATAATGGCATCCGATACGATCATGCTCACGCAGACAGTCATCTACCCCTGGCCTTCGAAAGAAGAATTCAAAGAAGCTTTTCTCAAATTCGATGTTCCGGATGATGATTATGAACGTGCACGGAAAAATCTCGACATGGCACAACTCAGCAAAATGATCGAAAACTATCCCATGGATGCAAGCATGAATTTTAACTACTCGATGCAGCAGGTTCATCAAAAGCTTTATTATAGCGGGCAATATCAACCCATATCCATTTTGAATCCCTTTGCCTGGGCCGAATTTATAAAAGCCTGGAAGGAAGGAAAATTCAAGCGAAAAAAAGAATAATTTTCAGGTGATCAGATTCATATTTGTGTGACAACTAAATTTACATTAATTATCAGGATTAAAAGGTATTTTCATTATTTGGGAATCATGCGGTATTTACTCATTCTATTGGCACTGTTCACAATTGCACAAGTAAATGCACAGGAACATGCTGTTGTTTACGGAAAGGTAACGGACGAAAAAGGCCACCCTCTTGAACTTGTAAACGTGGCTATATCCGGATTGCCGGGCGGTACGATGACCAATAGAAAGGGAATGTTTGAGCTGAAGGTTCCGGCTAATGTTGACATTTATATTGCCATGTCGTATGTTGGTTTCGAAACAACAATCGAACAAATTAAACTTCAAAAAGGTGAACGATTTGAATTGAATAAAGCGATGAAGCCTGCAACTACAGAATTGCCGGCTGTTCAGGTTGAAGACAAACAAATCCGGAACTCAAATCTGATCCGGATCGATCCGAAAACTGCTTTTAATGTTACCTCTGCTTCAGATAAAATACCCACGATTTTAAAGACACTTCCGGGCGTTTCTTCAAATAATGAATTGAGTTCTCAGTATTCTGTCCGTGGTGGCAATTATGATGAAAACCTGGTTTATGTGAACGATATCGAAATCTACCGACCGTTCCTTATCCGGTCGGGTCAGCAGGAAGGAATGAGCTTTGTTAATTCCGACCTTGTTTCGTCGTTGTTGTTTTCAGCAGGCGGATTTGAAGCCAAATACGGAGATAAAATGTCTTCGGTACTCGACCTTCAATATAAAAAACCGAATGAATTTGGAGGGTCTGCATCTGCAAGCCTGCTCGGCGGATCTTTTCATCTTGAAGGAGTTGCTTTGAAAAAGAAGTTTTCATACCTGGCCGGTGTCAGACATAAAACGAACCAGTACCTGCTGAATGCATTGGAAACCAAAGGAGATTACAAACCTACATTCACTGATGTTCAGGCATTGTTTACCTATAACTTGTCGAAAAAGACAGAAATTTCATTTCTTGGTACAGTTGCACGAAACTATTATAAACTCATACCCAGCACCCGTGAAACAGATTTCGGGACATATAACCAGGCGCAACGGCTGACCGTTTATTTTGATGGACAGGAAGTCGATAAATACCTGACCTACCTTGGCGGATTGACGCTTACTTTTAAACCCAATCAGAAAACACGCTTAAAGCTGATCGCTTCCGGATATAATTCAGATGAAAGCGAGAACTACGATATCATCGGACAATACTGGATCGGTCAGATCGAAACAACTTTCGGAAGCGAGAACTTCGGAAATGTTATTGAGTCGCAAGATATCGGAACCTATATGAACCATGCACGAAACAAAATAAATATTAATGTTTTCAATATTACACATAAGGGAACAATGGAGCTTGATAACCAGCTTTTGCAGTGGGGGATTAAATATCAGAAGGAACAGGTGGATGATATAATGAAAGAATGGGTACTAATCGATTCTGCAGGTTATACCTTACCAAGGCCTTCCGATACGCCCGGGGACAGTGTGATGCTTTATCCGTTCGATATGTATGATTTGATACGCACCTCGGCCAGTATCAGTTCGAACAGGCTCACCGGATACATTCAAAATACCTGGGGTGTGGAGCCGGAAATCTCAAGGGTAAGCCTTACAGCGGGTATCAGAGCTAATTATTGGGATCTGAACAAGCAACTTGTCGTCAGCCCCAGAGCAACCATTTCTTATAAGCCCGAATGGAAAGAGGATATTGTACTTAGATTTTCTGCAGGCATGTATTACCAGCCGCCGTTCTACAGGGAGCTCAAAAACATTGATGGTAAGCTTAACCTCAACCAGAAGGCTCAGACTTCAATCCATTTTGTTGCCGGCACCGACTGGAACTTTAAAGCCTGGGGGCGTCCGTTTAAATTTGTCACCGAAGCATATTACAAATACCTTGATAACCTGATCCCCTACTATGTCGATAATGTCAGAATACGGTATTATGCCTTTGAAAAATCACATGGATATGCTACCGGTATCGACTTTAAAGTAAACGGTGAATTTGTTCCGGGAGTGGAATCGTGGGCCAGTTTGTCGGTAATGAGTACCAAAGAAGATATTTATGGGGATTATTATTACAACAGTGCCGATGTTCGGGTTGAACCGGGATATATCCCAAGACCAACAGACCAGCGTGTAAGGTTCAGTATTTTTTTCCAGGATTACCTTCCCAATTTTCCCTCTTATAAAATGAACCTGACGCTGATGTTCGGCAGTAGCTTGCCATTCGGACCTCCGAATTCTCCAAGATGGCAGCAAACCTTACGGATGCCGCCATACCGAAGGGTGGACATCGGTTTCTCAAAAGAGATAATTGGGGAGCATACACGGTTTTCGTCCAAAAATCCTTTCAGGGCTTTCAAATCGTTATGGCTTACACTGGAAGTTTTGAACCTGCTTCAGGTGAATAATACTGTTTCTTATACCTGGGTTACGGATGTATATGGCAGGCAGTACGCAGTCCCGAATTACCTTACGCCGAGACAGCTCAATGTGAAAATGATTGCAGCATTTTAGTTCGAAGGTAAGAGTCCAATGTTGATTTTAACTGAAATTCTATTTCTTCCTAAGTATTTCATATGTATCCATCGCAATGGCCATCTCCTCATCTGTCGGAACTACCATTGCAATGACCTTTGATTTTTCCTTGCTGATGATAGCTTCTTTGGATCTAAGACCTTTATTTTTGGAAGGATCGAATTCAAGACCCAGATATTCAAAATTTTTACAAATTGCTTCACGACTTAAATCAGCGTTTTCACCGATACCGCCGGTAAAAACAAGAATATCAACGCCTCCCAAAACTGCAGCATAAGCTCCAATATATTTGCGAACCCGGTAATGAAACATATCGAGAGCAAGTTGTGCCCTTCTATTTCCTGATTCGGCTGCTATCTCAAGTTCGCGCATATCGGACGAAATTCCCGAAATTCCCAAAACACCGCTTTCCTTGTTGATGAGCTTATTCATCTGTGGAATGCTCAGGTTTTCTTTCTCGGCAACATATAAAAGTGCACCTGCATCCACATCCCCAAGTCTGGTCCCCATCAGCAGGCCTTCATTGGGTGTCATACCCATTGAAGTATCAACAGACTTTCCGTTTTTAACTGCAGCAATTGAAGAACCATTTCCAAGGTGGCAGGTTATGATCCGGGTATCGTTAATGGTTCTGTTCAGGATTTCACAGGCACGATTTGCTACGTACTTATGACTTGTACCGTGAAACCCGTATTTACGAATTTTGTATTTTTCGTAAAGGGAATATGGAAATCCGTACAAATAGGCAAATTCAGGCATGGTTTGATGAAATGCCGTGTCGAACACCCCGACCTGGGGAATATCGGGCATAAGTTTTTGAATGGCATAAATACCCTGCAGGTTTGGCGGATTATGCAAAGGCGCCAATTCGATGTTTTTTTCCAATGCAGCGATCACCTCTTTTGTGACCGGAACACTGCCGCTGAAATCTTCACCTCCATGAACGACTCTGTGTCCAACAGCATCGATTTCACTTACATCATTTAGAATACCGATCTCTTCACTGACCAGAATTTCAAAAATACTAGCGATTCCTGAAGTGTGGTCAGGGATTGCTTTTTCAAATTTAATTTCCGAGTCATTTATTTTGTGAATAATGGCAGATCCAGGTAAACCTATTTTATCAACCAGTCCTTTTGCCAATACTTTTTTTTCAGGCATACTTATCAACTGGTATTTGATAGAGGAACTGCCACAATTTAAGATGAATATCTGCATGATAAAAACGTTTTAAGACGGGCGAAATTAGAGAGTGTTTTTAACATAACCAAGAACTGTTTGTGAAATTATAAACAATGGAAATAAAATCATTTTATTTAGATTCCTGATAAATTAGAAGCGGCCTTTTGTTTAGAAAAAATTTGTTATAAATTTGCCGCCGTTTGTTGTTAATTAAATAACAGTAAGAGTTAAGCTATCCTTATGAAAAAAATTTTATTCGTTTTTGTGCTGCTCCCGGTCTTACTTTTTTCTCAGGATGAGAAGAAATTCGGGATTCAATTTTCTGGTTTTGTTAAAACAGATATTTTTTACGATTCAAGGCAAACCGTTGATGCGCGGGAAGGGCATTTTCTGCTGTATCCTGCAGCAGAACTCCCGGATGTGAATGGAGACGACATCAATGCGAGAAGTAAATTCAACATCCTTGCCATTCAAACACGTCTGACAGGTAAAATTACCGGCCCTGACGCGTTGGGAGCCAAAACATCCGGTTTGATTGAAGGTGCCTTTTTTGGAAACATTGCCTCTGATATCAATGGTTTCCGCTTACGTCATGCATTTATAAAACTCACCTGGCCTAAAACAGAACTGATGGTTGGACAGTTTTGGCATCCAATGTTCGTCACATCCTGTTTCCCTGGAACTGTCTCTTTCAATACAGGTGCACCATTTGAGCCTTTTTCCAGGAATCCTCAAATACGGGTTAAACAAAAATTCGGATCATTTAATGCCATTGCAACTGCTCTGGAACAAGTTGATTTTAAAAGTACGGGACCTGATAAAGACAGTCCCAAATATTTAATTAATTCTGGAATCCCTGAATTAAATCTGCGTCTTGAATATAACACGGAAAAGATATTGGTAGGTGCTGGTGTTAAAGCAAGAACCTGGTCGCAACGAGATGTACATAAACATA
>CAVXTE010000063.1:0-10039 GCA_963764475.1 uncultured Bacteroidales bacterium
CAGGTGCTCTGAACCAACTGAGCTAAGCGCCCTCTATTTTTCTTTTTCCCTCTTCCTTTGACCCTCCCGATATAAAATCGGGATGCTCTGAACCAACTGAGCTAAGCGCCCTCTATTTTTCTTTTTCCCTCTTCCTTTGACCCTCCCGATGTAAAATCGGGATGCTCTGAACCAACTGAGCTAAGCGCCCTCTATTTTTCTTTTTCCCTCTTCCTTTGACCCCTCCCGATGTAAAATCGGGATGCTCTGAACCAACTGAGCCAAGCTCTTTATTAATATGGCTTTTTGAATTGGGGCTGCAAATATACTGTAAAAAATTTCTTTGTCAAGAAAAAAATATTCTTTTCATTATTGTATTGATTTAATGCATTTTGTATCTAAACGGCTTTATATTAACAATTAATTGAGAACAAATTATTTATGTTCGATGATATAGTTCCTTCAATCCTGTTAAATTTGTGCTTCGTCATTTGCAACTAATTAACAGTGAAAGCATCCTTCAGATTTTCTCAAATATTTCTTTTATGCCTGGTATTTATTCTTGCTGCATGCAGTACGACACGCCGGCTTCAGGATGACCAGTATTTGCTTGTTAAAAATAAAATCAAATTCATAAACCCTTCAAAAAATGTTTCGGAAAGTGATCTTCAAGACCTCATTCAGCAAAAGCCAAACACTAAATTTTTAGGGATTTTTCCAATTAAACTCTGGATTAACAATATTTGGATTAAATCCGGTGAGCCACCGGTCGTTTTGGATAAATCCCTGATCAATGAAAGTAAGGCACAGATGGAAAGATACCTGGACAATGTTGGGTATTTCAATTCCAATATCACGGATACCATTAAAATCAAGCATAAGAAAGCTAAAAAAGTAACATATCTTGTCAAACTTGGAGTCCCCTACCGTATCAGGGATATTTCAGATAATATTTCTGATGATTCAATCAAAGAAATCATCCACAATCACCGAAACAATTCTCTGATCGACACAAACGATATTTACAATTCTTATGAGCTTGATAAGGAAAGAGAGCGAATTGCAAAACTCCTTAATAATAACGGCTACTATGATTTCTCAAAAGACTACATTTACTTCAAAGTTGATAGTTCCCTGAATTCGCATCAATTGGATATAACGACGTTTGTAAAAAATGTTACCGTAGCTCCTGCCGAACCAGGAAAACCTCCTGTTATGCGAAAGCATAAAGTTTATTATGTAAACGATATTTACATCTTACCGAATTTTTTATCGTTTCAGCCAGATTCGGTCAGAAGCGACACTGTTAAAGAGGTTTATGAAGACAAACGAAATCATACTTCCAATGTTTATAACTTTGTTTTCAAACCACCTCTTAAAATCAAGCCCGGTGTCATTACACAGTCCGTATTTATAAGGGAAAACCATAAATACAATGCAACAGATGCCCAACAAAGTTTTAAAAAATTAAACGAGTTAAGGCTCTTTAAATATGTCAATATCAATTTCACACAGAGTAATAAAAGACCGGATTTGGATTCGAACCGCAATTATCTCGATTGCACAATACAACTAACCCGAAATCCGGTAAATTCTTATTCGATTGAAATGCAGGGAACCAATTCCGGTGGCGACCTTGGTCTTGGCGGCTATCTCGTTTACCAAAATAAAAACATTTTTCGGGGAGGTGAAATATTCAACATCCGTTTAAAGGGAGCCCTGGAAGCACAAAATGGCGGTATTACCAGCTCAGAAACGGCAAACAGAAAAATTCTCTTTTTTAATACCTATGAAATGGGTGTTGAAGGGAATCTGGACATTCCGAAATTTCTTGCACCTATCAATCAGAGTCTTTTTTCGCGATACTTCAGACCGAAAACAACCATCAATGCCGGCTGGAACTTACAGGACAGGCTTGAATACAGAAGAATTATTACCAATGTGACTTTTGGTTATGAATGGCTTGAAACCCAAAACAAAACACATATTTTATATCCTGCTGACATTAACCTTGTCAAAGTGAAAACAACACCCGAATTTGATTCTATACTTTCAAAAGAGTCTAGCCGGTTCAGGGATCAGTATACTGACCATTTAATTGTGGGCATGAAGTACAGCTATATTTTCAACAATCAGGAAATTAATAAAATAAAAAACTTTTTTTATTTCAGGGTCAATTTTGAAGCTTCCGGAAATCTGTTACATTTAATATTGAATACAACCGGTGCTCAAAAAAATCAGAGCGGCTATCAAACACTTTTTGGAATCCGGTATTCGCAATATGTAAAAACTTCACTTGATTTCAGGTATTACATTCCGATTAAAAAGAATCACTGGTTTGCCTTACGTTATTATATGGGAGTCGCAATTCCTTATAGCAATTCCATTGACATTCCTTTTGAAAAAGGTTTTTATGGAGGTGGTGCCAATGATCTACGGGCATGGCAATTGAGGTATTTAGGACCCGGTTCTTATGTCAAACCGGCAAGTTCAAGCGATATCGAACGGGTTGGGGATGTCACGCTGGAAGGTAATTTTGAATACCGCTTCCCCCTGTATAAAGTTGTGAAAGGTGCCTTGTTTTATGATGTGGGCAACATCTGGCTTTTATCAGGGAATGAAACGTTTCCTGGCGGGAAATTTACTTTTTCCAATTTTCCAAACGAATTGGCAATGGATGGCGGGATCGGAATCCGGCTTGATTTCAGTTATTTTATTTTCCGTGTGGATATTGCTCAACGCATTAAAGATCCAGCTTTGCCTGCAGGAAAAAGATGGGTTGTGGGGAATTCATCTTCGTGGTTCGACCCTGTCTTTAATCTTGGGATAGGGTATCCTTTTTAAAATTAAAATCTGATAATTATATTTTTTTAAACTTAGAAAAGTACGTTGGTTAACGCATGAACAAGTCCGAATTTTCCAGGCTGATATTGAGTTCATTCCCTTACGAACCGACACACTCACAGCGTGGTTTGATCGATAGCCTTAGCAGTTTTATATTTGACAATCAGCCGGATAGTTTGTTTGTTTTAAAAGGTTATGCCGGAACCGGGAAAACAACAATTGTCAGCACATTTGTTAAAAACCTTCAGGCTGCCGGCATGAGTTCAGTACTTTTGGCCCCGACAGGCAGAGCAGCTAAAGTTTTTTCATCCTATTCCGGGAATAAAGCCTTTACAATCCATAAAAAAATTTATATGCTTTCAACCGGTGCTGAAGGAATGACAGGACTAGCGCTGGCTTATAATAATCATAAGAACACCATTTTTATGGTTGATGAGGCTTCCATGATAGCCGATTCTGTTTCTGACCCTGATGGGAGTTTGTTTTCATCGCGCAACCTGCTGAATGATCTGATGAATTATGTTTATTCCGGTAAAAATTGCAAAATGATCCTGATTGGTGATACCGCGCAGTTGCCTCCTGTCGGACTGGATGAAAGTCCCGCTCTGAACCTTGATATTCTTAAAAACTCTTTTCCTTTCATGCTGACCAGTTTTGAGCTAACTGAAGTGGTCAGGCAATCACTCGACTCCGGAATTCTTGCAAATGCAACCTCAATCCGGAAACGAATCACCGGTAGTGTGGAAGGGCCTGTATTGAACGTTTCCAATTTCCCGGATGTCAGAAAAATAAACGGAGAGGAACTCGAAGATGTATTACAGGATGCATACTCAAACGCTGGAAGACAGGAATCGGTGGTGATTACCCGATCAAATAAGCGAGCTAATATTTTTAATCAGGAAATCAGAAAACGCATTCTTTATATGGAAGGGGAGTTATCGGCAGGTGATTTACTGATGGTTGTCAAAAATAATTATTACTGGCTTGGTAAAGAATCCAAAACGGGATTTATAGCCAATGGTGATATCCTTGAAATCAAGCGAATCAGCAAATATGAAGATTTTTACGGGTTTCGTTTTGCCGAAGTTCTTGTCAGATTTATCGATTATCCGGATGAACACGATCTGATAGTTAAAATTCTGTTAGATACGTTAATGGTTGACGGACCTGACTTACCATTTACTGAAAACAGGAAGCTTTTCGAGGAAATCATGAAAGATTATGAAGAAATACCATCGCGAAGAAAGAAAACCGAACTTGTAAAAAACAATCCTTTTTACAATGCCCTCCACATCAAATTTGCGTACGCGCTAACTTGTCATAAAACACAGGGAGGACAATGGGAGAACGTTATCATCGATCAGGGATATCTTAAAGAGGACCATATTGGAAAGGAATACTACAGATGGCTTTATACTGCTTTTACAAGAGCTTCCAGAAAATTATATCTCGTTAATTTTAATGAAAGATTTTTTAATTAAAAATCCGGCAACCTTTGGCTGCCGGATTTTACCCTCTACGCTAATGAAAAATAATTATCTGTATAGGGTTAGTCAACATTCATGCCATTTAGTCTTCAACATATTTATTTACTGATTATCAACATTATAAATAATATGATCAGGAATTTCATACTCAATTTTTTCAAATTTGGAATGTTTATTTCCCCTGCTTGGAATTTTATAATCACTATTATTCATACAAAACAGATTTATTTTTAATTTCACCCAACAATTAATTTCAGGAAAATGAAAAAATGTTTTTTAGCAGCAGCACTTTTAATCACTGTCAATGCATTTGCATCTTTCGACACTTATTTTTTTAACAAAACACTGCGCATCGATTATTTTCACACAGGAAATTACCTGAATGAAGATTATTCGTTCGATGAAGCTAAAACAGAACCTTTTTGGGGAGGTTCGCATGTCAACCTGGTCGATACATTTTATTTCGGAGCATATTACTTTAAAGTCATCGATTTGGCTTCCGATTCACTTATTTATTCTCGTGGGTACAGCTCATTATTCCGGGAATGGCAAACCACTAAAGAAGCAAAAAATATCCGTAAAAGTTTTTCCGAATCCGTTATTATGCCCTTACCGAAGAAAAAAGCCGACATCCTCTTTTTCAGCAGAAACAGATTAGGGGAATACGAAAAAAGGTTTTTGTACCATTACGATCCTGAGAATTATTTTATTTCTCCAGAAAGACACCTACTGTATCCATCATTCGATGTCTTCATTTCAGGTAATCCAGCAAAAAAAGTAGATATCGTCATCCTTCCCGAAGGCTATACGGAAGCTGAAATGGGGAAATTTATAAGTGATTGCGGGAAGTTTGCAAATGACTTATTTTCGTTTGCTCCCTATGACCGCTACAAAGATCACTTTAACATTCGCGGGATTTTGGTACCGTCGGATGAATCGGGTTCGGATATTCCGGCTGACAGAATCTGGGAAAAAACAGTGTTGAATACAACTTTTTATACCTTCGACAGCGAACGTTATTGCATGACTGCTGACAACAAAACTGTACGCGACCTTGCAGCAAACGCTCCCTACGATCAGATTTATATCCTAATCAATTCGGATAAGTATGGAGGAGGCGCCATTTATAATTATTATTCGGTAAGTGTGAATAGTAACCTGCATGCAGCTAAAATTTTTATTCATGAATTTGGTCACGGATTTGTCGGGCTCGGTGACGAATATTATACTTCGGATGTAGCGTACAGCAATTTTTATCCAACGGATGTCGAACCCTGGGAAGCCAACCTGACGACCCTTGTTGATTTTGATAAAAAATGGAAAAATCTAATTGACAAAAGAACCCCTATCCCAACTCCTCCGGATGGAAAATATCAGGATAAAACCGGTGTTTTTGAAGGTGGCGGTTATGCAGCAAAAGGAGTTTACCGTCCTGCATACGATTGTTTAATGAATTCGTTTAACGGAAATAAATTTTGTAAAGTGTGTGAACTGACCATTGAAAAAATGATCCTCTTTTATTCAGAATAAGCTATTTCTGAACACTCAGGTTGAAATTTTCAGGGTGTCTTGCACCACGCCCCCTATAAAAATCCTGGATCATTTTAAAGTCGTCTTCGAAATTGCCTGATGGTTCAAAAATTTTTCCGATACCGCCTTCTTTCTTTTTATAATCCAGTATACCAAGGGCTATTGGAACGTTGGCGCGAAGAGCAATGTAGTAAAATCCTTTTTTCCAGTGTGTGTTTAGTTTTCTGGTGCCCTCAGGTGTTATAGTGATAAAAAGTGAATCATATTTATTAAATAAGCCCGCAACATAATCCACCATTTTTGAAGTTTTTTTCCGGTCGACTGGTATGCCACCAAACCATTTCAACAATGATCCGATTGGAAAAACGAACATTTCCTTTTTAATCAAAAATTTCACCTTCAACCTTAAAACAAAGTAAGCGAGCCTTCCGATAATAAAATCCCAGTTGCTTGTATGCGGGAGCAACTACAACGATACATTTCTTGAGATCGGGCGGAACATAGCCGATAATTTTCCACCCTGCCATTCTCAAAATTAATTTTGAAATAAAGAAAAGCATATCAATAATCTATGTCAAGGTCGAGTTGATCTTTTAATTTTTTTAAAGCCGGGTTTTTCTCTGCCATCGCATTGTATTTATCGATAGCTGTGTACGGCTTATCATTGCCGGGCTGTTCGTTAACCTTAATTCTCAAATTTATTTTGAAGTTATTGAGTTTGCTTCTAAGTTTTGGCAATATTTCAGTCAAATTCTCCATTACTTCCTCCTCCTGAATTTTATTATCGACAATAAGTTCAATAGTAAAATTATCAAGGAGTACAGGCATTTTTTTCGTCAGCGTATGATAAAAATTTACATTTTTTTTATACGAAACTGAAATTTGAGACCATGCTTCCTGAAGCTGATCACTTGTAAATTCTTCAGATGGTTTATCCTCCATCGTTTCCGGTTCTTTTTTGCTTTTTTCTTCTTCGGTTACCGGTTTTTTAATCGACGTGGTTGTAGGAATAGATTTTATTTTTGAATATGATTTTTTTTCTGTGGTAACAGTTTTCGGTTCATTAGTCCCTGTTTTCTGAACAGGTTCGGAGACTTTAGGCTGTTCCTGAAACTTAGCACCAGCAGGAGGATTGTAAGCCGGTGACTGAACAACATGTTGCTGATTTAGCAAACACATCTTCATCAATGCCAGTTCAAGATGAAGAATTTTATTGTTGCTGTTTTTGTAGTCAATGTCGCATTTGTTGTTTATATCCAGCGCGGCGAGTAAAAAATCTACTGAACACTGTTTGGATTGCTCCAGGTACTTTTTCTTGATCGACCCGCCAACTTCAAGTAATTTGAGAGTTTGTGTATCTTTTCCCACAAGGAGATTCCGCAAATGTTCTCCGAAACCGATCAGGAAATGCTGACCGTCAAAACCATTGTCGATAATCTCATTTATCAGTAGCAGCGTTTCTTTGATTTCACTCCTAATAATAGCATCTACCATCCTGAAATAGTAATCGTAGTCGAGTACATTGAGGTTTTCAATTACATTTTTATAGGTAATGTTTTTCCCGCCAAAGCTTACGATCTGATCAAAAATAGAAAGTGCATCGCGCATGGCACCATCCGATTTCTGCGCAATAATATGAAGGGCATCCTGTTCGGCCGTTACATTTTCCTGTTCAGCCACATAACTCAGATAAGCCGAAATATCTTCAACCGTAATTCGTCTGAAATCATAAATCTGGCAACGGGATAAAATGGTCGGGATAATCTTATGTTTTTCCGTTGTAGCAAGTATAAATTTGGCGTAATCGGGCGGTTCTTCCAGTGTTTTCAGGAACGCGTTGAAAGCAGAAGGTGACAGCATGTGAACTTCATCGATGATATAGACTTTATATTTCCCAACTTGCGGCGGTATCCTTACCTGATCAACAAGGTTACGAATGTCATCTACCGAGTTGTTTGACGCTGCATCAAGTTCATGAATATTAAATGAAGCTGAACGGTTGAATGAAATGCAGGATTCGCATTCATCGCATGCCTCAAGATTTTCTGACAGATTTTTGCAATTTATCGTTTTGGCAAGTATACGCGCACAAGTCGTTTTACCAACACCACGAGGACCACAGAATAAAAAGGCTTGTGCCAGGTGATTATTACGAATGGCATTTTTAAGTGTTTGCGTAATTGAATTCTGTCCCACAACCGTATCAAAAGTCTGTGGTCTGTATTTTCTGGCCGATACGATAAAATTTTCCATTATTCCGTGTCCGATTTTTTCATTTCCCGATTTTCCAAAATTACAAAGATTTTGTTTCGCAGAGAGAGAAAGAAGATTTGTGATTTGGGAATAGTAAATTTGAGATTAATGTTGTGGATGAAAAATCAGAATTACAAACTAGTATTTGAAAAATGCGAGATGAATCTATAAAAAAAATTCTGCGATCAACCAATCAAATCCTTATCTTTGGTCGCACATTAACTGTTTCAGGTCATGGCAGACCCAAATATGGAAGAAAACAAAAGAGTCAGGTGGATTGTATTATTTGCCATTCTTGCATTTACTGCCATTTTATATTCCGGATCGATTAAAAATGATATTCTTTATGGTTGGGATGACGGCGAGTACATCGACAATACAAGTATCCGGCAATTTGATGTCAGTAAATTTTTTACGACATACTATCTTGGCATGTACCAGCCTCTTGCAGTACTAACGCTTTCGATAAATTATCAAACAGCCCGTGATAATCCTGTCCCCTACCATGCTACCAACCTTCTGATCCATCTGATCAATATTATTTTGGTTTTTTACCTTTTTTACAGGCTTGCGGGACGTCTTGATGTTGCCACCTTTATCAGTTTATTGTTTGCCATACACCCAATGAATGTCGAGGCAGTCGGCTGGATCGCAGCCCGCAGTACAAGTCTTTACGCGATGTTTTATCTCGCTGCACTGTTAAGTTATATTTTTTATATTAAAAAGAAATCCATTTCCTTCCTGCTTCTTTCATTCCTGTTTTTTGTCTTGTCATGTTTCAGTAAATCAATGGCGATGACGCTTCCGGTCATGTTTTTTGTGTTTGATTTTTATTATGGAAGAAAATGGAAAGGCAGAGTACTTCTTGAAAAGATACCTTTCTTAATTGTTTCGGTTGTAATTGGTATGGTTACGATCAATGCTGCAGCAAGTTTCGGCCATATACGCAATCTCAGTGTTTCATATAATCTCTTTGACAGGATCTTACTCTTTTTTTATTCGGTAGTTTTTTATCTTGTGAAAGCGGTCGCCCCGGCAAACCTTTCAGCAGTTTATGCCTATCCTGCTAAATCGGGTTTTCTTCTTCCCTGGGTATATTATTTTGCGCTTTTTATTTTCGGGATTATCATTTTAAATATTGTGATATTAGGAAAATCGAAAAAACGCGTGTTGTTCGGACTGATGTTTTTCGTTGTTTCCATTGCTCCGGTTTTACCACTTGTTTGGTCACGCATGCTTATGCTGGCAGACAGGTACACTTACATTCCATACCTTGGCTTGTATTATATTCTGGCACGCATTTATATCCGTTTTGTTGAAAGTAAAAGAGAACCGATTAGGAAATTTGCTATGTTCATCAATACGGGTTTGTTCGTTTACATTCTTTTCCTTTCGGTATCAACCTTTGAACAAACCAAAGTCTGGAAAGATACACAAACCCTCATGACCGACGTGATCAAAAAAGACCGTTCGAATGTAGATGTTTCTGTCGGTTATTTTTTCCGTGGAAATGTCCATGACAGGAAAAATGAAATGCAAGCTGCATTAAATGATTTTACCAAAGCAGTAGAACTTAATCCTGATTATACAATGGCATACAACAATCGGGGCATCATAAAAGGAAGTACGCAAGACTACCCGGGAGCATTGGAAGATTTCAATAAAGCCATAGAACTTGAGCCAAATTATGCAGATGCTTATTATAACCGCGGTAATGTGCATTTTTATCTTAAACAGATTGATGGTGCTTGCCGAGACTGGACGCGTGCAGCAGATCTTGGTTCGGAGCAGGCCGCTAAAATCAAAAATAAATATTGTAAGGAATAATTCATGTACAATCAATCCCTCTCAGGATTCCCATATATTCTGTTAAGAGAATTTATTTAATCAATAATTTACCTTTTTGTAAAATGCAATCATTGTTTTTGATATAATATATGTAAAGA
>CAVXTE010000064.1:0-3395 GCA_963764475.1 uncultured Bacteroidales bacterium
ATCAGGTCAACGAGTGAATCGACTACATGTTCCATTTTTTGGTCTGGAAACATTTGAAGCGAGTAAGCGGCACCTTCAATAATTTTATAAATATCAGAATCGTCAAAAGGATATGGAGAACAGAATTCGCCTGTTTTTAATCCGCCGGCAATGGCAAAATTATCCACCCTTCCTGTCTCTTCACTTTTATGAATGGCAATGGGAATGGTAATATCATGATTGGTTTTAATCCGGTTGGCCCAGAAATTGTCCGTTACTTGTACTTCTGTAAACGGAACCGGAGAAACCAAATATTCATTGTTGTTTTTCTTTTTTTCGGTGCAAGAGAAAAGATAAAATACAAGGGATAAATACAGGAATATTCTTATTAACATTGTTTTAATAATTTTAATTTTCCAAGGTATGAAATTAAAACATTATTAGAATCGTTTATAATTAAAATAGGAAAACTATTTGAGAGATGCTAAGGTGGGGAAAAAGTAAAAGTTATTTTTTGTATTTTTAGGCTATGAAAAACAGAATTTTATTCATATTTCTTCTATTTTATTTGTCTGGTAATGCACAAACTGAATATTTGCCTTTTACCGAAGGTAGAACGAAAAAGAGTAAGGATATTGAATCATACGTAGATATAACTTTGGGATGTGTTTTGCAGACGCCTCAGGTTTTAAAAACAAATATTTCTTTGAATAATATTTTATTTCACAGGTTCGGATTTTACAGTTCTATAGAATCTAATTTTACCCATCTTTCCAATATTTATGGAATAACGGCGGCCATAAATTCATGGGCATATATTTTTGGAGGAGTTGACATTTTTACAAAAAGCGGGATATTGTATAAAAAGATATCGGATGTTAGAAAAGAAGCAGGAGTTGGTTTTATTCCTTACAAATGGATTGTTATTCGGGTTGGCTACTCATCATCTGTTGGACCAACCCTGACAGGCGGGGTAAAAATACCGTTGGAGCAGATGTTTAGCAGGCGGTAAGAAATTTGATATAAAATCAAAACTTTTCCAAACACCTAAAAATAGCAGGTGTATTTGTTGATTACACGTAAATTTAAAAAGCACTAAGGATTCACTTGACGTGCTTTAATTCTTGTCTTTGTGAAAACTTAGTGCTCTTTGCTGTTTATTTTAGTTTACAATGGCGGCAATTCCGGCTCCAATGAGGCTGGAGTTGGGAACTTCCACAATTTCGTAGAATCTCTTGTTTTCTCCTGAAAGGAATCCCTGTAAAAATGCTTCGAATAAAATTCTGAAGTTGTTCATTTTGTAGAATGTTGTTCCTTCAATGGTCATCAGAATGGGTTTTTCAGGTGTTTTGGCTTTTCCCGTTTTCAAAATAACAGCGGCAAGGCTGGCTGCTGTAAGTTTTGCCGAACGCTGAATGAGTCCGTTAATAATTTCAGCAGCAGCATCGGCATCTTCTTTTGTAACCAGTTTTGTGGCCAAAGGATTTGTTGTAAGGTCAATTCCGCAAACAAATTTATTTACTTCTTCCGAAGTGAGTTCGTCAATGTTTTTCAGGTTCACTTTTGTTTCTGCACTAAATACATCTTCGTTGGCAGCAGCTTTTAAGTGCAGCCGTGCAAAGTCCTCCGAAATAACCGCCTGAAATCATTTTTTCAAAAGAATATCGTCCCGGGTTTTTGGTTGTATTATCAAAAGCAAGGTCAATATCTGTGCGCGGCATTTTATTGAAATTTCCCGATTCAATATTGATAATCTGGTTTTTATTTTCATCCAGATTTGGTGTTTTTGTGATACTGCTGTTTTTTTCGATGTAGCAAACGTTTGTGCCCGTACCCAAAATAAATCCGAGATAGGTATCGAATTCCCTTCCGGCTGTGGCAGCCTGACCCGCCAACAATGTTGAAACAGTGTCGTTCATCAGAACAATTTGTTTATTGGGAGTTCCCATGGCCTGAAGCAGGTTTTCTCCAACCATTTGTCCAACAACTTCAGGAGCTTTAACTTCTTTACTCCATTCCAGCAATTTTCCGTCTTTATTCGGTAAAATTTCAACGGCATACGAAAAGCAAAAACCAATTTTATCCGAAACATCTTTGTAATGCGTTAGGTAAGCAGCTAATGTGGCAAAAAATTCAGTGTTTGATAATTCTTCGTCAACGGCTGGCATTTTTCTTTGCTGCAGATTTTCTGTAATAAGGTTCATGTTTTCGTCAAACGACATTTTTACTGCCCTGAAATTGGTGCCTCCCGCGTCAATTGCAACCACCGGCTCATTGGGTTTAATACTTCCTTCCGCACTAATGTAGGTCGGAATCATCATTAATGAACTTTCTTCTCCTTCAAGACCATTTTTCATGTCGGCAATAAAATCATCAGTAATTGACTTCATGTCAGCAAATGAAGCCGAAAGTTTGTGTGCTTTTAAAAATTGTTCTGCTTTATTCATAATTTTTTATTTATGTTTTGTGAAAATATTATTTCATTAAGATTTACATTTGGCTGCTTCCTGTCATCGTTTTCTGATTATTCAAAATCTACCTGGCAGCATCTTCCAATTTAAAAACCCAGGCATAATCACTTGGATTATTGGCCGGTGTTAAATCAGGAATGGAAATCGTTACCTTTCCCCCTGATTTTTTTGTCTTTATTTTCCCATCATATCCCAGCATGGTTACATTTTTCGGAGTTTTTATTCCATTTACCTGAACCGCTTGTTTCGGGAATGTTGTGCAAATTACATATAAATCGTCACCTTTTTGGGTGAAATAAACATTTTCTGTTTCATTATTTTTAGTCCCTTCCCAACTTTTGGTGCCGTAAATGGCTTCTCCGTTAATGTCGAGCCAGCTTCCCATATTTAATAACCGTTCTTGCTGAATTACCGGAATTCTCCCGTCGGAAGTTGGGCCAATATCCAGCAGCAGGTTTCCACCGCCGGCCACTTTTTCAACCAACAAATCTACCAACGCATCTGAACTCATGTAATTATTCAAGTCTTCCATCTGGTTGTATCCGAATGAGGTACCTATTCCACGACATTCTTCCCAGGGACGGGTTACTTCACCCACGCCTTTTTTATCGTGAACAAGGTCGTATTCAGTGGTAAAATAGCCACCGTGTACTCCGCGGGTTTCTTTGCCCCAGCGGTCGTTTACACAAACGGTTTCCTTAACCGGCGATTCATTGTACAGCCAGGCGAGAAATTCGGTGCTTTTCCACTTTTCGCTGGGGTAATCCCATTCCCCATCTGTCCATAAAATATCGGGTTTGTAACGGGTTACCAAATCTTTCATTTGCGGAATCATGTGGTCGGTTACATATTTATCCACATTGTTATGATACAGCGGATTGTACCATTCATACAATGAATAATAGAATCCCATGTGCAGACCTGCATCTTTTACCGCTTTACTCA
>CAVXTE010000065.1:0-4290 GCA_963764475.1 uncultured Bacteroidales bacterium
TTTCAAAATTAATTATTTTTTGACCTGCATATTCAAATTCTTCTAATTTTTTATTCATATCAGGAAAAGCCAGAGGTATTCTCAATTGCCTTCCCTGTGGGCCATAGAAACCGGGTGCTGTAGCCGTTATTCCATGTATAAGTCCGTCGCCAACAAGTGATATTAGTTTGTCAGAAGCTTTGACCGCGTATGGCCGGGCAAGATTAACAGGCCAGTGAGTATGTTCAATAAAAGCGTCTGTCAATCCTTTTTCAACTACGTTGTCTTTATCCTCATAAAAGTTAAGTAAGCCATCCAGCCCCAATCCATAGTCAGAAACCAAAAAAGCATTCAGTGGTATTTCCGGGTGCAGAGCGCCGGATGTACCAAGCCGGATAATATCAAGCGTTTTGTGATTTTCCTTTATAGTGCGTGAGTGCAGGTCGATATTTACCAGGGCATCCAGTTCATTCATCACGATATCGATGTTGTCAGTACCCATTCCGGTCGACATAACCGTAAGCCGTTTATTATGATAGTAACCGGTATGTGTGTTGATTTCCCTGTTGGAACCCTTAAATTCTATCTTAGTAAAATAGCTGGATACGACATCCACACGTTGAGGATCACCAACCAAAATAACTGTATCGGCCAGGTTTTCGGGCTTTATATTCAAGTGGTAAACGCTTCCGTCAGGGTGAAGCACTAATTCGGATTCGGGTATAAATTTCGCGTTTGCCATACTTTAATATTTCTACTTTTGCTAAAAAAAAGACAAATATAGATATTCTTCAATGACTGCCGAAATTATTTCCATTGGCGATGAACTCCTGATCGGACAAGTAGTTAATACCAATGCTTCGTGGATGGCCACTCAACTAAATCTTGCCGGTATCAGAGTTTACCAGATCACTGCGGTTTCTGACAACATCAGACATATCCATGCTTCCCTTAAAGAAGCCGCTGGTCGTGTTGATCTTATTCTGATCACCGGAGGACTGGGCCCTACAAGGGATGACATCACCAAACAAGCACTTTGCGAGTATTTTGATACCGGTCTTCTTTTTAACGAGCATGTTTACAATGACATTAAAAATTTGTTTGGAAAAAGGGGGTTCAAAATAAGCAGTTTGAACCGGAAACAGGCTGAGATTCCGGAAAATTGTACACCGATAAAAAATAATCATGGTACTGCTCCGGGAATGTGGTTCGAAAAGGATGGCAAGATTTATATTTCGATGCCGGGCGTACCTTTTGAAATGAAGGCCATGGTGACAGATTACGTGATCCCTGAGCTGCTGAAGCGTTTCGATCCGGGCTTTATCATCCATAAAACGATTTTAACACAGGGATTGCCTGAATCTGCTTTGGCTAAAAAAATTGAATCCTGGGAAAATAATTTGCCCGATTCTATTAAACTGGCTTATTTACCGCAGCCGGGCACAGTGCGGTTACGACTATCCGGAACCAGCAAAAATAAAGAAGAACTTGCACAACAGATTTCTGATGAAACTGACAAATTAATCAGTCTCATCTCCGATTCGGTCTTTGGTTTTGACCAGGATCAATTACAAAATGTTATCGGAAGGCTCCTGCGTGGGAAAGGAATGACACTTTCAACTGCAGAAAGCTGTACTGGAGGTTATATTGCACATCTGATTACCCTGGTTCCGGGCAGTTCGGATTATTTTAAAGGATCGGTTGTAGCATATGCTAATGAGATCAAAGAATCTGAATTGGGGGTAAAACATGAAAGTCTTTTGGCGTTCGGAGCAGTAAGTGAGCAGGTTGCCATAGAGATGGCCGAAGGTATCAAAAACAAATTCGGGACTGATTACGCCATTGCCACAACAGGTATTGCAGGCCCGGCTGGCGGATCAGAAGAAAAGCCGGTCGGCACTGTTTGGGTAGCTGTTTCAACTCCTGATAAAACGTTTGCCCGCCATTTCCTGATGGGCGAAGACCGCCAACGGACGATCATAAAAACCGCCGCGACGGCGTTCAATTTGTTGAGATTAGAGATGGTTTCCTGACAACTGGTTTATAATAAATTTCTACTTTTGAAGTTTATTTCGATACATAAAACAACCTAAAAAAGAAGAGGCAGATTGGGAAAAAATAAAAATCCCCGGTTTAAAAAATACATCCTGATTTTCTGGTCGTTATTCGCGGCTGCTGTTCTGTTCGTTGTACTCCTGTTTGCATTGATTTCAAACGGGGTTTTGGGCTATATGCCAACCTTCGAAGAACTGGAGAATCCTAAGAGTGTGCTGGCTTCCGAAATTTATTCCTATGATGGTGTTTTGCTCGGTAAGTTTTATATTGAAAACAGATCGAACACACGGTTTTCAGAACTTGATACAAACCTGGTCCATGCATTGCTTGCAACTGAGGACATCCGGTTTTATCAACATCCAGGTATCGATTTCAGGGCTGTTATCCGTGCAGTGGCAGGTGCCGTCATGGGGCATAACAGAGGTGGAGGCAGTACAATTACACAACAATTCGCCAAATTATTATTTCATGAACCACCCGGTTCTAAGATCAAACGCGTTATTCAAAAACTTAATGAGTGGGTCATCGCGGCAAAACTTGAGCAACGATACTCAAAAGATGAAATAATCGCTCTTTATTTCAATAAATTTGATTTTGTAAACAATGCTGTCGGGATAAAGTCGGCAGCAAAAATTTATTTCAACACCACACCAGATTCTCTGAAGCTTGAACAAGCTGCATTGCTTGTCGGTATGCTGAAAAACCCGGCCCTGTACAATCCGGTTAGGCGGCCCGATACAGTGATGCAACGAAGAAATATCGTTTTAAGCCAGATGCTGAAGTACAACTTTATTTCGCAGGAGCTTTATGATTCAGTAAAATTACTTCCCGTTGATATGTCACAATTTGAGCCTCAAAGTCACATTTCAGGACTTGCTACATATTTTCGGGAAAATCTCCGAAAAGAAATGAGACACTGGTGCAGCGAGCACCTTAAACCGAACGGAACACCTTACGACCTGTATAAAGACGGCCTGAAAATATACACGACCATCGATTCAAAAATGCAACAATATGCCGAAGAAGCCGTCGCCGAGCACCTTGGACAGTATTTACAACCAACATTTTTTAAACACTGGAAAGGATACACAAATGCTCCTTTCTCTTTTGATTACAATGCAGGCGAACAGATTAAAAGGATCATGGATGATGCCGTCAGACGGTCGGATCGGTACAGAAAAATGAAACTTGCCGAAGTGCCTCTCGACTCCATTATGCTTAGCTTTAAAACCCCGGTCCGAATGAAGGTATTTTCCTGGCATGGAGAAATCGATACGGTGATGACCCCTATGGATTCAATCCGGTATTACAAGTTCTTCCTTCAGGCAGGATTGATGTCGATGGAACCATCAACCGGATACGTGAAAGCTTACGTTGGCGGAATTAATTATAAACATTTTCAATACGACCATGTGACACAGGGCGAACGGCAGGTCGGATCCACATTCAAACCGTTTCTTTACACCCTTGCCATGCAGAACGGCTTGACGCCTTGCAGCAAATTCCCGAATATACAACCCATTATTTACCTTGATAACGGCACTACCTGGGAGCCTGAAAATTCTTCTTCAAAAGATATTGGCAAGGAAATTACCTTAAAATATGCTCTTGCTACTTCAAACAACTGGATTTCCGGGTGGCTCATCAAGCGGTTCTCTCCACAATCCGTAGTAAAAATTGCCCGTAATATGGGCATTACCAGTTTCCTGGATCCCGTACCGTCCATCGTACTTGGGTCGTCCGATGTTTCCCTCTATGAAATGGTTGGGGCAATGAATACCTTCGCCAATAAAGGTGTATACATCCATCCGATATTTATCACGCGGATAGAAGATAAAAACGGAAATATTCTTCAAACGTTTGTTCCCGAACAGCGGGAAGCGATGAGTGAGGAGACTGCTTACCTGATGTTAAAGTTGATGGAAGGCGTGGTTCAATACGGAACAGGAATCAGGCTTCGGACGACATATAAAATGAATAATCCAATCGCAGGGAAAACAGGAACGACCAACAACCATTCTGACGGTTGGTTCATGGGACTTACGCCCGATTTAACCACAGGTATTTGGGTAGGATGTGAAGACAGGGCCGCCCATTTCAGAACACTTTACCTCGGACAGGGAGCAAACATGGCGTTGCCCATCTGGGCCATTTACATGAAAAAAGTGTATGCCGATTCAACATTAAATATTTCGCAAGGAGATTTTGAAAAACCGCTAAAACCGTTGTCATTCGATTTGAATTGCGATGAGGATA
>CAVXTE010000066.1:0-38916 GCA_963764475.1 uncultured Bacteroidales bacterium
CTCTGGCACGAACTTCAACTTGGATTTTCTGCCGGAAATTTCGAGCTGAAAAAATCTCTCCACTATTGGATCAACGACGGACTGATGGCAGTTTTCTTCTTTACCATTGGCCTCGAAATAAAACGGGAAGTGCTTGCTGGGGAATTATCTTCTGTCAGAAAAGCGAGCCTTCCGGTTGTGGCTGCAATTGGAGGGATGGTTGTTCCGGCCGGGATTTATACTCTCATTAACCTTTTTCCACATGGAATGACAAGTGGCTGGGGAATACCAATGGCGACCGATATCGCATTCGCACTGGGTCTTCTATCCCTTCTGGGGAAAAGGGTTCCTGTAAGTTTAAAGATTTTTCTAACGGCACTTGCCATCGCCGATGATCTCGGGGCAATTCTTGTGATCGCCATCTTTTACACGGATACGATCCATTTTGGAGAATTGATCACTGCATTCGTTTTCTTGCTAATTTTAATTATCGGGAACAGGATAGGGATACGAAGAACTACTTTTTATGCTGTTATTGGGCTTTTGGGTGTGTGGCTTTCGTTTATTTATTCCGGTGTGCACGCAACAATCGCAGGTGTTTTGATCGCATTAACAATACCTGTGAAACCTAAGATAAAAGAAGATAAATTCATTGACGGGCTGAGTGAACTGCTAAATAGTTTTAAAAAAGAAAGTCCAAACCGATCAACCTTACTGACACCAAACCAGGCTCACCTGATCAGTGAAATTGAGGAATTGAGCGAGGAAGCGCATACTCCTTTGCAAAAACTTGAACATGCTTTGCATCCGGTATCGGCTTATTTTATTCTTCCCCTGTTTGCCCTTGCAAACGCTGGTGTGCACATCGAAGGCGAATTCTGGAGCCTATTTATTCACCCGATTTCCCTGGGAATAATTTTCGGTTTGGTATTGGGTAAATTTATCGGTATAACTGTATTCAGTAAATTTATGACAAGGTTAAATCTGGCCGAATTACCCGATGGAATGAGTTGGAGACAGCTTTATGGTTTAGGGTTTCTGGCAGGGATTGGGTTTACCATGTCAATATTTATTTCAGATCTTGCTTTTTCTGATGATCAGTATATCCAAATAGCCAAAATGGGTATATTCGCCGCATCTTTTTTGAGTGCGGTTACAGGTATTTTAATTCTTTGCCCGAAAACCAGGCAAAGCAATAAAATGATAGGCTTCTTATATGTTGAGATTTGGCAACTCGGAAATTCCTCATAAATGGATTAAAAATCCCCGATCCACTATTCACAAAATCATCCGAATTGTCTCATCAGAAAATTTTAGCAATGAGGAAAAATAATCAGCACCCAGAAATTATTAAATCCCTGGGTTTATTTAAAACGCTGATTTTTCCCAATCAACAGGTCATATTTTTTTGTACATTTACAAGCTAAAATTGGCTTTTGTCAATATCTCCCAACTTCGCAAATAACATTCAAAATGCCCGGTAAAAAGAAAAAACCAATGAAAAGAAAGTGGTTCCGTTTTTTTCTGCTTTCGACGATTGGGCTAATATTGCTTATCATACTCCTTGTAAAATTTTTTGCTGATCCGTATATAACAAAACTTGTCAATAGTGAGCTGAATAAAAATCCCGACCGGTTTTATGATACACACATAAAATCAATCAGCATCAATGTTCTGAATGCCTCTCTAAAGCTGAAAGAAATAATTATCGAACCAAGGGATACCGCCAGGGCACTGCAAAATCAAGGTTTGATGAAAACCCTGATTTTCGGTCAAATCAGGATACTGCAAATTTATCGACCCGGAATCCTTGAATATTTAAAACAAAAAAAGTTACTGATAAAAAAATTGAAAATTGAAAATGCCGAAGTCAGTATACTTTCAAATCCCAATGCTTTACAATTAACCACAGAAGGATACGACACATCTGAAATCAAACTCCCGGAGGAAATGAATTCTATCGTTGTCGATAATTTTATCCTTTTGAATTCCCGGTTTCAATATTCTGAAACAAATCATACTGGTGAGCCACTTTTTAGGGTCGATTCACTGGCAGTAGAAATTGTGAATATTGCAGTGGACTCTGCTACTATGGCTAAACCGCTGCCCCTTTCGTTTAAAAGTATTGTGGCAAGAAGCCCCCATATATCGTATGCCCCGATGAAATATTATTACGCGGCCACATCGGGTTTATATTTAAATGCAGATGATTCATCTGTATCAATAAATAATTTCAGGCTGATACCAAAATTCACAAAAGAAGAATACAATAAAAAAAGGAAATACAATACCGACTGGTTTTCGATTTTTGTAGAAAGGATAACGGTGGCAGGATTTTCAGGGGAAGAAATAGATTCTGAAAAAATCCCCCGAATTATGTCAATTTGTTTTGATAAACCTGTTGTTGAAGTATTCAGGGATAAACGGTTGCCCGATGAACCTGGAAAACACGTCCCGCTGATTCACGAAGCACTCAAAAAACTGAAAAAATCATTTTTGATCGATTCGGCTATGATAAAAGAAGGCCGGATCGAATATTCTGAAATAAATGATTTTTCTGAAAAACCAGGAAATATCAATTTCGACCCGATGTACATGACCATTTACAATCTCACGAATGATTCTTCGGCAATAGCTGAAAATCCACAGCTCGAAGTGGATTTCAGAGGCAATTTGATGGGTAAAGGCACAATAATAACCCATCTTGTTTATGACCTTGGCAGGCAGGGTGAATATTTTACTGTAAATGGGAATCTTGGTTCTTTCAATGCTACCGATGTCAATCCCATGCTTGAAAGCCTGCTCCCCGTACAAATCCTGTCGGGAAATGTAATGCTGGCTGAATTCAGCATGAAAGGCAACAATGACCATACAGATGGCAAACTGACACTGCATTACGATAACCTTCAGGTTGAGGTAAAAAAACAAAAAGATCAATCCAAAAGGTCGGGAGCACTGACCATCCTTGCCAATGGACTCCTCAGGAATAAAAATCTGCCGGATGAAAACAAATACATTGAAGGTACCATACATTTCGAGCGGCGAAAAGACAGGTTCATTATAAATTATTTGTGGAACAGTATAAAATCAGGAATTATATCTGTTGTGGCTCCAATTACCGGGAATAATAAAAAGGACAAGAAAAAGTCACAATCCAAAATGAAAAAGTAAAAACTTCTGAAAGTCAGATATTGCGTATTATTTTAACAATTGTTCAAAATTGTTTAAAACTATTTTTACAGTATCTTAACCAGAATTACGTAATTTTGCTATCCTTTTTCAACATAAAATCAGAACGAAGAACCGATGTGGATATCTGTCAGAATGAAAAATAAATTATACATACAATTTAAAACAGCCGATTACAAACAATAACAATAAAAAATTAATTATTATGAAAAGAACAATTTTACTATTCGGGGCATTACTGTCACTGATTTTATTGCCCTTTTTGAAAACTCAGGCTCAGCCGAATGCCTGGATCAATGAAATTCATTATGATGATGCAGGCGCGGATGCTAACGAGTTTGTTGAAATAGTGATCGAAAATGCAGGCTTGTATACCTTGTCTGATTTCACTGTCACTTTATATAACGGCAGCAGCAGCAGTTTGGCGCCTTATGATACAAAAACACTGGATGTTTTTTCTGTTGGATCCACAGTAGATACATACACCTTTTATTATTACAATTACACTGTAAATGGTGGCTCTATTCAAAACGGTGCACCTGATGGTTTATGCATCGATTACCAGGGAACAGTGATTCCCGGTCAATTTTTAAGTTATGAAGGTACATTTACTGCTGCATCGGGACCTGCGATGGATATGACTTCCATTGATATGGGTGTTTTAGAAAACGGAGAACCCGATGGAAGCTCTCTCCAGACTATGTGGGTCAGGTGCACAATATGGCGATTTTACATGGCAACCTCCCTCACTGGCAACAATGGGCACCATTAACAGCAACCAATCCTTTGGTGGTGCAGTATTTCCGTCAATTGTTAAAGCATATTCCATTAGCACAACAGAAGTTGAGGTATTGTATAATATTGGACATCACCTCTGTAGATCCGGTCGATTATACGTTGTCAGGAACTGCAACAATTGCATTTAATGGAGCTGATATTGATGGCAGTGATTCGAAGTTAGTTCACCTAACAGGTGCTAACCCATTTATAGCCAATGATATCATACTCGACAATCTGACTGATGAAGCCAATTCTACTGACTATACCTTTTATGCAGGGATCATGCCGGTAAACTTTACCAATACCAATAATCCTGGTGGTGTTATGAACAATACAAATCCCGCAACCTTTACCGGTATTGTTTCTGCTAATGATGCCTTTAACAATGTGTGGTTCAGCGATGCCGCAGGACAGTATCACGGAGTTATGGTATACAGTAATATATTTCCGTTTCAGGTGGCTACCGGCGATGAAATTCTTATCACAGCGACACGGAGTGAATTTAATGGTCTGACCGAACTTCAAAATCCTACCTTGCTATCCACCATTTCTACCGGTAATACACCTTACAGTCCAACTGTGATCAATGGTTCCGATCTTGATGAAACGATCGGGCTTAACTCAGTGCCGGCTGAAAGATGGGAAAGCCAGCTTATAAAAATCATGAATTTTACTATCCTTTCTTATGACGCAACCAATTTCGATTACCGTTGCAGTTGGTTCGACGGGGAACAAACTTATTATTTCCATATTGGCGATAATGTCGATTTTAACTTTACCACTACCCTTTCCTATCTGATTGTTGGACAAACTTACACATCCATCACAGGAGTTGCCGATTGGCTTAATGCCAATCCTCCGGGCCCGTTTTACAGGATTAATCCACGGACACCTGCCGATATTGTTGCAAATATCACGAATCCTGCGACAAAGCTCGCCGTTACATCGGTCAACAGCGGTGTAGACCCTTATGAAGGTATAAATTTTGATGTTGTCGTTCAGGCTCAGAATGCAACTGGAAACCCTGCTGTCGTTACTTCTACCGTCAACTTTAATTTTACAACAAATGGCGGAACAAGCGGAATAGTTATGTTTGATGCAGGCAGCACAGTTTCAGGAAGTATATTAAACGGGACGAGCGAAGTTACCCTAAGTGGTGTAAAAATGGCTCCGGCCGGAACCAATGTTACGATAACAGCTACTGATGCCAGTGCAGGTTTAACCGCAGGCACTAGTGCTCCATTCGATGTACTTGCGTATACTCTTCCTGATATCATCATTTGTGAAATTATGCAGGATCCGGCAACCGTGACGGATGCAAACGGAGAATATTTTGAAGTATACAATAACGGGGATGCTGATGTTGACATGAACGGTTGGATCATCAAAGACGACGGAACTGACAGCCATACGATCAGCTTCTTCTTTGATCGTTCCGTCTCATGGTTATGCTACACTGGGTATAAAATCTGATCCGCTAGTAAATGGCAAATTACACGTGTAATTACCAATATACTAAATTTGCACTGGGTAATACGTGACGATGAAATTGTTTTGCTTCTTCCTGACGGAGTTACAGAGATCGACCGGGTAAATTATACTGGTGGTGTACCCTGGCCCGATCCGACAGGAGCTTCGATGATTTTTGCAGGTTTGCCTGGAGATGATAATAACGATGGAACAAAATGGACCGTTTCTACCGTTCGTGAACCATCTTATGTCGGAACCGAAGGTGACCTGGGATCTCCGGGTACTTTAGGAACCGGCCAGTTTACAGGAGTCATCGGTTATTCACTCGACATGAAAGTTTTCATGGAAGGGCCATATGATGCTACAACACACCTAATGAGTACCGAACTCTTGACCAATAATATGCTTCCGCTAAATCAGCCGTTCAACCCAGCTTTGCCTTATTACGGCAACAACAGTCCAAAATGGCTTTACGCTGGTTCTGAAAGCGTGTCTTCATTCCCTGACGGAACAGTTGATTATATTCTCATCGAAGTGAGGGACGCAACCGATGCCGCTTCAGCCACTTCGGCAACACAAGTTGCACAGATTCCGGCTTTCGTTCTTACCGACGGTAGTGTAGTTGGACTGGATGGCTCATCCTTGCCGATGTTTACAGGATCATTCAGTAACAATGCCTTTATTGTTATCTGGAGCAGGAACCATCTTGGAATTATGAGTGCGGGAGGTATTACTCCGGCCGGTACAATCTCGTGGGATTTCACTACCGGTTCAGGACAGGTTTATGGCGGTACTGCAGGATATAAGGAAATTGAAACCGGTGTATGGGGAATGGCTGCAGGTGATATTAATGCTGATGGAACAATAAACAATGCCGACAGAACACCATCAGGCTGGAATTCGGACGCCGGAGCCAGCGGTTACCTTGGTGCAGACCTGAACAGCAATGCACAGGTATCGAATGTCGATAAAAATGATTACTGGGTACCAAATAATTCAATGAGTTCACAGGTTCCAAATTAAATTATGATCATATCAAAAAAGAGGGTTTGAAAATCAAACCCTCTTTTTTTTCAAATTCCCTTTCTATTATTGCGGCAATTGTGAACCAGATCCCACATTTGGAATCCAGAAATTCATTTTATCAACTGTTGTAATTTGTCCGTCCATATTGAAATCCCCATTCAGATAACCCGATAAATTAATCTCAGGTAACCAGCCTTCATTTTTATCCGTGTTATCAATTTGGCCGTTTGCATCTGCATCTCCCGTGATCATTCCCCATGTATTATTTCCAAGGTTCTTTTCGGCAGTTTCGTTTCCATAAACCTGATCAGGCGAAGAGGTAAAATCATAAGAATAAGTATCAACCTGATTAAGAAGTGCATTAAGGTTCATCACCGGTAAATGGTTTCTGTGATATATAACCAGAAAGAAATTATGGTCGAAATTTTTATAGATTCTTGGCTTACTGAAGCCATCTAACCCGACGATACTTCCGTCATTAAGCAAAAAAGCTGCCTGCCTGCCAATAGAAGTAGAAGCCGTCGCTTCACTTGCACTCAATGCATCCCTGAAATCAAGTAAAATCCAATCGACAATATTTGTATTCGGGATGGATTCGGTGGCCTCACTTCCTGAATAATTCCAGGGAGCAACATTAAAAGGTTGTTCGAATGGAAGATATCCGGAAATGTTTAAATAAGGGATCATTTGGTTCGAATAAAAAGGTCCTTCAAGAAACACCTTTATATCCAGGATTTTTCCTGTAAGCACAGTTTGAATATTTGATTGAGTACTCTCATTCCCGTTATGATCAAATGCAGTTACGTAATAGTAAAGCGTATCAGCTGACAAATCAGAATCGTTATAAATCGTATCATCGATGGTAATATTAGGAACAGCAGGGAAGCTGTTTGGATCATCGGTTTTATAAAGGGCATAATGATCATAATCAGCAGCACCGGATGGATTCCAGTTTAAAACAACCACATTGTTCATGAATTCTCCGGTGAATCCTGTTATTTGAAACGGCGGTAGGTTATCCACAGAATAACCAGAATCTGGTTCGGAATTGTAATATACTAAGGGATTAACTGTTTCAGCTGAGACCAGGAATGTAAAGTAAGGTATCTCTGTGCCTGCAGAATCACTTATAGTTAGTGCAGTAAAGGCATATTCATCAAACTGATGGGCAGGTGTACTTCCGATGTATTCCCAGGGTTCTTTTGCCCAGTTTTGCAAACGCCAAATGGTATATTGTGTGATCGTTCCAGCAGTTGAATTATCATAAGCACTTTTTGTCCAGTTGATAACCACCTGTTTCCCCTGGTCATTCGGCACGTCCAGAATAGATAATATCTGCGGATGGCAGGGTGTTATCTGGTCAAAAAAGAAAGGTCCCAAATCAGGCATTGTTCCATCAGGATCAGCAGGAGATGCAGGATCACCGGCATCGATACAAGGCGATTTGGTATTGTCTTCAATCGGAAAATCGTTCCAGGTCAGCCGGTAATCATGATTCGTAATGTCTTTAAACAATGGGTCAAGGTTAAAATTTCCGTTTCCGGACCAGCCACCTTCGACATCAGTATAAGTAACCTTTACGCGGTCATAGGTATCGTTAATAGCGTCGGGTGCATTGTTCCATACCAGGCTGTTGTGCAAAATCACAGAATCTTCATCAGAATATTCTTCGCTATAAAAAATTCCTCCACCAGAAACGTCTGCCGTATTTCCTGCAATTACAAAACGTTCAAAAACAGGTGTAAACCAATATTGATTGTACAAATACATGGCTCCACCATTGTGCGTGGCATGGTTATTATACATTTGCAATTTCTGATGATCAAAAAAATTGGGTGATACACTCCCGCCTGTCAGGTAAAATCCTCCTCCATCATAAGCTGTATTATAGGAAATGGTACTATTTATAATTTTAAAATTTCCCACTTCTCCATACACACCGCCTCCTCTGCAAACTGCGCTATTCCCATAAATAGACGAATTCGTTATTATAGTCTGATCGCTGGGAGTAGCCGAAAAATAGAACCCACCACCTTTATTGGCCGAATTATTTTCTACTGTAGCATTTTCAAAATAACTGGCTCCGTCGGTAAAAACACCGCCACCCTGAAGCGCGGGACCATTATTCCGTATAGTGATATTGGTAAAACTAACGGTGGATTCACCCTGAACTGAGATTCCACCACCTGCATTATATTCGACGATTCCGTTATTAAACATTTTTTGTCCACCGTCCTTTTGTTTGTAATCAGGGTTTTTACTAAAAAATTCCTTTGCAATTCCACGTTCACCATTTCCACTGATAACAAAATCTTCAAAATCGAAAGAGGAAAAATCATCTACTATGATGCCGTTTCCTTTATTTCCTGTAATCTGTGTTTTATTTACAAAAAGGTTTCCTGTATTGGCACATATACCACAATCGCCGTTATTTCGTATCATGCAATCGGTTAAGGTAACTCCGTTTACCGGGTCGGTACTAAATACACCTTTACCATTGCTATACTCCACAATCGTAAAACTTAATTGACTTGAAGCTGAAAAACTGAAAAAAGACAATCCTCCCCAGCCGATAAATGTATTGTTATAAAAACCGGTTGTATCGCTGACAGTAAATTTGACACTGTCATTCAGCGATCCTTCGGCTTTTAATTTCCCCCAAATCAGGAACGAGTAATTATCATTGAAAACTATATCGACACCCGGACCAATAACCAATGAATCTCCCGTGGGCACCGAAATATTTCCGTTGATCAGGTAGGGGCTTGAGGCTTGGTTCCAGGTGCCCGTGACATCTCCTGCACTGATAACCGTTTGGGCATACATAGTTATCTTCATCACAATGAGAAGAAACAGTATTAGATAGAATTTTTTCATCAATTAGTTATTAAGTTTTTGTGATTAATTTGAGTCTAAACTTGGGTTTATTATAGAGACTTGCCACGAATGCGTAAATATTAAATGAATAGTGCCAATAAAATGATGAATGCAGATAACTCAATATCAATTATAAGGCCAGTATTAAAATTTAAATGAAGCCGATTGTTAATTGAAAGAGAGTGAAATTATTAAAAATGCAAGAAAAATTAATCAACAAAATCAGAATTCCCAAATTAGGAAAAAGTTATGCTTGTTTTTCCCTTATTTGTTCTCTTGCTGATACCGGTTAAAATCTCATACCGTATGTATTTGGGCCATTCCTTAACATGTACCGAATCATTAAAAATAGAGAAACATACCGGAAATTAAATTTGGTTATTTGAGGGTTCGAACCAGTTATTGACCGCTGGCAAGCACTGTCAGGCTTCCTTTTAGGGTTTGTTTTATATTTTGTGAACCGTAATAAACTTCGAGTATCCAGAAGTACGTTCCATCGGCAACATAACGGCCGTTTCGTTTACCGTCCCACCCTGATGGAAAATCTTCCGATTCCCAAACCACTTCACCCCAGCGATTGAAGACAGTCATCTTGTGTTTATTAATCCCCTGCCAACGCTCCGGATCAGGAGCAAAATAATCGTTTTTTCCATCGGCGTTCAATGTGATTACTTTTGGAACCCAAACTTTAAATAATTCAATCTTGACCGTATCGGAATTTTTGCAGATTCCTTTGGTCACTTCAACATAATAATATGGATTTAAAGGATCGATATTATTTTCAGTCACTTCAAAATAGTGTTGTCCCGATCCATCCTGCCAAAGATAGGAATCAAATCCCTCACCTGCATCAAGTTCAACCGTCTGTCCGGGCAGGATCAACTGGTCCTCACCAAGGTTGATTTCAGGAACGGGAATTTCAGTTACCGTGATATCATCGGTTACACTGTCGCAAAGATTGACCACACTCAGGGAATAGCTACCCGACTCTGTAACAGAATAATTCTGATCTCCGGGTTGGCCATTCCAGTAATAACTGAAATCTCCTTCCGGCCCCTGTAAAAACAATGTATCACCAGCACAAATCTCTATATCGTTTCCCAGATTTGCTGTAGGGTAAGGATACAATGTGATTTCAATGGCATCACTTGCTGTACATCCGAATTCATCCTGAACATTTACACCAAATGTACCCGCCGTTGTTACAACCTGTGTCTGTGTGGTAGTATTATCCTGCCAAAGATAAGTTTCAAATCCTTCACCTGCATCAAGGGTAAGACTGTCGCCCTCACAAATATGATTGTCCGGACCCAGATCTACTGCTATTTCGTCAAACGTAACATAGATTTCATCACTACCCGTACAACCGAAATTATTTTCAACCTCAACGGTATATATACCTGAAGAGGTCACAGTATAAAATGAAAGTGACGAATTATCCTGCCACTGATAACTAACATACTGGTTTCCGGGATCAAGTAAGAGTGTTTGTCCGCCGCAAATCGTTGTATCAGGGCCCAAATCGGGATTGGGTGACGGATGAACCTGCACATTAACCGAATCGGTATCTTCTGCACATCCGTTGAATACAGTTACCCAATATGTTCCTGATTGCGTAATCGTAAAGTTTTCTCCGGTACTTCCGTCCTGCCAAACATAACTTAAAAATCCCGGCCCTGGTGTTAAGATTTGTTGTTCACCTTCACAAAGATCAAAATCATCACCCAAATCAATTTGAGGCGGAGGCAAAAAGCCAATGTTAATTGAATCCGATGCCGAACACCCGTTTTGATCGGTCACCGTTACCCAGTATATTCCCGCTGTAAATACTGTAAATGTCTGGCTTGTTGAGTTATCCTGCCATACATAGGAATTAAAGCCTGAACCCGGACTTAACGTGATGGATGAACCTTCACAAATCAGCGTATCTTCCCCGAGGCTCATCTGAACAGGCGGAAAAACCTGAATATTGATACTGTCCGTCGATGTACACCCGAAACTTGAGGTGACCTGAACCCAGTAGGTTCCGGCTCCGTATATTGTTAGTGTTGAGTCAGTTGAGCCGTCATACCAGAGATAATTAGGATATCCCGGTCCGGCGTGCAAGGTAAACGAATCATCGGTACAGATAACCATATCGTTTCCAAGATCGATATCCGGTGCAGGTAATACGTTTATTTTGACCGAATCGGCAATTTGGTTTCCACAATGATCTGTTACAATTACTTTATAAAATGTAGTTGTGTCGGCTATCACATTCACACTTTGGGTTGTATCGGGCAACCCAACCCAGGAATAGGAATAGGCCGGTACGCCGTTTAAAACATTTACCCAGAGATTGACAGGCTGGCCCTGACATACATACAAAGGATCTGTCATTGTGGTCGTCATATCAATATAATCCGGGATGGTAATCGTTATAGAGTCGGTTGCAGGACATCCGTCGGCAGTAAAAACGGTTACCCAATAAGTCCCGCTGGTTGTCACGCTGTATGTTTGATTCATCGAACCATCCTGCCAGTAATAAATTGCAAATCCGGCGCCCGGATCCAACACCAGCGAATCGTTCCAACATAAAGTAAGTGTGGTATCGTTGCCAAGGTCGATATCCGGCGTAGGATTGATCCGGATATTATCCATTACAACGTATCCGTAATAGGCAACTGTACCGACATAATAGGCATCGAAAACCAGGTAGTCGATATCAAATTCCTCATTATGGATGATAAACTGGTAGGTTTGCCAATCAACATTCGAGACCGCTGGTGACTGCCATAATAGAGTTGTTTTATCGCAAGAGTAAGTACCGCCATACACTTTTACCAAACACGGACTGGCCACAGTGAATGACAGATTCTGCCAGAATGCAAGATCAACTTTAAGCCGGTAACACGAATCTTTAGACAATGGAACATCCAAAGGTGACTGAACATCTTCCCAGGTAAAATCGGGCCGGGTGAGCATACCCAGATAAGTGATTCCATCCGAAGGTGGTAAAAAAACATCGTATTTGCCTGGCTGAACATTCGGCGAACTGTTGAAATTACATATAGACCACCCAGGAGGCGGTCCAATCATCAGAATTTGACCTTCAAGCGATGGATTGGATAAATACTGGCTGTAGCCCGATACGAATCCCATGAGCAACAACAGTATCGGTAAAATTCTTCTTTTCATTCTAATGACAAGACAACAAATAATCGATTAATGGTGTAAATGTAGAACTTTTTTTTAATTTTTTTTTTGAATCCTTCAAATTATGCACGAAGAATTGACAAAAGACTACAGAGAAGGGTTAAAAACAAAAAATACATTCATTCGGTCAGTATAGTCGTACTCCATGCGGAATCAGCCGGTCCGGGACAATAAAAGACTATCACCCTTTTCATCCGGGATACCAAGTGTCAGAACCTCAGTAATGGCAGGTCCGATCTGGCGTGGGGGAAAATTTATGACACACAATACCCGTTTACTTTTCAGGTCTTCTTTAAAATAATTTTTCGTTAACTGTGCAATCGACTTTTTAATTCCGCTATTTTCTCCTAGATCAATCAATAATCTATAGGAAGGATTCCGAGCTTCCGGGTAAGGTTCTGCTTCCATGATTTATATCAAGCTTTTGAAAATCTTCCAATGTTATCATAGACAAAGAAATTATATATGACCTGTTGCAAAAATATATGCTAAGAATAAGTCATTGATATATAATTCTATTACAACAAAATTTTCAGCCCTTTTTGATTTATCATTCATCAAGGTTAATAATTTGTTAAAAGTGAGTTATTTGGTAATTTATAATTATTGGCTTTATAAATTTGTAAAAACACTTACAGAATGGAACCGTCCAAAAGCATCATCGATCTTACTTTTCTTAGAAGTTTTTCAAACGGGAACAATTACAAAGTCAATAATTATATCGGACTTTATCTAAAAACCGCCCTCCCCTTATTTGGAGAATTGGAAGAAAATCTCGAAACTATTACCAATGCAGATTTATACAGAAGGGTGCATTCGTTAAAACCACAAACTTCCTATGTTCGGATTATTGGCCTTGCTGAATTACTGGCACAAATTGAGAATGCAATTATGGATAATCAGGACAAAATCATGATTAGGGAATTGATGCGGAATGCGATCGAATTAAATAAAAAGGGGATGGCAGCCCTGGAAAAATATCTGACAACCTAATAATTTGTGTCGATTTCATGAAGATGAGGTCGGCTTATAACAACCAGAAATCAGAAAATCTCTTCAAGGATAGTATTTATATTACTGAAAGCATTATCATCCTTAATCACATAGTTTGCGGCGCCTTTTGAAATGGTCTGTGCTGCAACACCGTACCGCTCCTGGCTTGACAACATGATTACCTTGGTAGATGAATTATGATTCCTGATTTCCTGAAGTATTTCCAAACCATTGGCAGCATTTTTAAAAGTATCATTCAGATAATAGTCGAGGATGATTAAATCCGGTTTCTGGTGCAAACTTTTCAGACATTCTTCTCCCGTGGCAAATAAACTAACTTTATAGGAAGGATTTCTGCTCAGATAATCCAATAACATCTCAGCGAACATTATATTGTCATCAACGATAAAAATGTGTTTCTGGCTCATGTGTATAGCATATAATTAATATTTCAAAATTAGTAAAATTTTAAAGTGTCATAAAATTATGATCGCATTTCATTCAGCAAGTTTAATTTTAAATACTGCTGGGTAAAAGAACTTTATTAATTTGCTTTAGAAGTTCGCTGCGTTCGAATGGTTTCGAAATGTATCCGTTCATACCGGCTTCAAAACATCTGTCCACTTCGGCTTTCATTACATTTGCCGTCATAGCGATAATAGGAATTCCTGTTCTTGAACCATTCATTTGCCGGATTGCTTTGGTAGCGTCATAACCGTCCATTTCAGGCATTTGAATATCCATCAGGATGAGGTCGTAATGTCCGGAATTTACTTTTGCGACTGCAATTTCGCCATTTTCAGCAACATCGATATGGACTCCCGGAATGGTACTTTCGAGGACATCCCTGGCTACCATTACATTAAATTCATTATCTTCAGTAAGCAGAATCTTCAAATCTTTAATGAATACAGATTCGTCCTCTGCTTCAGCATGTTTTTCATCCTGAAGAAGATCGAAAGGGATTTCGACGATAAACGTACTTCCCTTGCCCAATTCACTTTTTACTGTCAACGTACCCATCTGTAACCCGACAAGATGTTTGCAAATGGCAAGGCCAAGTCCCGTTCCGCCGTATTTTCGTGTTGTATCCGTATCTCCCTGGGTAAACACATCAAAAATACAATCCATTTTTTCTTCCGGGATCCCGATACCAGTATCAATTATATTGAATTGTAAGGTTGCTGTATCATTTTCGGTCATTAGCATTCTAAGGTCAATTGGTTACGCTACCTTTTTCGGTAAATTTTACAGCATTACTTGCAAGGTTCACCAGGATTTGGTTGAGTTGAGTTGGATCACCGCAAACAAATTGAGGAATATTACGCTCGATTTCAACATTTAATTTAAGTCCTTTTTCTTCTGCTTTAAACCGGAGTATATTCCGAACATTTTCAACTATTTTGACAGGCTCAAACTGAATTTTCTCTGGTTCGATTTTCCCGGCTTCCAGTTTGCTCAAATCCAGTATCTGGTTGAGGATGACTAACAAGTCTTCCGAGCTTTGTTTGATGGCCTCCAGGTATTTATCCTGAGATTTGGGATGTTCATTCCGGATGATAATATCAGTTATTCCTTTGATGGCATTCATTGGCGTCCGGATCTCATGGCTCATATTGGCCAGGAACTGTTCTTTTACCTTTTCGCTTTTGATGGCCCGAAGGCTTTCTGATTCAGCGATTAACCGATGCCGCTCCGCTTCTTCTTTTTGAGCAACAAGTGCCCTGCTTGACTTACGAATATACCGTAGCCGGCTTAATAGCCCCAGAGAAATCATCAGAAACATCAATACTCCAGCGAAAAATAATTTTTTTTGTGTTTTTTGTGTTGCAAGATTTGCCTCTGTCAATTCATCCTTTTTCTCCTGCTGCAACTCATTCTTTATTTTTTCCCTTTTATAATTATACTCCATATCCAGTTGAAATACTTCATTCAGGTTAGCCTTTGCATATATCGAATCCTTGTATTGCATGGATTTGCTCTGGTGTTCGAACGCCTGTCTGTAAAAACCCAACTCTTGATAGGTTTTAGCCAAATTGGAATTTATCAGGAAAAGCTGTTGATAATTGTTTTGCTCACCTGCAATGGCTAAGGCATGGTTAAAATCATCAACTGCAGATTTATAGGCTTTTTGCTTAAGCCGGATTTCTCCCTCAATAGAATAAATTTTGACCAATCCGAGATAATTCATGATTGAAGTTGCAACAGCCTTTGCCTTGTTTATGAAAATCAAGGTACTATCCATATCATTTTTATCCAGGTAAACTTGCGACATTTCAATGTAGTTGTTCATAACCCCATCCAGGTTTGCACCATTATGAAATGCCAAATCGGCCTTATGTAAATAATGCAATGCTTTAAGATGATCGCCTTTTCCCAGATAGATGCGGGAAATATAACTATCTGATGCACCCAGACCGTTATACTCAGCTATCGCTTCCCTCAGTTTAGCTGCGCGCAAGTGATTTTGCAGTGCCTTCAAGGTATCGCCGATAATATAAAAGGTGCTGCCCATGTCATTGTATACTGTGGCTATCCCGCTCGTATCGCCGATCTCTTCGTATAAATTTTTTGCAGCAGCTAGTTTTTCAAAAGCTGCATCATGATCTTTCAGTTTATTTAAAATCGCAGCAATGGTTATGTAAGCGTCGGCAATTCCCATTTTGTTACCCAGTTCTTCTTCTATCAGGAGATCTTTGAGATGGTATTTCAAGGCTTCCGAATAATTACCTAAATAACGGTTGTTTAACCCTATAAAATAGTAACACAGGGCTTGACCTTTCTTATCTTTGTTCACGATTGCCTGGTCACATGCTTTTTGATAGTATGGAATGCTCTCGGCATAACTACTGCGTATATCATACACCCTGCCCATTCGAATATTGAGATGATAGATTTCCTCCTGATTTCCCAATTCCCTGTAGGTCGTTAATGCTGCCTGATAAGCTTCGAGGGCAAGATCAATCTTGTCGGATCGGCCATAGGCGGTAACCAGATTGCTAAGGGCTTCGGCTTTATTTTCTTTCAGTCGATTCAGGTCTTCCTTGTCCATCGTGCTTTTATCGCGCTCAATTTTCTGATCCATCATATCCACCACACAATTGCCGTATTTGCATGCACTGTCTGTTTCATTCACTTTGATAAAATCCGCACTTCTTTTATTCCACGATGATATAAGACTGTCGATGTTTTCCTGGGCTTGTAAGCCAAGAACCGTAATAAATAAAACTGGAAAAAGGAATTGTTTCATGGAAAGAGACCGGTAATATATAGTTTACTTATTGAAAGATACACCTTTCTGCATCTGATTCAATCATTAATAACATTCTGTCATCGGATATTGTTTCGTGGTTCATGGCCTAAACTTATCATAAGCCTTTTCTATAACATTTTCACGCATAGGTGGTTTTTAAAATTGAAGAATAATACAAATCGTTATGAACTACTATATTTGAGAACCTACTGGATTTCTATTATTCAGCTACCCTGAAAACAAATGTGCAAGTTTAACTTACACTGATTTGGTGTAAGTTGGGGATTCAAATCCCGCCAATCCTAATGATCAACTATCCCAAATCCCCCAGTTACCGAAAGAATGTAACCTGTTGTAGTCGACCTATATGGGTTCAAACATTGTGATGCTCAGTCCGCGCGGAGTACGAACTTCTTTTCTGCAATACGTTTATCAAAAAGATAAACTCGTACAAGACAGGTACCTGCTTGCCGCTTATCCGGTGCAAGCGAAATGGAACTGTTTATCATGGAAGACAAGCCGGCTGGTTTAAGATCGATTTGTTTTTTATAAAATGATTTTCCGTCGGGACCAATCCAGTCGATGCTAAACTTTAGTGCTTTGTTGTATTTTGAAGTAGTATTAACTTGTACGACAGCATGAATCCAGTCTTTTTCCCGAATAATGAATACAGAATCAGGATGCAAACAGAACCCGGTTTTTTTATCGACAGATCCACAGAGTTCGATCGTTGCTTCGATCCCTCTGATTTTAGGTGGTGGTGGTTTCACTAATTTCCTGAGTACAAATTTTTTTTCCGTAACGAGGTCATCACCAAGCAACAACTTCACGTAACAGGTTCCAGGTTGTCGTTTATCCGGATCGAGCGAAATTGCGCTGGTTAATGTTGCAGCCGAATCTTCAGGGGAAAGATCAAATTGTTTTTTGTAGTATGAACTGCCATCAGGTGCAATCCATTCCAAATAAAATTTGAGATCATCGTCATTTAATTCCGTAAGATTATCCACTTCGGCAACAGCATAAACACTCCCCTTTTCACTGATCGTAAAAATAGAATCCTGCGCCGTGTCACTGTCAGTTTTGCTGCTGAGTGTAATCACTGCCTTTACCAAATCGGCCTGCGAAGGAGGGGCCTGCCCTACCGGCAACAGTGTAAATTTCTTCTCTGCAATTAGTTCTCTGAACAGGTAGACCCGGAACATGTATTCCCCCGGCTCGCGTTTATCTGGCGGAATGGAAATTGCACTATACAAAGTAGTTGTTGAATCTTCGGGTGTCAGATCGATGCGCTTTTGAAAAAATGAGTTCCCGTCAGGGTCGATCCAATCGATGTGGAACATGAGCGGCTGGTCGGTATTTAGAAAACAGTTCTTTAGATCGGCAAATCCATGAACATAGGCCTTTTCTTCTAAAGTAAAAATCGTACCCACACCCAATCGTTTGCCGCTCTTCCTTCCAATTTTTTTACAAAATGTGATCCTTGCTTCAATGCCGTTTGTTTTCCTGGACGGGTAGAAAATTGTTGAATCTGCTGTATAAACGGGCTTTTCAAACCGTGCAGAACAACCTGAGAAAATTATAAGGAAGATTACCGGGATAATGATCAGCATATATCGTTTTAATCGGTTCATTTCTCCTTCTTTCCTCCTTAAATCATCCGGATAATAAAATTCTTACTTTGGCTTTTCACGCCATAAAACCATTTACAGAGCGGCAGCATAATGACCATCATCACTGCCAGCCCAATTAGGGAGTCGGTTACACCGCCCTCTCGGTAAAACAAATCCAGGCGTTTCACAAATACGCCCATAATGGCGATGTGCATCCCATAAAAAAACAGCGGAACCCTACCAGGAATACTGAAAACTTCCATGAGCCAGGGAACCGATTTTCCGATCGCAATGAACCCACTTACTGCAAACAGGACTAGAGCAAAGAACCAGAGGTTCATGAAGAGGCTCGGCGGATATTTCTGGTCAAAGAAAAAGGAAAACGACCCGAAATCAGAAAACGGAAAGATGTTGCCGTAACCGCGTAACATCCTGACTATAACAGCAAGGATCAGAGCAGCAACAGCTATTGTGAGGCTCATCGCAATCCTTTTTTTATCTGTTTTCCAGGCTTCGAACCAGCCGTAAGCCATCACAGAACCGAGGATGCCCATTCCAAACCACGGAAGAACCGGGTATTTATTGAATTCGCCAGAATCGATGAAAGTCTGCATAAGTACCTTTTGCCATCCAATTTCCGGGTCATAATGGATTTGATAAAGAAACGGATGAATCAGCAAAACAGCAATTCCTGTTACGAGGAGCCATTGCCATCGCCAGTTGATGATAAGTGCAAGCAGGATCATAGAGATGCCTATGCAGGCAATGATACCGAGATGCCAGGGATGAAATTCGCGAAAACCACCCCAGGATGAATTTACCCAGGTCATTTGCAGAACTACGAGAAACAAGCCTCTTTTGACCAGGTGCCAGCGTGCAAGCCGATTGGAAGTTCCTTTGTGTATCCTCCGCTGCCATGACCACCATGTCATTGCTCCGAAGATCATCAGAAAACCCGGAGCACAGAGATAAGGTACATAACGAAGAGCCATCTGACCCCAGGAATCAAAAAGCGGGTCGATCGGATCGATCTGTTTCCAAATAGAATTAAAATAATAAGAAGTATGATCAACAAGCATGAGAATAACAACCAACCCACGGAACTGATCGACAAACTGAAAACGCTTTTTCCCTTCCGGCAGGCTGCTCATTGATTTGACCACGTTGTTATTGATAATTTATCCTCTTTCAATCTTTATATTTATTTTTCATGAATACCTGGATGCCTGTTCCCCGGAGGGCTTTAATCAGGTCTGGAGATGATGATCAAGCCTTCAACTTCGTCTGCTATGTAAATGTAATTATCGTCCATATCTAATCCCAGAGCATATTCCGTATCCACCGTTCCGATTAATTTGGGATTTGTAATATCGGAAACGTCGATGATATGCAGGCCACTCAACTCCGCAGTCATAAATATCTTGTGATCTTTATAAATTAATTCTTTGGCATATCCTCCGCCATCATAACTTCCGACGATATGGATATTTGTAGTATCCGAAAAATCAACAATTTGCAGGCCGGCAGTTCCGCAGGCCATAAATGCAAGTTTTTGGTCCTCAAGAACTGTTAATGCTTCTGCATAGCCAGGTGTATCACACCATCCTATTGACCAGAAAGTCCCATATCCGTCAACCAATTCCGATATGTTTATTATTGACAGTCCCATCTCGCCGCAAGCTACAATTAATTGAGTCGTATCTGATGAAACAAATAAATCATTGGCATATCCAGGAGTAGGTACCGTTCCGCGAATATCAGGATGTAAGGGATAGCTTATTTCAGCAATGCCAACGCCCTGTTCACTGATAGCGGTGTACATGTAATTTCCCAGAAAAATAGAACTCCGTGCGGGTTTAATACCCAGGTTATAAACAGTAACCACGGGTAATCGGGGATCGCTAACATCAACAACATTTATTCCATAGGTACCGGCAGCCAGATAAGCAACACTATCCTTCAATGCGATTTTCGCACAATAACCCTTAATATGACTGGTTGTATCTGAAACTGTTTGCGGATTAATGGGATCTGAAACATTGATGATTTCAAGGCCCCCTTCCCCCTGGGCCATATAAAGTAACGTATCTTTTTTTACAAGATCCTGAGAATAACCGGAAGTGGGAAATATCCTGACGATTTTATACCCGCCTGAAATATCAGGAGGGGATAAGGATTCAGGAGTTTTCGGTTTTCCGCAGCTCACCAGTATACTTATTCCTATTAAATAGAAATAATTCAATTTATTCATTTTCATTTTCATCGTTTTAACCCAATATTTATATTTCAAAATTATTTATGCTATTTTTTTCTGTTAACTAAAATTTGAATTTCCAGGCAAATTCCAGTCCGACCTGACCTTGCTTGTAATCCTTTTCATTTGATACGTATTCTCTGTTATAGTCAGACGTTGTGCCGGAATCCCTAAGGTGCCATTGATAGTAGGCCGACAGGTTCATGGATTTATTCAGTTTAAACCTATAGCGTACATTAAAATCAAAATTGGTATCGACCCGACCGGCATGTTCAGGGTCTTCTTCAACGTAATGGTCAGTTGTATAATACCTCTTAGCAAAAGAGATATTAAAGTCAAGGTCATTATCGTGTTTCTTAATATCCGGTAATTTCCAGTTTAATCCAAGGTTGAATTCGTCACCTTCGTTGGTCGCATCCGCATCGTCAGAAGTTCCTTTGGTTTCACCGGGCTGGTCATATCCTTTTGCATCCGAAGTCATGAATTCCCAACTGAAATCGAACCGTAATTTCTTATTTATTTTCTGAAAAACCTGTACCCTGTATGAAAAATTGTCGCAATCATATTCCGTGAAATGCACGTTGTGAAAATATTGTCCATAATAAAAGTAGAACCTGATCCGGGTACTTTTTAGAAATGTATTTTGAATCCAGAATCCGTAATTATTTTTTGCAAATGAAAAGGGAACAAATGTTTCAGGTGTATATCCATAAACATTCTTCCAGTCTTCATCCCTGAAATGACGTACATAAAAATCGGGAATATAGGTGTAGAAAAACTTAAAGCTGGCCCGTTTGGTAAGGTTCTGTTCGACACCGGCATAGATCATACTCCAGTTCTTGATGTCGTTGACCATATACGCATTGTAACTATATTTAAACGAAATATCCGTACTGCGTTTTTTAAAAATATTAAACGAAGTGCCCAAAGAAAGGGATGGATTCAGAATGATATCATCATAGGTTTTTATGTGAAACCGCCCTTCATCTTCATTGTTGAGGAAGCGGTCGAGATATTTTTGGGAATACTTCAGGATGTTGTCGTCATAGGTGGTTTCAAGGCTAAATTCAGCGTCAAACCGTTTGGGTTTTTTGGGTTTCTTTTTCTCCGCATAGGCCTGGCGTCCTGTAATCAAAAATAAAATAAGTATCAGAATCAAAGAAACCCTGAACGGATTGAAATGGCTATTTATTCTAATATACTTCACGTGATGGGATTTTAATTTTCAAATTATACCGGAATAATTACGATTTACTTTTCCAGCTTAACATCCTTTTTCGGAATCAGCAAACGGCCCAGCAAGGTACTTTTATCTTCGTCGAGCGGGAAGATCGTATATGAATGCCTTCCCTTAGGAACGTCAATCACAAATTCACAACCTTTCCCGGGAACAAGTTCGGTATTGTCCTTATACACCGTTACTCCTGACCGTGAACTGCTCAACTGGTAAGTATTGATCACTTTCTGATCTTCCAGAACCTGAACCCGGTAGTGAATCCGGCCCCTCATCTGATAATGATTTTCAATACGAGTCAATACTCTTAATTCGCTTGGTCCATTCACTTCAATTTTCAGGGGTTTTTCCTTCGCAAAACGATAATAGGTGATCGATTCTTCTTTTGTAATCAGATCGACCGGTTCGGAAGGTCGCAAGGGTGAAAAAGCGATCCAGACCTGTTTTTTAACTTTTGCCGGAATAAAAATATAGCGTGCAGCGACAGGAATTTTTTCGTCCTGAATTTTAAATTCTATGCTGTGGTCGCCTCTGCCAAGTTCAATTTCAAAACTTTTGGAATCACCAGGTATTCCCAATTTTCCATCTGAATAGGTATCGCTTTTGGAACGTTCGACATTGCTTGCTGAAAATTGCTTCTGAATACTTCCGTCAACCGAATACAGAATGGTGTAATTTATTTTCTCCGCTTCTCCGGGTTTAAATCTACCACGTGTAATCATCCTCAATTTCCCTGGTCCTCTGAGAGTTACCAGCGACGATTTATTTGAACTAAGGGCATAATAATACCGTGTTTTACCAGATACCAGTGTTGTCACCCGCTTTTGAAAATTGGAGGGTTTCAGGTGCCTGCTTTTACGGTTGGTCTGTGCCACCGATACCATGGAAATAAAAACTAAAATCAACAGGAAAAAAGGGATCTTTTTCATTTACTCTCCATTAAACTTATTATTGACTAATTTTTTATCATTTTATTCATCGGATCACAATACCGGCATATCGTCGGCGCTGTATTCTTTAGCCCTCTGAAATTCGGGCCTCGGCACTACATCTGTCCCAAGTTTGTGGTATTTTCGGTCACTAAAGTACACCAAAACGATTACAATCACCATAAAAAGTGTGACAAAAAAAGTGATTGTGATGTTATATTTTTTTTGAATAAAAATGCCTCCGTCACCAGGCTCGGGGAACGGTGCTGAACCATTGTGTAAACCGTACTTAGCAACCATCCCCTTGATATTCAAAAGGTGAATGATGGGTATCCCTTTCTGTCCCATTTGAATAATGACTCCTCTGACAGGAAAATTTTTTACAGGCAACGATTCCGTAAGACCTGCAGGGATCAATTTCCCATTTATGGTATTCCCCAGACTGGCTATTCCACCTCCAACATTGATATAAGCCTTTATCGGTTGACCTTCACTGTGTTCTTCATAAATCTCGAGCCTCCGGGCAATACTGTTTTCAAGGTATTTTTCATCGATAAACTCAACATCGTTTCTTTTGATGGCTTTTTCAATCAAATTACGGCCCTCGGGGCTTAACCCACGCCCAACATCAAAACCACCACCGATAGAAGCAGCGACTGATCGGGAATGAAATACATTCGATTTGTATAAATAATTTTCCATATCAAGCCAGGTAAAATAAGGATCGTTTGCTCCAAAGTTGGAAGAGCCGACTGATGTAATCACAATGGGTTTCAAATGAAGGGTTTCGAGCGCAGCCAGAACTGAAATATTCATGGCAGGAAATGATCCGGTGAAAGCGACGGCTACATGGTCATTTTTATTTAAACCGGCCTCTTTCAGCAGTTGTACGATAACGGCAGCAAAATTCGGATTGGTGGATAACAATTTCGCATCGATATTCCCGCGGTCAGTTGTGATCAACGTATATTCCTGTCCAATCAGAGCAGTTTGATTCGGGTCGTTCACCACATCGACAAATACACCTTTTTCCAGGCGGTAATTTTTGATCTGGTTTTCTGCTAATTGCGATAATTTCGCAGCTTCCAGTTTTTCGTTATACCATTTTTGTTTTACATCCATTTTGCTGTTTTCAACAGCGATAAATGCCAGCAGCGCCATGAAGGTCAGCACACTCAACACAATATTTGATTTAGCCCTTAATTTGAACATCGCACTGTAACATTATAAATTACTCGGGTAGTAATGAACCCACAAAGAACAAAATTATAAATAACCGTACAAGCACTGAAGAAATAAACAGCACACCTATTGTCTTGAATACCCCTTGTTTTCCGAACCAGTGGGCGATCAATCCGGGAACTACCCAGCCCACAGCCTGAAGTTCTAACGTAGTGCTCCCTAAATTTACAGTAAGGAAATGGCGCGAAAAATTAGCCAGTAAACAACCGATGAGCAGGCAAAGCACCAATTGGCGTCGACCATACAGAAAAGTATAGTTCCCTAAAATTTTAATTATTAAATAAGTCAGAAGGCTTACAGCTACTACTCCAGCGAGCCGGTCGGGATGCGATAGCTGCAGCGCGATATAACCCGGAACTACGATACCTCCTGCAGCCAGTCCGAAAACTTCATACGATAGGAGGCTAAAAATCAAACCCAATGTAATTGCTAATTCAATCATAATTCTTATAACTTCTGTGTTCAAAAAAATCGGCTGTGTCAGCTCCCATGCCACCCATGTTTCCAATAGCAACGGTGGAAGACACGGTTTCAGTAACCGACAGAACGGTTTCAAAGACCTTGTCGGGTGTTGTCCAGCCTAAATTAATAATTTTATCTTTTGGAAAACCGTTTCCAATGGTCATATTTTCAACGACATCGGTTGATTGGCCGATCAGGATCAGAAAATCTGTTTCCGGGGCAAGTTTTCTTCCACACAACTCCGCCAATTGGCGTGCTCTGTCGAGCCTGTCATGACGAGTATTTAGTAAAACAATGCGGGAACCTTCAAAACCGATTTCTTCCCTGATCTTTTGCCAAACCATTAAGGTTGAATCCGGATCGTTCGCCGCAAACGCATTGTAAAACAACATGTGTTTCTGAAATGCTTCAACTCTGTGTACGCGTAATGCACCTGCGTCGGGGACGGCCCTGTACATTCCAAATAGCGCCGTTTCACGGTCAATATTCAGATGAAGGCAAACAGCCAGTGCAAGTGCTACATTTTCTCTGTGTTCAATATAACTGAATCTTTTCATCTCTTCTTGCGATACAGTTTCCGAATCCACAAAATGAGAGATACTTCTGCGTTTATCAGCAATTTTTTTAAGTGTATGCGGAATTACATTTTCAGCCGAAAAAAAATGTTCGTTCCTTGGAATCGTCCGGCCCATTGTAGCTGCGATTTCGGGAAGTGTATTTCCCATTATGTCGATGTGGTCAAGCCTAACATTAGTCATTACACCGATATTGGAATGGATCATTTTATGTTCGGTGATGGTTTGATACTGCGGTTGTAAAGCCATGCATTCCATTACGAGCGCCTTCACTTTCCGGGAGGCCGCATATTTAACAATATCCAGTTGTTCGATGATATTGGCTGATGATTTCCGGTGAATGTAAGTTTCTGTACCATCTTCTATGATCAGGCGAGGAAAAGTCCCGGTCACTTTCGTGATATTAGGAATCCCTCCGGCTTTCAATCCCGCGCCGATTAAACGTGTGACACTCGATTTTCCACGTGTGCCGTTAACATGAATCCGGATAGGGATAGAATAAATCCGTTTTTGATGACGAACATACTCAATTACACCTACAACGACCGCAATAATAAAAATGGCCAGTAAAATGTAAAAACTACTCATATTGATAACCCATTACGAAAAGCCACCCAAATTTTTTTGAACCAGTCAATTTTGTAATCTCTCAAGATTTTAACCATTACAGGTTATTTTCTTTATCCTCACTTTCATTGGCTTCCCTTAGCCTCATTAATGATTTTTAAACTTATGAGGAGTCAATCCAATGAAAAATGCAGGATATTATTAATTCAATTTAAACATTTTCATTGTTTTAACGAAACCATCTGTCCGAATGCGATAGAAGTATATGCCTGAACTTGCAGCGTTTCCTTGATTATTCAAACCGTTCCATGTGACAGTATGCTGTCCGGCTGGCATCGGTCCGCTTTGCAGCGTTTGTACAAGATCGCCCTGAATGTCGTAAACAACGAGGTTTACTGTACCTGAAACTGGCAGCAGATACGTTATCGTTGTGTTCGAAGAAAATGGATTCGGACTGTTTTGCTCCAGCCAGTATCCCTCCGAAGCAAAATCATGCGTTAATTCCTGTTTTTCTTCATCACCCGTAATAATTGCTGATACTGTAGGTGGTTCGGTAGTGAATTTAATTGCCAGAGCATTAACTAAATTAGAAGCAGTCGGATCATAATTATTGTTATAAACATATTGCAGACCAACATTCTGCGCACTATTTTCAATACCGACTGTAGTGCTTCCAGTCGCCGTTAGATTCTTATATTGAAAGACAATCTCGCCATCTCCTGTTGCTGTGGGATAATAAGCCGGATCTAACAAAATGGTTTGAAAAACTTCCCTTTTTGGCTCATAAATCGTGTCGTTATGCGCAATGCTATCCCATTCAACAATAAACCGGTGATTAGTGTTATCATTATAATAATAGATCCCCGATTCTTGAATGATATAATCATAAAGGTCATCCCAGAAAGGTGCAACCATATTATTTACATTATCGTTATGCGGAAGCGGCGCATTGACAGAATTTGTCTGGTTTCCACTGCCAAAAGCTACCCAGCCGTCGGTACTGATACGAAGCATGCTATAATCGATTCCATAATATTTAAAATTAAACGGCAGGCTGACATTTTCTGTATAGTCGCTTACCTCCGGCGGTACATTCATTGTGCTTCCTAATCCCTCAATTTCTTTCCAGTTATAAACTGGTGTCTGATCGTAGAAAGCGTCATTACTTGCATAAGCATAATAGCCATAAGCATCAGGACCACTGTAGTCGGTAGGTACTGGCAGGGAAACCGGTACATCAAATACTGGGTTTGTCTGGTATGGATAGTTTCCGTTCTGGGTAAACAATTTCACCGAAAAAGAAGCCATGTATTGCGTTGGACAGGAAGCGCTGCAACTAACTTCAAAATAATCTTCAACATTGACCGAACCTGCACTGATATTCAATGTTCCAAAAGTTCCGACAGAGTCCAGAACTGTGATATAAGGATCATTGCTTGATAATATGCCCATTACTTCGGGGGCATTATCTTCTCCTATATTTTTGATCGCCAATACCAATTTCGCTGTTTCGCCTGGATCTAAACGGTAATTCATATTTGATGACCCCGCATCCTTCACAACAAAATTTTTGTACACGAGTTTGCAACCATTAACTTGATATGACTTAAAATAATCCCAAGAATCGGCACTACTGGCAACATGCAGGTGCAATGTAATTGTTTGGCCAACCGGGCATTCTGGTTTAATATAAAACTGAAACGGACTCCCTGTGGATGAATTACCCGAACCAATATTCCCAAAACTTAGCGGATTGGTAGTGATTATTTCCACCAAATCAGGTTCATTTGCAGTCAATGTCGCCTGAACGTTATTGGCAGTCTGGTAACCCCAGTTCTTAAGGGTATATGTCATATTCATATTTTCATTGGGATCCATGATTCCATCCATATTTCCAGACAATTCCTGGATAACAGGTTCTCCGTCGGGTTGAACCAATTGTATTTCCTGAATAGCATCCATCGTTCCCTGATAGGGTATAACATTTCCTCCGCGAACAGTCAGCGTGATGGTTTGTGCAGTCAGTGGTGTAACTTCCAGGTTTACTTTTCCCTCTGAATCACTGACACCGGTGACGAAAATATCATCACTTGACAAACAGAGTTCAGCATTTGCAACAGGTTGCCCTGTTGAAGCAGAAGTTATTGTAAATTCAAGTTCATTAAACCCGACATTAACCGAAGTTGGATAATCAACATTGACTGCACTTGGTACATCTTTCCAGATGTGAATACTGGGATCACCCAATACACAAAAAATTTTAAAATGGTATCCAACATCGTATGTATCACCGTACATATTGTACATGTATAGCTTCCCCCGCACCAATGCTTCTCCCGGCGTATCCATTCCTTCCTGAAACATCCCCGTATAAATACCCTTATCGATCTGGTTGTTACAGGCTGTATGGGTGTTGGATGTTGGCCCTATAAATGCAGCGGCACCCTTCGGATTTGACAATGTTCCCTCTTCAATCCATTCTTCTCCAAAACAATTGCCTCCGCTTGTATTAAACATGGCAACTCCACAACCGATACTGGTAACGAAAGTAAATTTCTGGCCATTGTTCAGGCTGCTGACATCGGAAGTAGAAAAATCGTAACAGTTGGCATACCAGCCATAATACCAGCCTTCACCGCGATAGTTTAAAAAACTACGTCCGTCATTAATGGCATTAATAATATCACTCAAATGAACACTACAATTACCTCCCCAGAAATTGCCATCACTCATCAGGGTATCAACAGAGGTAAAGTTACCATCATCTATCATTCTGTGGTATGCAAAACGCTTGGTTTCGACCTGTGAAGCATACGCATTATTTGAACAGCAAACCCCTTTCTTAAACCAGCTTGTATTTGCGGTATAAGGATTTTTTTCGTAAAGTAAAAATTTATTGATCATTACCTGCATACCGTAATCAGTTTCATTGGTAAACCGTCCGATGAACATTTCGGGGAAATAATCATTACCGTCTATCTCTACAAAATAGTCTTCATTCGGGAATGAATAGTCAGGATAGGTCACAATTTTTTTAGGGAAGATACCATCATCGCCAACTATAAGAACATAGGTTGGTGGAAATTCCCAGTTATGATAAGCATCTGCTATATAATTTTTAATAATATCAGGATTAGACGCATTGGCGCCAATATCGCTAAATTTAGTTACAACAACGTCGGTACCGCTTTGCTTTTTCCAGTCGGCATAAATTTGAAAACTGGAGTAAAAGTTATCCGGCATAATACATAACATGAGTTCGTGCCCTGCTTCCTTCCCTCCGTAAAAGTTGTCCAGCATATACTGGTAATTAAAAATAAAACTCTTGTAAATTTTGCCGAATGATGGCGCGATTTGTTTTTTAGCCGTGGTTTTTGGATTAATGACTTCACCCGGGCCATAATTTACACGGATTGTCATTGATGAAACAGCTTGTAATTCTCTTGTCGCTGCTATGTATCGAAGCGGATAAACAGAAACACGTGCAATGCGAAAGTCACGTAATATGGAGGGTGGCTCCACACCGGCATACACTGCAGGATAGATCGCATCCGACTGATAAACACCACTGTCTTCAAGGTATGGAGTTTCAGGTTTCCCTTCATACCAGCTTTCCCGTGCAGGCGGGAGGTAAATATTATGGAAGGTTTGCACTTCGCTTGTTTCAACCAATTCGACTGAAACTGCTGCCTGGTCTGGAATTGCAAGAACTTTTGCTAAGTAAGGAACCTGCGGTGAACCCGGCTCGTTGGTGAATATTTCGGACAATAAATCAACAACCTGATAGGTTTTGTCACCGGTTGATAAATTTTTCAGATCGAAACCCGCAAGATCAATTTTAATGACCGTGCTATTGTTATCCTCACTCACGATTGAAACCTGGGGTTGCGTTCCCTGCGATTTATGATTATCCAAAGGTATCCATTCTGCTTTTGCAAAGAAAGGGATCAGGATGAACATTAAAAAAATTGATACGTAATTCTTTATCATAATTGCCTCCGCTTTAAAACTGGAAAAAATTTATTGCTATGCACTGATGATTGTATTCCGGACTAATCGCTAACCGGAATTTTGCTTAATGTCAACAAGACACATGTGTTTTTTAATAAGTTGCACATTTATGTTAAATTCCCATAATTTATTAAATTTCTTTACCTGAATAAGATCGATAAAATTACTGAATTTTTTATCCGAGGCGGTAAATACGTATAAAAATCCCATAATTACTGGTAAAGCAAATCCAAAGTACTTCTGGAGATGTGAAATTAGCATGATCTTAAAAAAATAAAATCACTGCCCGGAAAATTGAAAATTCTATTTTAATAAGAGTGATCCCGGGAGGGCTCGAACCCCCATCACGAGAACCGGAATCTCGAATTTTATCCAGTTAAACTACGGGACCCTGATGATTGCAGATTGATGAATAACGATTTATAATTTAACCGAACCATCATCTGAAATCGTTAATTTTCACGGCAAAAGTAAAAAACATTTTCATTCAGCTATCACCGGGATTAAACAATAATTTAACATTTATTTAAATTCTTCTGCTACATTTTCAATAATTTTGCAAAGTAATTATGGTTATTCATATAAAAAGCAATCCTATGTCAGATAAAATTTTAAGCGCAGTCAAACCCGGTGTTGTGACCGGTGATGACCTCCAAACAGTATATAAAATTGCCAAAGCAAACAAGTTTGCTATTCCGGCGGTTAATGTTGTCGGCTCCGATTCAGTTAACGCTGTCCTTGAAGCTGCCAGAACTGTTAACTCTCCGGTCATTATCCAGTTTTCAAATGGCGGCTCACATTTTTATGCCGGAAAAGGTTTGTCGAATGAAAACGAAAATGCTGCTATTATCGGAGCCATTTCGGGTGCCAAACACATCCACCATGTTGCTGAGATGTATGGTGTGGCCGTGGTCGTTCACACAGACCATGCTGCCAAAAAACTGTTGCCCTGGATCGACGGACTGCTGGATGCAGGTGAAGAACACTATAAACGATATGGAAAACCTCTGTTCAGCTCGCATATGCTCGACCTTTCTGTAGAGCCGATCAATGAGAATATTGAAATTTGTAAAAAGTATTTAACGCGGATGAGTAAAATCGGCATGACTCTGGAAATAGAACTTGGAGTTACTGGTGGCGAGGAAGACGGAGTTGACAATACAGGGCTTGACAGTTCGAGGTTGTATACCCAACCAGAAGAAGTTGCTTTTGCATACGAAGAATTGCTGAAGATTTCACCCAACTTCACTATCGCTGCTGCGTTTGGTAACGTTCATGGTGTTTATAAGCCGGGTAATGTCAAGCTTCAGCCTATCATCCTTAAAAATTCACAGGATTATATTCAGAAGAAATTCAATACATCTGAAAAGCCGGTAAACTTCGTTTTTCATGGTGGTTCCGGATCAAGCCATGAGGAGATCAGGCAGGCCGTATCTTATGGTGTTGTAAAAATGAATATTGATACAGATACCCAGTGGGCATTTTGGGATGGCATTCGGAAATTTGAAGCCAAATACCACGACTATCTTCAGGGCCAGATCGGCAACCCGGAAGGAGATGACAAACCGAATAAAAAGCATTATGATCCCAGAAAGTGGCTTCGTGAAGGACAGTTAAGCATGATCGAACGGCTGAAAATTGCTTTTGAAGATCTGAATAATATCGACAGGAATTAAAAGTTCCTGTTGATTTAAGTGCTAAACAAACCCGATGAAAAAAAAGCTCCCGGTATATCTTTTATTTGCAGGTCTGTTTGTTTATCTTATCCTCAGGGGAATTTTTGTACAGCCTATTCATGATTCAATTGCCACTTTTTTCAGGTATGTACATATCGGTGAAATTTTCCCCTATCATTCCGAATGGTCCGCCAACAACCATTATCTTAATTCGCTGCTGACTTTTATCAGCTATAAGTTTTTTGGTTCTTCGCCCCTCGCACTGAAATTGCCCAACATCCTCCTTTTCCCGGTTTACTTTTATTTTGTATATAAAATTTCTCTCGAAATTGAAAATAAAATGCTGCGTTGGGGATTTTTAATCGTCCTGACGATGACCCATAACTTCTTTGAGTTTTTTGCTGTTTCGAGGGGTTACGGCATGTCGATGGCCTTGTTGTCCGGCGGTTTGTGGTTTACCATCCAAGCCTTCAAAAAAAACAGCCTAAGCCATTATGTTTATGCACTTTTATTCATGATACCAGCGTGTTATGCAAACCTGACGATCATGAACAGCTTTATCATTATTTCGGGTCTTCTTATTCTGAATGCAGCAATAAATGGCCCTGATAAAATTTATCTACGCGTCAAAAAATTGCTGGTGGTCGTACTATTGGGAATCATTCCAATATTTTTGGGGATCATTCTTCTTTTAAAATTGAAAGCTCAGGGTGAACTCTATTATGGCAAACCTGATGGATTTTTTGAAGTAACTGTAAAATCCCTCCTGCAATTGTTAACAAATTCTGATTCCCAAATTTATGTTTGGATTGCAGTTGGGTATTTCTTTACGGTGTGCGCCGGTTTTATTTTCATCATTTTAAAAAAACTTTCCGAAACAAAAAATTTCAGAAGTTTAATCCGACACGAATGGTTATTTTTTTATTTATTGGCCGGGAATATGATTGCATCATTTTTAGAAAATAAATTTTTCGGAACAAACTATCCTGAAGACCGCACTGGTCTTTACTTTTTTCCCTATCTCACCGGTAGTATCTTTTTTATTTCTGATAAATTACCACTCAAGCAATCTTTTATTAAGTGGCTGATGGTGATTCCCCTTGCATTTTTTCCGATTCAATTTCTCAGTAATGTGAATTTGACAAGGTCATCCCTTGAGGATGAAGCCATTCCAGAACGGTTCCATGATAAAGTAGCTGCGGCCACCCAGCCGGGTAAAATCCCACCTACGATCGAGGGTTACAGGAGCCGGATATTCAGGTGGGTTTATATGAATTTCAGAAAAGATGAAGAATTAAGTTTGATCCAGTATAACACGTATCCTTCGCTCGACGGGGACTATCAACTGGTTAAGCGATCAGAATATCCATTGTGGCAGCACTATTACGATTCGGTCGATTTTGATAAACACACTGGTTTATGGCTTCTGAAACGAAAACATAAATTGGAGAAAAAGCTGATCTATCATAAAGAAGGAATAACCATGGATTCAGCCTCAAACGCGGAATATTTTGAATTTGCCAAAGGCCCGATTGATTCGCTGGCAGGGAAAACGTTGTATTGTCATTATAACCTTCGATTAATTTCAGATCAAAAACCATTTCATGGCTGGATTGTGACTACCGTTTTTGACAAAGACAGGAATGTTCTGCGGTATGAATATATTCCGTTCGACTGGTACAGAACCATTTGGAATGATGGAAGACCATTTATCAACGGAATGCTTGTACATGAAATTCCTTCGGATGCTGCAACTTATGTAACCTATATATGGAATATTAAAAAAATTCCGTTTATCGTTAAACAGTGTGATTTCAGCATGTTTTCCCTTGAAAAGGACTATTAACAATTTCAGCTTTCTGTTAACAAATTTTTATTTGGCTGCATTGATAATCTTGTAATTTTACACCTCAAAAAAATATTAAAATTTATAGTTATGAAAAGTTTTACAAAATTACTTATCGTCCTGCTGACGATATCTTTCGGAACAGTACAAGCCCAGAACCTCATGGTAAACGGAGATCTTGAATCCTGGACGGCTGGGGTACCCGATGGCTGGGGACTGGTGCAAAGTATCACACAGGGTACTGCATTTGTGCATGGAGGAAATTATTCTGCAATGCAAACCTCTACCTCCACAAGTCAGAAATTCAACCAGGAAATAGCCGGTCTCCAGGCCGGTCAGGAGTATACAATCAGTTACTGGTATTATGACAATGACCCAATGGCCAGAACAAGGATTTGGTCGTACTGGTTATCCGGTGGTGCAACATTACCGGATAACGCAGATGAATTAAGGCCTTCCACCTATTCGACGGATGACCCAAACTGGCATGAATTCAATGTAATTCTTACTGCGCCTGCAGGAGCCGATGCCTTTCGGTTCGAAGTGAGGGTTTACCAGGAAAACAGCCAATCAGGTGGAGCTGTTTATTATGATGATTTTGAATTTACAGGAGATATTGTTGTTGATCCTGAACCTTCCAATTACCCGACAAATTTTACAGCAACTGCTGCAGGTCTTATGGTCGACCTTGCATGGACCGATGCAACAGGTGCACAATTGCCATCGGGTTACATCATCATGGCGGGAACAAATTCATCCCTGCCGGTTCCTGTTGACGGGACACCGGTCGCTAATGATCCGGATTTGTCGGATGGAAGCGGAGCCATTAATGTTGCTTATGGTGTGCAAACAACCGCTTTTTCAAATCTTGAATCAAATACACCGTATTACTTTACTATTTATCCGTATACAAACAGCGGGGCTAACATCGATTATAAAACAGATGGTACAGCTCCTTCGGCAAATGCTACGACCGCTGACATTTCTGTTATTGAGTCGGAAAATTTTGATGATTCCTGGGGTAACTGGTCTACTATAAGCGTAGTTGGTGACCAGGTTTGGGACCGGAACAATACATTCGGCATCAACAGCACAGCCTGTGCCCGTATCAGCGGATATACCACCCAGGCATTTGACAATGACGATTGGCTGATCTCACCCGCGATGAATTTTAATGATTATTCGAATGAATCCCTTGTATTTTTCAATGCAAAAAATTATACGGGTCCTGATCTGGAATGTGTCGTTTCAACCGATTATGACGGGGGCGGTGATCCTACATCGGCTACATGGACGACACTTACCTACACGATGTGTCCGGGAAACTGGGTCTGGACTAATTCCGGAGCTGTTGATCTTTCAGCCTACGATGGATCTGCAGTTTATGTAGCCTTTCATTATACCTGCAATACCACTGAATCGGCAACCTGGGAAATCGATGACATTGTCATCACCGGAGAAGGATCGGGAACAATTTATCCTGAACCATCAAATTATCCCACAAGTTTTACCGCCGACCCTGGCAGTACAAGTATTCAGCTTGCATGGACGGATGCTACAGGCACACAACTTCCATCAAAATATATCATCATGGCCGGAACCTCAAGTTCATTGCCAGTTCCTGTCGATGGAACTCCTACACCTAACGACCTGGATCTTTCCGACGGTTCTGGTACAATGAATGTAAACTATGGTGTTGAGGATGCCACGTTTGAAAATCTCGAGCCCGGTGTAACTTACTATTTTACCATATATCCTTATACGAACAGTGGGGCAAACATTGATTATAAAACAGATGGTGTTGCTCCTTCAGCAAATACAACCACTACATTAACACCCGAACCTTCTAATTATCCTACAAATTTTGCTGCAACTCCATTTTCATCATCCATTTTGTTGAGCTGGATGGATGCAACAGGTTCACAACTGCCTGAAAATTATATCATCCTAGCCGGAACCTCAAGTTCTTTACCGGTTCCCGTTGATGGTACCCCAATTGCGGATGATTTGGACCTGAGTGATGGTTCAGGAGCATACAATGTAATGTTTGGGGTAGAGCAGGCTACTTTCGAAGGACTCGAAATTAATACGCCCTATTATTTTGTGATTTATCCATACACAAATACTGGAAGCGTCATCGATTACAAGAATGATGGAACTGCACCGACAACGAATGCAACAACGACTTTTCTGCCTGAGCCCTCAAACTATCCGACAAACTTTGCCGGAAATCCAACAAATTCGTCGGTAAGTCTTAGCTGGACTGATGCTACAGGCGCACAGCTTCCTGAGATGTATATCATTTTCGCGGGAACAGCCTCGAGTCTGCCGGTTCCGGTTGACGGAACACCAGTAGCTGATGATACTGATCTGAGCGATGGCTCCGGAGTTCTCAATATTGCATACGGGGTTGAGTCGGCATCATTCAATGCCCTGGAAGCAAATACACTATATTATTTTTCAATTTATTCGTACACGAATTCCGGTACAGGTATTGATTACAAAACAGATGGAACCGCTCCAACAGTAAGTGTTACGACCATAACGCCCACAATCGTTACCATAGAATCGGAAAACTTTGACGATAGCTGGGGTAACTGGACTACAGTAAGCGTGACCGGTGATCAGGTTTGGTCACGGGACAATACGTTTGGAATCAACAATACGGCTTGTGCACTGATGAGCGGGTTTTCCGGACAATCGTTCGAAAACGATGACTGGCTGATCTCACCTCCGCTCAACCTGGATGGATACAATGCTGAAGTTCTTACATTCCAGAACGCTAAAAATTATACCGGTAACGACCTTGTCTTAAAAGTCTCATCCGATTACAGTGGCACCGGCGATCCTTATTCTGCAACATGGACAACACTGAGTTATACCATGTGCCCGGGAAACTGGACGTGGACTCCTTCAGGAAATGTCGATCTCTCAAACATCACAGGATCTGCTGTATATGTTGCGTTCCAGTTTACTTCAACAGATACTGAATCTGCAACCTGGGAGGTGGATGATGTGGTAATTACAGGTGAGGAAAATATGAGTATTACAAACCAGTCCTCCCTCTCAAGTCTTCTGAAAATATATCCGAATCCTGCCAGGGATATGATCAATCTTGAAAAATTATACGAGGGATTCGATAAAATTCAGATCATTTCGTTGACTGGGAACGTCCTTTCTGAAATCAATTTTGATGAATCCATTGTTCGCTACGATATTTCCGGTTTGAACAAAGGCATTTATTTTGTTCGATTCATGGATTCAGCAACTGGTGAATCTGGCACACAGAAACTGATTGTACATTAAATTATTTACATAACAAATAGCAAAAGTCCTCCGGCAACGGGGGACTTTTATTTTATTCAATAATTAAAACCTTATAAACGTTTAGATTAACATTATTCATTAAATTTGTTGCAACAAGAACCTTTGAAAGTATCCGGTTTAGTATGAATAAATTTTTCAGATACCTTACTATTATTTTTCTTTTGGTGTTCTATTCCTGCGTTGTTCAGGCACAGAATGATCCTTTACTCCGGATAGAAATCGATTCCAAATCAGATGATGCTAATTATAAGCTCGCGTCATGTAAGGACAAGGGATTGCTTTTATTCTATGAAACAACGATTGAACAAGATGCCTATAAATTCTGGGTTTTTGTGTTTTATAATAAATTTCTTCAGGAATCCTGGAAAAAGGACGTGCCAGTTTACCAAAACATGAATTTTCAAATGAAAGCCTTGCACGGGGATGATATGTATGTACTGTTTTATATCCCGGATAAAAAGAAATCTGATAGTTACAATTATCAGGTGCTGAAAATTTCTCTTGCCGACGGACATTATGAAATGTTCAGCGGAAATCTTCCTGCCCATTCTTCTTTTGTCGATTTCAATGTGCTTGGTAAATACGTGATAGTTGGGATGAACAGGGATAACGACAGAAGCGGCATTTACAGTTTGAATACAATCACAAAAGAGACACAACCTGTCTATGAAATCGATACGGACAGATCACGCATCGAAGAACTTTATATGGATACCCTGAGCAGTAGCTATTTTGGTATATTCAATATCCAGACTTCAAAATCGGAGTATTATTTTCAAATGAAAGCATTCGACCTGGATGGTAATAATTCGAGTACGATGCTTATTCAACCAGGCCCGGGGAAGAAATTTAATACCGGAAAAATTGTTCGAACCGGACAAAATAGTTTTTTACTTATCGGCACTTACGCAGTCATCAAAGGAAATACTGTAAACCAAAAGAACTACTTCGACGATCAGGCTTCGGGATTTTACAGCATACTGATTTCAAATAACCAGGAACAGGAAGTCCGGTATTATAATTTTCTGGATCTGGAGAATATGACGGGTTATCTGAAAAGCAAAGAGTATTTACAAGCAAAAAAGAAAGCTGAAAAACAAGATGAAACAGATAAATATTCACTGAATTTCGAATTATTATTGCACAATGTTATTTCAAAAGACAACCTTTATTATTTTATTGCGGAAGCGTATTATGAAGAATACCGTACGGTAACAAACACTTATTACGATTATTACGGGCATCCCATGCCGGTATCGTATTCCGTGTTCGACGGGTACAAATATTTTAATGCATTTGTTTCCTGTTTTGATCCGCAAGGGGTAAAAATTTGGGACAACGGAATGGAAATTTTCAACATCCTGTCGTTTGACCTGACTAACCGGATAAGCACTTTTTTTCCTGATTCAAGCCAAATGGTGCTGACTTATAATCATGATGGAAAAATTGCAGGTAAAATCATTGCCGGGGATAAAACCATCGAAGGTGTCGAATATTATCCTGTTGAAACAACCTATGCCAACGACAAGATCATGGCAGATTCCAAAAGCAATATGTTCTATTGGTACAATAACTATTTTATTGCTTACGGATTTCAGACGATTAAAAACAACTCACTTGCCAATAAAAGCAAACGAACCGTCTTTTACATCAATAAAGTTGCTTTTCAGTAATGAAAGTGAAAATGCTGGATTCCCTGATTTGATGAGAACTTATCAAGAAAAGATCAGATCATTTTCTTTGGATCGACCCATTTGGTGAATTCCTCGTCGGTAACATAGCCCAGGCTTAGAGCAGCTTCCCTCAGTGTCAAACCTTCCTTGTGAGCTTTTTTCGCTATTTCGGCTGCTTTTTCGTACCCGATGTGCGTATTTAAAGCCGTTACAAGCATCAATGAGTTTTCAAGGTTTTTCTGAATGAATGTCATGTTGGGTTCGATGCCGACTGCGCAATTATTGTTAAATGAACTACATGCATCACCCAATAATCGGGCAGACATCAAAAGATTGTAGATCATGACCGGTTTGAACACATTCAACTGAAAATGTCCCTGCATACCGCCGATGGAAATAGCAACATCGTTACCGATAACCTGCGCGCAAACCATACTCAATGCTTCATTTTGGGTTGGATTGACTTTACCGGGCATAATAGAAGAGCCGGGTTCATTTTCAGGAAGTTTTATTTCACCTATGCCACAGCGTGGTCCTGATGCCAGCATACGTGTATTGTTGGCAATGTGCATCAGACTGACAGCAAGTGTTTTGAGTGCACCCGATGCTTCAACAATAGCATCATGTGCTGATAAAGATTCAAATTTATTTTCAGCAGTTCTGAAAGGAAATCCGGTCAGTTCAGCAATTTTAACGGCTACTTTTTCCGCATAACCTGGAGGTGTATTGATGCCCGTGCCGACTGCCG
>CAVXTE010000067.1:0-17893 GCA_963764475.1 uncultured Bacteroidales bacterium
AATTTCTTTTTTAACGTCAGGATTCACATTGATCGGATAGCAGACAATTCCCCGTAATTCAAGCACCAATCGCATTCCGACAATACCGAGGTGTTCACGGATGCGGTTTTCATCGCTTCTTTTAAGATCGAAAGCAGTATGGATTTCATTTCTATTAAAGAAACTGGTATATTTTTCGCCGACACCCCATATGTCATTTACATTAACTGATTTCAACAGTTCATCTTTTCCTGGATGATTGATAAAATCGAGTACACCTTGATATTCATTTTTTACTTTGGCCACATGATTTGCCAGTTTGGCCAGAGTTTTGGTTTGAGCAATTCCGATTGTGACCGGTATCCCCGTCCATTTTTTCACAGTCTGACGAAGCTTTGTTCCAAAAGATGAAAGCTGGTTGGCCGGTATCCCGCTTAAATCAAGAAAAGCTTCATCGATCGAATAAATTTCCTGTTCAGGAACATAGTCAGCAAGAACATTCATCACCCGCTGCGAAATATCGCCATAAAGCGCATAATTGACAGAAAAAACATGAACACTATATTTTTCGATCACGTCCGATATTTCAAATACCGGTACACCCATTTTTATTCCCAGTGCTTTGGCTTCTTCTGAGCGTGAAATAACACAACCATCGTTGTTTGAAAGTACAACAACCGGTTTTCCCTCAAGTGAAGGATAGAATAATTTCTCGCATGAAGCATAGAAATTGTTACAATCGACCAGGGCAAAGATTTTTTCCACAAGCAAACCTTTTTCAGGGAATAAAATTACTAAATTTTGGCAGGTTCATTCAGGAGAGCAAACCTTTCAGAATAGGGTTACCTCATGTGTTGATACCCTTGAAAACCCTTAAAATACAACAGCTCCGATCGATATCAATTTTTTACCAGCATCTACTGTTATAATTTTTTCTGTCTATCTTTGTTTTATCTAATCCAACATTAACAGATATGCAAACAATTATCAGTTCAATAAGCAAATATAGTGTTCGGGACAGCCTGATCATTTTGGCAACAGATCCCAAACAACTTCAGCTAAAAGAGCTAACCGATGAAGAAACAGATTATATTAAAATCCATTTCAAAGAATACAAACAAAAGGTATTCGCCATCAACAAGCTGAGTCGCTGGATTTTCATTGTTTTTACAGAAAAAGAAAAAATGCCTGCTGCCCGTCTTGAAATTTTGCGGGTTGCGGGAGCAAAACTTATCACTGCCATCAACGAAAATAAATTGCATAGAATCGTCCTGACAGGACTGGAAGAGCATCCCGGAGAAATGCTTGCTTTTGCTGAAGGCATGGCACTGGCAAATTACCAGTTTCTGAAGTATAAAAAAGATCCGGCCGAAAAGATGAATGCGCTCAACACAATCGATATTCATTCAAAGACCATCTCCGGTGATAAAATTGACCGTTTAAATATCTCGGTTGATGCCGTCAGTCGGTGCCGCGATCTGGTAAATGAGCCGGTTGCTTATTTAAATGCAGTCAGATTAGCTGAAACGATTGAAGCGATGGGACAGGCTTCGGGAGCAAAGGTTGAAATTCTGAATAAAAAGAAAATCGAATCACTGAAAATGGGAGGCTTGCTTGCTGTAAACAGGGGAAGCATCGATCCACCTACATTCAGCATTATGGAGTGGAAACCGAAAGATGCGATAAATAAAAAACCTTACATTTTCGTCGGTAAAGGCGTAGTTTATGATACAGGCGGACTGAACATTAAAACCGGCGAATACATGTACAACATGAAATGCGATATGTCAGGCGGGGCAGCGATGGCTAGCGCCGTTTATGCAATTGCCAAATCAAAATTGCCGGTTCATGTAATTGCACTGGTTCCGGCAACCGATAACCGGCTGAACGGAAACGCTTATGCCAACGGCGACGTGATCACCATGTACGACGGAACCCGCGTTGAAGTCATTAACACCGATGCAGAAGGCAGGATGATCCTGGCCGATGCACTCAGCTATGCAAAAAAATACAATCCCCAACTGGTTATTAACGCCGCCACACTCACCGGCGCTGCAGCAAGAGCGATCGGCAAGTACGGTATCGTTGCTATGCAGTCAAAAGCTGAAAAAGAAATTGCTCAATTAAAAAAATCAGGCGAACAAGTCGGTGAACGCCTGGTGGAGTTTCCTCTTTGGAAAGAATACGGCGAGCTGATCAAATCGGATATCGGTGATATTAAAAACATCGGGGGCAGTGAGGCTGGTGCCATAACAGCCGGTAAATTTCTCGAACACTTTACGGATTATCCGTTCATCCACCTCGACATAGCCGGACCTGCTTTTATTGAAAAGCCATTCAATTACTCCCCGGCCGGAGGAACAGGCGTTGCCGTCAGGCTTTTATTCGATTTTATCCTGAATACAACTTCCTGAAATCTTTATTTTCATCGTTGTAAAATTCCACTTCCTAATGTGTAACTTTGCACTTTAATTTTTTGAATATTATGGTAAATCCTGCAGAAAAAGACAGCGACAAAATCAGGGTGGGCATAACACACGGAGACTATAACGGGATCAGCTATGAGGTCATCATGAAAACATTCCAGGACCAGCGAATCCTTGAAGCGTTTACACCCATTATTTACGGTTCATCCAAAATTGCCTCCTATTACCGGAAAAACTTCGACATAACCGATATAAATTTCAACCTTATTAAAAAGGCAGAGTATGCCAATCCGAGAAGGGTAAACATCGTTAATATTTACGAACCGGAAGTTAAGATTGATGTGGGGAAACTGACGGATATGGCAGGCGAACTGGCATTTTATGCGCTGGAAAAAGCCGTTGATGACCTGAATAAAAAGTATATCGATGTTTTGGTTACGGCTCCGATCAATAAAAAGAATATCCAATCGGAAAAATTTAATTTCAAAGGCCATACCGATTACCTTGCAAGTAAATTCAACACTCCTGACCATCTGATGATCATGGTGAGTGATAAAGTTAAAATCGGTATCCTAACGGGCCATATTCCTTTGAGTGAAGTAAGTTCTCTGATCAGTGAAGACCTTATCGTAAGTAAAATTAAAGTGATGAATGCTTCGCTTCAAATGGATTTCGGTATACGGAAACCCAAGATCGCTGTATTGGGGCTTAATCCGCATGCAAGCGATGGCGGATTGATCGGGAACGAGGACCTGCAAATCATTGTTCCGGCTATTAAAAAAGCTTTTGATGACGGAATCCTTGCCTTCGGGCCTTATCCTGCCGATGGTTTTTTTGGTTCTGCAAAATATTTGAATTTTGATGGTATCCTGGCGATGTATCACGACCAGGGAATGCTTCCGTTTAAATCGATTGCATTCGACCTGGGTGTAAATTTTACAGCCGGACTGCCCGTTGTCCGTACCTCTCCGACACACGGCACAGCCTTTGACATAGCGGGTAAAAATATTGCCTCTCCCGATTCGTTCAGACAGGCGATTTATACGGCAATTGATATTTTTAAGACCCGGAAAATGAATGAAGAACTTTTGAAGAACCCGTTACCATTTAAACAGAAAGAACCGGTAATCGGAATTGAGGAACCCGATATCGACCTTCCTGAAGAAAAAGAAGATAATACCCTGTAGTTAATTTGCGTTATCGCTCCTAAGCGTTCAATCAAAAAAATGACATCTGTTAAATATCGTATTCAGGAAATCGCAACTATTGTCAATGGTGAAATTATTGCGCAGGGTTTCAGCGATCAAACCATAACCGACCTGCTTATCGATTCACGGAGGTTTGTAACAGCCGATAAATGCATTTTTATTGCACTGGTTTCCAGAAAGAACGATGGACACAAATACATTCCGGAACTGTATGAAAGGGGCATACGGAATTTTCTCGTTTCGGATAAAAATTTTAAATTTAAAGATGCTAACTGTATAGCTGTCGACAATACACTCATAGCCCTCCAAAAACTTGCAAGCGATCACCGGAAAAAATTCAACATCCCCATTATTGGGATTACCGGAAGCAACGGGAAGACAATTGTTAAAGAATGGTTGTTTCAATTGCTAAGCCCTGATAAAATTATTGCCCGCAGCCCGAAAAGCTATAATTCGCAGGTTGGGGTACCGTTGTCGGTTTGGCAGTTAAAACCCGAAACTGAAATCGGAATATTTGAAGCAGGTATTTCCGAACCCGATGAAATGGGAAAACTTCAGCCCATCATCAACCCGACTATTGGAATTTTTACCAACATCGGTGCTGCACACAGTGAAAACTTTATCAGCGTAAAACAAAAAGTCGGAGAAAAACTTAAGCTTTTTACTAAGGTTAAAACCCTGATATACTCCGCCGATTATTCTGAAATTCAGGAAACCATCATCCGGTCCGAAATTCTTGAAAGCATACAAGCCTTTACATGGAGTCGTAAACAGGAGGCTGACCTGGAAATAAAACAGGTTAGCAAAAACCAGAATAAGACACGCATAACTGGAATTTACGGAGATTCGGAGATTGCAATCACCATTCCCTTTCGTGATGACGCTGCTGTTGAAAATGCCATCCATTGCTGGGCTACTATGTTATATCTCGGTTATGATAATGAGATTATCGCACGCCGGATGCAGAAGCTTCAGCCGATTGCCATGCGTCTCGAAATGAAGGAAGGGATTAACCATTGTTCTATCATTAATGACAGTTACAACTCGGATGTCAATTCACTGGCCATTGCCATCGATTTTCTGAATCAGCAAAACCAGCATCAGAAAAGGACCATCATCCTTTCTGATATTCTCCAAAGCGGACAGGACGAAGAAGAACTTTATGGCGAGATCGGCCAGTTGCTTAAACAAAAGGAGATCACCAGGATCATCGGTATCGGAAATGCCATAAGCAGGCAAGCGGATAAGTTTGAAATCGAAAAAGAATTTTTCCCTTCTACCGATTCTTTCCTGACGAAATATTCATTTGCTTCATTTCAAAACGAAAGTATCCTGCTCAAAGGCGCCCGTATTTTTGAATTTGAACACATCAGCAAAGCCCTTCAGCAAAAAGCACACGAAACGGTTCTCGAAATAAACCTCAATGCACTGATCCATAACCTGAACTATTATCAGCGATCAATTCATCCTAAAACACGGATAATGGCAATGGTGAAAGCATTTTCATATGGAAGTGGAAGCTTTGAAATAGCCAATATGCTACAATATCACAAAGTCGATTACCTGGCTGTAGCCTATGCCGATGAAGGCGTCGAACTTCGCAAAGCAGGCATTACCGTTCCGCTTATGGTGATGAATCCGGATGAACAAAGTTATGATGCGATCATCAAACATTATCTTGAACCGGAAATTTATAACTTCCGGTCGCTGGAATTGCTGGAAACGGCTGTTAAGTCTAACATTGTCCCCGAAAACAAACCCGTTAAAATTCACATAAAACTGGATACTGGAATGCACCGTCTCGGCTTTCAGGAGGAAGATATTGATCTGCTGATCGATAAGTTAAAATCTATAAAATCAATTTATGTGCAGTCGGTTTTTTCACATCTTGCATCAAGCGAAAATCCGGCAGATGATGATTTTACCCGGCAACAAATCAGAAGGTTTGAGGAAATGGCTTCAAAAATCAGGAAGCATTCGGAACATTATATTCTGATGCATATCTTAAACTCAGCCGGTATCAGCCGGTTTCCTAAAGCGCAGTTCGATATGGTCAGGTTGGGTATAAGCCTATACGGTATCTCACCGCTGGAATCGGAAAAACCACATCTTGAAAATGTCAGCTCGCTTAAATCTACTGTGTCACAAGTAAAAGATGTAAAATCTGGAGATTCCATCGGATACAACAGGGCCTGGAAAGCAGATCAGGACATGGAAATCGCCATTATTCCCATTGGCTATGCCGACGGATTGAACCGAAAACTGGGCAATGGAAAAGGAAAAATCTACATCAATGGGGCGGTTTGCAAAATCGTTGGAAATATTAATATGGATATGTGTATGGTTGATATTACCGGACAGCATATTAATGAAGGAGATGATGTGATTATTTTCGGGAAGGGTCATCCGGTTGCGGAACTCGCTGATGCCATGGAAACCATTCCATACGAAGTACTGACAAGCATCTCCCGTAGGGTGAAAAGAGTTTATTATCACGAATAGCTGATTATTTATTTTTATTTTTGCCGGTTTACTGAAGGTATCTATGTTAACTGGCTATCCTTTTTTTGCTGGAATTCTCCTCTCCTTTTATTTCTTCTGGAAGGAAAAAGACAATGCAGCTATTGGACTGTTGTTTATTTCGACCCTTATTACTTTTATTCTTGCCACACGACTGGACCCTTTTTTGAATTTATGGGATGAACGATTTCATGCGCTGGTGGCCAAAAACCTGATGAACCATCCGCTGATGCCTACATTGTACGACAATCCGGTTGTGAATATGGCATACGACAGGTGGGATCGTTACCACATCTGGCTGCACAAAGAACCTTTGTTTCTTTGGCAAATAATGCTAAGTTTTAAATTTTTTGGAGTGAATGAATTTGCCCTTCGGCTGCCAAGTGCTGTTATGGGCAGTACGCTCATTTTTTTTAGTTACAGAACCGGCAAACTCCTAATTAGCCGGCTAGCCGGATTTGTCACTGCAATTTTTATTGCCAGTTCTTTTTATCTGGTTGGCCTTATCTCAGGCAGGCAGGAACTCGAACATAATGATGTAGCCTTTCTCTTTTATATATCGGCTAGCTTTTGGAGCTGGATCGAATTTTATTATTCAGGGGTTAAAAACAAGAAGTATTTTATTGTTCTGACAGGTCTCTTTTCAGGTTTAGCCATTTTGTGCAAATGGATGCCCGGACTGATCATTTATAGCGGATGGGGTCTTTATAATTTGCTGAAATTCCGGTTCAGACTAAAAAATTATTTGCCGATGGCAATAGCCCTTTTGGTCACCATTATCGTGGTTCTACCCTGGCAAATCCTGTCATACAGTTGGTATCCTGCAGAAAAGCACATGGAAATGGCAATTTATTCGGGCCACATCACAAAGGCACTCGACGGTCATTCCGGAACAATCTGGTATCATTTCGAAAATATTGGCTGGCTTTTCGGACCTTTTGCACCTTATCTGATTCTGCCGGGTATGTTCTTTTTTTTCCGGAAGGTGAAAGACAAGAAATTAGCCGTTGCAGTAATGGTAATTCCAGTAGTTGTGTTTCTGTTCTATTCAATAATTAAGACCAAGATGCCTTCATTTCCCATAATCGTTATGCTTCCGGTAAGTTTGTTTATGGCTTGTCTAATCGATTATGTGGTAAAGATTATTCCTGAGAATTTCATGAATCCAACCTTCAGAAAGATTTTTATCACGATAATTATTCTGGTAATCTCCTGGTTCAATTTGAATCTGAAAAAAATTGATAAGATCCATTCTCCTGACAGTGATCTGGCAAGAATGCTGACACACAACAAATCGATATTCTTAAAGTTGAAAACAGATCTGCCTGAAAATGCGGTGGTATTCAATGTGAAAGGTCGCCATTATATCGAGTGCATGTTTTATACGCCTTTCCCTGCTTACAATTTTATACCCACATACGATCAGTTGGAGGATATAGAAGGCAAGGGGATGGTGGCCGCAATTTTTAAAACGGGTGATTTCCCGGATAATATAAAAAATGATCCAAAAACCATTATCATACAGGATCGGCTTGAGGGCTATGAATAAATAAAATAATTTTTAACTATAAATATTATGTATACCATGAATCCCAGTACGCTATCAATCATCATTCCGGCATACAATGAAGCAATGACCATTCACAAGATTCTTGATAAAATCATCAAAGTCAATCTCATTGGGAACACGGAAAAGGAGATCATTATCGTGAATGATCATTCGACCGACCAGACGCGAGAAAATATCGAAGGGTATATCATCAACCACCCGGAGGTGAAAATACAGTTGTACAATCAGGAGAAGAATATGGGGAAAGGTGCTGCTCTCCACAAAGGAATTGAACTTGCGACGGGCGATTTTATCATTATCCAGGATGCCGATCTCGAATACGACCCGACGGAATATAATCTGCTCCTTCAACCAGTTCTCGACGGAGTTGCCGACATTGTTTACGGCAGCCGGTTTTCGGGTGGAAATCCGCACCGAATCCTGTTTTTCTGGCATTCGATCGGGAACAAATTGCTAACCTTCTTTTCGAATATGCTTAGCGATTTAAACCTGACGGATATGGAAACATGCTATAAACTATTCAGATCGGAGATCATCAAAAATATTAAACTGAAAGAAAATAAATTTGGGTTTGAACCCGAAATCACAGCCAAAATAGCCAGACTACCTTCAATAAGAATCTATGAAGTCGGGATTTCATACTATGGCCGTTCATTTTATGAAGGTAAAAAAATCGGATGGAAAGACGGTTTCCGGGCGATATGGTGTATTCTTAAATACAACATTTGGAATAAATAGCCCGGAATATAGTTGACATGGTTCTATTCTGTTTTTTCACTTACTACAGCAGGTTGAAGTTTTTTCCGGTGATAAAAACGTTCATTCCACCAAACCCACAAGGCAAACATCACAACATAGAAAAAGGGCCGTAAAACATAATCGTGAATAAAGTTCCAGTGCTGAGGGTAGTTCATCGTGACAAACGTCATGCTTAATATTCTGAAAATATTTACCAGGTGAATAATCAGTAACCCAAATGGAATGAACCAGGCTTTATGCTTCCATGGACCGGGATAAAGCAATAACAGAATAACCCATTGATAAAATTGTTTTAACCCCGAACAGCTTGCATTCACATAAACGACGCCGTTGTTTTCAGGATAATAAATCACGTTTTTATGAAGTGCTCCTTGAATCGAAAGCACGTCAAATGTTGTAACATTTACATGGAGAGCTTCCAGTACCCATCTGCTGGCTTTAAAGACTTCATGAGCCAGTGCATTGGCTGAGTCATAGATAAAACTTACAGAAAAAAAGTCACTGACAAACAGTTTCCAAATAACATGAAAAAAAAGTAATATAATAGAAAAAATCACGACGTCCTTCAGCGCCTCCAGATGATATTTCTTTATAAAAAAAATGATCCCCGAATAAAGTTTGTTATCCATAATATTTAAGAATCAAGAGAGTAGAACAATAAACCACAGTTCCCAAGAAAATATTTAAGAGCTCGCTAAATTATAAAAACTTTAATAACTTTGCGCGTACTTTGAAGATACCAAAACTTTAATGGATTGGCGCATAACAGACGACATAAACATAGCAGAAGGAGTCCGATTTCGAGATTAAGACGCAGAGGAAGGAAACTGCTCAAAAGCATATTTTCTGTCTTTAAATCGCGCCACAGCGAATACCGGCCATATTTAGGGCCACAAATTGATACACATCCGGTTGATATTGAAGGCCAGGAATTTTCAAACGAAAACGGTGAGCCAACCGGTTCAGCAAGTACTTCACCAAAATACGAATACAGAAAACCGGAATCCAAATCGTCCGGGTTAAAAGGCTTACTAAAGAAGTGGGAACGGATCCGGAAACAAAGGAAAAAAAACAGGCACAAGAGAAAGATAAAAAGACGTCACAAGAAGGAATTCAGAAAACGTGCAAGGATAGATTTCATCCGAAAATTTATACCGCAATACAAAAAACCTTCAAAGCCTATTTTTCTTGAACTTACGGATGAAGAAGCTGCAGAACTGAAAAAACAGCAGCAAAAAAATTATTATCAATACACGGTCAATTCCGTTGCATTATATATAATAGCCTATCTGGTGATGTATATGATTTACCAGTTTACGGTACTCATTGTGGCATCAAAATGGAAAATTGATTCAGTATTGTATTTCTACAATCTTGCATTCAATGATTATTCTCCATTATGGTCGAGAACGAACATTATTATTGTGACTTTATCCGGACCGCTCGTTTGCCTTTTTATTGGAGTGTTGTTTTATAAGTTTATTGCCAACAGGGCAAAGATTAAAAGTTTTGGGAAATTATTCGTCCTGTGGATAGCCATGCACGGGTTTAATTTCTTTCTGGGGGCCTGGGCTTCCGGAGTATCCTTTTATAAAGGTTTTGGATATGTACCTGCATGGCTATATATGAATATCGTGTGGCAAATTTTTGTTTCCCTGTTATTCTTGTTCATCCTTGGGATGATCGGATACTATTCGGTTCCGAAATTTCTGGATACATCGAATTCGGCTTACAGGGTTCGGCAGGAAAATAAAGTGAAGTTTTTATTTCACCAGGTTGTGTTGCCCTGGTTTATCGGGAGTTTAATTATTTTTCTGGTTAAAATACCGTTCAACATGCCTTACGACACAGGCAACCTGGTTACCATGATGTTCTGCGTGGTGCCCGTACTATTCAACCGCTTTGCAAAACCTACCATTACATTTGAAAAGGAAAAAAAACGGACCAATATCCGCTGGGGATTTATCCTAATGTTTATTGCTATTGTTATCATTTACAGGGTCGGCCTGAATAACGGACTGCACGTTATTCTGAATTATACCTTTAACATTTCGTTGCATATCAAGCCGATCTAAACCATTTCAAAGTCCATTTGCTTTCTTGCCAGGTCGATTTTCCGAACGCGTATTCTGACACGATCACCCAAACGATATTCCTTGCCCGACTGATGTCCGATAACCCGATAATTTTCTTCATCCAGGTAGTAAAAATCATCATCGAGATAGCGAAGGGACACCATGCCCTCACATTTATTTCCTTCAAGCTCAACAAAAAGTCCCCACTTGCTAACGCCTGAAATCAGTCCGTAAAATTCCTGACCAACTTTATCCAGTAAGTATTCCGCTTGTTTGTACTTTATCGAAGTTCTTTCCGCATCCAGTGCTTTCCGTTCCATTTCGGAGGAATGTTTGCATTTTTCCTCGTACTCGGCTTGATTGACGGAAGGTTTTCCATTCAGATATTTATCAAGTAAGCGGTGAACCATCAGGTCGGGATACCTCCGTATCGGAGAGGTAAAATGGGTGTAATAGTTGAAAGCAAGCCCGTAATGACCGATGTTTTTTGTTGAATATTCGGCTTTCGCCATAGTCCTGACCGCAATATTTTCAATCATGTTTTCTTCGCCCTTCCCTTTTATTTGATTAAAAAGTTGGTTCAGGGAAGAAGAGATCGATTTTTTCGAGCCCATTTGAAATTTATAGCCAAGCTTTGAAACGAATTCAGCGAAAGTCTGCAGCTTCTCCTGATTGGGTACGTCGTGAATCCGGTAAACAAATGTATTTGGTTCGCGTTTGGCCTGTTTTTTCCCGATTCGTTCTGCAACCATTTTGTTTGCAAGCAGCATAAAGTCTTCGATCAGCCTGTTCGAATCCAGTTGTTCTTTAATGTATGCACTGATGGGTTTACCATCTTCATCGAGTTCGAATTTCACTTCCTGCGATGAAAACGCGATCGAACCTTTTTTGAAACGGTCGGCCCGTAAAATTGATGCCAGTTTATGCAAGATGAGTATTTGGTCCTTGAACTGATGATCTTTGCCTTCGATTATTTCCTGAACTTCATCGTAATTATACCTGAAATCAGAATTAATCACAGTATGGCCAAACCATTCATTTACAACTTTGGCGCTCTCATCCAGTTCAAACACGGCAGCATAGCAAAGCTTATCTTCGTTAGGTTTCAGCGAACAAATTTCATTTGACAATTTTTCAGGTAGCATGGGGATCACCCGGTCAACCAGGTAAATGGAAGTCCCGCGGTCGTATGCTTCCTGATCGATGGCATTTCCCGGTTTTACATAAAAGGAGACATCGGCAATGTGCACACCTGCTTCCCAGTTTCCGTTTTCAAGCTTTTTTAACGACAACGCATCGTCAAAATCTTTAGCATCCTGTGGATCGATCGTACATGTAAAAACATCTCTGAAATCTTTTCTTTTGGCGATTTCCTTATCTGTTATCCCGGCTGAAATTTGTTTCGCTTCATTGATAACGTTTTGAGGAAACCGAAGCGGAAATCCGGCATCGGCAAGGATTGATTTCATTTCCACGTCATTTTGTCCCGGTTCACCCAAAACTTCGGTAATTTCCCCAAACGGATTTTTCGAATGTTCCGGCCAGTCCGTAATTTTTGCTACAGCCTTACTTTTATGTTTTGCTCCGTTCAGGTTCGTTAGTGGAATATAAATATCCACAGGCATATTTGTATCATCCGGTATCAAAAACGCATAGTTCTTTGAAATTTCGATAATTCCGACAAATTGTTTCTTTTTCCTTTCGATAATTTCAACAATCCTGCCTTCCAGTTTTCTGTCTTTTCGTTTCGGAAATAACAAAACCTTCACCTTATCTCCATTCAGCGCATGATACGTATTGTTTGGTGCAATATATATGTCGTCAACTGTTTCATCGGTAATAATATAAGCTTTACCAGTCTGTTTCATGTCGACCTTACCAGTAATTGTATTCTTGCTCGCAATCGTTTTAAGACGCGAAGGATTGAGCTTGAATTTACCCCGGTTCATCTCGATAATTTCATGATCACTGTTTAGTTTATCCAGAATATCCTTAACAAGCAACTTGCTTGCTTTATCACTGATTCCGAGATGAGCAGACAATTGCCTGAAGTTAAAAGCCCTGAAAGGATTTTGTTTGAACACATCGTGAACCATATTAACAAAGGAATTCTTTGCCGACTTTTTCTGAGAATTTCTTGCTTTGCCTGACATACTATATATTAATGTATAAAAATGTGATGATCTATTTATTCAAAAGTAGGATAATTAATGGTATAAAATTCTTATTTTTGATAGGTTATGGGAATTATGAATGATTTTGTTTCTCTTTTTTATCCGAGAATATGTTTCGCCTGCGGTAACAACTTATTTTCAAACGAAAGTCTTATTTGTACATCCTGTCTATATCATTTACCAAAAACCAACTTTCATAAAGATAAGAACAATCCCGTTAGCAAAGTGTTTTGGGGCCGTGTGAATATTGAAACAGCTGCTGCCTTTTATTATTACCGTAAAGGCGGAAAAGTTCAACATCTGCTTCATCAGATGAAATACAAAGGTCACCGGGAAATCGGCACTTTTATCGGGAAATTATACGGGACAGAATTATCCGAAATAAAACATTTTAGCGAATTGGATACAATTATTCCGGTTCCGCTACACCCAACTAAACTTAGGAAAAGAGGATTTAATCAGGCAGAAATGTTTGCCAACGGATTGGCTGAAGGCCTCCATAAAAAGGTCAATGCCAGATCTGCTGAACGAATTATCGCAACATCCACACAAACTAAAAAAAGCCGGTATAAACGCTGGGAAAACGTAAGCGACATTTTTAAGCTGAAAAATCCGGATGATCTTTCCGGTCAGTCGATTCTGGCGGTGGACGATGTAATCACAACCGGCGCAACCATGGAAGCCTTTGTCAGATGTTTGCTTCAAATCCCCGATGTAAAGGTTAGCGTAGCTTCTATTGCTTTTGCCCATTAAAAAAAATACCCGCCGAAAAAAATCAGCGGGTATCAGCTTTATCATTACCGATATTCAGGTTAAGAAGGTTATTGTTCCTTCTCTTTATGGAATGTTTTACGGACAAAATAAGCCGAACCCAATATCAGCATCGTTACCAGACCACCGCCAACAGGCGAACCTCCGCCAACGGGCACACCACCTGTTCCCGGACCACCTGTCCCCGGGTCCGGCGGTAAATCACCCAATACCGAAAGTGACATAACGATCAGGGCCAAGGTCAGGATCAACGATAATTTTCTAACTAAATTCATAAGGCAGAGGGTTTTAATTATTTTACAAAAATCTTTTCATTATAAACACCATTTTCCGATACAATGTTTACAATGTAATACCCTTTATTATTCCCCATATTGATTTCACGGTAGCTGGTGCGATTCAGATTTTCGTTTGCAATTTCCCTTCCCATCAAATCATATACAGTTACTGTTCCTGTAATTAATTCAGGAGAACTTACGACAACCTTATTTTCATAAGAATAGGCCAGCACTTGCTTCTCTGTAAGGTCATAGCTATATGAAGGTGCATCGCTATAGCTGAAATGCAGCAGGAATCTTGCCGGTGTATCATCTGGTGATGCGTCAAAACTATAAGATCCTGCAGTTTTAATATTTATTACCACATGCTGCTTTAAGTCTTCCAGATAAAGGGGTGTAGACTCAAAACCGGAAATTTCATCCAGTGAAAGAATGTACGTTCCTTCTGCTCCAACTATCAGATCAACAGGAATGACAAGGTTGCTGCTGATCTCCGGAATCGAATTTATTGAAAGATTTAAATTGTCTGCAGATAATGAATACACTTGCGGAGCATCTTCCGAACCCATCATTTTAGTGGCATCATATTGCCCTTCAAAATTATTGGTAGCCGAACTGTTGACATTAATGATAAATTCATCTTTATAATTATTGCCGGTTACACCGAATTTTAGGTATGGATTTTCATCCAGTTTTGTTTTAAGGATGTTTTGATTATCATGAATCCGTGCACCATTATCTACCCCCAAAGTTCCCGCGGCTGAAGAGCTATGAACAAAAAATCCCTGAAGTGGAGGAATTATGTTGTCAACATCATTTGTTCCGGATGCGCCATCTTTTACATAAACACCGTAATTACCGGCAGTTTGGTTCCAGATGTAAAGTGAAAGGTCGACATTTCCAGCTGTTCTGGACCAGCCGCTGCCATCATCCACATTCCAGTCGAGTGCCGAAGGATACGGATTTCCGGCAAAGTTATAGCCATTGTTTTCAAACGGGCCAACAGCAGTTACATCAATAGATTTCGGACCCGTATTCATATTGCCGGAGAAAGAAACTGTTGTGTTTCCTGTCAATCCGCTTTCTGACCAGATTGCATAGCCTTCCATATCGGTTGCCATTACATAACCCGGATCGGTCACAAATGTCCACAAACCGGTAGGTTCTTCCCAGTACATCATGTATAATCCAAAAAACACATTGGCCGTCGGGTCATCCACCGGTGCTGAAACATAATGCCATTTATCTTCGGTAAGGTACAATTCGGAAGTTGCATTCACCCCGCTGGATTCAATCAGAGAACCGGTACCTGAAGCATCGGACTGGATTGTCAGAGAACCATCGTTTGTAAATGTTCCCGTGACAGTAAGAGAACCTATCGGTGCTATTACAAGTGAGGAACCTGTATTCATTGTCAATGTGGCGCATTCGGCAGAACCGGAAATAACCGGTGATGGTGCTTTCGCTACATCCGCAATGGTAACTTCTTTAAGAATGGTTGGCACTCCATAATCCCAGTTTCCTGATTCTAACCAATCATTGTTGATCGAACCGGTCCAGTTTGTATAAATCGGATAGTTCATTGCTCCAGGAGTTGGATAAGCCTGATCATAGGTATCTGTATTTCTTTGGCCTCCCGATCCATTAGGAATCCTTTGGCTTGAATGTGCAGGAGCATCACCACGTCCCCCTTCATTAACCTGCGGTTGGCCGGGATTTAATAAAACAAGTAATCCGGGATCATCAGCGTCATCAGTATCATAAACCAATGCATCTAAAATATTAGTTGTTGTCACCGGTGTATCATCAGGAAAATCAGCATCATTGCCAATGTATAAGTGCTGCTGCATCAGGACCATTCTGGAGAATATTAGTGGTGCCGATCACCATACCGACATTAGGAACACGCCAGCAGAGCCCAGTACAAAATATCCATTTGCATCTGTACTGAATATCCGTCCAGATCAAAAGCATGCATAAGAAAAATCATTATTCCCATTATAAAGAACAACAACTAATCCTGATAAGATTTGTATTTCCAACTCCACCATCATAAAGTTCTATGAATTCATCAGAATCTGTTCCTGTCTGATCTGCATCCAATTCATTAATCATTACAAAATCAGCTACAGGGCATGCAACTAACGAGTTAAAACAAACCAAATCTAGTAAGGTGTTGGCTGATGGTACAGTTATCTGTCTATTATCAATATATTCTTCCCACGTACCACCATTGTTTGGATCACCATTGACAAATTTATACTCTTGATACGAGCCTTCCTGAAGTGTAACTGTTGTAGACCAAATATCGCCTAAGGCAGTCATCAATATAGGATTTGTTCCCCAATTGGTGAAAGAACCAGCCAGGTAAACTCCATCACCTGAAACCGTCTCATTTTGCATATTTACCTGGAAAGTAATGTCATAATCGGTTAAGATACCGCAATCAGCACATGAACTAAAACAAACGACCGGAATGGAATAATCTGGGCTGCTCACGACTTCAAACCTGTTTGCTGTGCCGGGAGCCTGGCATTCTACGGGAACAGTTTCATCTGTGCCCCATGCATTTCCATTTAAATATTTAAACTGATATTCCGCTCCTTCATATAATTGCATTGTGGTCGTATAAATATTATCAAAATCTGGATCAGTCAACTGGTATCCACCAGGATTAAACCAATCATTGAAACTTCCGACAATATGTACGCCATCCCCTGATACGGTTTGTTCTTCCATATTTACCTGGAAAGTTACATTTACAAGTGGGGTTTCGGCAATTGAGATATTATCAATTCGCCATGAGCGCGGATCAGTGGTTGAATAGTATTTAAAAGCTAAGTATACTGAAGTCCCATTAATGCCCGATAAGTCAATTGCACCTGAACTAATCCAGTAGTTCCAGTTACTTGTAGAAAGAAAATAATACTCATTCCAGATATAACCACTTGGATCTCCAATTCCAGGATAATCAGTAGAATAAAATAACTTTAAATAATTATCATTATTCCATAAACCATATTCGTAGTAAGTCTCAAACTGAAGCAATTCATTTGTATAGTTATCTAGATTTATTCCCGGTAAAATAAGCCAATCTTCTTCAGGATTTGAACCTCCATAACCGTTCATATAAGCCGTACCTTCAGTTCCTCCAAGATTATCCCAATTCCAGTTCCTTGTTTCTCCAGCAACACTATAAGTGTAGCAATCACCAAGGTCTGAATCGAAAGTCTGGCTGTAAGGAAGGGTGGTAGTGGCAGGATCTGTAACAGTATAACTGTGTTCAGGTGAAGTTGAAGTTTCCAGAGCATCATCTGTGGCCGCAATTTCGAAATAAACTGTTGTTCCATCTACCTGCGCCGGAATGTCAGAATCTGTGGTATATGTATCACCACCAGTGTTAGACATTGAGATTGTACTGGTGAGGCTTCCCGATGTTGTTCCATAGTGAAGTTCTACGGTTCCCAAAGTTCCATCATCAGTTACATCTGCAGAAACGGAAACTGTTGTTGATGAGGTAATATCAGCTGGTGAATAGGTTATATTAGAAATAATTGGTGGAATATTACCACCTCCTGAACTAAAGATATGATTTCCCAAATATTCACTACTTGTGGAAGAAGCATTGTCTACATCAACATAATTTATTTGGGTCCATTCGCTCAACGTAAATGTCGAGTTTCCGATGAGAATATCAGCATTTCTATAAAAGGATGTGTTACCACCCCAACTTGTTCCATCTCCAACTACATCTGAACGATCAGCCCAAGCTGATGCACCATTTGAAGATGATATAATGACCAAATCATCACCATTAAAATTACACGCACCAGTTGATGTACCTGATGCATATGAAGGATTTACAGCGCTTGAATTTTTATATAATAAAACTTCGCCTGGATTTATTGTCTCAGAAAATGTATAACTACTGGTTGGACTATAATTAGCCGGATCATCAGCAGCGGCATTAGAATATAGACATAAATATTGCTGTGGACTAGTAAGATCTATTGCTAATGCACCAACATTAGTAATTTCAATCCACTTATCGCTACTTGCACCTTCATAATACTGTGATATTATAACCTGACTAAAAGTGGTATTGATCGTCAGTAATAGTATCATGATTAAAA
>CAVXTE010000068.1:0-5487 GCA_963764475.1 uncultured Bacteroidales bacterium
CCAATGATTTCATCAGAGTCAGTACATTACTGTACGGATTGTAGCGGAAAATTTCTCCATCCCCGTTAACATTGTTTGCAAGGATCAAACAGTTTTTATCATCAACAGTTTGAAAATCGACCACCTTAAAAAGTGTGAATAATTTTTGTTTTTCAACACCTGTCACTGTATAATACGTCGCAAGGTATGTTGAACCCCCGTTTTTGTTTTGCAGGTCAGCAAGCAACAAATCATTAAACCGGAATATTTTGGAAGGGAGGCTGCTCTCATTCGTACTTGTATTGAAAACCAAGGAACCGTTCTGGTTGTAACCGGTGATCCACAAGTAGGAAAACGATGCATAGAGGGATTCATCGTAATAAAGACAATTAAAAGCATGCATCGGTATGGGTGGCTGGGGCTGAATGGACCATGCAAGTGTATTTGTTTCAAGGTTGAAGGCTACGATGTTCGTCAGACTTTTACCTGCAATATAAATTTGTCGCTGTTTTGAACTCAACTCAGAAGAAGCAAAATCACCTTTGATCAGAAACAAGCTTTGAACAGTTTGGGTCGAATCGATCGCAGAAACCTGTAGATGGGTCGCATCCGGCTGTGTGATAACAACAACTTCTTTAAATTCCCGCGGAATTGATTTAATCAGGATTTTCCGGTATTGATTTTTTGAAATCCCATTGCTTTCAGCCATTATCTGGAGATAATATGTGTTGTCCTCCAAATACGCATCATCAATCGGATAGTTGAACTCCAGATGAACTTCGGTTGAATTCGGATAGTGATAGACTGCCGGAAGAATACTATTAAAATTGTTATCTGTCAACCTTACAATCACAGTCGAAATTTTATCCTCGTACATGATATCAGCCTTCACAGGAATCGAATCGAACACCTCGAAAAGCTGGTTTTCCAGGGGTTCGGCAATCGAAATCCGGGGATATTTCTCAACCGTGTCTTTCGAACAAGAGGAAATTACTAAGAGGACAACAAATAATGACACTCCAATAGTCGAAAAGCGCGAAGCAGGTTTTTTTGACCAATGCTTTATGAATCTGAATACAAGGAATAAATGTTTGTAAAAAAAATACATACAGAATAAAAACTCCCCTGTTTAATTTTTGTTTTAAAGGTAATAAAAAATCATATTTTCATGATTTTTTATATCTTTAGCACTTAAAATCAACAATCCATGCTTTACAACCTCAACCTCGACAAGGTCCTGTTTCTGGATATTGAAACGGTTCCGATGGCTTACCACTACGATCATCTACCGGAAAATTTCAAACATTTGTGGGATCATAAAGCCCAACGGCTGATTAAAAACGATAGCGATACCCCTGAAACACTTTTTAATCGTGCTGGTATTTACGCTGAATTTGGTAAAATTATTTGCATTTCAGCCGGATATCTAAAGAACAATGAATTCAGACTGAAGTCATTCTATGGTGATGAAGAGTTTGATTTACTAAAGGAATTTGCGGAATTATTGAATGAGCACTACAATACCAATGAACACCTGCTGTGTGCTCACAATGGCAAGGAATTCGACTATCCCTACATAGCACGCCGCATGCTGATTAACGGCATCCACCTGCCGCAAATTCTGAATAGTGCAGGGAAAAAACCCTGGGAAATCGCGCATCTCGATACGATGGAACTTTGGAAATTCGGTGATTACAAGAATTATACATCCCTTGATTTACTCGCTGCAGTCTTTGGAATACCGACACCAAAAAATGATATCGACGGCAGCATGGTAGCGGATGTGTATTACAAAGAAAAGAACCTGAAAAGAATTGTTGAATATTGTCAGCGGGATACACTTACAGTTGCCCAGTTGCTATTGTGCTACATGGGTAAACCTGTGATAAAAGAAAATGAACTTGTTTATGCGTAATGTGATAGGCAGTTACAAATAAATTGTAGACAGTAAATTCTGTTAAATGACTTCGATAAAGTTTCCTGTAAAGCCGATAATTTTCATTTTGCTGACAATGTTAACCGGGAGTTGTAAAATCGATAAGGATTGTATTTGTCCCAACTACTATGCACCCGTTTGCGGAAACAATGGAAAGACATACGACAGCCCCTGTCTGGCTGAATGTGACAACGTTGAATACAGCGATGGGGAATGTCCTATTTACGGGATCGGCAGGGTAGTATTTTTTGGCGACACGGCCCAAGACGGATGCGGCTATCTCATCGAGATCATGAATGAAAAGTATAAACCCAAAATGCTGGATGCCCCGTACGCGCAAAACAACCTTTTTGTAACGCTGCGGTATCGCAAACTGAATACTTTTTTTGATTGTATGAACACAGAAGGCCATTATCGCGAAATCGAAATCCTCGAAATCCATTCATACTGATTTGCAGGCTGGCATGGGAGTAAACATTACTTTCGCGTAAATTTCTACTTTTGTTTCAGTGAATTCAGTCTGTAATTAAGCATTGAACATACTTTTGATTTATGACCTTTAATCGAAAAAATAGTTTGCACGGAGAGAGGGTTTATTATCTTTTCATTGTGATAGCAGGATTGTTGTTTTATGTCCCCTTTTTGGGCGGTGTTCATTTGTTCGACTGGGATGAGGTAAATTTTGCGGAGATTTCGCGGGAAATGATGGTTACGAGCAATTTCCTGAAAGTACAGGTGAATTTTCTTCCGTTTTATGAAAAACCCCCTTTGTTCTTTTGGATACAAGTCCTTTCGATGAAAGTTTTTGGTGTAAATGAATTTGCTGCACGGTTTCCCAATGCCCTTGTCGGGATCATTACTCTTCTGCTTGTATTCAAAATAGGAACAATTTTATTTGACAGGCGTTTCGGTCTTATCTGGGCATTGGCTTATTTTGGTAGTGTTCTCCCTTTCCTTTATTTTAAATCAGGAATTATCGATCCGCTTTTCAATCTTATGATCTTTTCAGGATTGTGGTTTTTCATAAAATATAAATGGAAAAGGGAAGGAAGCTCTAATAAAACCAATTCTGAGAAGAACAATATGGAGCTTATTTTGGCCGGACTTTTCGTTGGACTGGCAGTGCTTACAAAAGGCCCTGTTGCTTATCTGATCGTTATCCTGAGCATTGGAATTTACTGGATTTTCTCCCGGTTCAGGTATTTTATCAGTATCCCAAAACTGATCCTGTTTTCGGTTGTTGCCGGAGCGGTTATGCTTGTCTGGTTCGGGCCTGAGACCATCCTTCACGGCCCCGGATTTATGAAGGAGTTTATTCTTTATCAGATCCGACTTTTGAGCACACCGGATGCGGGCCACGGTGGATTTCCGGGATTTCATGTTGTTGTGCTCTTGTTCGGATGTTTTCCGGCTTCTGTTTTTGCGATCAGGGGATTTTATAAAATGAAACCGGAAAATGATCATCAAAATGAGTTCAGGAAATGGATGATCATCCTGTTTTGGGTGGTGCTGGTGCTGTTTTCGGTGGTACAGTCCAAAATCGTCCATTATTCGTCGCTGGCTTATTTTCCGCTTACTTTCCTTGCTGCATTGACGATCACTCAAATCATCGATAAAAAAATCCGATTCAACCGCTGGCTTAAATCGGGTTTACTTGTGATCGGCCTGATTTATTCTGTAGTTACGATTTCTATTCCGTTTCTTGCCCTGCATATTGATCTCATAAAACCACTGTTCGCAAAGGATGCTTTTGCACTGGCCACACTCGGTGCGGATGTTCACTGGACGGGATGGGAAGTTCTTCCGGGTTTCCTGATGCTGATCATTCTGATGATTTTCTTTTGGTATACGAGAAAAGAGAAATTCACAGTGGGTATCCGTGTACTGTTTGGCGGGACTGCAGTTTTTGTCCTTCTGGGTCTTGTGTTTTTTATTGGTCGTATTGAAATGTATACCCAGGATGCAAATGTGGAATTTTGTAAAAGTCTTGCCGGGAAGGAAGGATATATCGTCACCAGCGGGATGCGCAGCTATATCCCGCCCTTTTACTCAAAGCGGATGCCGCCAAAAAATAAGAAAAGCCATGACCTGAAATGGCTGATCTGGGAGCCGGTGGATGAAGATGTGTATATCATTGCAAAGGTTGGTCTTGAAGATTACTGGAAATCGGTTTATACCTGCGAGCAGATCGGTGGTGAGAACGGGTTTGTGTTTTTTAAACGGAAACGGGAGTGAGAATTAAGGGAATTGTTCTATTATTTTAATTATTTAGAAAAAAATTTTGCTTTTAATCCCTTATGAATGCGATTTGCGACCGATTGTTTATATCTATGATATATTTCAATAATAATTCAATTGTAATTTCTCCTGATTCATGATGGAATTGATGAAGCAGATCAGGTTCAGTTTTAAGAACCCTGTCAATATAAAGGGAATCAAGAGTATGGAGATTCCCGGTATTAAGATCAATTATATAATCATGTAACTTTCTGTTTCTGCTTTCATAATAACCGGCAGAAGCCATTGTTCCAATAAGACCAAAATAAAAACCACTATTAGCTATGAGATTCTTATCACCTTGTGTCAAAATACCTCTACCCTTTATATAACAATATCTTCCTGTAATTTGAGCTTTCAGGTAACCTTTCCCCATGCCAAACCTAAATCCGTTGAAATATAGATTATTACCGTCAAAAACAAGTAAAATTTCTTTATTGAGTGTTTTAGGTTTAATTCTGATATTTTTACAGCGGGACTCGATATTGAAAATAGTATTGGTTGGATCATAAGAAAGAGGAGTAAAGGTAAAATCACACTGGTATGTTGGATTTTTGTTAATGAAGTTGTACAAACTAAAGAAAGCACCACTGGGAATTTCATCAAAAGCTGATTGTGTTTTTGAATTGGACAGCAATCCTAATGTAAAAAGCAATACCAGAAATAATTTTACATTCATGCTGATTATAAATTAAAATCAGGAGTTCAAAGTTAATAACCTAATTATAAATAATAAACCAGATGCAAATTATTTTTAAGTTTAAAATCTCTACTTTCAGTATAATCTCCAGATTATTGAATCAACTTCAATTGTAATAACCAACCTGATGAATTCTATGTATGGCGTATTAAGGTTATCGTTTACACAATATGGTCAATCAGGAGATTGACACTTCAGGCGGCGAAGTCAGGAGATTTCACCGAGCACCTTAGTATTATTTATAGCAATACCTTTTCATCACTTCATACGATTCCTGAATTCCCAGTTCACCGGCCTGGCTAAGGTTGTCGCAGCCCACCGCTTTCAGGTTCTGATAGATCAGGATGAGGCCTTTGTTATAATATGCTTCTGAAAATTTGGGGTCGATCTTAATGGCTTTTGAAAGATCGCTGACGGAACCCCAGTAATCACCCAAAAGGCATTTTACATACGCCCGGTTGAACCAGGCATAACTGAAACCGGGATCAAGGCTGATGACTTTGTTGTAATCCTGCATAACCTGCTTGAGCGACTGGTTCAGCAGGGTAGTATCCTGCGACAAAGATCCCTGATGCGGGTTTAAAGAAGAACTTAA
>CAVXTE010000069.1:0-16377 GCA_963764475.1 uncultured Bacteroidales bacterium
TCCATTTTTAACATTTCGTTATGTGTATTTGCTTCTTTTGCATTTTCAGCTTTTTGATTCCTTTTTATTATCTCTATCCTTACATTTGGATCAATCGGTTGCTGTAAATTAGTATTATCAGCAGGATTCAACGGTATTTGTTCATTATTATTTGGCAAATTTGAATTTTGAGGATTATACTCTTCTATTAAGTTATATGCTGCAAATGATAAAAGTCACAATTTCTGAATATACTGATGAATAAGGGTTATATATTGGATCAACACCTGTAAATTATACATTGCTGCCTCAAGGGCAACACCTGCAATTTCAGGGTTCGTTGCTATAAAGCCCAATGTTGCATTATAAGCAATCCCTATTTCTTCCATAGCTACAAGGGCACCTTGTGTAAATACGGGGTAGATGCTTTCGCACCGGCGACTACTGCAGGGGCAAGGCTTTCCATAACAACTGCTCCTCCAACTGCCCCACCTGTAACAATCATTGAAGTAATTGCAATTCGTTCAACGTCTTTAGCAAATGTTGATTCTGCAGGATCAAAACCCATCCATTGACCATCGTTTAGAAAATAATAGTCCATTGCATAGAGATCATCATGTGTTGATACATCTTGCTTTAATATAGTAAATTCTCCTGAAGTATACACTGATAAATCATCTCTTTCGGGATACCAGCTTTCAGTTAACTTCTTATTGTATTTCCATTTGCTTTCAGGTTGATCTGGTGGGGTTACCTGTTCAATCTCATCATCACTCTGCATCCCCGTCGGATCAGAATATCTAAGTGGATTATTCCTCACATATGCATATATATTCAGGCCATCTACAAAACCTGCCGGGTCGGTGCTTATCCAGCGGCACAACCACGCCGCATAATACCTCGCTCCGTAATAGTATAGCCCCGTTTCATTGTCCCGCTCTTTACCAATGTACTTGTATCGTTTCAGGCTTACTTCGGTTTCTGTTCTTCCGCTTCGGTAGCTTGTAGTGCCGAAAGGATGGTATTCTTCATAGCTGATAATATTTGCCCTTTCATCCAGTTCAAGGCTTGCACTTCCGAGATGGTTGTCGTACTGATACCTGAAAGTCGCTGCCCGGTTCGCATAATCCACGATCAGGAAACGCCTTTCCGATTCCTCGACAAGCAGGGTTTCGCGGGTTTCGCGTACGACACCGTTTATCTTTTTGGTGTAAATTTCATAACCGCCGAGGTAGAGACGCTCCTCAGTATTTACCACACCCTCTATCACTTTCCGTACTCTTTCACCGGCTGCATTATAAATATACCATACTTCGCTGCCTCCTCCAAGATTAGCATAGCTCATCCAGTCGGCGTAATCCCAACTTATGCTGAACAGATGCGGCATTTGGGTCAGGTTGCTGGTGTATGTTGATGAAGTTTTCACATTACGAAGATAGTGAATTATTCCTTTTACTATGTCATTAGTGAGCTACTGCACAGGTCATTTCTAACACTCGTGACAGATGGGGATTATTACACAACAGAGCATAGTCATGAGACTATGCTCAGACAGGGGGTGTATTACTTTCACCTATTTACTTTTTCTCTTTACTTGATAATAAATTAAAATAAAAATAAAAGTTCCCCATAAAATTGCATTGATAAAAATCTATTACCAATAATATTAATCCGTCCAATGAGATATACAAATCCTAAAATGAGAATTAAAATTAGAATGGTAATGAATTCTCTCTTTCTCATACTTAGAGTCATTAATATGTAGTCCTTAAGCTATCCATTTCCTTTAGATGGGTTGGAATTCCCCTATCAATGGGATAATTTGATTTAAGAATTCAAAAGTAATTAAAATTGCTATAATACTGTATTAGCAAGAAACGACTCACGTTTTCTTTGAATTGATAGCCTCCTTGGGGTCAAAATCATTGATTAATTTACTACCATCCTCATCTCTTCTCCCTCACTGATTTGGGTTTTGCAAACCAAATCTTTTCCTAAATGTTGCCAGTTATCACGAATAGGGTTCCCATTCTCGTCGTAGTCTCCTGACTACGCCGTTTGGTGTCAAAATCTTCAGATCGTTCAGATAATATTTTATTCCACACTGCTTGTGCTTTGGACTTTGAAATTAAAGCTAGATTCTTTAATTCTTTGATTTTCTGATTTTCTTCTCCCTGTTATCAGAGGAAGGATATGTGTTCAGGTTAATCTGCCTTCCTGATTTTCGCCTCCCGCAACTGGAGTTTGATCTCCGGATCGGGACGAAACTGAATCCGGAGCTCGCTAATACTGTTGTAACTCACATCCTCTGGATTTTCCTCGGGTTTGCATTTGAACGAAAGGGAAAAAATCCCAAACGGCTTAAGGTGGACAATGTAATTGTCCATGAGCAATTCGGGAATGAGATCGATGAAGGAGTAAAGAACCAGCATGATATCGGCTGGACTTGCCGTCGTCCTCTGGTTGATCATTTGGCTGATTTTTTTCATACCGATTATCGTTCTTTTAGTGGGTCTTGCGATATACCGCACTTTATCCTCCGGATCGAAATGACTCTTGACCGGGGAAATCTGGTAATTAATTGACATGTCCTTTACTTTTTAAAGTTAAATGATAATTGTTTATCTTTTTATTTGGTTATATGATATATAATAAAAAACAGTATGCTATATATAAAACAAAAATATAATATATATTAAAATGATATATCAAATATAATAAATATATTTTTATTTTATATGGAAATAAAAGAAATCATGAATTAAAAGACCGATTTCAAAGCCCCGTTTGATGTCAAAATCTTCAGATTTTTTAATAATTATAAAATAATACACCACAGTAATAAAAATCCCGGGCAACCAATAAATAATTTAATACTTATTTAATAGCTTTGCATGTTCTAGCGTTATAAAACCGTTTATAATAATGAAAAATTTGTTCTTATGAAAAAGATTATAATCATAATTTTGACATTAGCATTCTTAGCATCTTCCTGTCGTACCACTAAGGACAATGATATTCATGTCAATCATGCCAAGGAAAAAGACCATTATAAGAAACCTTCAGAAAAAAAATATCATAAAAAAAACACAGCCTTCAGGACAAACTCATTTCCGTCAACAGGATAAACCATTATAGTTGTTCGACAGGCTTACTTACTTTAAAACCGATTGCAAAAGTTCGGAAAATTCATAAGCCAAAACAATAGGCATTAATACTATTGTTTTGAATAAAGGGCAATTTTGTATAAATTTGTATTGATCTGTAAAAACAATTACTTGAAAAATCCGGATCATGAAAACAAAATCATTTCTTCTGCTTTTTGTCCTGCTTTCCACACTAAGCTGTAAAAAGGACAATAATACCGACAATAATCCAGGCCCTACAAATTATTTTTCTATTGACGCAACTAAATATACACTGGCAAAGGGATATAGGGTTGCGGGCAGGGTATATCTGATGTCGGATTCGTTGTCTGTTACAGGATTCGAACAGGCAACGCAAAATCCCATTTATATGGGAACCGGCGATCTTATCGGCATCACGGCTACCGGCCAGGACAGCGTCATGACAGGCAGCTATGATCTGAGCGAAGTGTCGGGAAATTTATTTATCAATTACAACCCGGCGCTTTCCAGCTTCGATTATCATCAAATCCTGAATGATGTTAGTGGCTCGTGCTCTATAACCCTTGATGGCCTCAGTTTGAAACTCGATATAACCGGAACCCTGAATGACGGGAAAAGCCTGGTAGTTAAATTCAATGGTACTTTGGCTGAAATCAATTAATTATTAGATTTCCTCTGGTTTTTAATATTCTGGTGAATCCTGTCGGATTTTTCATTTGAATTCGATAAGTTCATATTTCCCTTTTTGTTCTTAAATCACAAATCCTTATTCACTAATCGGGAATCCTTTGCCACCTTTTCTGTACTTTTGCCAGCATAAAGGATAAAAATTTATGATCATGCAAAATCTCAAAACAAGTATCGGCCTAATATTTCTGTTTCTTACCATACATTCATTTTCCCAGGTCATCCACCACGATCTGAATGTAAAGCTGAGCATTCAGGATAAATCAATCGATGTGATCGATTCTGTTACAATTCCCAAAGAGATTAGTAAGAATGTGAGCTTTTTTACATTTGTGTTAAACAAGAACCTGACCCCTGAATTGATGGATAAATCTGCTATTATGAAGAAATCACCTGCAGACAGTTCAGATTCGGTTTACGATAAATATACCATTGCTTTCAGCAATCTCGGGGTGAAGGATTTGTTAATCCCGATAAAATATTCGGGTAAAATCACCGGAGAAATTGAAGCAGGCGCTGCCGAATATGCCAGAGGCTTCAGCGAAACGAACGGGATGATCAGCGATTCCGGCGTTTACCTTGCCGGTCAAACTTACTGGATACCGACTTTTGATGAACCGCTTCTTTCGTTCAATCTGACAGTTACACTCAGGAACAACTGGAGTGTAGTTTCGCAGGGAGAACGGATTTTGAATACGGTCTCCGGCAATAAAAGAACTGTAAAATACGAATGCAAAAATCCGACGGAAGAAGTTTACCTGATTTCGGCCGGCTGGACAGAATATGAAAAAAAAGCCGGAGATGTACTTGTTCAGGCTTTTCTGAGAACACCTGATTCGGCACTTGCCGAAAAGTACATCGATGCAACTTCGGGTTATCTCGATATGTATATCAGACTAATCGGACCATATCCGTATACGAAGTTTGCATTGGTTGAAAATTTCTGGGAAACCGGCTATGGAATGCCATCTTTCACACTGCTTGGTGAGAAAATTATTCGCTTTCCTTTTATTCTCTATACCTCTTATCCGCATGAATTACTGCACAATTGGTGGGGGAATTCAGTGTATGTCGACATGGACAGTGGAAACTGGTGTGAGGGACTGACGGCTTACATGGCGGATCACTTATTGAAAGAACAAGCCGGTCAGGGAGCAAATTACCGGAGGGAAACGCTGGAAAAATTTACGGATTATGTAAATGCGGAAAATGATTTTCCGGTTGTGGATTTCCGGTCGAGAAACAACGCAGCACAGGAAGCGATCGGATACGGAAAATGTTTGATGTTTAATCACATGTTGCGAAAAATGATGGGAGATGACAATTATATAAAAGGCTACCGGTCGTTTTATAAAAACAACATCTATAAAATTTCAACCTTCGGTGATATCAGGCAATCGCTTCAAAAGTTTACAGATAAAGACCTGAAACCTATGTTCGATCAGTGGCTCACGCGCAAAGGTGCTCCTTCATTTAAATTGTCGGATATCAAAACAGAACAAACCGAAAAGGGCACCAAGCTGGATTTCACATTGTCGCAAACCCAGCCGGAAGATGTTTTTGCTGTCGATATTCCGGTGGCTGTATTTTTTGAAAACAAGGTGAAAATGGTCAGGATTAAGTCCGATAAACGGAGTAATTCGTATTCGTTTGATTTCGCTTCAAGGCCGGTGAAAATCGAGATCGATCCGCAATTCGATGTTTTCAGACGGCTGGATAAATCGGAAGTGCCGCCCACATTATCCCAGGTTTTCGGAAGTTCGGACGGATTGATCATCCTTCCTTCTAAAAGTCCTTTTCTCGATGAATATAATGAATTGGCCGGTACCTGGAAACAAACACAGGAAGCCCAGGGAAAATCACTTCAAATCGTAACGGATGACAAACTTGATAAAATACCTGATAGCAAATCAGCCTGGATCATCGGGTTTGAAAATAAATTTGCCGGTCTGTTCAATGTGCAAAAAGATTATCCAGCAGCTTTTGATTCTGCACAAATCATTTCGATTGATCAACTTGCAGGCAATGGCTCGCTGGTTTTTGCAATTGCCAATCCCGAAAACAATGCGAAAACGATCGGTTTTGTTGGAACAAATGTAAAACAAGCAATTTCAGGTTTGGCAAGGCTTCTACCACATTACGGCAAATATTCTTATCTTGGTTTTAAAGGAGAACGGCCCGATAATGTATTGAAAGGCAATTTCCCGGCTTTGCATTCACCATTGTTTTATTCCATTCCGTATGATGGTAGATACCTTAAAACAAACGCAACGCTGGAACCTTCCAAACCCCTTATTGAATAAGTTCGTTTTCGTGATTTAAAACAGGTATTATTTCGACTCAAACCGCGGAATACAGTTCAGAAAGAGAAGCCAGATGCATGACAGAAACTATTTGTTTGCGCGTTGAGCGACTGCTTTTTCCATCTCTTCCTTCGGAACTCTTCTGATAAACTGGCCAGCCCACCACTGGTAACCCTGTTTATCGCGGAATCCTGCGTCGCGGCTGCCGTAATACTGATCAGTAGGTTCCATGATCGAAACGGCCCCGTTTTTAAGGGCTCTTTTGTAAACAGCATCCGTATCTTTTACATAAACAAAATTCATGGCGGCTGTCGATTGATTTTCTCCGCTTGCTTTGCCGATCATCACGATCACATCTCCTATTCTGACTTCCCCATGAACGGTTTTGCCATCGGGTTGATGGATTTGTTCTTTTACTTCAGCATCAAATACCCGCTTTAAAAAATCAATTTCTTCTTCTACGTTGTCTACGATAAGGTAGGGGCTCAGAATACTGTTTCCCTCGGGGGCTGGATTGGTTGGATCCGGATTTATCATTGTTTCATTTTTTAAATTATATAGATATGTGTTCGCTTATTGAAAAATTGGCAAATTTTAAAATAAACACCATTTCAACCTTTTTGTTTCTAAAAATGAAAAATGTAACAATGGTGAGCACAAAGAGCTTTAAAATTAGCCAATACACATAAGTAGAGTTAAATCGACAAAAATACGATTCAGCCGAAAGTTATTTGATTGAATCCCTGAGCTGATCAATTTTTTCGAGCAGTTTGTTAAAAAACCGTTCCCTTTCTTTTGCATTCACCGAACTGATCAGGGTCGATTGTTTAAGCAAACCTTTGAAATAATTTGACGTTTCGGTACAAATTGTTGAATTGTTGGTGAGTAATAGACTGACTACATTGTATGTAAGGTAGACGGAATCCTGGTTGTTCGTTTTTACATAAATGGTGTTATCATTGAGTACGACCTCGTTTTCATAAAAATTATAAGAATTCTCAACACCTGCGGGTTCCGTACCATACAGGAACTTGAATCCGTATTCTGCCTGGCGCTTTATGTGCTGGATCCACAACGACAATTTTTCGCAAAGTGTTAGTATGTCCGCTTTTTGTTCAAACATCCCGGATACATAGTAATAAGCAATTTGCCTGAGGAAAATATTGAATGTATCCTCATTCCAGATTTCAATGGTCGGAATTTTTAAGGATGAAACCAGTATTTGTTCGCCGATTTTATGGATTTCATCATCCATATTAGCCAGTGAAAATTTTTTTTCCGTATAACCTGGAAACTGGAACAGTGTTTTCTCCCAGAAAAAAAGCTTGAACGCAGCTATTTCCCGAAATTGAAAATAATGAAAAAGCGGTGGGTCCTTTGCGGCATAAACGATTTCGCTGATTTTAGCGTCATGAATTCGCAGCATATCAGTTCTGATGATATTCAGCCATTCTTTCATTCCGAGTGTGGCCGGGTTGACAGAAAAATTCCGGAATACAACATTGTTGCTGTCAATATTCAGCAATGTATCGATCGAAAGGTTGTATTTGCCAGCAATTTTTCCGACTTCGTCGAGCGACAACGATTTTTCTCCCCTGATGCGGCGGTAAGAGCTGTCGTAACTGATTTTTAATAGGTCTGCAACTTCTTCAACAAGTGAAATATTGCCAGGCAAAACCTCTTTGACTTTCTGAAACAGGACCTTTTGGATTTCCATGATTTTGGTTATTTACTTTAAAAGAACAATTTTTCGAAAATTTAAAATGTAACTTCTTTTAATATTACAAGATGTATAATCCATTTTTATCCTGATTATACTTATACTGGTTTAATCGCTAATAAAATGCCTGACAAATATAGTTGTTATCAATTAAATTTCAATCTGTTTTAAATTAATTTTTCCATGCCAGTTTCTGAAAATCATCATAAATAACTTTATCATTGTCGAGGAGCCATTGTACTACTTTTAGGAGGTAATCTTCTTTTACCCCTTTCAGGCTGCTTGCAAGGTTTTCAACAGTTACAGGCTTTTCCATCAACAGGGGTTTTACCTGCTCGAGTATGGCATTGAATTGCAGATCGCTCAGTTCGATTTTGTTTCGTTCGATACACACATCGCACCTGCCGCAGCGGTTTGATTGGCTTTCGTTGAAATACCTTAACAATTGCCTGCTCCGGCAGTCTGTTACATCTGTAAGGTAACTGATGACGGCTTTTAATCTCTGCTCAGCTGATTTTTTGCGATTGCGATAATGATCGTCGGAAATGTAAACATCTTTTTCGCTGAAGCGCCCTGTAAGAAAAGTGATCTGTGGCATCGACTTCCTTCTAACATAGGATATCAATTCGAATTTTTCCAGGGTGATAAGATACTCATCGACTACTTTTCTGCTTAGGTCGGATCGTTTTGCAAGTTCTTCCTCATTTATTTTTACAAATTCGGTAAACAGGCCGCTGTATGAACGCAGCAGGGTTTTGATAAACTTATCATACTTGATATGCTCTACCTGGAATTTATACAGATCCTCCTTGCCTGCTTTAAAATATATTTTTGATTCGGCATCGATGATATCCTGAAGTGAAATGTACGCTTCTTTTTCAAGGAATTTCAGGGAATTATACACCGTTCGGAATGGGAAATTATAACTGTTTGTAAATTCGGCAATGTCAAAGTCGAAGCTTGCATCTTTCCCGCTGCCGATAGCAAGCCCGAAATGATTGCCAAGGGCATGATATACCTGCCGGATCGTCTTCATTTCAGGAAACTGGACGATGAGATTCTGTTCTGCTTCTTTAATGTCGGCATTTTCAAAGAGCAGGATGGCATAGGCATTTTTTCCATCACGTCCGGCACGACCAGCTTCCTGAAAATAGGCTTCGATACTGTCGGGTAAATCCAGGTGAACAACAAAACGAACATCTGGTTTGTCGATCCCCATCCCGAAAGCGTTGGTAGCAACCATCAGACGGGTTTCACCCAACATCCACGAATCCTGCCTGATGTCACGGGTTTTCCGGTCGAGACCAGCGTGATAATAGCCTGCACGGATGCCGTTTTTTCTGAGGAATTCGGTAATTTCAACCGTTTTTTTCCGGCTTCGCAAATAAACAATACCCGAACCTTTCAGGTTTTCAGTTACTTTTAAAAGCCGGTTCAGTTTGTTTTCCTCATGCTGAACCACATAAACCAGGTTCTTCCTTTCAAAGCTTTGCTGAAAAAGGTTTTCTTTCCGAAAATTCAGTTTTTGCTGAATATCAGAGGCAACTTCAGAAGTAGCAGTAGCAGTCAGGGCAAGAACCGGTACATCCGGAACAAACTTTCTGATTTCAGTGATTTTTAGATAAGAAGGTCTGAAATCATAACCCCATTGCGAAATGCAGTGTGCTTCGTCAACCGCCAGAAGACATACATGCATTTTCTCGATATTCATTCTGATTTTATCCGTTTCGAGGCGTTCGGGCGATAAATAAAGAAATTTCGTTCCACCATATAAACAATTACTGATCGCAACATCGATTTCAGCCGGATTCATACCCGAATATACAGCAACTGCCTTTATTCCCTTCTTTTTAAGATTTTCGACCTGGTCTTTCATCAAAGCGATCAGCGGCGTTACGACAATGCATAGACCTTCCATTGCCATAGCCGGAACCTGGAAGCAAATGGATTTCCCTCCGCCTGTAGGCAAAAGTGCAAGCGTATCGTTTCCGGCCATCACCGAATTGATGATCTCCTCCTGCATTGGCCGAAAAGTTGAATAGCCCCAGTATTTTAGTAATACCTTATTGATGCTGCTTTTAATTTAGGTATACGAAATTAGGCAAAAGCTAAGATATTGCCTAATTTAATGCGATAATCGGCGAAATGTCTAATTTCCTTACATTTGCAGGTAATATCAGGAATGAAATATCAGGATAACATTTAGAAAATTTATAAAAGGGTTATGGAAACAGTCCGAAAATTTCTTGAATTTGAACTAATCAGTATTGGGCAATATAAAATCAGGATTTATACCCTGGCAGCGATTTTAATTATTTATATAATTACCAGGCTAATTGTATGGCTGATAAAAAAAGCCCTGTTTCGAAAACATAAAACTAACAAACTTGATTTAGGAAATACCTATGCTTTGTTCCAGATCATTAAATATGTAATCTGGGTGATAGCGATCGGTATTATTTTTGATACGATCGGTCTTAAAATCACCGTATTACTGGCTGGTTCAGCTGCATTGCTTGTTGGACTGGGTTTGGGTTTGCAACAAACATTCAATGACTTTGTTTCAGGGATTATTCTTCTTTCCGAGCGATCAATAAAAGTCGGTGATATTCTGGAAATAGATGGCGATGTCGTGAAAATTCAAAATATAGGGTTACGAACCTCTATGGGTTTAAACAGGGATGAAATCTCCCTGATTATACCCAATTCCTTGATAACCACCAGTAAAGTGATAAACTGGAGTCATCAGTCCATGAAAACACGATTTCGGATCAATATCGGGGTTGCTTACGGGAGTGATGTTGAACTGGTTTTAAAAGTATTGAAAGAGAGTACCCTTGAGCACCCGGATATTACCGACAGTGAGTTGATTGAAGTACGCATTATCGATTTTGGAAACTCGTCAATAAATTTTCAAATTTTATTTTTCAGTAATAATATTTTCAGAATTGAAAAGGTGAAAAGCGATATCCGGAAAATCATTCAACGGAAATTTAACGAAAATAAAATCACCATTCCATTTCCACAGATGGATGTGCACTTTAAATCTCAATCTAAGGAAACTGAGGGTATTGAACCCGGTGATAACGAGTAATACTTTCGAATATATTGAGCAATGCAGGTGAGAAAACGGATGATTTAAACATTCACTTCTATTTCCCCCATAAGGTAAGTAACCGCCTGCCCGCCTATCCAAACCCTGTCGGTTTTCAGTTCACAATCGAGTTCACCTGTTCTGGATGAGATTTGGAGGGCTTTCAGCTTATTAATCCCTTTTCGTTGCGCCCAATAAGGAATGAGAAGTGTATGTGCCGACCCGGTTACAGGGTCTTCATTAATGCCAACTCGTGGAGCAAAAAAACGGGAAACAAAATCCACATGATTGCCTGGTGCAGTGACAATAACGCCCATACATTCGATTGATTTCAACTTTTCGAAATCAGGGTTTAGATCGGCAATGGCCTTTTCATCATCATAAACAGCAAGCAACTTTTGTCCCGATTTATAAAGGGCTGTAGGAATGTTCCCAAGTGCTTTACTCAAATCGGGTTTCATTATTGCCGGAGTTAGTTCTGCAGCAGGAAAATCCAGAACCAGTGAATTACCGTTTTTATGTACTTTAAGTTCACCGCTTTTGGATTGAAAAATAATTTCTTCATGGCTGCAACCCAAATGATTGAAGATCACATACGCTGAAGCGAGCGTGGCATGTCCGCAAAGGTTTACTTCAACTTTTGGTGTAAACCATCGGATTTCGAATTGATTATCGCTTCCGACAAAAAAAGCCGTTTCCGACAGGTTATTTTCAGCAGCTATGTTCTGAAGTAGTTTTTCATCCAACCAGGATTCAAGCGGACAAACCGCTGCCGGATTGCCCTTAAAGACTCTGGAGGTGAAAGCATCGATTTGATAGATTGGAATTTTCATCAGGTTAAGGTTTTAATATAAAATTCTGGCTTTATAAATAGCTGTATTGTCTTTTTCATCACTCACAGTAACAACAAGATTATTGGTTCCCTTTTTTATCCTTTCATCAAAATTATAGATCAGCAAATCTCTCTTTTCATCGTAGTTCATTAGTATCCACTGTCCGTTCAGTGTTCCCCTGTACGATTTTATACCTGAAAGTTCATCCGTAATCAGCACCTTGATATTGTTTTGTGAAGAAAGATTCTGTCCGGCATAAAAATTTACTGGTTTTATTAAAGGTGCTACAGTATCGACCAGGATGCAATAGTTGCCAAACTCGCGAACACTTGCCGTTACAAAACCATTATTCCATTCGCTAACAGCTGCTTTCAATTTTCCATTTTTTTCAATTTTAGCGACGACTGCTTTCGAATGCAGGCTTACAGGAAGTGAATCGGGACGAATACTTAAACTGCACCACGTATGCAATGGCACCCAATCATAATCAAGCTGATGAACGTCCGAAAAAGACCCGGAAATGGCCGGTTTTAGCGCATAATGAAAATACATCGTATCGTAAAGTGCTTTGCCGGGCACATTAAAAACAACATCTTCTGTTTTAAAAATATTATCCGAATTATAGGTGAAAAGTTTTCCTTCAGGTTGAGGAAGCCCCAAACCCTGAAATGATTCAGGATTTTGTATCCCACTTAATACATAAAATTTCAATTTTGATGTATTGCCTGCTACATCTGAAACATAATATGTAACACGGTGTAGTTTACCATCATCAAACCGGATTATTCCCCGGTTCTTTGTATTTTTATAAACATGCAGATGGTTGTTGGGCTGGATATACGATTTCTGCACCCTTTTGTTTAGCTCGATATATTCCCTGTAATCGATCAAACTATTTATGTAGCGAGATTCATCGAAAGCAAACCGCTCCATATCCTCTTCAAAAATAGTGATTGAATCAACTGTGAGTTTGATTGAATAAATTCCGTTTTTATTATTGCCATGATTAAAAGGGTCGTAAGTGTTGATCCCAAAATAGACGCTTCCTGCAATCGCGACCGTGTCTTCTTTTGCAAGCGAAAAATAGTTTCCATGATTTATTGCAAAAAACTCCGAACCAGCCGATTTGTGGTCTATTTCTGAAGATTTATCAACAGGATACACTTTGATCATATTGATGATTGGAGGTGTCACATCTTTGACGTTGATACCAAATAGGAGAGGATTGATGGTTTCCTGTGTGGCTTCATCCCGTATTTCGAAATGCAGGTGCGGACCGCCCGAACTTCCTGTATTTCCGGTCAAAGCAACAACATCTCCCTGTTTAACCGGAAGCTGGCCTTTTTCAGGGAAAAGGTCAACTTCAAAGGATTCGCGTTTGTATTGCTCCGCTTTCACATAATCTCCGATTGCTTTGTTGTATCGCTGAAGGTGACCATAAACCGAAACATAGCCATTGGGGTGAGTGATGTACAGCCCATTTCCATAACCATCGGGGGTAACTTTAATTCGGGAAACATATCCATCGGCTACTGCATGGACTTTCAAACCCTCCACCTCACCGGTCCGGATGTCCATCCCCGAATGAAAATGATCCTCCCTGAGTTCGCCGAACGTACCGGATAGATTTAACGGAATATCGATTGGAGAAATAAAATAACTTTGCGGATATTTTTTTTGAGCTTGAGCTAAATAAGTGAAAATTAACAGGAATGACAGAATACAGATTTTTTTGATCATTATATTGATTTGTTTGCGAAGATGCCTCATATAAAAAATTCTTTTTTGCCGTTGATTCGAACCCATTTCTTAAATCAACGTACAATTGCAAAGATATTTGATTTGTACTATTAAATTGTTACATTTGTGAGTACTGGTAAGTTCAAAATGTACTCACATATAAGCTAACTCTGCGATTGGAAACGACTGAAAAACTGGACATAAGTATACTATTTGTCGAAGACGAGGAATTGTTAAGGGCAATTTATGAACGTATACTCGATAAGGTTGTAAACAGGTTGTACATTGCTGAAAACGGCAAAGAAGGCCTTGAAAAATATAGGGAACACAAACCCGACCTGATCATTACCGATATTATGATGCCGGTAATGGACGGACTGGAAATGGTGGATCATATCAGGCAACATGATAACAATGTCAGGCTTGTTATTTTGTCGGCTTATGGTGAGGCGGAATATTTTATGGACGCCATTAAAATAGGCGTGAACAGTTTTCTTTTAAAACCTGTTGAAACAAAAAAACTTATTTCACTGGTTGAAGAACTTTCAAAAGGGATTTTGCTTGAACGGGAAATAAAGAAAGAGGAACAAAAACGAAAAAGGGCCGAAGAAAATTTGCGTAAGCTAAATGAAGAGCTTGAAAAAAGGATAGAAGAGAGAACATTCGACTTGAAGAAAGAAATCAAAGAACGGATACAGGCAGAAGACGAACTGAAGGAATTGAATCTAAATCTTGAAAAAAGAGTAAAAGAGGAACTGAAAAAAAGACAAAGACAACAACAACTTCTGATACAGAAATCTAAACTGGAGTCAATGGGTGAACTTTCAGCCGGGATGGCACACGAGATAAATCAACCGCTTGGCGGTATTTCGATGGGCCTCGACAACATTCTTTTCAAAATGTCGATGGATTCGATTTCAGAGGATTACCTTAAAAATAAAATTAATTCACTTTTTAAAGATATCGACCGGATCAGGCAGATCATAAACCACATGCGGGTTTTCTCAAAAGATCAGGAAGAGATCATAACAGAAGTCATCGATATTAACGATGTGATCAACGATGCATTGTCGCTGGTAAAAACGCAATACAAAAACCATAACATTAATATTGTACTCGAACTTTCCGAGAAAAAATGCCTGACCGAAGGAAATAAATACCGTATCGAACAGGTAATCCTGAATCTGCTTTCTAATGCAAAATATGCAGTAGATGCAAGGCAGAAAGCTATCAGGAATAAAGCGTATGTTAAAACCATAAAAATCAGCAGCTATCTTAATCACAGCAATGTTTTTATTAGCATAGAGGATAATGGGATGGGTATAGCTAAAAAGAATTTAAGTAAAATATACGATCCGTTTTTTACAACAAAAGATGTTGAAAATGGAACAGGTCTTGGATTATCAATCACGTATGGAATTATCAAAGAAATGAAAGGAGATATCGGGGTAGAGAGTCAGTTAAACAAATTTACGAAGGTATTGGTATCCTTGCCTGCTGAAAAGGATGTTTAACATTAAGGAATACGAATATACATTATGGAAAAATTACGAATTCTTGTTGTAGATGATGAAGAAAGGGTCAGGGATGAAATTGCTGAATTCCTTGTTGAAAATAAATATGAAGTCCATAAAGCGGCACTTCCTTCCCAGGCATTCTTTATTTTAGAGGAAAACAAGGTTGATATTGTTATTCTGGATATCAAACTACCAGAAATGGACGGTTTGAAGGCACTTGAGATTATCAAGGAACAGTATCCTGATATCGAAGTCATCATGATTTCCGGTCATGGCGATATGCAAAGCGTTATCGAAGCGATGCGTAAAAATGCAGCCGATTTCTTTCCCAAACCGTTCAGGTTACTCGATATCAATCTGGCCATACAGCGGACAACCCGTTATATCAATTTAAATCAAAAGTACAAGGACCTTGAAAAAAACTATTCGCTGCTTTCGAGTGAGATTCAGAAAAATATCGGACACCAGTTAATTGGCAAAAGCAAGGCGATGAAAAATGTGATTGCTCTGATGACCAAAGTAGCAAATGTTGAAAATACCACTGTTCTGATCACCGGGGAAAGCGGTACAGGTAAAGAACTGGTCGCCCGCGGAATTCATTACATGAGCAATAGAAACAAACAGATTTTTCATTCAGTGAACTGTTCTGCGATCCCTGAAACACTTTTTGAGAGCGAGTTTTTCGGACACAAAAAGGGATCGTTTACTGGTGCCATTGAAAATCGTTCAGGCTGGTTTGAAATTGCAAACAAGGGCACACTTTTTCTGGATGAAATCGGCGATATGCCATTGAGTCAGCAGGCAAAACTATTGAGGGTTCTCGAAGAACGGCAGGTTTCACGGATCGGTTCGCGGGAAAGTATAAATGTGGATGTAAGGGTTATCACGGCTTCCAACCAGGAATTGATGAAAATGAGCCAGGAAAAACAATTCAGGCTGGATCTGTATCATCGTATCTGTTCGTTTATTATAGAAATCCCCCCTTTGCGCGATCGAAGGGAAGATTTGCCGATGTTGCTGAACCATTTTATTGATTTATATTCGAAAAGCCTAAAAAAGACCATCAAAAAAGTTGATCCAGCTATCATCAGAGAACTGAATAAATACCCTTTTCCCGGAAATATCAGGGAACTGAGAAACATGATCGAAAGGGCTATTATTATCAGTGAAAATGAGGTGCTTTATCTCGACGATTTTCAGATGGGCAAGGGAGAAATCATGGAAGATGTAAAGACAGTACCACTCAACGATATGCCTTGGGATCTGGAACTTGCCGAAAGACGTTTGATCAAGAACGCACTCGAAAAATCAAATAACAATAAATCTAAAGCTGCTGAACTGTTAAACAGCAATACTAACGAACGAAATAGAGGGCA
>CAVXTE010000070.1:0-4195 GCA_963764475.1 uncultured Bacteroidales bacterium
CCGCCCTCACCCTGCCCTCTCCCAGAGGGAGAGGGGGCCAACTCGCAGACACGCTCTTAGTGCTGATGCACCGCCATGCCGATAAACAAGGCCGACAAAAGGTAAAAACAGCAATACGTAACTGAACGAGTAGCCGTAATAAAAATGTATTGCTGATTAATGAAGCCAGGAGACTGATGGATTTCACAATCAACCGGTTTTATAATGAACAAAAGGGTTTATTTTCTTTTAATCAAAGCGAAAGTAATGAGTTGTTCACACGCAAATTTGAATTGATGGATAATGTCATTCCTTCTTCAAACTCCTCAATAGCAAATTCATTGTTTTTATTGAGTCAGATTTATGAGATGGAAAAATACAAGAAAACTGCTGAAAAAATGCTAAGTAGCGTAAAGGACAAAATGGTTAAATATCCATCGGCATTTTCAAATTGGGGCATACTGGCTATGAACATAGTCTATCCTTTTTATTCGCTTGCCGTGTGTGGTGAAAATGCTATCGAAATTGTCAGCCAACTCAATAATAAATATCTTCCACGGATTATAAAGGCGGGTTCACGTTCGAACAGCGAAATACCCTTATTAAAAGATCGTTTTGTCGATAAGAAAACCTTGATATATGTTTGTACGGGTAAGGAATGTAAACAACCGGTTGAGACAGTTGAGGATGTTTTAAAACAACTTCAATCCAGCTAATATTCAATTCCAAAAATTGAATATTATTTTATCGCTCAGAATATTTATGACGATGGATTCATAACCTGGAATTGAAGGTTTTGCCCTTTATTGTGACCATTCCTGATTCCTTATCTAAAAAGCTCATATTACAAATCGTATTTTACCGACATTTGTACCCGTTTTCAATAAATCTCAAAATGAAAAATAAAATTCTGGTACTTCTTGCCTTTTCCCAATTATTTGGTTTGACAGCATGTACACAGAATACGCAAGTTGGAGAATCCAATTACGACCAATTGCCATTAACCATACCTGATAGCGAAATAAAACCTTTAAGAGATTTGGTTGATTCATCATTGGAGCAGAAGCTTATCAAAGAGCTAAGTAAAAACAAAAAGTTGAAACGGTTGATTGAACAGAAAAAAATGGCCGTCGGCTTAGTGGATTTGCGCGATCCTTTACACGTTAAATACGCAAGAGTGAATGGAAATGTGATGATGTATGCAGCCAGCCTTCCTAAAATAGCTGTTTTGCTGGCAGCTGAGGAAGCCATTGAACATGGGGATTTGGCGGAGACTGACGAAGTAAAAACCGATCTGCGGTTAATGATCAGCAAATCTGATAATGAAGCCGCTACCCGAATGATAGACAGACTCGGTTATGACAGAATTAAAAACGTCCTCACAGATCCGAAATATGATTTATACGATGAAAATTACGGTGGTGGCCTTTGGGTTGGAAAGCGATATGCAAAATTTGGAGACAGATACCCTGAGCCATTAAAGGGATTAAGTCATGCAGCAACCGTTTCACAGGTTTGCAGGTATTATTACATGCTTGCTTTTGGAAAGCTGGTTAGCCCGGAGCGTTCAAAGATAATGCTCGATATGATGGTAAATCCCGAATTGCATCATAAATTTGTGAATACATTAGAACACATAGCTCCGAAGGCAAAACTATTCAGAAAGTCAGGTACATGGAAGAATTTTCATACGGATTCTGTGCTTGTTTGGGGCCCCGAATGGAGAAGATATATTCTTGTGGCTCTTATCGAAGATCCGGACGGTGAAAAAATTTGCAGGGATCTGGTGCTGGAAGTTGAAAAGGTTCTGAAAAATTAAGTCTTATTCCCGACCAGTAATTTAAACCCGGGATTTTCGTAATTTAGTAAATTTACCACTTTTCTGCGATGGAGATCGTCAAAAAATATGTTGAGCAATTGCTCAGGAATGTTTTTGATATTCGTGAAGGAGAGTATCGGCGAGCCATTTTAATGCAACTGAACATTTTCCTGATCATCTCCACACTCCTCATTGTAAAACCTGCTGTTACCGGTTTATTTCTGACCAGATTCGGTGCGGAAAATCTTCCAAATGCTTATGTCCTCGTAGCTGTATTTGCCGGATTGGTTTCTTTATTTTATTCCCGTGTTTTGGGTAAGATGCCGCTTGATAGAATTATTGTCCGGACATTATTGTGGTCGGTTATTAGCCTGGTCGTTTTTGGAGTACTTCTCCGGCTGAATTTTCTCGAAGGTTGGGTACTCTATCTGTTTTATATCTGGGTAGCAATATTTGCAGTACTTTCTGCTTCCCAGTTCTGGGTATTGGCCAATATTGTATTCAATGCCAGAGAAGCCAAGAGACTTTTCGGTTTTATTGGAGCAGGGGCCATTGCCGGTGGGATTTTTGGAGGTTATCTTGTTTCCATTCTTGCCGAACCCATTCGAAGTGAAAACCTGATTTTTGTTGCTGCTTTCCTGCTCCTGTTTTGCATTCCCATTACACGAACAGTTTGGAAGAAACATGTTTTGCCGACACAAACCCAATTTCAAAGAAAAAAAAGAATAAAGGGGTTTGGCGCCAACCCAATTGCCTTGATCAGGGGATCAAAACACCTCACTTACCTGGCTACCATCATCGGTATTAGTGTTATAGTTGCCAAACTTGTCGATTATCAATTCAGCGCTATTGCGGTGGCAAAAATCAAAAACCCGGATGATCTGACAGCTTTCTTTGGTTTCTGGTTCTCAAACTTTAACGTCATTTCACTTGTGGTTCAGCTTTTCATTACACGAAAGGTGGTTGGAGTATTCGGAGTAGGTACATCACTTTTTTTCCTTCCGTTTGGGATTCTGCTGGGAGCGTTGTTAGTCCTTGCTTTCCCGGAACTATGGGCGGTTATCTTTTTAAAACTGGTTGACGGAAGCCTTAAACAATCGGTCAATAAATCGGCGATAGAACTTCTGGCTCTTCCTATACCTCTGGAAATAAAAAACCAGACAAAAAGTTTTATCGATGTGTTTGTTGATAGTGCTGCTACGGGAATTGGCGGCCTCATCCTGATTTTCCTGGTGACAGGGCTTGATCTTTCTACCCGCTTCATAAGCCTGATGATCATCGTCTTGTTTTTTATCTGGATATACTTCTCCAGGAAGATCAGGCTCGAATATATTCGCTCCTTTAAACTGAAGGTGGAGTTAGCAAAAGATAATCATGATAAAAAAAGTTCCTTTGATTTTGCCAATCAGTCTGTTTTAAACGGATTAAGAAAAGTACTGGAAAAAGGTACAGAGAAACAAATCTTATTTGTACTTCAAAAAATAAAGGAATCATCTGATGACAGATTGTTTAATGAGGTCAGTCAACTAATCAGGTATCCATCGGCAGAAATACGAGCAGAAGCCTTGCAGTGTCTTTATTTTTTTAGAAATCACCGGATTGTTGAGGAAGTCTTACCGTTAATAAATGATCCGGCCCAACAAGTTAAAAGAGCTGCATTTGAATACCTTATAGCTCAAGAACCAGAAAACCGGATTGAATTATTGACCAAATATTTACAGGATAAAGATTACATGGTGAGAGGTGCCGCGCTGGTGAGCCTTGCATCAGAAACGCGCGACAATCCCGAAATGAAAGTTTTGTTTAATTTGGAAGATAGAATCAGAAAAAAAATTTCAAGCCTGGAAGGTTTGAAAGACCCCGAGGAAATTAAATTCCGAAAACAAATCCTTTTAAAAGCAATAGGTCAGGCCAATGTCACACGTTTCTACTCAACCATTCAGGATTTTATGAAGGATGTGGATCCGGATGTTGTGAAGCAAGCAATTTTGTCAGCCGGTGTTACGATGAGCCCTGAATTTATCGATAAAATATCGGAATTTCTGAATCAGGAGCAATACAAAGAGTCTGCAAAAACAGCTTTTCTGAATTATGGGCCGGCAATTATCGATAACTTTTTTGAAGTTGTAAGGAATGAAACCTGGACTTCTGAAATTTTGCATCACATCCCTTCAGTAGCTGAAAAAATCGGAACCCAGCAATCGGTTGAACTGCTTTTTTACTTATTGGATCATAATGATATTGGCATGAAAATGGAGGCTTTGCGATCGCTGAATAACCTGAAAATAAATCATCCGCAACTGAGGTTTCATCATAAAGATGTTATCCGGAGAATTTTGGAAGAGGCCCACCTTTATTTGGAAACACTTGCAGCACTTTATGCGCAGATTACGGCCA
>CAVXTE010000071.1:0-49126 GCA_963764475.1 uncultured Bacteroidales bacterium
GTCAATTCAAATCAATATTATTATGATATACCATCATCATACTCATATTCGGAAAATTCATTTTTATTTAATTACACAGTTTTAAATTTTAAAGATCCCAAATCAACAATCTACCAGCATAAGTTAGAAGGTTATGATTTAGATTGGTCAAAACCCAATAATTTACAATTCTCAGAGTATCAGAACGTACCGCCGGGTGACTATATATTTAATGTTATTGCAATTGATAAAGAAGGGACTCGAACTAATCAGGCCACGTATGCTTTTTCAATTTCACCGCCCTTCTGGAAAACCTGGTGGGCATATTCGTTTTATCTTTTTCTTTTTGGTGGACTTTTATATTCAATTAGAAAATTTGAGCTAAAAAGACAAAAGAAAAACGCCTCAATTAAGGAAAGCAAATTAAGAGCCGAAGCGGCAGAACTACAGGCTAAAGCAACAGAAGCGCAGTCAAGAGTGATACAAGCAGAGAATGAAAGGAAATCAAACGAACTTGAGCAAGCTAAAGAAATTGAAAAGGCATATATGGAGCTCAAATCTACCCAGGCTCAACTTATTCAATCCGAAAAAATGGCTTCCCTTGGGGAGCTAACGGCCGGTATTGCCCATGAGATTCAAAACCCTTTGAATTTCGTGAATAATTTTTCGGAAGTGAATACGGAATTGATTTCAGAATTAGAAGAAGAAAGGAAAAAAGAAATTCGGGATATTGAAAATGAAGATACTATAATAAAAGACATTAAAGAAAATGAACAAAAAATCAATCACCATGGAAAACGCGCCGATGCCATTGTGAAAGGAATGTTGCAACACAGCCGTGCCAGCAGCAGTCGGAAAGAACCAACAGACATCAATGCTTTAGCCGATGAATACCTGCGGCTGAGCTATCATGGCTTAAAGGCCAAAGACAAGGCCTTCCAATCCGATTACAGGCTCGCTGCAGATGAGAATCTGCCCAAAGTAAATATGGTTCCCCAGGATATCGGCAGGGTGCTGTTGAACCTGATCAATAATGCCTTTTATGCAGTTTCTGAAAAATCAAAACAAGAGGAAAATAATTATAAACCCGAAGTTTTGCTGAGCACAAAAAAGCTGGATAATAAAATTGAGATCCGGGTGAAAGATAATGGAAATGGAATTCCTGATTCAGTCAAAGACAAAATCTTCCAACCCTTTTTCACCACTAAACCAACCGGTGAAGGGACCGGCCTTGGACTGAGTTTGAGTTATGATATTATCAAAGCTCATGGCGGAGAATTGAGTGTGGAAACGAAATTAGGCGAAGGGACTGAATTTATCATTCAATTACCAAATAATTGATTCAGCGAATGGATTCAAAAAAGGAGATACTGTTAAAAAAGGCATACGACGAATACATCGATCTGATGCTGTATGATTTTCCGATCGAAAGAGTTGATGAACTTGTGGCCGGGGATATAAGCGGTTACGGAACCACTGTGGATGAAAAAGTCCTGGATATAAACCGCCTGGTAAAGATTGTACGTGATCAGCGTGAGCAGGCTGCCGGAATTGAGATGCATATAAACAGTATACCTGTCCATCGCAGGATAAGTCCGGATGAAGACATTGCCCTGTACATGGATGAATTTGAAATTACCATGGTCATTGATGGGACGAAGAACATGATTCCCTTAAGGCTCACATCTGTTTTTGAGTTCAGTGAAAATGCCTGGAAACTGGTTCATTTGCACGGATCAAAAGCCGTCGAAACCGAAGGCGACACCTGGCATTTGAATGAATGGAAAAAAAAGAACGCGGAACTGCAGAAATTGGTGGATGAAAAAACAGAAGATCTTTCAAAAAAGAACAGGGAGCTGGAGATCGAAGCCGCACTTGAACGGGTGCGCGCCCGTACCATGGCCATGCACAACAGTGATGAACTGGCTGAAACGGCAGCGATACTCTTTCAGCAAATGACAGCGCTTGGAGTTACACCAGAACGGATAAACATCTGCCTGATTAAAGAAGCAGACAATATTCTGGAAGTCTGGGCTACTGATCAACAGGGAATGAAGATAAGTCATCATTTTAATGCAAGTCTTGATGAACCGACCACGGGAAAACGGGTATATAAAGCGTGGAAAGAAAAAAAGAAATCGATTATCATTGACCTGAGCGGAAAGGAATTAGATAATTGGATCCCCTATGTGCGGGAAGTAATGGGTATGACAATTAAAGATGAATTAGTGAGGGAACATCGGATACACAGCGTTGCTTTCTTTTCGCAGGGGATGATCCTGACAACCACGCCTGAACCATTACCGGAAGAATCGATAAAATTACTGGAACGTTTTGCTGATGTATTCAATTTAACCTATCGCCGCTTTCTCGATTTACAAAAAGCCGAAGCACAGGCACGGGAAGCACAAATTGAGGCAGCGCTGGAAAAAGTTAGGTCCCGATCGCTGGCCATGCACAGGAGCGATGAACTGCAGGACCTGGTAAACGCAGTATTCGGCCAATTGAAGTCGCTTCACATCGACATGAATTCCGCAAGCATCTTTATTTTTGAAAAAGGCTCAAAGGATTGGCAGCAGTGGGTGGCAGCACCGGAAACTTCCTATGCAAGGTATTTTCATATTCCGTATTCAAACCAACAGATCGTTAAGGATTTGGAGAAAGAAAGGCAAAAAGGGAATGATTTCTTTACCGTCCGATACTCGTTTGAGGAAAAAAATAAATGGTTCGATTATGCATTCAAGCACACCGATTATCGCAAAATCCCGGAAAAGCGCAAGAACTATATCAGGAATGGAGAATGCATGATCATCAGCTTTGCACTTTCAAAAAACACAGGCATACAGATCACTAAATACCATGGCGTAAAGTTCTCGGATAAAGAGAATGAAATTTTAATGCGCATTGCAAAAGTTTTCGAACAAGCTTATGTTCGCTTCCTCGACCTGAAGAAAGCCGAAGCCCAGGCACGTGAATCTGAAATTCAACTGGCACTGGAGCGGGTGCGCGCCCGCACCATGGCCATGCAGAAAAGTGAAGAACTGGCCGAAACCATGCTGTTGCTGTCGAAACAACTCAAAGGATTGGGTGAAGAGATCGACCAGATCACCATTGGAATATTTGACGAAGAAAAGGGCATTATCGAAACATCGGCTTCCATTATGGGCAACCAGATTAAAACCATGCCGGTTCCCATTGATGAACCCTTCGTAATGGGGAAATTTTACCAGGCATGGAAAAGGAATGAAAAATCCCTCATCGTGGATGTCAGGGATAAGGAACTGCAGAAATACAATACATGGCGGAATAAATTTCTTGGAAAGAATATCTATCCCACGGATCAAAAGGATGGGAAATGGATAGTAAACGCGGCCATTTTTTCAAAGGGACTGCTGAGCTTTTCCGATGAGAAGCCGGCTTCTCCTGAGACCCTACAACTATTGGAACGGTTTGCCGCGGTGTTCGACCTAACCTACACCCGCTTCCTCGACCTGAAAAATGCAGAAGCACTGGCAAGGGAAGCACAAATCGAAGCCAGCCTTGAACGGATCCGTTCCCATGCACTCGGTATGCAAAAAAGTGAAGAAGTCGGAAAAGTGACCGATGTCTTTTTTGCTGAATTAACCAGGCTCACGGTTAAGATCATCGGCTGTTCCATAGTCGTTATAGATGAAATTAAAGACAGTATGGAGATCTGGCGGGCAAGAACCAATGTTGCAGTCAAACCATTTTCGAGGTCTTCACTTAAGGATGCTCTCAGCATCCTGAAAAGGAGGACCCCGGAATGGTACATGGAATATGAAAAGGGCCTGAAGATTAAAAAGGGTGTTTCATGCGAAGAACTGACAGGCGAAAAACGAAACCGGTTTTTAACTGCCATTGCAGAACAAAATCATTTCTCACCTGAAGAAAAAGCCAGGTATCTTAAAATGATGCCTGAAAAATCATATACACAATTTCTCTATTTCAAACTGGGTTACCTGGCTTTGATTTCGGAAGAAAAACTTCCGGAGGAAAACCTGAACATTGCCAGGCGCTTTACCGATGTTTTTGATTTCGCATACACCCGCTTCCTGGATATAAAAAAGGCGGAAGAACAGGCCAGGGAAGCCATCAAGCAAGCTGCCCTCGACCGGATCCGGGGCCAGATTGCAAGTATGCGTAATGCCGAGGACCTGCAGCAATTGACGCCGCTTGTCTGGCGCGAACTAAAAACACTTGAGGTTCCTTTTTTCCGTTGCGGTATCTTTATCATCAATGAAAAGAAAAAGAATGTGGATGTATACCTCACAACGCCGGAAGGAAATCCCCTGGCCGCCCTGCACCTCGCTTTCAATTCTAATGGCCTGACCAGTAATACGGTAGCAAGCTGGAAGAAAAAAGAGGTCTACCAGGAACACTGGAACAGGGAAGAGTTCATTGAATGGATGCACGAGATGATGAAGCTCAGGCAGGTCAAAGCTGAACAGGAATACCAGGGTGCCGCCGCACCTCCTGATTCGCTGCACCTGCATTTTATTCCTTTTGCTCAGGGGATGCTCTATGTTGGAAATACAGAACAACTCAATGATGAAAAGATAGAACTGGTAAAATCGCTGGCAGAAGCGTTTTCGTTTGCCTACGCCAGGTACCAGGATTTTGTGGTGCTGGAAGAAGCCAAAGAACGCGTTGAAAAAACACTAAGTGATCTGAAGGCTACCCAGGCACAACTTATTCACTCCGAAAAGATGGCCTCACTTGGTGAACTCACTGCCGGTATTGCCCACGAAATCCAGAATCCACTCAACTTCGTAAATAATTTTTCAGAAGTAAGCGCCGATCTGATCAAAGAACTTAATGAAGAAATTGAGAAAGGGGATACCGAAGAAGTAACAGCCATCGCCAAAGACCTCCTGCAGAACCTGGAAAAAATCAACCTTCACGGCAAGCGGGCCAGTAACATCGTGAAAAGCATGCTCGAGCACTCAAGGGCAGGTTCGGCAGAAAAACAACCCACCGACCTCAATGCCCTCGCGGATGAATACCTTCGGCTGGCCTATCACGGTTTACGTGCAAAGGACAAATCGTTCAACGCCGATTTTAAACTCGAAGCCGATCCCGATCTTCCGAAAGTGAATGTGGTTCCACAGGATTTTGGACGGGTGCTGCACAACCTGATCAACAATGCATTCTTCGCTGTAAATGAGCGGAGCAAAAAAGGTGAATCCTGGATACCAACCCACTGTAAATGTCACAACCCGGCTAACAGCCAATGGCCAGGTGCTAATAGCTGTAAAGGACAACGGTCCCGGCATCCCCGGCAAAGTAAAAGACAAGATCTTTCAGCCCTTCTTTACCACCAAGCCCACCGGGCAGGGCACCGGCCTGGGCTTGAGCATGAGTTATGATATCATAAAGGCCCATGGTGGTGAAATTAAAGTAAACACAAATGAAAATGATGGAACAGTATTCACAATCCAGTTACCTAAAGCATAATATGTATGAAATTGGTTAAAATTATTATTCTTCTTCTCGCTTTTCCGTTCGTTGTATCGGCGCAGGATTCCCCATACATGGACAGCTTGAAGTACGAACTTCAGCACACAAAAAACGATACCATTAAAATGGATATCTACCGGAAAATGGGGTTTTATCTTCAAAATGGCAAAATCGACAGTGCGTTGCATTACCACGAAATGCAATTGGTCTATGCGAAAAAGCTAAATATGAAGTTGTACGAGGCCGATGCACACGAACAGATTGCCTATGTGCTACTCTATCAATATGATTTACCCAAAGCTATGGAAGAATATAATCAGGCTTTAAAAATTGCCAGCGAGCCGAACAGCGCAGATGTCGGGTGGGGATATGCCAATTTTTCGTACTCCGAAAGTCCGGAAGATGCCAGGCTTTCTATTATTGGTATGGTCCATTTTGAACTCTCTAATTTGTATAACACCGCCCGTATGTTTGATGAAGAAAAGATCCATCTCAACAAGGCTTTGAAAATTGGGAAAGAATTAAACAATAAAAAAATATTATCCTTAACAACAAGAGATTTAGGATTATTCTATGCCAGGATTAATTTGCCGGATTCAGCACTTTCTTATTACCGGAAGTCACTTCTTTATTATCAAAACTCACCATTCAGGGTAGGTCTTGGAAATCTATATCAAAATATCAGCCAGATTTATGAAGCAAGACAACAATATGATTCTTCAAAATTTTATCTTAGGAAAGCAATTCCAGCAGACTATTATGCCAATGAAATGATTGGTTTGACCTTTGTTTATCTCGATTTTGGAAGGATATACTTTTTTACTGAACAACCAGACTCTGCATTATATTATACCCTAAAGTCCATATCAGTGGCTAAATCCATAAAAAGTGAAATTGGTCTTTCAGCCGGATATACCCAATTATCCGCGATCTATAAATTTCTCGGTAAACCTGAGTTAGCTTTGGGTTACCTGGAAAAAGGGAAAGTGATAAATGATAGTATCAACAACGCTTTTAGCAATAAACTGACCCAAATGCAGAATGATGGTTTCCAGGAGCAACTCAGGTTGAAAAAAATAACTGATGAACAGACTGCTTATCAAAATAGGATGAAGATGATAAGCTTAATCATAGTCCTGGCCATTATCTTAATCATTGCCCTGCTGTTGTACCGTAACAACCGGCAAAGAAGAAAAACAAATAAGGTTTTAAAGCAAACCCTTGCCAATCTGAAAGATACCCAAACCCAGCTCATCCATGCTGAAAAGATGGCTTCGCTGGGTGAATTGACAGCTGGTATCGCCCACGAAATCCAAAATCCGTTGAACTTCATCAATAATTTCTCGGAAGTAAATGCGGAATTGATTGCCGAATTGAATGAAGAAATTGATAAAGGAGAGTTGGAGGAAGTAAAGTCAATTGCAAAAGGCATCGCAGAGAATGAGCAAAAAATAAGTCACCATGGCAAACGCGCCGACTCCATTGTGAAAGGAATGCTGCATCACAGCCGTAAAAGCACAGGCGAGAAAAAAGCGATCGATCTCAACAAAATGGCCGATGAATACCTTCGGCTTTCCTATCATGGGTTAAGAGCAAAAGATAAGTCTTTCAATGCGGATTTTAAACTGGAAGCCGATCCTGATCTTCCGAAGGTAAATGTAGTTCCACAGGATTTCGGACGAGTTTTGCTTAACCTAATCAACAATGCCTTTTTTGCAGTTTCGGAGAAAGCCCAAAAGAATCCTGAAAATTACAAACCACAAGTAGTTGTTAAAACGGAATATTCTCCGTCAGCTGACGGAGGATTAAGGGGGGTGACAATCCGTGTCACCGACAACGGCCCCGGCATCCCCGACAACATCAAAGACAAGATCTTCCAGCCCTTCTTCACCACCAAACCCACCGGACAGGGAACCGGCCTTGGTTTGAGTATGAGTTACGACATTATAACCAAAGGACATGGCGGGAAGCTTATTGTGGAGTCGAAAGAAGGGAAGGGAACAGAATTCATCGTAATTTTACCAATGACAACTGAAACTAGCAATGCATGAGAAATAACCAGATCACCTTATTATTCTTGATATTTATCCTTTCCTGTTTCTCTTCCAGGGCACAGCTGGATGCGAATAAGCTTATTCAGTTTGATGAACTAAAAGGAAACCCGATAAGGGATATATTGCCCGACCGGGAAGGTAACATCTGGATTGCCACCCAGAGCGGTCTGGTCAAATTCGATGGTTACAAATTTACCCGGTTTCATCCTGATCTGACCGACTCCACCACGATGGGTGAATTGTTAACCTACGCCCTTTATGAAGATGGGAATGGATACTATCTGGATTGGAAGCCAGGATGCCGTTTACAGGTACAATCCGGAGTTCAGGTCATTCAAACGGTATACTTACAGGGATTTGCTGGGAATGCGTGATGGGTATATGGCAAATATTTTAACCATAGCTGATAATCACCAGGGCCGGATATATTTTGGAGCATATACACAGATCATAGATGAACAGGACGATTACAGGTCGAGAGGGCTTTTCTATTATGATGAGAACAAAAAGGCCATGTTTCCTTTTGAATTACCGGAAGGTGTCGATCTGTATACGGTATATTTAATGTCGACGGGTCCTGATAATAATATATGGATATTCGGTAATTCAGGGTTTTATAAGCTGGATACTTTGAATCAGCTTGTAAATATTCCCTGTCCGGATGATGAAATTTGTCTGGAAGATGGTGAATATATCACCGGCATGGCAACAGATTCATCAGGTTATGTTTGGTTCGTTTCATCTTTATCTAAAATTCGAAAATATGACCCCAAAAAGGAGCAGGTGGAAATGGTTGATCTCGATATTCCGCTAACCGGAAATATATTCAATATTTATTCGGATATGATCATCGACGACCAACAGGATATTTGGTTTGCCACCCAACAGGGATTGGTCCGTTTCGACCGGAAAAAATCTGTAGCAGAGGTATTCGATCCCAGATCAAAGGACCGGCTTTATCGCGACATGTCAACTTCACTTGCCACTGATGATTTCGGCAATCTATGGATAGGAACCGAATCGGTGGGATTGTTAAAATACAATTCCCGGAATTTATTAGGATCTTTCGTTTGGGACGATAATGATCCCACCACCATCACTTCGGGCTGGGTATTCAGGCTATTCGAAGATAAGCAGGGAGAAGTCTGGATCAGTACACGTGGTGCCGGTGAAAATGCAGGGATCAGCCGGATCGATCTCACAAATAACAAGGTATATCCCTATTTATTCAATGAAATAGCCCCTGGAATAAGAGTGCTTGATCTGTATATGGGCATTTCTCCAGGTAAAATGCTGCTTTGGACCGACCATGGTGTTAAAACCCTTGACTTCAGGAATATGACATTGCAGGACACCGTTGTGGAATTATTGAACGATTCGTCTGCCGTTAACAATGTGATCAGGGATAGCCGTGGAAATGTCTGGTATTGTTCCTATATTGGTCTTTTTAAACAATCCGCAAAAACCGGTGAAATAAAACGTTTTAATTTAATGGAGATGCCATTTGCAGGGACAAACTCCAATTCTGTAACCAACTTGTATGAAAGCCCGCTTCATGGTCTCTGGATCATTACCGATGACGGCTTGTTTTTGTATGATTACAATTCAGGACAGATTTCCCGGCATGGGTATGACCCGGAACAAGGCATGGTTTTCCCTGTGCAAGATATCAATTCATTTTACGAATCATCTGACGGAATTTGCTGGGTGGGAACCTGGCAGGGTGGCCTTTGCCGCTATAACGTCGAAACGGGAGAGATTAAAACATATACGACAAACGAGGGTCTCCCGTCAATGAGCATACAGGGAATCCTGGGAGATGAAAAAACCCATGCGATTTGGCTGAGCACCTTTGCAGGCATAAGCCGCTTGAATTTGGATGACGAGCAATTCAATAATTTTGCTCTAAAGGATGGCATTCAGGGTTTATTGTATGCCGACGGGCAGTACATGAAAACATCTTCAGGCTATTTCCTTTTCGGTGGTAACAATGGTGTCACCTATTTTAAACCGGACGATATTGCCGAAAATGCCATGCCACCCATTACCTACATCACCCGGTTTAATGTGGGGGATCAATCTTTTACCATAGGCCCAAATCCGGTGGAAATGTCCAATTTTGACTTATCCTATATACAAAACAATATTTCCATCGACTACACGGGCATTCAGTACGATGATCCTTCAAAAAACAAGTTTGCCTATGAGCTCGAAAATTTTGATAAAGACTGGAGGGAAGTTGGTAATCAGCGGTCGGCCTTTTATTATAACCTGCCTCCGGGTAAATATTATTTCAAGGTAAAAGCAGCCAATAGCCACGGTGTTTGGAACAAAGAACCGGTAACCTTCAGTTTTACGATCAAACCGCCCTGGTGGCGAACATGGTGGGCTTACACATTGTATGGAATTATTTTCGTGCTTACCATCATCACCTTTGATCGTGTTCAGCGGCGAAGGGTGCTTGAAAAGGAACGTCATCTGGCAAAGGAAAAAGAACTGGCCCAGGCCCGGGAGATTGAAAAGGCTTATAAAGAACTCAAAGCTGCACAGAAACAACTGGTCCATGCTGAGAAAATGGCAAGCCTGGGAGAGCTTACTGCGGGCATCGCTCATGAAATCCAGAATCCGCTCAATTTTGTGAACAACTTTTCGGAGGTGAGTGTTGATATTGTTGATGAATTGTCCGAAGAAATGGAAAAGGGCAACCAAGATGAGATCAATACACTAAAAAAAGACTTAAAACAAAACCTTCAGAAAATTAGTGAACATGGTAAAAGAGCAAGCAGCATTGTGAAAGGGATGCTGGAACACTCAAGAACAGGATCAGGTGAAAAACAGCCGACTGACCTGAATTCCCTGGCTGACGAGTATCTGCGCCTGGCATACCACGGCTTGAGGGCGAAAGACAAATTTTTTCAGGCTGATTATAAACTTGATTCCGATGAAAATTTACCTAAAGTGAATGTTGTGCCCCAGGATATAGGCAGGGTTCTGCTAAACCTTATCAATAATGCATTTTATGCTGTTTCTGAAAAATCGAAACAAAATGGAAATAATTATAAACCGGAAGTTGTGGTCAGCATGAAAAAGCTGGATGACAGGATTGATATCCGGGTGAAAGATAATGGCAATGGCATTCCTGATTCAGTAAAAGATAAAATATTTCAACCATTTTTTACAACAAAACCAACAGGCCAGGGAACAGGTTTAGGTTTGAGTATGAGTTACGATATTATTCAGGCACATGGTGGAGAATTAAAGATTGAATCGAAGTCAGGAGTGGGAGCGGAGTTTATCATCCTTCTACCGCTTAAACAGAAAATCAATTAGGAAAATGGACAAAAATCACATCACCGGATTTGAGTTTTTAATGGGCCTTACACTCCTATCTCTTTTTGCATGTAAACCAGGTGCGAAGCAGGAAGAAAATAAGGAATTTGCAAGCCGGAAAATAATTTCAGGACCCACGGTTATAAAAGCCGGTGATCCGGTGGTGCATTTCCTAAGCGATTACCCAGCTCCGAAAAGAATTGATATATCAACAAAACAAGCCCCGGTTGTCAGACCTGCAGACTTCTTTGTTCCCATGAAGAATTTCAATACTGAACAAGGCCTGGCAATGAGCAGTATTATTTGCGGATTCAGGGATCATGCCGGTAACCTCTGGTTTGGTACATCGGGAAACGGAGTGAGCAAATACGATGGTAAATCATTTACCAATTTTAATTCTTCGAATGGCTTGATCCATAACCTGATTAACTGCATAACTGAAGACAGCCATGGCAACATCTGGTTCGGAACTTATGGTGGCATCAGTGTTTACGATGGAAGATCTTTTAATAATTACACCACGGATCAGGGTCTTTCCGACAATGATATCAGTAAAATACTGGAAGATAAAGAGGGAAACATTTGGATTTGTTCAACAAAAGGGGTGAGTAGAATTAAACAAGGAAAAGATGTAACGGGAGAGATATCATTTATCAATTATGGCCCCGACGAGGGACTTGACTGTGTTTCAGTGGATGATGTCATTCAGGATAGCCAGGGCATTTTATGGTTTGCTACGGATAATGGTGTTTATAAGTACATTCCTGTTGAGGAATCGAAAAACGGTATAGCTTTTAAGAATTATTCCAAATCATGTGGCCTTGAAGGGATATTTGTAAAATGCATAGCTGAAGATCAGGATGGTGTGCTTTGGTTCGGTACCAGTAAGGGTGTAAGCAGCTATGATCCTTCCAAAGAAGCAATCGGTGAAATCGCACAAACTCATTTCACAGCGACCAATGGCCTTGTCAGTAATAATCTTCGTTGCATCACTGTGGATATTTATGGGAATATCTGGATTGGGACTGCCGGAGGGGTTTCCGAATACAATAAAAAAGAGGATACTTTTCTGAATATCACAACGAAGCAGGGACTGACAAATAATATCGTTTGCAGCATCACTGCAGATGACGCCGGCAGTCTATGGTTCGGTACCCTGGGTGGTGGTCTGTGCAGGTACGATGGCAAAAGCATCATTAGTTTCACAGCGAAACAGGGACTTCCGGGAACTGTTGTTTATGCTGTTACAGAGGATCACCACGGGAACCTTTGGTTTGGTACCAACGATGCCGGGATCACCAAATACAATAGGGATAAGCAGGGAATAGCAGGAAAATCATTTACGAATTATGCGACAGCACAAGGATTGTCCGACGACTATATTATTTCATTGATGGTTGATCGCAAAGACAACCTGTGGATGGGCTCACCTTCCGGATTACTGAAATACGATGGTAAATCTTTTACAAAATACACTGCGAAACAGGGATTAGTTGATGATAATGTTGTGAATGTAAAGGCGGACCGCCATGGGAACCTTTGGATCGGCACTTATGAAGGAGGGATCAGCAAGTTCGACGGGAAATCGTTTAGCAATTTCACTACGGCTCAGGGACTGGTCCATAACACGGTTTGGGATATCATGGAAGACAAATTGGGCAATATCTGGTTCGCAACAAGGGGTGGCTTAAGTATATACAATGGAGATACTTTTAAAAATTTCACCACAAACCAGGGACTGCCTGATAACAAGCTTTCATCAGTTATCGAAGATCAGAATGGAAATGTCCTTATTGGTACCTGGGGAGGCGGGGTATCCGTAATTCGAAAAAAAATCGTTGAGAAGATTTTAAAGAAAGATACTGCGCAGTACGGAGAAGCCATCTTTGAAAATTACTCAACAAATGAAGGCCTGTCAAACAATGTGGTTTACAATATTCTGGAGGACAGCACCGGCAATATTTTCATCGGAACAAACGAAGGAATTACTGTGTTAAGAGGTGGATTGGATCCCACAGGCAGGAACTTCGCAAAAGCAGGCCTCGAAAACTACAATCAGAAAGCAGGATACCCCATCAAAGATGTCAGCAATAATTGCAGCATGTTTATCGACAGCAGGGGAATCATTTGGGCTGGGACAGGTGATAAACTTGTCCGGTTCGATTACGGTAGTATTCACAGGAGCGAGGCTGCACCCAGGGTTTTTATTCAGGATGTAAGGATCAATAATGAGAACATTTCCTGGTATTCCCTGCTAAAAGGTAAATATGATGAAGACCATCCTGGGAGCAAAATAAATTATGTTGCTCCTTACAAGAATAACGAACAGGATGTATTCGGAAAAATATTGAGCAATAGCGGGCGTGATACATTGATCCGAAAATTCAGTGCCATCCGTTTCGATAGTATTTCTCCTTTTAATCCTGTTCCTGAAAACCTGGTTTTGCCCTATGCCTTTAACAGTATTAGTTTCGACTTTGTGGGTGTGGAAACCCGGAGACCCTTTCTGGTTCGGTACCAATACATGCTAAAAGGTTATAATGATAACTGGAGTCCTGCTGACACCAAATCTACAGCCAGTTTTGGGAATTTACCTTTTGGCCGTTATACCTTCCTTATAAAAGCACAAAGCCCGGATGGCATTTGGAGCCAACCAGTGGCTTACGATTTCGAAATCCTTCCTCCATGGTACCGTACGTGGCCTGCGTACCTGTTTTATGCTCTGATGCTCGGAGGGTTGGTTTATTTGGTTGACAAGTTTCAGCGTAAGCGTTTGATCTCAATAGAGCGTCAACGAACAATGAAACGGGAGCTGGAGCAGGCAAAGGAAATTGAAAAATCGTACTTTGAATTGCAAGTGGCGCAAGCCCAGCTTATTCAATCCGAAAAGATGGCAACCCTGGGAGAACTCGCTGCCGGCATTGCCCATGAAATTCAGAACCCGCTGAACTTTGTCAATAATTTTTCGGAAGTGAGCGCCGAGCTGGCAAAGGAAATGAACGAAGAGATCGAAAAGGGAAACACGGAGGAGGTGAAAGAAATTACTGCCGACCTGATCCAGAACCTTGAGATCATTTCACAACACGGAAAAAGGGCCAGCAGTATCGTAAAAGGAATGCTTGAACATTCCCGCACCAGCAAAGGAGAAAAACGCCTTACTGATATCAATGCACTGGCCGATGAATTCCTCAGGCTATCCTATCACGGCCTCCGGGTAAAAGATAAATCGTTCAATGCTAACTTCAGGATGGAAGCCGATGAAAACCTGTCGAAGGTAAATGTAGTGCCGCAGGATATCGGCCGGGTTTTGCTTAACCTGATCAACAATGCATTTTATGCTGTTGCCGAAAGGATAAAACAAAATACGGATGGTTATAAACCGGAAGTTATAGTGAGCACTAAAAAACTGGCCGATAAGATCGAGATCCGGGTGAAAGACAACGGCAACGGCATTCCGGATTCGTTAAAGGATAGGATTTTTCAGCCTTTTTTTACCACAAAACCTTCGGGGCAGGGAACAGGATTGGGACTGAGTTTAAGTTTCGATATTATCAAAGCCCACGGCGGGGAACTAAAGGTGGAATCTACTTCTGGCCTTGGAACAGAATTTATTATCGAATTGCCAATTAACGGATCATGAGATTGAAAAAAGTCTTCATATCATCTGTGTTTATAGCCGGTATCATTGGATGGCAGGGGAACATAGTGGTTGCTCAATCCGTGCTGGTCCCCGGCGATACCAGTCGTATTCGGCATTTGAATGATCGGGCATACAATTCCTACTATTATGCAGATTTGGATAGCTGTAAATATTACGCATCACTGGCTTTGCAATTAACAGACAGTTTGCTGGCTTCCGAAGCCGTAAAAATCGATAAGGCTATCCTCAACAAGTGCAAGGTGCTGAAAGCTATAAGTCTGACAAATTTTGCCAGGGGAATCGAAAATAAAAATATAAATGCTGCGCTGGATACATTGCAGACAGCATTTGATCTCATTCTGGAAACAAACGACAAACTTGAGGAGGCGAAAATTTATTCTGCCATCGGAACCATATATGATTTTAACGGACAGTACAATCTGGCCATAGAAAATAATCTGAAAGCGCTGGAACTTTTCAAGGCTGTTGGCAGCAAAGAAAATTATGCCAACCAATTGACAAACGTGGCCATAACCCGCCGGAACATGGGTGATTACGGCGAGTCCCTGGATAACCTGATGGAATCCCTGAAGATCAGCAGGGAGTTGAACGATACGGCAACCATCATCGAAAACCTGCTTGCCATGGGTTTTGTGTATGCTTTTGTAGAACGATGGGACGATGCGTTGAACAGTCAGCGGGAAGCCCTTGAGATTTACAAACTGAAAAATGATTCCCTGGGAATCTCAAGAATCTACAACGATATGGGTGTGACCAACATGAAAGCAGGAAAACTGGAAGAAGCCCTAAAACTTCACCGGGCCGCCCTTGCCATCCGGTTGAAAACCACGGATTTCTACAGCACATTTGCCAGCTATCTTTATATTGGGCAAATCCTTGAGGATCTCTCGGATTACAGCGGGGCAGTGGAAAATTATACGGAAGGCTTGCGTCTGGCAAAACTCACCGGTTATAAGATCAGTATCGTTGATGCTTATCTGGCGCTGGGCGGTGCTTATATGAGATTGCCTGATCCTGACAAAGCGTTGCAGCAATTTTCTGCTGCCCAGAAACTGAGTCGGGAAATAGGTGACCTTACCGGAGAAGCCAGGGCTTCTATGAAAATCGCTAAAATCTATGTTGGGAAAAATAAACATATAACAGCGCTCTCCTGGTTGAAAAAGGCCGAACAGGCAGCTCCCAAATCCGAACTTATCTTTATGGAGGAAATATATAAAAGCATTGCCGAATCTTATTTCAAACTCAATGATTTAAAAAATGCCTATATAAACCTAATGAAATACAGTGAGGTAAAGGATTCGGCGGCGGCAGCAGAAAATATTGAAAAAATTACCCGCCTCACCAATAAACTGGAGTTTGAAAATAAACAAGCCCTTCAAAACGAAAGCCACAAAAAAATGATGGCTGTTAAACAAGCGCAAATCCGTCGGGAAAAGATTACAAGGAACTTCAGTTTGTTCGGAATGTTTGTTGCGTTTATGCTGGTGGTTTTCGTCCTGATCAGGTTTTTTGAAAAAAACAAACTCAATAAAAGGCTCAACGAAACACTGGCCAATCTTAAAGCCACCCAGTCGCAACTGGTTCATGCAGAAAAGATGGCTTCTCTCGGAGAACTAACTGCCGGTATTGCACATGAAATCCAGAATCCACTCAACTTTGTCAACAATTTCTCGGAAGTGAGTGTTGATATGATGAATGATCTTCGTGATGAAATGACCCATGGAAATACAGAAGAAGTAAATGCCATTACCAAAGATCTGAAACAAAACCTTGAAAAGATAATTGTGCATGGAAAGCGGGCAAGTGTTATTGTTAAAGGAATGCTGGAACATTCACGAAGCGGAGCAGGTGAAAAAGAGCTCACGGATATCAATACATTAGCAGATGAATATTTACGGTTGGCCTACCATGGTTTAAGAGCAAAAAACAAAACTTTTAATGCGGATTTTAAACTTGAAGCCGATAACAACCTTCCACTGGTAAATGTAGTCCCTCAGGAGATTGGACGCGTTTTACTGAACCTGATTAACAATGCATTTTATGCCGTTTCCGAAAAGGCAAAACAAAACAAGAGAGGATACAAACCTTTGGTTGAGGTCACAACGAAAAACCTGGCTGGAAAAATCGAGATCATCGTTAAAGACAATGGCAATGGGATTCCGGATTCGGTAAAGGATAAAATCTTTCAACCTTTCTTCACCACGAAGCCCACAGGGCAGGGAACCGGATTAGGGCTGAGTATGAGTTATGATATTGTAACGAAAGGACATGGCGGGGAACTGAAAGTGGAAACTTCAGTAGCCAGCCCGGATGACCCGGTCGGACAGGGAGCCGGAACAAGTTTTAGAGTCATTATTCCCGTAAATAAAACAAATGTTGAAACTTAAAAAAAGGAATCATTAAGAATGAAATTGTATTTAAATGAGTTGGATGCAAATCACAAAGGATATATAACAATTTGTATTCTGTTCTATTTGAAATGATAATGAAAAAATTAATTCTTGTAATTATTTATTGCTGCTTTTTTGTTTTTGAAACGATGTCTCAAAACAGCCTGGAAATTGGTTCCCAGCTTATCACTAATTATTCACCAAAGGAGTATGGCGCTAACCAGCAAATTTGGTCAATAGTTCAGAACGAAAGCGGCATCATGTATTTCGGGAATCAAAAAGGCTTGCTTGAGTTTGATGGTGCCGGATGGAGACATTACCCGATGCCGAATAAGTCGGTTGTCCGCTCTTTGGCTAATGGTGATAACGGGAAAATATATGTTGGAGCGCAAGGAGATTTAGGATATTTTCTGCCCGATTCCCTGGGCCGGTTAACTTTTCACTCGTTAATCGAATTTGTACCAAAAGATAAAAGAGATTTTTCTGATGTATGGAATACCTATTATTATAACGGCAAAGTCTATTTTAACGCAGCCAGGTATATTCTTATCTGGGACATTCAAAGAAAAAAATTCAAAATATTGCAAAGTGAGCGTGGTTTTCATTTGATATCAGTCGTTAGTGGGTCATTATATGTGCGGGAATGGGGAAAAGGGCTGGAGGTTTTAACGAATGACTCATTAATACTTCTTAAAGGAGGCGATAAATTCGCGGATGAAAGAATATATGTATTGCTTCCTTTCCCCGGTGAAGACTCAACCATTTTGATCGTTACACGCACAATGGGATTTTTTAAGTATGACGGCAATAATTTTATTCCTTTTAAAACAGAGGCTGATAAATTTATCAAAGAAAATTTGATCTATTTCCCCGGAGCAATACTTTCAGATGGAAATATAGTATTGGGAACAGTAAATGGAGGAGCCATAGTAATTGACCGAACGGGGAAAGAAATTCGCAAGTACACCAGTAATAACGGGCTGGCCAGCAATACAATTTATTATACACTGCAGGACCGGGCAGGTGCAATTTGGCTGGCTACGGATAATGGAATCTCCAGAATTGACTACGCATCTCCGGTAAGTTACTTTGATTCGAGAAATAATTTTTCAACCATTCCAAATGATATTATACGGCACAATGAAATTATATACGTTGCAACAAATAGTGGTGTTTATTATTTAGATCCGCAGACTTCAGATTTTTATAAGTTGAAAAACAGTAATAATCAGTCGTTTGCTTTTCTCGAAATCGGTAATGATTTACTTGTAGGAACATTCAATGGTTTGTTTAAAGTTGAAAAAGACAAATTATCCGCAATAAGAGAGTCGTCGGGCAATGAATATATCGTACACGTGCTTAAACAATCCAACATAAATCCAAATAGAATTTATGTGGGAGCTTATGGTTTATGGTCCCTGCTCAAAAGTGACAATGGGTGGGAGGATGAGGGCCAAATTCTGAATATTACTGATGCCGTAACTTCATTAATTGAAGAAAATGACGGCAATTTATGGATAAGTACAAATACTTCCGGTGTATATCGAATTACATTTTGTAAAGATGGAAATGGGCATCAGATTATAAGCAAACCGGTAATTGAACATTTTGAAATTACAAATGGATTGCAAAATGGTGCACTTTCAGTCGATAATTTTAATGGCGTAAACTATTTTTCCACAGCTGATAGCATATACAAATTTGATGAAAGCAGCAAAAAATTTACTGTTGATACTTCGGATAAAATTATTTCTGCCTTTATTAGACTTGCTGATCATAAAAGCCTGACAGTATTTCAACAAGATAGCCAGGGCCGGTTATGGATGGGATTTGAAAATACACTGGCGATGGGTACTCCTCAAGCTGACGGTTCATATAAATGGGTTACCTCTCCTTTCAAAAGATTTTCGGATGAACGAATAGGCAGAGTCTATGCAGAAGATAATGGTATTGTTTGGTTCCTTGCCGGTAACAGTCTGATTAAATATGATTTTGCAAAGAAAAATTTAAACAAAACTGATTATTTTGCATTGGTGCGGAAAGTAGAAATTGGTTCCGATTCAACAATATATTTTGGCGGTACGTTGTCAAAGCCCATCGTTCCGGAAATAAAGTTCAAAAACAATTCAATAAAATTTAAATTTTCGGCAACTAGTTATGAAGAAAAAAACGCGAACCGGTACAAGACATCACTTTCCGGCTTTGCTGATGGCTGGTCCTCATGGTCAACTGAAAATACAAAAGAATATACAAATCTTCCTCCGGGAAGGTATACTTTTTATGTTGTTGCAAAAAATGTTATAGGTATTGAAAGCTCCAAAGCGTCATTTTCATTTGTAATATTAGCACCCTGGTACAGAACTTTATGGGCCTATCTTATCTATGGTCTGATCTTAATAGGAGGGTTATTCGCTGCGGACCGCATGCAGAGACGACGATTGGTAGAAAAAGAGCGAAAATTGTCAAGAGAAAAAGAACTTACTCAGGCAAAAGAAATAGAAAAAGCTTATAAAGAACTAAAAGCGACACAAACACAACTCGTTCATGCCGAAAAAATGGCAAGCCTTGGAGAGCTCACCGCGGGCATCGCACATGAAATACAGAATCCTTTGAACTTTGTCAACAATTTTGCCGAAGTGAGTGTTGATTTGTTGGTTGAACTCAAAATAGAAATGGAAAACGAAAACCGGAAAGAAATGATAACCATTACCGATGATTTAAAACTTAACCTCGAAAAAATAAGCCAGCATGGCAAACGGGCCAGCAGTATTGTAAAAGGGATGCTGGAGCATTCGAGGAGCGGTTCAGGCGAAAAAGAGCTGACAGATATCAATACATTAGCAGATGAATATTTGCGGTTAGCCTACCATGGGTTACGTGCTAAAGACAAGTCTTTTAATGTTGAGTTGAAACTCGGTGCCGATGAAAATCTACCACAGGTGAATGTTGTCCATCAGGAAATCGGGCGCGTATTACTGAACCTGATCAACAATGCATTCTTTGCTGTTACGGAAAAGGCAAAACATAATGAGAGAGGATACAAACCTTTGATTGAAGTCACTACGAAAAAACTGGTTGACAAAATCGAGATCAGGGTTAAAGACAATGGCATTGGCATTCCGGATTCGGTAAAGGATAAGATTTTTCAACCGTTTTTCACCACAAAACCTACCGGGCAGGGTACAGGCTTGGGTTTGAGTCTTAGTTACGATATCATTACCAAAGGGCATGGCGGTGAACTAAAATTTGAAACAAAAGAAGGTGAGGGAAGTGAGTTCATTATTGAATTACGATACTAATCTGTGGAAGCATAAATTGGCCTATACATGAAAAAAATGCATTGTTTGCTCTTCATTTTACCTGTGATTTTAATGGTCGCCTGTGATACAGGGATTCATCAGGAGAAAACTCCATCAGCAATTAATCCATGCATTGACTGTACAGCAGATTCCATTTCCATGATTTGGGCCAATGCTCATACTGCTGCCGACACCCTCTATGCACTTATGGCTGAGATTGATAATTTCGGTGGGGCACCCAGGAATCTGGATCATAAAATCCAACAACTTGACAAACTTATCCTGCTTAATAAAAAACTAAAATTAATTGATATTCATCCCTATGAAAACTATCGGGAGGGAATGGTGTTTTGGATTCAAAATGATCAGCGAAAATCAATAGAAAAAATTAAAGAAGCCATTGACGCATTCGACCGTCAGAAAAAAATAATGGGCGATTTTAGTATTTTGAACGGCCTGAGGTTATACTATAGCACGGCAGGGCTGAAAGAAGCACGCGTTGCCTATTTCAGGGAAAAACTAAACTATTACGAGTTAAACGGACCGGTTGAAAATACTGCGACCTGTTATCATGCCATTGCAGGCTCTTATACCTTCGACGCGGATTATAACAATGCAATAAGCAACTACCTGAAAGCGGCTGAAATTTATAAAACCTATTCTCCGGGTGGCTACAGTAATGAAATAAATGCTATTGGAAGGTATTACTATTTATGGGGGAATTACGACCGTGCTTTCCACTACCTTGAACTGGGCATCCGGCTCTGCGTAAACCTCGGACGCTGGATGAATGTAGCGGAAAGTAAAATTGCACTTTCAATTATTCAGAAAGAACAAAAAGAATATGCGGCCGCACTTAACACCATTGATAGCGCCCTTGTCATAAGTAATTCACTGAAAGATTATCAGTTGAGGGCAATAAGCCTTACTGAGAAAGCAGGTATCCTGCTCGAAATTCGAAAACCTGATTCAGCATTCTCCTGCCTTAAAGAAGCACTTCATATCAGGGATTCACTTTCCTTTCCACTAGTAACAAATAATGGAGAACTGGAAATTAATTTTTATCTCTACAAATATTACAATCAAATTCGTAATGAATTGGATGCTGAATCAGAGCTTACAGAAGCTTACAGCCTTTCAATTCAATTCCAGGATGACAAACTAATCCAAAAATACCGGAAGGAACTGGCCACATATTATGAGGAACACAATAAAACTGGTAAAGCTGCAGATTTGGCCTTAAGTTATATCTATCTCGGCGATTCAATTCAGTCAAATTTCAACAAATCGAACATAGCTGCTTATGAAAATGAGCAAGAGGAGGTTAAAAGAAATGTTGAGATTCAACAGTTGATAAATCAGAAAAAGGCACAACGCAAATCCTTTGTTCTGGGAGGTGTTTTTCTTTTTTTACTTGCGGGTGGATTATTTAGCAGATTGCAATTCATTCGAAAAACAAGGAAACAACTCAAAGATAAAAACATACTGATTGAGAAGGAAAAATTGCGTGCCGAGCAATCCCTTGAATATCTTAAAGCCACTCAGGCCCAGCTAATTCATTCCGAAAAGATGGCTTCTTTGGGGGAACTTACCGCCGGTATTGCACATGAGATCCAGAACCCGCTTAACTTCGTCAATAATTTCTCTGAGGTGAACCTTGAACTGATAGAAGAACTGAAAGAAGGAATAAACAAAGGAAATCTGGATGAAACAAAAGCAGTAGCGGAGGATATCACCCAGAATGAACAGAAAATTAACTTTCATGGCAAACGTGCCGATGCCATCGTGAAAGGCATGCTGCAACACAGCCGCAGCAGTAACGGAGTTAGGGAACTCACTGACATCAACACCCTGGCGGATGAATATCTCCGGCTGGCATACCATGGTCTGCGAGCCAAAGACAAGTCATTTTATGCAGACTTTAAAATGGAGGCAGACAATGCATTACCCAAAGTCAGTGTCGTTCCGCAGGATATCGGGAGGGTTATATTGAACCTTATCAACAATGCCTTTTATGCCACATCCGAAAAAAAGAAACAGCAAAAGGAAAGCTATAAGCCTGAGGTAATTGTTATAACTAAGAAATTAGTGAATGGGATCGAAATACGGGTGAGGGACAATGGAAATGGCATCCCTCAAAATGTGCTGGATAAAATATTCCAGCCATTTTTCACTACCAAACCCACCGGCGAAGGAACAGGCTTGGGATTATCACTGAGTTATGATATCATTAAAGCGCATGGTGGTGAGCTAAAGGTGGAAACCAATCAGGGAGAAGGAACTGAATTTATTATCCAACTGACAAATTAAAATATGAGATACGAAAAATGAATAATCAGCGAAATAATCTGAAAGCCAATGCAAAAAACAGAATGGCTTTAAAAAGGTACATGTTGATATTTTGTATGGTTATTCTGACTTCATTTATATATTCACAGGAGAGGCAAAAAACCGAAGCCAACTCTGATTTGGTTGAGTACACCAATAAAGAAGGTTTGCCATCGACGAACATTGCGAAGATCATTCAGACCAGAGATGGCTTCATCTGGATTTCTGGGATTGAAGGGACCTATCGGTTCAACGGGTATGAATTTGAGGAAGTCGGTGCGGATATTGGCTTACAAACAATGCAGAATATGTATTACGATTCGGTCAGTAATGTCATGTATTTCGCCTCTCCTGATAAATTAATAAAAGTCGACGGGAATGATTTTAAGGTTTATACTGAAAAAGAAGGATTCAAGATAAATGGTCTGGATGGCCAGATGATTACGTTCATTGATGCAGACACAAAAGGTCGTATATGGATTGGTTCAGCAACACCTTATGTGGATAAAAAATGCAACGGCGGTCTTACAAAATTTGAGAATGGAAAATTTACAGTTTACGACTCAATAAATTTCCCGCTTGATAATGCCACTAATTTTATAGAAACACCCTATGGTGATCTTATTTTTACTTCAAGTGGTCATAATACACAAACCCATGAAGGTTCTTATATCGCATTATTTAAAAATGGTGCTTTCAAAAAGATTGATGAATCCGAGGGCGTTGATCTTCAAGGTGTAAGTCCATTACCGAAGGAATTGATAAGTACAATTGACAAAGATGGAAATACCTGGATTGCATTTTCCGGTCAAAGTAACTCTGGGAATTTCAATTCAAATTCAGGTGTGTTAATGTACAACGGGATTAGGTTTTATCAATATCCTGAATTAACGCAAATTCTTGGTAAAGATCGCTTTCCTTATGAAGTGTATTATAGCACCATACAAAATAAATTATTTCTAACCACTTCAAAATTATACGGTGAAATATTCAACGCAAAAAATACAAATATCTATGAGTTTAATAAGGGGAAATGGAAGCCCTCTGACATTTTTGAACAAATTGGTGCGATAAAAAATTTTAAAACAGGTAATGTAATTCATGACTTCAAATTTTCAGGTGCATTATTCGTCAACCCCAATAAATATTTGCCCGAACTGCTGGTATTGCCCAGCACTAACATAGCACAAAGTTCAAAATATCCCAATCAATATTTTTATTTTAATAATGGCAAATGGGAAAAATTTGATGCTTTTAATGGAGGACAGGAAACTGAAATGAATGACGGCGTGATGATGACGAATTCCAAAGGCATTGGATTGTATTATCCGAATTATTCCAGAATGCTGAAAACGAAAGATGGTTTATTACTTACACAAGCTGGTATACCAACGCTTTATACTGATATAAATGGTGTAGTTTGGCTTTCCTACTCATACAGCGATCTTCCGGCTTATGCCAGATCAGCTGATGTTGGGATTAATGTTTGGGATGGTAAAAGCCTGAGAGCTATAACAGAAAAAGACGGTCTTGCAAGCAATATAACATACCAGACCTTTCAGGATAGCAATAAAAGAATTTGGATAGCGACTTCAAAAGGTCTTACGATGGTTCGCGAAATCATAAACAGTGATGGCAAACAGATTTTTAAAATCACGAATTTTCCCGATGGTGAAGGGAAACCTTATAATACATCAAACGTTCTCGAAACAAAAGACAACGATATTTATACATGGGAAGGTTATGTCAGACCTGCTGAAGAAAATCTTATTAAAGCGGATTTTTACCTGGGAAGATTTGACGGAGAAAAGGTTGTCAAAATAAGATCTCCTTTCAGTGATTCGGATAATGTGAAGAAATACCAGCTTTTTGACCTGCGTGAAGATAACAATGGCAGGCTCTGGTTCTTAGGCCAATTTTCGGACAATATAAAAGATATCACATCTGTCCCAACGAAGATTATGATATATGATGGAAAGTCATGGAATAAGCCGCCCGAAAGCTGGAATGTGCCGCCGGAACAATTGCATTATGTTGGTAACTTAAAAGAAGGGATGTACTTTTTAACAGTTGGGGGATTCTATATTTTTGACGGTAACAATTTCATAAACCTGAGCGATAGCAGCAATGCAAATGCTGATTTCAGAATATTAAAAGGGGCCAGTGTAGCGGGAACTCAAACTGATATCCAGGCTGGCGGCAGGTTGTATATCAGGCTTCGAAACAGAGGACTCGTCATCTTTGATGGTACCAATCTGAACTTCTACACGAAAAAGGAAGGGCTTCCGTCGACCAGTATTTCAAATCCAATAACTGATAAATTCAGAGGCAATGTTTATTTTTCATCTCCCGTCGGTTCTTTAAAGATAAATGGGAATAAATTCCAGACTTTTTACAACGATGAAAATATTGTAAGCGGCGGTCCGTATACATCAGCTATGGACGGATTCGGAAATATGGTAGAATTCTACAATGGAGTTGGCCTTTACATTAATAAGAGTGAGGAAAAAAGCTATCCGTTAAAGATTTCTTCCGTATCAATAGACGGCAAATTTCATTATTATGAATTCCCGAAAGAATTGCCTTATTCTCAAAATTCCTTTTTATTCAATTATGCAGCGTTGAATTATAAAGATCCGCAGCAAACTACCTATGAGCATTTTCTTGAAGGCTTTGATAAGGATTGGTCAAGACCAGGCAATATAGCTTTTGCAGAATATCAAAATCTCCCTTCCGGCAACTATGTTTTCAGGGTGCGCGGAACAACATCCAATGGTGTTAAGACAAATGAAGCCGCCTATTCATTTATTATCAGTCCACCTTACTGGAAAACCTGGTGGGCTTATGTTATATATGCACTGATCTTTATTGCAGGAGTATTTGCGGTAGACCGCATTCAGCGAAGAAGGTTAGTGGAAAAACAACGAAAACTGGCAAGCCAAAAAGAACTTGCGCAGGCAAAAGAGATCGAGAAAGCGTATCATCAGTTGAAGACAACCCAGTCGCAACTGCTCCATGCCGAAAAAATGGCTTCACTTGGGGAACTTACGGCGGGTATCGCCCATGAAATCCAGAACCCACTTAATTTTGTCAACAACTTTTCGGAGATAAATGCAGAATTGATTGCAGAATTAAGGGAAGTCATAACGAAGGGTGACCTTGAAGAAGTGAATACTATTGCGCTTAACATTGCCACAAATGAAGAGAAGATCATACACCATGGCAAACGGGCCGATGCCATTGTTAAAGGTATGTTGCAACATTCAAGAAGCAGCAATGGACATAAAGTACCGACTGATATCAATGTGCTGGCGGATGAATACCTGAGACTGGCATACCATGGTTTGCGGGCAAAAGATAAAGAGTTCAATGCAGTTTTCAAAATGGAAATGGATGAAAAGTTACCAAAAGTGATGGTTAGTCCGCAGGATTTTGGACGCGTGTTGCTGAACCTTATCAACAACGCGTTTTATGCAGTTGCCGAGCGAAGTAAGCAGATGGACAACGGGTATGAACCATCCGTTTTAGTGACAACAAAAAAGGTGGGTGGTAAAATTGAGATCAGGGTTAAGGATAATGGGAATGGCATTCCACTGCATGTCATGGATAAAATTTTTCAACCATTTTTTACCACCAAACCAACAGGGCAGGGAACAGGTTTAGGATTATCATTAAGTTATGATATCATTGCCAAAGGACATGGCGGAGAATTAAAAGTGGAAACAAAAGAAGGAAATGGAACGGAGTTTATAATTTTATTGCCAACTTAAATAATTGAGCACAAAATGATCAATAAAATTTTTACAGAAATATATATCAGGTCATCCTGGGCTTGTCGAAGGATAGACCAGGTTTTAAAACGAGAAGTATCCAAATTGTGCCTGCCCGCTCTTCGACAAGCATAGAGTGACTGTAGACAGGATCAGAAGAACACTTCTTAAAAGAAACATTAATAAAAATGTAGTAATGAAAATATTAGTAGTAGACGACGAAAAAGACATTCAGCCGCTGTTTGAACAACGGTTTCGTAAAGAGATACGCAGTGGTGAAATTGAGTTTGAATTTGCATATTCCGGCGAAGAAGCAATATCATGCCTGAAAAAATACCAGCATGAAGCTGTCCTGATCCTTTCGGATATCAATATGCCGGGGATGAGTGGACTGGATTTGCTGAAGAATATCAAACAGGCATACCATGAACCTCCGCCTGTGGTGATGATGATCACTGCATACGGCGATTCGGAAAATTATGACCGGGCCATGGAACTGGGTGCGGATGATTTCCTTACCAAACCGGTTGATTTTACAGCCCTCAAAGAAAAAATAAAAACATTGGACTAATGGCAAAAATATTAGTAGTGGATGATGAGTCCGATCTCGAGATACTCATCAAACAAAAATTCCGTAAACAGATCAGGGAAAACCTGTATGAGTTTGTATTTGCAGAAAATGGGCGTCACGCGCTCGATCAGCTTGAACTTCACAGCGATGTGGATGTCGTACTCAGCGACATCAATATGCCGGAGATGGATGGGCTGACTCTGCTTACAAAGCTCAACGATAAACATACCCTGCTGAAATCGGTGATCGTTTCCGCCTATGGCGATATGGAAAACATCCGGACTGCCATGAACCGGGGAGCTTTCGATTTTGTAACCAAACCGGTGGATTTCAACGACCTTGAACTTACGATTGAAAAAACCCTCAAACATGTTTACCAGATGCGCGAAACCCTGAAAGCTGTCAAAGAGAACAATATCCTGAAAATGTATGTGGATCAAACGGTACTTAATTTCATGGATACGCAGGAGTTTGAATCGACGCTAATGGCCAATGAAACGGTTGAAGCCTCGGTTGTTTTTATCGATATCTGCAGTTTTACATCCATCAGCGAAAATGAATCTCCTGATACCGTTGTTAAGCTGCTCAACAGTTATTTTGATGTAATGGTGAAGGAGATCATCAACCAGGATGGCTACATCGATAAGTTCATCGGTGATGCCATCATGGCTGTTTTCAGGGGAGAGCATCATTTGGACAGAGCCATTGATGCCTGCCTGACAGTGAAAGCTGAAATTGCCAAACTTCCCTCCATTTCCGATCATGTTACTTATAAACCCAATGTTTCCATCGGTATCAATTGCGGTGAAGTGGTTTCGGGCAATATCGGTTCGGCAAAATTAAAACGCCTCGATTATACGGTGATCGGCGATGTGGTCAACACCGCCCAGCGCCTCCAATCGGCAGGCGAACCCGGCCAGATCATCATTAATGAAAATGCTTATGCTAAAGTAAAAGAATCCTTTAAATGCCGGAAAGTGGGGGAGGTGAACCTGAAGCACAAATCCAAACCCCTGGTCATTTATGAGGTGATTGAATAAGTTTTATTTTTTAAGGATTCATTTTTCGTTTTGATTTTTCCCCACCGGCAAATCATGTTTGATGCATAAAATCGGATGATTTGTAACCGACCGACAAAACTAAATTATCATTACTTTCAGCTTACTCATTTTTTTAAGAGAAACGAGTATAAACCTGCACCGGTATTTGGATAAAAGAGCAATTACCTTAAACCTAAATCTGAATATGACTTATGGGTGGCAAACCTCTTAGGAGTTTCTGTTGCAGAAAATGCGGCAGTTATCGGAAAACTGATCCGGGATATAGAGATGCCGAAAGAATGTGTGGTTGCAGAAGTTATCAGAGCGAGTGATTTTGTGGTCCCTCGCGGTGATACCAAAATTGAAGCAAGTGACCGCGTAATATTTGTCGGGCCAACGGCTGCAATAAAGAAGGCCCAGAGTACATTTTCCATTAAAAAATAATTTGTAATGATGGTAAGGGTTCTTTTAATTTTCAGCCCTTCAAAGGTTTTCCTCCATTTTATTTATTCCCTTTTAACAGCCGTTCATTCACTAACTTTTTGCAATTTATAAATATCGACGATGAATTTAGCAATTTTACCTAAAACAATCTAAACCGGTTTAATTGCCAGTAATGTATATTTTTGTATTCTATTTTTCAAATGACCGGGATTTATAAAAGCGTATTGTTTTACAAAATAAATTTGGTAAACGAATATCCTGAATAACCATGAATAAAATCACAAACCTTTTATTGTCTGTTACCTTATCGTTTGTTACACTTGCAGCAATAGCCCAGGAAGACAGCATTATAATAAAATCCGACTCGCTGAAATCAACGATTCAAAATGAGTACAACAAAAAGCTGGCAGAAATTGAACGGCAGCGAAAAGCGGATTCTCTGAAAAAAGCTGAATTAGAAATACAAATCGCCTCGTTAAAAACAACTGATAATTTAAAAAAAGAAGACCTGCAACAGCAACTTCAGGAACTGAAAAATAAAGAAGCCGAACGCCTGGCAAATAAAAAAGCCCGGATTGATTCCTTGCGCCACACTGTAAAAGCTTATCCCGTTCACGGGCTTATGCACGATACGTTGTTTTTAATATACAGTAAATTCGGGAGTTTTTCAGCTAAGGACAGGGCTGACGCAATCACTGACCGGATAAATAAATTGGCAGGTACTTTCGGCTTTAAACCCGATTCATTAAAATTATCAGAAGCAGAAGCTTCCATCGACCTGGTTTTTGGTGAAAGCATCATCATGAGTGTTTCGGAAAATGACGCACTCTGGAATAATACAACGAAAATTGAATTGGCCAAAAAATATCAGCAAGCCATCAGAAATGAAGTAATTACATACATGTCGCAAATAAGTTTTTGGTCAATTGTTAAGAAAATAGGTCTTGCCATCCTGGTTATTTTAATTATCGTTTATTTCATCAAATATATCATAAGGTTTTTTAAATGGACAGCCCTAAAAATTCAACAACAGGAGGATAAACTCATAAAAGGAATTAAAATTAAAAACTATACGTTATTTGATGCCAAACGACAGGTAGGCGTTTTGGTAATTGTGAATAAGATCCTGAAATGGTTTATCATATTACTCCTTGTTTATATCACATTACCTATACTTTTTGGAATTTTCCCATGGACTAAGAATTTTGCTGAAACATTATTTGGGTATATCTTGAATCCGGTTAAGAAAATTGCATCAGGCTTATGGAATTACCTGCCCAACCTCATTGCGATCATCGTTATTATTTTTGTATTTCGCTATGTTTTGAGGGGCATCCGATTCCTGAAAACAGAAATTGAAAAAGGCAATTTGCAGTTACCCGGTTTTTATCCCGACTGGGCAAATCCAACCTATCAAATTGTGCGGGTTTTGGTATTTGCTTTTATGATCGTCGTCATTTTTCCCTATTTACCCGGCAGCGATTCCCCTGTCTTTCGGGGCGTTTCAGTTTTTCTTGGGTTCCTCTTTACATTTGGTTCGGCCGGCTCGCTTTCAAATATCATGGCAGGTTTGATACTCACTTATATGCGGTTGTTTAAAAAAGGTGATCGTGTAAAGATAGGTGAAGTCGTGGGTGACGTGATCGAGAAATCGTTATTGGTTACACGGGTACGAACCATAAAAAACGAAATCATCTCAATACCTAACTCAACAGTTATGAGCAGCCACACCGTCAACTTCAGCAGTGATGCACCTGACAAAGGCCTCATTATACATACTACCGTGACGATTGGTTATGATATTCCCTGGAGGGATATGCACCAGGCTTTGATTGATGCAGCATTAAAAACTGATTTTGTTTTAAATGAACCCAAACCCTTTGTATTGCAAACCAGTCTGGATGATTTCTATGTATCGTATCAGATAAATGCGTACACGAAAGAACCAAATAAGCAGGCTGTGATTTATTCCAATCTTCATCAGAATATTCAGGATGTGTGCTTTGAAAGAGGGATCGAAATCATGTCACCGCATTACCGGGCTGCAAGAGATGGCAACACAGCTGCCATTCCACCCGATTATTTACCGAAAGATTATAAGGCACCCCGATTCAATGTTAACGTAAATAAAGATTTAAAAGAATAATCACTGCTGAAAATGAAGAAAAACCTTCGTGGTAAGCTGAATGAATTGCAGGCTACTGCCATTTGCGGGAATGACATTAGTTCATCATGCCTCTATGTCTCGGCGCTGACAATTTTATATGCAGGTCAGTTTGCATTTATTTCGCTGCTTATTGTGGCGCTTGTATTGTATTTTTTCAGGAGAATTTATGGAGAAGTGGTTGGCGCCATTCCGCTCAACGGAGGGGCATACAATGTTTTATTGAATACATCGACCAAACGGCTGGCTTCATTTGCTGCAACACTTACTATCCTGTCTTATATGGCAACGTCCGTTATTTCGGCTTCCGAGGCCATGCATTACCTCCGGGGAATTTTTTCAACACTTGATGTTACTGTTGCGACAATTGTGGTGTTGCTTGCGTTTATGGGGCTGACCATTTTAGGGATTGGAGAGTCGGCATTTGTGGCCGTCATCATCTTCCTGATTCATTTAGCCACCCTTTCTTTTTTGGTGCTTGCTTCCGGATGGTTTCTCTTTAATCATGGATTTCAGTTATTTCATATCAACTGGCAGCTTCCAATTGCTTCAGGAAGTATTAAACATGCCTTGTTTTTGGGCTTTTCTGTTGCCATGCTGGGTATTTCAGGATTTGAAAGCTCAGCGAATTTTGTGGAGGAACAGCGCAAGGGTGTTTTCCCGAAAACCTTGCGGAATATGTGGGCTGTTGTCAGTTTTTTTAACCCGGTGCTGGCATTGTTGCTGATTTGTATTGTTCCACTTGCTGAGGTAGGTGTACATAAAGAATCGCTGCTTGCTTTTTTAGGGGAGACCACAGGAGGCAGTTGGTTAGGCTTTCTCATTTCGCTGGACGCTGTTTTGGTTTTATGCGGTGCAGTATTAACTTCATTTGTTGGAGTTTCAGGCTTGCTTGAACGCATTACACTCGACAGGATACTGCCGAATTTCTTTTTGAAGAAAAACAAACGCGGCTCCAATTATCGGATCGTCATGGCATTTTTTGTTTTATGTATTTCGGTATTGTTTGTTACCCGTGGGAACCTTCAGGCATTGGCCGGTGTTTATACGTTTTCTTTTCTGGCTGTGATGGGATTATTTGGGATCGGAAATTTATTATTGAAATTAAAACGTAAAAAACTCCCGCGGCCACTTCGTGCCAACGGAGCAATCGTTGTTCTTGCCATTGCGTTTATTATCGCTGCTTTTGTTGGCAATGTTAACCTTAACATCCAAATCTTTTATACTTTTTTAGAATACCTTATCCCTGCTGTCCTGTTTATTGCTTTTATGCTTAACAGGGCTTTGCTCATTAAGTTGTCCATTGACATTCTGGAGTATTTTTACAACCGTTTGCGTAAATTTGTTATCATCAGCAATCACTATCTGAACCGGTTACAAAGAAAAATTAAATCGCAGGAATTTGTCTTTTTTACTAAAGGTGATAATGTAGCCATCCTGAACAAAGTGATGCAGTATGTACAGGACAATGAAACAACGAGAAAACTGAAAATTGTTCATATTAGAAAAACTGACGAAAACAATGATTTACTGCGCAAGGATATTGAAGTACTCGACCGCGCCTATCCTGAAATAGATATAGAGTTTATCGAAATTGTAGGCGTTTTTGGCCCTGAAATTATTGAAGAACTATCATCCAGCTGGAAGATTCCTAAAAACTTTATGTTCATTGGTTCGCCCGGCGATCGTTTCCCCTATCAGGTTGCTGAACTGGGAGGCGTGCGGTTAATCATGTAAATGATATTGTAAGCCGGATTGCGAAAAATGGTACATATTTAAACCTTACCGCGCTATCCTTTGTAATGAGGGAGGATTTTAACTAGTAACTGTAAAACCAATGGCTGATTTTCTCAGGCACTTGTAATGCTCATAATGTTTCATCATTTCTAAACTTTTTACCGAGCCACATCTGTGCAATAGCCCGGTAAATGACATATTCCGCTAAGTTTCTGAAACTAAATCAAATATATCCGATTTATTAGTCTACCTTTGCCGGCTCTTTAAATGAATACATGACTTTCAACGAATTAGAAATTATAGAACCCATCCTGCAGGCCCTCAGGGCCGAAGGATATACCCAGCCTACACCGATTCAGGAACAAGCAATACCAATACTATTGAAAGGGAAAGACCTGCTTGGTTGTGCCCAGACAGGTACCGGCAAAACAGCAGCTTTTGCCGTCCCCATACTGCAGCATCTTTACAATACCATCCGGTCTACTCATGGACCCCGACAGATCAAAGCACTCATTGTTACGCCCACACGTGAACTGGCGATCCAGATATCCGACAGCTTTTCTGCATACGGGAAGTTCACAGGGATAAAAAATACAGTCATCTTTGGCGGTGTAAAGCAGGGTGCTCAAACAGATAAACTCCGCAGAGGTGTCGATGTGCTTGTAGCAACGCCTGGACGATTGCTGGACCTGATGGGACAGGGTTTTGTTTCATTAAAAGACATCGAGTATTTTGTGCTCGATGAAGCGGACCGGATGCTCGACATGGGCTTTATTCACGACATCCGCAAGATCATCGATAAATTACCGGCAAAACGGCAGTCGTTGTTCTTTTCGGCAACCATGCCTCCCGACATTGTGATGTTGTCGCGCAAGATACTGGGTAATCCTGAAAAGGTAAGCGTAAGACCCGAGCAGACAACTGCAGAAAAGGTCGAGCAGTCGGTTTATTTTGTGAGCAAGAAAGGAAAGCCCGGATTATTAATCCATCTGCTGAAAACGGAATCGGTCGATTCAGCGCTGGTATTCTCCCGGACAAAGCATGGTGCCAATAAAATAGTTAAATTGCTTGGGAAAGCCAGTATTCAGGCTTCTGCTATTCATGGAAATAAATCGCAGGGAGCACGTCAGCTTGCTTTAGGCAATTTCAAAAGCGGCGTCACCAATATTCTGATCGCTACGGATATTGCTGCCCGGGGGATCGATGTGGAGGAATTGTCGCACGTGATCAATTATGACCTCCCGAACGTTCCCGAAATGTATGTCCATCGTATCGGCAGGACAGGCAGGGCAGGAGCGAGCGGTATTGCCTTTTCGTTTTGCGATAATGAAGAAAAGGAGTACCTGCGCGACATTCAGAAGCTGATCCGGAAAGAAATTCCTGTTGTGGAAGATCATCCCTTCCTGCATGTTATCGATGATCCAATACCGGATACTCCCGCACGACCGCAACGGCCCCGTATACAACAGCAATCAACAAATCCGGGAACACATGGCGGAAAGGGAGGTTACTGGAAACACCGCAGATCGTATTCACAAAAACAACATTGACAGGCGATCTGGCTGGTAAGGATTGTAACTTTCGTTCTCCCAGAACTGCTCCTCCTTTAAGTTAGTAACAAGGACGCATTTGTAATGGCTTTTACAATCCAAATCCTTCCGTCGCTGATGAGCTTACAGCTCATGCTATCCCTGGCTCACAAGGCAACTATTCGGTCGGCTTCAATGCAAGTTTTTTGTTATCGGCATTCGATACCTTTTCGTAAAAGTCGATAAATCCGGAATATTTCTCTGGCGGATAAGTGCCTTTATGGATGATAAGATTCCTTGTGTAACACAGTTTACCATCTTCAAGACTGGTTGCAGCCCGGTACTCACCGAATTCTGAGGTAATGGTCACATCAGGGGGGTTGCCGCTAATGGCAAAATTTACCGGGAGCGTATAATAGACCGTATCGGACTCATGTACCGAACGGTATATGGTCAGCAGGTTTTCACGCATATGCATCGGGTTAGGCACCGGATCCTGTCTGCTGAACTGGTTGGGGATAAACAACATGACATCCCCGGCCATGATACCAATTTTTTGAATGGTAAGGTTAATATCTTCTTCAATGCAGGGAATCCTTGTTCTGTGCTCTTTCAGGTCATAATTTTCCAGCTTGAAGTTTCCGGCCGGAATACGTTTTTCGATCAACTTTTTTTTGTCGGTGTCATCGCTGTAATAGATCCTTTCCATATCATCGTAATAAATCCCGTTATAATCGGTCAGCACTTCTGCTTTCCCGTTGCCATCTTCCGACAGCCGGATATGGCTTACCCGGCTCCTGAGATTATCATTCTCATCGTAAGCACAGGTATGGCAGAGCACTCCTCCGTTTTCGGAGATTAGAAGCACGGGCCGGTCGTCGGTAAACGTGCCGAGGTAACCCATCGGGATATGCTGGTTCGTACATTCAAGCCAGAGGGTATCCGTGTTTAGGGGAACGCAAACGATGGCATGATTGAACTGGTTGGAAGGAAAGCCGTTAACAATATTCGCTGCATTTTCACCCGCCTTCACGAGGGTGTAGAACGACTCAATTCCTGCTGCCGTTAGTAGTGCCTGCATGTAATTGGAGAGGGCCTTGCAATCGCCGTAGGACAACCTGTCGACAGTTTCGGCTTCAAACGGCTGCCATCCGCCAAGCCCGATCTGAATGCTGGCATATCGTGTTTTATCCTGAAACCAGGTGTAGAGTATCTGTATTTTTTCGAGGGTATCGCCTGTGCCTTTTGTCAGTTCGAGCACCTTTTGTCTGGTTTCTTCTGTTAATTCACGTCGTCCTTCCGTAAGTCCATAGATCCATTTTCCGAAATCCTGCCAGGTTTCTGCCTTGCCTTCCTTTCTTTTTATTTTGAATGAATTGGGCGCCATCAGGATGGACGGAATACATTCTGTAACTGGCGGACTGTAAGGTTCCTGCTTTACAGGGAACACATCTTTGAAATCCCATGTATAGATGACTTTTGATTTCTCGTATTTTGCTTTACAGGGGCTTTCGATTTGCTTTTCAAGATATCGTAAACCCAACGAATCGGGTACTGTGACCTGCAAACCGGCCTGTTCGACCGAAATATTAAAATCATTGACAAGATAATAATCGGGATAATCGAGAATGCCGTTATAAACTATGTCGTAGCTGTATTCAACGGTAAAAGGCAGGGTACGGTAATGCGGTTCAATATAAATAACCCTGAAATCATCGTAAACCGTGTGACCAGGTATCGCACTGACATCACGGATTTCATCGCGTTCAACCCGTTCGACCTTTTCGCCCGCGCTGTTGTAAACAGTTCCCCTGATTCCGCTGATATGCGAAAATTTATCATAAAACTGCACCAGTACAGCATTGTTCATCCCGCTTTCATTCAGTATTGTAACAGCATAGTTCACTTTTAGCACTGCTTTTCCGGGTGACTGCACCTCAAAAACGGTTTCACGGTACCTAACGACAGCTTTGGTATTTTCAAGCAATTGCTTTGGTATCGCGCTGACCGAGAGATCACCACCTCCGGCGAAAGCAGACAAAGCAAACTCACACAAAAAAAAGAAGAATGAAACGATTTTCAAAACCGGATAAAACGGTCTATTTTCTTTTGAGAATGACGGGTTCGGCATGTTTTGCTATGATTTGATTGAAGAATTCTTTGATGTTCTGGTATTCGTCTTCGAGGAAAACAGATTTATTGATCCCATACTTGAAGCTGCATTGTATGGTGTTGGCAAAAGCGCTTAGCTGATAAAAAAAGTAGGCCGAATTATCGGGAAGCTTCATATTGACTGTTTCAGGAAGGCCGGAAACCTCAAATCCATCGGGGATAGTGATAGAAACCACAAAAGTCTTTTCAAAATTATGAATGAAATCGACCGGATAATTGCGTTTGTCGGTTTTGAACGGATTCTCTTCCATACAGTGAAGCATCAATGGCTGGAAGTATAAGTTTTCGCCTACTTCGTCGACCCGGTTTTTCAGGACAATATCATAGTTGTCTTTTACTGGCAGATACAGGCTGTCAAGGTTTTCGATCACAGCATCCTGAATCCTGAGTCCGGGATATCTCTTCAGCATATCCTCGAGGTAAGCTTCACGTCCTGCAAATGAATGGTAATTGTTCCTGAAATCGAGAGCAGCATAATCGAAGCGCTGATAGCTGAGTTTACCTGTAAACTGTAGATCTGTATCGAGGTTCAGGCCGTAATAGATCAGTTCTTTCGTTTTTTTATCAGTTTTCAGGTCAATGAATTCACTGTTCTCCCTGTCATAAATCCTTCCGAACAGGTTCAAACTCCGCTCCGGAAGCAAATCATAGGGTGCATATTGTTCCGTACCATCGATAAGGATTTGCTGACCGTTCAAATCAACTTTGGCGATCACATAATTGAGTTTGTTTAAACTTGGATAAATGGGAGACAGGAACCCGTTTTCGCGTGTGCTCAGCAAGACGGCGGATGACGCAAAGCCCAGCTTATCAAGCAACTGAACCAGCGCGATGTTGATGTCAGCGGAATTTCCTGAATGATCATCGATAACAAATCCGATGGATGAATTGGAAGTATACAAACTTTCGCGGCCATTCCATTTAAATGTTTTGATAAAGTCGTATGCCATTCTCAGTTTTTCTTCGTCTGTTTTGGCTTTCGAAAGGATTTCTTTTGCGGTTTTGTTCAGATACGAGGAATTGCGCATAGGAACACCAAACAGGCCGTCATCATACAGGAGGTCGCTCAGTTCTTCCCAGGAGGTAGTGAATGCTTCGTAAACCATCCCGACATGAATATCGAGGATGTCGAATTCGAATTTTGTGAGGTAGTTTTCAGGGCTGCTGATATACGGCTCCACTTTAAATGCCGGCATGTTCTTGGCGATCCAGTGACCAGGTTCACTCACACTCAGTGGTTCAAAACCGAAAAAATTTTTGCGGAAAGAAACATACGGATTGTCTTCAAGCTTCAGTTCACTCCACTTCACCGGTATCTCCTGCTGAAACCACCATTCGGCCGGAATCCATGAATAAGCATATTCGATGTCGATTACCGATCCTACTTTTACATTCGGCATGGTGATCCGCAGCCGGTCGCTTCGTTCGTTTATTTTTTCCCTGAAGATGGATTCATTCTTTAATTTGCTTTCAACGATCTCACCGTTTTCGAGATTGAAGGTAATGCCTTTTACAAACGATTTATTGTACCCGGGAAAGCTGCGGTTGGCCCACGAATAGCCTTCCTTTTTCAAAATCTTGATCCGGATGATGTGCGTAAACTGAAACTGGTTTGAATTGAAATAGCCATAATCACAAAGGACCACAGCCGGAGCGCTGGTATCCGGTTCATAAACGGACATCTTGAGTTCGTCCATGCTGACATTCCCGAATTTGATGGGTGGTTTGTCGGCCATTGAAATTAAGGAAAGAAAGAGGAGGCCAAGGGTTGAATTGATTGCAAATCGGTTCATGTATTATGATTTTTAATTTCGGTTAACAATATTAAGGAATTGGTTTTTATAAAAGATATAGAATTTAGAAAAGGATTCTCAACGGCTTGATTTTGAGAAAATAATTCAGCTAATAAAGAATTATTCAAAATAAGGGAAAGATAACGGTGACCGGGAGCCTAATGATAAAGTACCAAGTTATTGCGAGGAGGGGCGACAACAAAACAATCGTCCCTCAATCGCCCCTCAATCACGCGAGTCTGAAGCCAGACCTGTGTGTTGAGACTCGTGCCTTTGAAAGCTTGTAACCAAAGCCAAAACCCCAATATTTGCATTATGTGCCCTAAAATAAATTCAAAAATCCTGATGAAATTATGCAATTGCACAAGTCTCTGTACGAGCACAACGCTTCAGACTTGCCAGTAAGGGGATAACGTCCAACTCTATTTTATCCCACATCCCTCTTCAATCCCCTTAAAAATCATTATTCTAAATTCAAACTTCTTACCTATCTTTGATCAGCCAAATTGGGGGACGATGGATAAAATACTTTAAAAGAAAACAGACAGGATGAAAAGAGTATTAACACTGATTTCGATTGTAACACTTCTTGCAAGCTGTGAATCGACAACTAAAAAGACAAATACGATGGAAGACCAAAAAAATGAAACGACAAACACACCTTCAACCAACGACACAACCCCTAAAGTAACTGGAATTGGAGGGATTTTCTTTTATTCTGACAATCCGCAGGCTACGAAAGAATGGTACACCAAAAATTTAGGGATTGAAATCAATGATTGGGGTTCTTCGAGTTTTGAATCCAGAAACATTAATAATCCTGACGAGATAAACTCTCTTCAATGGAAACCTTTCGAAAAAGGGGATGAATATTTTTCCCCATCCAAAAAGGATTTTATGATTAATTACCAGGTTCAGAATATTGAAGGACTTGTAAACAAACTCAAAGAAAACGGAGTAACCATACTTGACAGTATTGCGACGTACGACTTCGGAAAATTTGTACATATTATGGACGCAGAAGGCAACAAAATAGAATTATGGGAACCTATTGACAATGACAAAACTGAAAGTAATACACCAAAATAAAATCATGGAATAGTTTGACTCAAGTGTAAAATGCAACCAAACCGATACTTTTGCATTATGTAATTAAGCGTATTCTATGGCATAATGACAGAATTTGAGCTTCTAAATAAAATCAGGGATAACCCGGCGGAGTTTTCCGAAGTATTTAAAATCTATTACAAGCCCATTTTTAGCTATATACTCCGAAGGACAGGTAACTTTGATGATACTGCCGACATCGCAGCCGACACCTTTTTAAAAGCATTTACACATATCCGGAATTTTTCTTACAAAGGCATTTCAATAAAGGTCTGGCTTTACCGTATTGCAACAAATGAAGTGAACCAATTTTTCCGGCACAAACAAAAACATACTTCTCTTTTTGATAAAGTTGACTTTGAAAACAAGGAACTATTCAGAAATTATCTGCACCAGGACAAAGAAGAATTGGAAGCAGAACTTCAAAGACATCGTCAATTTCTTACAGTTCTTGATGCATTAAAAACATTGCCGATCAAATACCAGGAAGTTATTGCTTTAAGATACTTTGAAGGAAAAGACAATAAGGAAATTGTGGAAATATTGAACATCAATGAAGGAACATTAAAATCACTTTTATCCAGGGGGGTGCAAAAACTTCGTGAAAAATGCAACCAAATTTAAACTTTAGCATTATTGATTATGGAAATGAAAAACTTTGAAATGGAATTGCTTGCAAATGACAAAACCGGAAGTTTCTAAACTTAAACATCAGAATATGTTAGAAAAAGCAATTATAAAAGCAAAGGACAAATCTGTTTTAAGTTGGTGGTGGTTAAGCATTCCGCTTTACATACTTGCCGGCCTTTTAATGAAAAGTATATTTATGCCTTCTACAACATTCGGTTCCAACCTTCACGATCTGATGGGCAAAGAAAAGTACTCTTCCATTTTGTTCTTCCTTATAGTGCCAATTGTTTTCATCATAATTAATGTTTATGAGTATCAGAGAAATTTACTTTCTGTCGGGAAGCCCGAAATCATTAAACTTTTTGAAAGCCGTGTGGTTCAATCTACTCATAATAATTGCTTCAATCATAATCCTTTTAATTTATTTACTCTAAAGAATAATAATATGCATTTACCCTGGTTCAAACGTATCGGAATATTTTTTATCCCGAAAACTTTTTTCGGGTGGACTATTTTAATTGCAGGTCTTGCTTATGCAGTTTATGTTTTTATCAGACATCGATAGCAGGTCACATTCCGTAAGCGACACATTAATTAACTTTGTTTATAATCTTCTCATCATCGGTGCTGTTTATTCACTAATTGCGTTCCTGACAAGCAGGAAATTATAGGCCAATGGACAACAGAACACCAGCCGCTAATAAATAAGGCTTCGTGTTGTCGAAGGACGAGATCCGGTCATACCGAAAGCCGGACCTTGTTATCAAGCAGATCCAATAAATTTCTTAGCCCCCGAATTTCATGACTGTCTTCTTTTACAACCGTAAATGATTTTTTGCCAACTTTTGATTGTGTTTCCAAATTAGGAAGTATTTAAATTTGTCATCCTGTAAAGTATCGATATTTATAATAGGCTATCCTACACTCGTCCTCGTCACACAAGGACGCATATACCAACTGCATTTGCAACGCATAAACTTTTATATCAGTTAAGTATAAAATAATTTCCTTATTTTTGAGTCATGACCAGTGACAAATATTGTAAATGGATTCAGTTCAGCAATTCATTATTGTTTTGAAAAAAGGATGGGTGCGATTGAAAAATTGCATTAAAAATGCCGAAATAAACCAGTAGGGGGCAATTAAAACGAATGGATTACCATCAGTAAAATGTTCAAAAAGAAAATAGGAATAACTCCGGTAGCATATAGGAATTTAAATTAAATTTTGATTTTTTTATACGCATTCTTCAGTAAACCGGATAGCATACAATAAACAAATAAAACCGCCAGTGCAGGGTACAAAAAAATATTTTATAAAATCATTTAAGGATTAAATGTCCTGACACGCAATCCTTTCAGCAAAATACTACATCCTGATTAAAAATACTCCCAATACGCTTTATAATTTCGAGTATTATTGGTATCTTTACTGATGATATTTGTTTTCCCCTGCCGTGAAAAAGATATCGTATTCAAAATGTGCGTAATTTAATTTTTAATCGAAATCACAATTTGAGATAGCTGCTATAAAAAAATGGGAAACAAGAGTATAAAACCGACTGGGAATATTGACAGGGCAACATTTAGCTTACCCAGCACTAAATTTTTGTGACATTCTTAATAAAGGAATATGTTAGAAAAAATTATCAATTTTAGTATCCGAAACAAGTTAATGGTCATCCTGTTTACATTGACCATTGTTGCATTTGGTATATATGCCATCATAAATATTCCCATTGGGGCTGTACCCGACATCACCAATAACCAGGTTCAGGTGATCACCACTTCAGGCAACCTTTCAACGCAAGAGATTGAACAATTTATTACGGCCCCTATCGAATTGGAGATGGCAAACTTACCCGGTGTTGAAGAGATCCGTTCCATTTCAAAATTCGGATTATCTGTGGTAACCATTGTTTTCGACGACAATATCGGGACTTATTTACCGCGACAGTTAATTGCCGAAAAAATTAAAGCAGCTTCTGCCAATATTCCTGAAGGTTTTGGAACTCCGGAAATGGGTCCCATTACAACAGGCCTTGGTGAGATTTACCAGTACATTCTGGACACCAAGCCGGGATATGAAAATGAGTATTCAGTCATGGAGTTGCGAACCATACAGGATTGGATCGTAAAACGGCAATTGTCGGGCATTAGTGGAGTTGTTGAAATAAATAGCTGGGGTGGTTACCTGAAACAGTATGAAGTGGCCATTGACCCGGGACGCTTGCGCAGCATGGATGTGACTCTCATGGAAGTTTTTGATGCACTGAAATCAAACAACAGTATTTCGGGGGGTGCTTACATTGAAAAGACAAACCAGAGTTATTTTATCCGTGGTGACGGACAGGTAAAAACGCTTAAAGATATTGAAGACATTGTTTTGAAAAATAATGAAGGCATTCCTATCTTGATCAAAGATGTTGCTGTCGTGCATTTAGGACATGCCAACCGTTTTGGTGCAATTACAGCCAACGGACAAGGGGAGAAGGTTTTTGGGCAAATTATGATGCTTAAAAATGCCAACTCAAAACTGGTGATCAACGATGTGAAAAAAAGGGTAGCCGAAATTCAAAAAAACCTGCCCGCAGGTGTTTTTATAAATCCAGTTCTTGAACGCAGCGAATTGATATCTAAAACATCTTTTACGGTTGTTGAGAATATTGTTTTAGGTTGTTTGATCGTAATTTTCATTGTTATCGTTTTATTGGGGAATATACGTTCTGCCCTGGTAATTGCTTCCATGATCCCATTGGCACTGCTATTTACCCTGGGGATGATGTACATTTTCGGTATTGATGCCAACCTGATGAGCCTTGGTGCACTGGACTTTGGAATTATCATCGATGGTGCTGTAATTATTGTGGAATACATTGCTATTCGGATAACGGCAAAAAGCAAGGATTTAAAAGCTATGAAAGGAGAGGACCGCCAGCTGTTGGTCGATAAAATCACCTTTAAAGGTGCTTCTAAAATGATGAATTCAGCAGTATTTGGACAGGTGATTATTTTGATCGTCTTTATTCCTATCCTCTCGCTCAGTGGTGTTGAAGGTAAAATGTTTCATCCAATGGCATTATCATTCAGCTTTGCCATCATCGGAGCGATGATATTGGGTTTAACCTGGCTTCCGGTTGCTGCTTCACTATTTCTTAAACCTGAAAAAAAACGCAAAAAAAATATTTCGGATTGGATCATGAACCTGGCATATCGGTCTTATGAACCGGCTATTAAATGGGCATGTAGTCATAAACGGATGGTATTGGGTGCAGCCATAATTTCACTCATTTTAACTGCCTATACATTTTCGAAAATGGGTGGAGAGTTTGTTCCCACTTTGGATGAGGGCGATTTTGTAATTCAACCGGTATTAAAAACCGGAACATCACTATCCAAAACAGTTGAAATGACTACCAGGATGGAAAATATTCTCCTCGATAATTTCCAGGAAGTTGATCAAATCGTTTGCCGGATTGGGGCAGCTGAAGTACCCACCGATCCCATGTCGATGGAAGAAATCGACATGATCATAAAACTTAAGCCCCGCAAAGAATGGACTGCTGCAAAAACCAAAGAGGAACTGGCAGAAAAGTTTAAGGATGCACTTTCGATTATTCCGGGAATTGATTATGAATTTACACAACCCATTGAGATGCGGTTTAATGAATTGATTACAGGTGTCAGGGCCGATATCGCCATTAAAATATTTGGCGATGATTTGAATTATCTTGATAAAAAGGCCCTCGAAATTAAAAATCTGATCACAGATATTCCGGGTGCAGCCGATATCATTCTTGAGAAAACAGCAGGTCTGCCCCAAATGAGTGTCAAATACAACCGCAGTAAAATAGCCTATTACGGGCTGGATGTTCAAACGCTGAACAGCTACCTGGCTATGGCTTTTGGAGGCGAAACTACAGGAAGTGTATTTGAAGGAGAGAAACGATTTGACCTGGTAGTACGATTGCAAAAGCAAAATAGAACAGATATTGGTAATATCCGGCAATTGCAGGTTCCCTTGCCCAATGGGAACCAGGTTCCGCTTGCAGAGCTGGCAGACATTTCCTTTAATGAAGGGCCTGCAAAAATATCCCGCGAAAATACCCATCGCCGTGTAGTTGTAAGTGTGAATGTGAGAAACCGCGATTTGAAATCGGTAGTTGAGGACATCAGAGATAGAATTGATAAGAACATTACAATGGCACCTGGTAATTATATAGCCTACGGCGGACAGTTTGAAAATTTGCAAAATGCCTCTGACCGTTTACTCTTTGCTGTTCCATTGGCTCTGTTGCTGATTTTTATTTTTCTGCATTTCGCTTTTAAATCGTTTAGAGATGCTGCATTGATTTTTACCGCTGTTCCTTTATCAACCGTTGGAGGGGTTTTCTTTCTGTGGGTAAGAGGAATGCCTTTTAGTGTGTCGGCCGGAATTGGGTTTATTGCTCTATTTGGGATTGCAGTGCTCAATGGTATTGTATTGATCGAACATTTGAAAGACTTACAAAAAAAAGGAATGACAAATATGCGCGAACTAATCATGAAAGGTACAAAGGATCGGCTACGTCCGGTTATTTTAACGGCAGCCGCAGCTGCAATGGGATTTTTACCAATGGCTATTTCAACCGGAGCTGGTGCTGAAGTACAACGACCTTTAGCAACTGTTGTAATTGGTGGATTGATTACTTCCACTTTACTCACCATGATTGCTTTGCCGCTGTTGTTTGAGATTTTTTATAGTGTGAAGGGTATACAGCTGTGGCCATTGAGGTTTAAACGTTCGAAAGCAGTAACTGCAACTGTTATCTCAATGCTTATTTCATTTACTTCTTTTGCGCAACCCAAAGAGCTGACCCTTGAAACTGCTATTGAAACAGCTTTAAAAAACAACAAAGAATTGAATGCCTTTGCTTTAAGAGTCAAAGAAAGTGAGGCAATGAAGCCAACCGCTTACACCATTGAAAAAACCAGTATTTATTACGAATTTGATCAGAACAACATCGCAGATAATGGCCATCCATTGAGTGTATTTGGTGTGGAGCAAAATTTCAACTTTCCAACAGTATGGTCGGCACAAAGAAAAGTGAACAAACAAAATATCTCAATAGCGAAAACCAGCTTATTACGGAAAACACAATTGCTCACCAGGGATATTTCACAGGCTTATTATGAAATTCAATACTATCTCAATAGTCGAAGCATTTATTTAAGGATTGACAGTTTGTACAGCAAGTATACCAAAAGTGCATCATACAGGTACGAAAAAGGCGATATAGGTTATATGGATCTGCTTAATGCAAAAGCTCAACAACAAAAAATTCATATTAAAATCAACGAAGTTAATTACAACCTGGAAATTGCACGTGAGAAATTAAAAGCCATCATGCAATATGATAGCGCTTTTGTTGTGCCATTTCAAAATTTAGGTTTGGTTCCTGTTTCCGTCATTAATATTGAGTCAAGTACCGGCTTGCAAATGATGATTAAAGAGACAGAATATCAAAGTGCCATGCTGCGGGTTGAACGCAACCGTTTGCTTCCCGACTTAAAGTTGGGCTATTTTAATGGAACTAATCATTTTGAAGGATCAAAAAACTACCAGGGTGTTTTACTGGGATTGGCGGTTCCCATATTTTTTGGTGAACAAAAAGCTAAGATCAACGCAAATAAAATAGCGGTTGATATCAGAGATAACTTACAATACCACTATGTGTCCACGATTAATTCAAAATATGCAGAATTGACTTTTGAACTGAAAAAATACCAGGCATCAGTGGATATGTATAACAACACAGGAAAGGAATTGAGCCAGGAAATTATACGTTCTGCCCAAAAAAGTTATGAAGTGGGCGAGATCGACTTTTTTCAGTTTGTATTGAGTATTGAAAATGGACTTTCTCTTATCATCGATTATTTGGATAATGTTGCAAAATACAACCAGGTAGCACTGGAAATAAATTATTTAACGAGGTAAAAACAAAAAAAATGAGTGGTAATTATTTTAGATATGGGTTATACATCAGTTTCGTGTTTTATATGATTGGATGTGCTGGTCCTAAAGCGACTGATGAAGTTGAGTCAAATCAATCAGAAGATATAATTCAGATTACCCAGCAGCAATATGAAGCTGAAAATATGGAGATTGGTGAAATAAGTATGCAACCTTTTGAAGATAAAATTTCATGCAATGGCTATGTAACTGCGCCACCCAATGGGATGGCACAGGTCAGTACCCAAATTTCAGGAATTGTTGAATCGATCTATTGTAATTTGGGTGATTTTGTGAAGAAAGGACAGGTGTTATGCAGGCTTTCATCCACTGAATTGATTACTTTGCAACAAGACTTTGCAGAAACTTCAGCAAATCTTAACCGGTTAAAAGATGATTGGGAAAGAAGTAAGGCATTGTATGAAGAAAAAATAGGGGCGGAGAAAGATTATAAGGCCATCGAAAATGCGTATCAAATTGCCAAAGCAAAATATCAATCGCTTAAATTGAGATTGGAACTCCTTGATCTGGATATTTCAAAAATAGAAGCCGGTGAGTTATATCCTGCATTTCCCATAATGGCGCCTATTAGCGGTTATGTTACAAACCAGTATATTGTACTCGGACAATTTATTGAACAGCAAAAGAACCTGATGGAGATTGTTGATGTAAATCAATTGCAATTACAATTATCGGTTTTTGAAAACAATATGAAATACATTGCTGTTGGTCAGAATGTTCAGTTTAAAACTGCTGAAGAATCCAGTATTATTCATACGGCAAAACTTACGTCCATTGGGAAAACCATTAATATGGAAACCAGGACCATTAAATGTATTGCGAAGATTGATAAGACGAAAACGTCTCAATTAATAAACAACACCTATATCGAAGCACAAATTGCGGTGAATCAAACGACAGCAAAAGCTATACCGGCTGAAGCTATTATAAAATCGGGACAGCATTTTTATGTGTTTGTTCTGGAGAAATCAGAAAACCAAAATTACTACTTGCGAAAAGTTGGAGTTAATATTGGCCGACAATCAAATGGATTTATTGAAATTATTGATGGTGGGGATTTGGCAAGGGTTATTACAAAGGGGGTTTATAATTTACAGCAAGAGTAGAAACAGTTCGAGGATTGAAGTTCGTCCGAAAGACCCCCGCTAATTTATGTTTGCAAACCCAAAATCAGCGAGATGGACCGTATAATTTTAAAAGAGATAACCGTGAAAAAAGCAGTTAATTTAAACAGATCTGGTTTGGCGGCGATTGTTTTGTTTTTATTCTCGTCAAATTCAATTGTGCTTTGCCAGCAAAAACATTCGAATGAAGAAATGACACTTCTCAAGGTTACGGCAGGAATTAATTACACATTTAAGAATTATGCCGGCGAAATCTGGCCCGGCTATGATCTTTCAACGAATCCCTATATTGCTTATCTCCCCGATGATTTTGTTCTTTATCTCAATGCAAAAAACCCACCTGAAGGATTTGAACCCTATCCTTTGGACTGGCCAAATTTAGGAGCAGTAGCGTTCATTCATCATGGCATTTATCGGGATCTGGCAGGGCAGTTCGCTTTCGATTTTCAAATCGATTCGATAACTACATTTGCCATGGGTCTGTCCAAAAGCCTGCTGTTTTCATTCGACAACCCGTCGTATATGCTTTTAAGCACAACATTTCATGAAGGCTTCCATCAATATCAGCATCACTATTTTGGAGATATACCCTGGAGCAGAGAAGAAAATTATCCGATTCTTGATGTTGAAAATACGGCGCTGGCTTCGCTCGAAATGCATATTCTTGAAGATGCCCTGAAAGCGTTGTTTGACAGTGACCGAAGCGAAATGGAATATCTGTTAAAAGAATTTACAGCCGTAAGGGATTATCGTTGGCAGCATACAGAACCATATATCCGAAAATATGAACAAGGTCAGGAAATTAACGAAGGAACTGCACGCTATGTGGAAATGAAAGCCATGGAATGTTTTCTGAAATTAGATTCTCTTAAAATAAATAACCCATTACTCACTGCTATTGAAAAAGACATGTCCGGCTTTTCCATAAAAAAATTACTGATTGACGATATGGAATCACGATTGACCGGTTCCGCCGTTGCCCCTGACGATATGTTACGTAACCGAATTTACCCCGTAGGTGCTTCTTTGGGCTTTCTTCTGGATGCATTAAAAATGGATTGGAAAATGAAATTTCAGTCTGCGGGATCTGAGGTTTCGTTTCCTGATTTGTTGATAACACATTTCAAACTCGATTCGATTCAACTGGTCGATTACCTCGTTAAGGTAAAAGAGACGTATAATTTTCGGGAAATAGAAGTTACCGCAAAAAATCTTATCAACGCATATTCAGTGGGCTACGAGGAAGCTTTAGAAAAATTTAATAGTCAGCCAGGATTTAGGATTGAGATCAATTTATCCAGCAACGGTCTGCAGCGATTCCGGTCGTCGAAGGATAAAAAATGGATTGTTGAAAATGGCAGGATCACTCTCTGTCTTAATTATAATCTATATTCTCTTAAATCGGTAATCGATAATGGTTTGCTATTAGAAATACATGATACAGGATTACAGGACGAAAATAATTGGGAAAAACGCAAGAAAAAAGTCGTATTTTATTCGGACAGTATCTCTGCATTCATTCTTGATAATATATCCACTGAATTGACATACGATATTGATAAAAAATTTGAGCAAATTAAAATAGAAGGTGATAATTTCAATTTTGAAGAAGGAACCAACGGTGAGGTATCTTTTATGAAAAACGGAATAATCATTCATTTGGAACAGTAAGCTTTCAGGGTGACCGGAATAACTGTAAAAAAATATAAATAATTTTTAAGTACATGTATAGCAATGAATTGATTTTTATTTTATTTTTGTCGAATAAAGTCATAAACCAAATTGAGGGGTTAGCACTAATAATGCGTTTTTAATGGATTAATTGTTTAGTTAATAATGATGATATTCATTTGAAAAATGACCTATAAACCTACAATTTTGAATGTGTCCACATTGATCTTGCTGACTGAGGCAGCCATCTATTTCTATTTGCACTCAAAAGGCAATGCTTCAATGAACGGCGGAATTTATTCATTTATAAAAATCTTTCTCGTTATCGGTATAATTGCGGGTCTGATCGATTTGATCCTTCAGCAGTACATCAAAATAAAATGGCTTCTGAACGTTCTCGGTTTGATCGTTTTGGTAGGTATATCGCTTTTTCTTTTCACTATAATATGATCTGCTGATCTTACTTTACGCCAATTTGGGTTTTGCAATCCAAATCTTCTTCTTTTGCAGTGCAAGACTTTCGAATACTACCAAACAAGAGTAGTTTTTTTACATCTCCTCCTTCAAAAATTCTTCCTTGCTGATCAGTTTGAATGGTTCAATGTTTTCTTTTGCCAGTTGTGTTTCGAGGTTGGGAAGGTTTGTTTTGATGATCATATCGAGTCCATCCTTTTTCTCTTTTACTTCTTTTGTAAGTACATCAAGCCTGTCTGTCTGCGATTGAGTCGGTTTTCCCTGGTAGCTTAATACGGCAGAGTAGATCGCACCGATCTTCTCACGCAGCTTTTCTTCGCCGGTAATAGCGTTGGTAACAGTCGTAGCAGCCAGTAGCAATACATTTAT
>CAVXTE010000072.1:0-4348 GCA_963764475.1 uncultured Bacteroidales bacterium
TTAACTGCCTACCTACTGGTTCAACTTCTCGTATTGCTCACTATTCTACTAATTAAACCTTTCTGTCATGTATTATTTGGGAGCTGATATCGGATCTATTTCTGTTAATACTGTTTTATTAAATGAGAATAAAGAAGTTGTTGAAGAGTACTATGATTATAGCCATGGTAAACCTTTTCACACGCTTGCAAACAGACTAACCGAAATTCTTAAAAAATTTGACATGCCTTCCGGAAGAATTGCACTAACCGGAACAGGAAGCAAAACTGCATCGGAATTGTTAAACGGAATTGCAGTGAACGAGATTGTTGCGCAATCAAAAGCAGTAATGGCTTTATATCCGCATGTCAGAACCATCATCGAAATGGGAGGTGAAGATTCAAAACTTATCTTTCTGGATAAAAATGAAGTGACGCGGGGAATGAAACTTTCCGATTTTTCGATGAATAGTTTATGCGCTGCAGGAACCGGTTCCTTTCTCGATCAACAGGCTAAACGTATTGGCATTTCAATTGAAAAGGAATTTGGTGAACTTGCTCTTCAATCAAAAAATCCCCCCCGAATTGCCGGCCGCTGTTCGGTTTTTGCCAAAAGCGACATGATACACCTGCAACAGGTGGCAACTCCTGTTCACGATATTGTTGCCGGACTGTGTTTTGCGGTTGCCCGTAATTTTAAAAGTACGCTGGGTAAGGGAAAAAAGTTGGTTAAACCTATCATTTTTCAAGGGGGAGTAGCTGCAAATATTGGTATGATTAGAGCTTTCACCGAAATTTACAACCTGGAACCCGGAGAACTTATTGTTCCCGAATACCATGCTTCAATGGGTGCAATTGGCGCAGTTTTAAGCGCATTGGAATCAAACGCTTTTTCTTCTGATAACATTTCATTGAATAAACTGAATGAATATCTTAAAAATGGATTTGAAGATGCTCAGTCCCTGCGAAAGTTAACGGATAAAAAACATCATTTAATTAAGGATACTATATTCTTTGAACGGCCAGAAAAAAACAGTTGCATACCTTGGAATCGACGTGGGTTCATTAAGTACCAATGTGGCAGTCATCGATGAAAAAAATCAATGTACTTGCAAGAAGATATTTGCCAACTGCAAGTAAACCACTTGAGGCTATAAAACAAGGATTGCTGGAAGTTGGAGAAGAAATCGGACACCGGATTGAAATCCGGGCAGCAGGCACAACAGGCTCCGGCCGTTATTTAACCGGTGATTTTATTGGGGCCGATACAATTCGGAACGAAATAACCTGCCAGGCTACTGCAGCAATTGCTATCGATCCGGACGTGGATACCATTTTTGAAATCGGTGGACAGGATTCCAAATACATCAGCATTTCAAACGGAGTGATTGTTGACTTTGAAATGAATAAAGTATGTGCTGCCGGAACAGGTTCATTTCTCGAAGAACAGGCGGATAAACTGGGTATTAATATTATCGATGAATTCGGGCATCTGCGGGCTTTCAGCAGAAAAACCGGTAAAACTGGGTGAACGCTGTACTGTTTTTATGGAAAGCGATTTGAATTCACATCAGCAAAAAGGAACACAAAAAGATAATTTCATTGCAGGGCTTGCTTATTCCATTGTTCATAATTACCTTAACCGGGTTGTTCGCGATAAACCTATTGGAAATAAAATTTTCTTTCAGGGAGGTGTTACCAATAACAAAGCCGTTTTAGCTGCATTTGAAGAAGTTACGGGAAAGCCAGATTCATGTTCCGCCACATTTCGATGTTACCGGTGCCATTGGTGCTGCAATGCTTGCGCGTGAATCAATGAACGGAACTCCAACATCGTTTAAGGGTTTTGGTGTTAGCCAAACAGAATATGAAACTGTTAGTTTTGTTTGTAAATCGTGCGCCAACCATTGCGAAATTAAAAAGGTGAAAATTGCCGGTGAAACCAAGCCCCTGTTTTACGGCGGAATCTGCGATAAATATGAGTTAAGCGACCGGAAAATCAAGCACGATGATATTCCTGATCTTTTTGCGGAACGGGAAAAACTCCTCGTTGGTGATTATCAACTTAAAAAAACTGACGATAAAATATCAATTGGACTGCCGCGCGGATTAATGAACTACTGGCAACTTTTCCCCTTCTGGAGATCGTTTTTTACTGAACTTGATTTTAACCTGGTTATTTCCGATGAATCGGACCGGAAAATAATTACCGATTCGTTGGAAACGATGGTTTCCGAAACCTGTTTGCCGGTTGAATTAATTCACGGACACGTTCTAAATCTGATCGAAAAAAATGTGGATTATATTTTTCTGCCTTTTGTTGTTAATTCTCAGGGCGAAAAAGAGAATCCTACAAACAACTGCAATTGTCCCTGGGTTCAGTCGCACCCGTATCTGATTAAAGCAGCATTTCCCGAAAAGATTACAAAGAAATTCCTGATTCCCACATTGCATTTTCGGTATTTCGAAAGAGCATTAAAGAGTGAACTGCAACGGTTTTTTACTGACAAATTTAAACTTCCGAAATCTAAAATTTTAAAAGCCATCGATAATGCAAACCTGGTGCAAAAACAATTCGAACAGCAATTAAAAACAAAAGGAAGAGAAGCAATTTCCAAATTACGAGACGACCGCTGGAATCTTGTAATTATTGGAAGACCTTACAATACAGGCGATTCAGCACTTAATCTTCGGTTAAACCGGAAACTGAAAAATATGAATGTATTGGCAATTCCAGTTGATTATCTGCCTCTGGAAGAAGAAAATATTTTTGATGATTACCCCGGAATGTACTGGCCCAACGGTCAGAAAATATTGAAAGCCACGCGGTATATAGCCAGAACAAAAAATGTATTTGCCATTTATCTGAGCAATTTTCGTTGCGGCCCCGATTCCTTTTTAATGCACTTTGTAAAAAAAGAAATGAAGGGAAAACCATTTATGCATTTGGAAGTAGACGAACACAGTGCCGATGCAGGAATGGTTACCCGAATTGAAGCATTCCTTGATAGTTTGAAAGGCTGGGCAGCAAATAACAGTTCTGAAAAGGAAAAAACAGATAATAACGGATTTCGCTCAAAACGAAACTCCTGAATTGTTTAAACGAACATTATATTTTCCTTATGCAAGAGATTCGGTGCATATAATGTCGGCAGCTACCCGAAGCTGTGGAATACCAAGCGAAGTATTGCCCATGCAGGATGAACATGATATTGAACTGGGCCGGAAATATACCAACGGACAAGAGTGCTTTCCGTTTATAGCAACTACAGGAAGTTTTTTAAGAAAATTGCAGGAACCGGGAATTGACCCTAAAAAAGTAAGCTTTTTTATGCCTGACCATAACGGACCTTGCAGGTTTGGTGAATATAATAAACTTCACCGGCTGATTTTTGATAAGCTTGGATATGAAGATGCACTTATAGTTCATCCAAGCAATGAAGATGCTTATGCAAGCATTGCTCCGGGTTATTCCCTAAAATGGAGAAAAAATGCATGGAAAGGAATTGTTGCTTCCGATATCATCCGAAAAATGCTGGAACAAATCAGGCCTTACGAAATAAATAAAGGAGAAACTGACATTGTATATCAAAAAAATCTTCAAAACATTATTAAATCTGTTGAAAATAATTGCAGGAATTTAACGGGAGTTCTTACTGATGCCGCTCGTGAATTTAAAGCTATTCCTGTTGAATAACCCCGGAACAAAACCAGTTGTGGCCATTGTTGGTGAGATTTTTATGCGCGACAATCCATTCTGTTCGAATTTTCTGGTAAAACGAATGGAAGATTTAGGGGCCGAAACTTTGATGGCTCCATTTGCCGAATGGGTAAATTATTCCACGATTCGATTTGTACGCGACAGTCGCTGGAAAGGAAATATAAAAAACCTGCTGCGGGCAAAAGTTCAGTTATTTTTTCAAAAGGCAGTCGAGAAAAAAATTGTTGGAAGCCTTGAAAGTATCTATAAACTTGCAAGGGAGGTTGAAGTGGAAGAAATGCTTGAAAATTGTAACGATTATATTCATAAAGATTACGATGGAGACCCTGCGCTGGCGGTTGGGTCGGCAGTTTTATTAGCTGATTATCATATTTCAGGCGTAGTAAATATCCTACCTTTTACATGTTTGCCTGGCACTATAAACTGTACTGTTTCTCAGAAACTCAGAAAAAATCATGACGGATTGCCCTGGGAAAATTTTGCATACGACGGGCATGATAACATTGGCTTGGACACCCGTTTCGAGGCATTTATGCACCAGGTTAAGGAATACCATGAAAGGCAAATGGAGTTACCACGTTCTGAAAAGAAGGAAGCAAAAATGATGTGAACCGTGCATGCGAATGTTTTTCCTGACTTCTGAATTTAT
>CAVXTE010000073.1:0-32350 GCA_963764475.1 uncultured Bacteroidales bacterium
CTAGTTCCACTGGACAGATTATTTAACAAACTTAAGTGTATTTGTTGAAATGAGGGGGTCTGGGGGGGACTCATAACTTTATTTTTTTGTTGATATCTCATGCTGCCCTCCTGTAAACCTCTATTGGCGGGACATTGCCCACAGATGAATGATCCCTCTTTTCATTGTAATAGTTAATAAATTGTGTGCATATCTCCAGAAGTTCCTTTCCGGTCTCCGGGTGTTCGAGGTATATCTTATCGTACTTAATGGTGCGGAAAAATCGCTCAATAAAAGCGTTATCGGTGGCCCGGCCCTTGCCATCCATAGATATGGCTACTGTTTCAAGGCTTTTTACATAATTTACATAAACATCTGAAGTGAATTGGCTGCCCTGGTCCGAGTTGATAATCTCAGGCTTGCCATGTATTGAAATGGCTTCCTTTAAGGTATTTACAACCCATTCGGTCTCCATCGTGTTGGACAGGCTCCAACCCACAATATACCGGCTGTAAATATCCATGATAGCTACCAGATACATAAAGCCTCTGCGCATGGGTACATAGGTGATATCCAGCGACCATACCTGGTTGGGATGCTTTATATAAAGGTTTCGGAGCAAATACGGGTATTTATATTTGGCCGGATCAATTACTGTAGTTCGGGGGCGGCAATACACTGTTTTTAAACGCATGACCTGCATCAGTGTACGAATATGGCAACGACCTATCCGGTATCCCTTTTTCCTGATCTCCCTGGTCATTCTCCGGGTACCCCTAGTGGGGTCTTCTACATACAAACGATCCAGTTCTTCCATGATCTGCAAATCTTTATCTTTCCTTTTGGATGGCGTGTAATAAAGCGTACTTCGAGCTATACCCAGCAAATCACATTGATGACATATACTGCCAGGGCCCTGATCGGGCTCAATCATTTCCTTTCGCAACGATAAGGGTATCATAGCACCTTTTTTTTAACCAGTTGATATCTACAGTCAGCTGACCGATTTGCTGTACCAGGTCTTCTTTCTCCTTTTGAAGTTGCCTGATCTGTTCGGCTTCATCCTTGCCCGAATCAAACACCTTTCCGGCATTGCTTAAAAACTCCTTCTTCCATAAGGATATCTGGTTGGGATGAATCTGATAATGTTGGGCTAATTCCGAAATCGTTTTGATTTCTTTAATCGCTTCCAAAGCTACCTTGGCCTTGAATTCAGCACTAAATGTTCTTCGTTGTTTTTTCATATTGACAGAAATTATAAAAGTAAGAATTCCTGTCCAGTTTTTTTAGACCACTACATCAAGCATCCCCTAAAATCCGCATGTTAGTTATTGAAAATAATTGTAAAGTATAGCAGGACTAAACTTCACAGCTGAGGTATTTTCACCTGTATTGGTGATGTCAATACATACCGCCATGAAATTATAAAAAAAGTTCACATAGATCACCCGCTGTTGAATGTGTTCCGAAAGAACACTTGTGGAAATAAACCCACCTGAATGACACAATCGGGCAGGTAAGCAAAGTTTCCCGTCGAAGACCGACAGGCGTAACTTTGTATGTGAAGCATAAGGAATTGAAACATCGAACCGAACCTGTAAATTTGCAAAAAAAAACCCACAAGTCTCGCCACCGCTAAGGCCCATGCCGGAAGTCTCGCAGGTGCAGGGATCATTTTAATCTGGCTACCCAGCAATCCCATTTTCCGTGATTTCCTGCCACATCGCCATCCACGGAGGCAGATAGTCCAGCAACAATAACACTCCCATCTTTTGTTTGTCGAATGGAGTATGCTTCGTCATCATCACTTCCTCCCAATGATTTTTGCCATTGGATATTTCCTGAGTTATCAAGTTTGATCACCCACCAGTCAAAGCTCCCATAGTTAAACGTCAGGTCTCCGTCTTTTGAACTTGATGTACCGCCAACTACATAGCCGCCATCAGTTGTTTGCTGAATAGAATAAGCAACATCAAAATCACTTCCGCCCAATGATTTTTGCCATTCGATCTTTCCTGACTCATTGAGTTTGACAACCCAGCAATCAGAAGTTCCATGATTTCCAGTAACATCTCCATTATCCGAAGTGGATGACCCTGCTACGACATAACCACCATCAATGGTTTGACAGATAAAATTTGCCTTATCATTTCCTCCACCACCCAGGAACTCCTGCCACAAAAGAACCCCGGCATCGCTGAGCCTTATAATCCAGAAGTCCTTACCACCATGATTTACTGTCACATCACCATCCCTGGAATCTGTTGTACCTGCTATAATATATCCTCCTTCAGAGGTTTGTTGAACAGAAAACGCCACATCCTCACCACTTCCGCCAAATGATTTTTGCCATTTCAGATTTCCTGAACCATCAAGTTTGACAACCCAGCAATCCTTGTCTCCATGATTAAGTGTTGCATTACCATCAAAGGAACCGGAATATCCTGTCACGATATAACCTCCGTCCCTTGTCTGCTGAACAGCATTTGCTCCGTCATCCCCACTTCCTCCGAACGATTTTTGCCATTGAATAGTGCCTTTTTTATCAAGACTTACAATCCACATGTCATAACTACCATGATTTCCTGAAACCTCATCATTTTGTGATTCCGAATATCCTGCAATAATATAACCACCATCACGTGTCTGTTCAATTGCTTTAGCTTCCTCACCTTTACTTCCTCCCAGCGGTTTTTGCCATTGTATTTTTCCTGAACCATTAAGTTTCACCACCCAGAAATCTGATTTTCCATAATTTTTATTCAAATCCCCATCATGGGACATACTGTATCCAGCCACGATATAACCGCTATCGGAAGTCAGGCTCACCGAATTAGCCCCATCAGGCTCCGTACCACCCAATGATTCCTGCCAAATAATGGTTTGAGCTTCTATTTGAACTGATAAAAAAATGGATGATATTGGAAAGATAAAGAGAAGAAATACGCGTAACAAAAAAATCGATTTTTTCATGGAACTTATAATTAATTATGAATTATAAAAATGAACGAATAAAATAATAACAGAATAATCGTTTAATTGGTTCTAAAGATTATGGAATAATTATTATTTCCATTTTAGAAAATCGAAAATCAATTGAATACTTTCAAAAACAGTTTAAGACAAAAGCCATATGATATAGATTAGCGTGGTTTCTAATTTAATGAATTGACAAAATTTTTGAGTAAAAAATCTAATAAGCCGTTTGAACAAACCATTTCATCGCTTTGTTTAAAAAATTTATGACTGAAGAAGATAGACTATTTTACTCTCAGTGAAGCTCTCAATGAAAGACAGAGAAAAAAAACTACTTGAAAAAACATATATTTTTTTGATAGTTAACTGAGAGAATCAGTATGATACAGGAAGTCATACGTGTATTGATATAAATGCTGGATCACTAAAAATTTATTTCGCAGATGTTAATCTTCATCAGACCCCATTGCAAACTATGAATACAATGAAAACAAAGATTGAAGAAATTCTCCGAATTGTAGTTCTTAGCTTAATTATGTCGTTTACGGGATCTGCTTTCGCACAGTTTTCTCTTGAGGCGCATGATATATCAGGTAATTATGACCCCCATTGGCTACAGCGCGTTCAAGCTCAGCAAGCACTTAACAATAGCAGTATTGGTAATAACACCAGTTATAATACGGGGTATTCTAAACGGGATAAATTTGATCGGTATCTGGCACGTGTTCAGAAAAGGGATCAGCAGATGCAAGCTGACCGGCAGGAGGCAACAAATCACTTCCTGACCGGCTTGCAAACAGGGGCAAATGAATTTTATAACGAACAATATGCAAATGCTTTGAAAACCCTTGATAAATTACAGGATTATGAAAGCAAAGAATATGGAAATCTTCTGGGAATTCCCATAGACACACTTTCAAGCTACGAAAGGGATATTAATTTTTATAAATTTATATCAGAAATCAAGTTAGGGAAATTTAGCGATAATTATCAGCCGGGCGTTGATAATGCATTGGCAGATTATTATATCTATCTGAACAGTGCATCAGCAAAACTTCAACAGAAAGCTTCTGCTGAAAAATTTTATGAGGCAGATACACCGACTTTTTTCATTTATCCTGAAACTCCGCATTATGCTGCATACAGTCAAATAATTAAAAGAAAATTTTATACGCAGGAACAAAATATTGGCATCGAATTGGGTTATGTTGAAATACTCATTGCACAAGGGAAAAATGCAGAGGCACAAAAGCATCTTGAAGACGCCTATAATTTTTTCAAAAAAAATCATTATAACCTTACTACTTTCGAATTCAAAGCAGGGATTTTATCATTGAATCTGAATGATCTGCCGGCCTCTCGGAATTATTTTGAAAGCTATCTCTCCCGAGTACAAGATAAAACAGCCGCAAAAATCAATATAGCCGCCAGTTTATTAGGTGCATATACGGGTACCCGTTTTTCAGATAATACTTATTTAAATGAATGTTTGCGCTATCTTAGTGAAGCATGGCCCACATTAGGCAATTCTGATATTTTGCTGGATGAGGCACTTTATGACAGGGCTTATGCAAATCTTTATTTGTCAAAATTTGATGAAGCAGCAGAGGATTGTGACAAGATTAAAGCAAAAGGAATGGAAAATTGGAAAAAAATGCTCAAGGCAGACATTGCCGCTGCAAAATCAGACTATGCAACGGCAGGAACTATTTATAACAGACTTCTCGATGAAGCTTTGAAAACTTATGATACTACTCTTCTGACAAACACATATAATGGTTTGGCACAATTGGCTTATAAGTCAGGAAATTATTCACAAGCTATAATGAATTATTTTAAGGCAATGGACTTAGAGGATTATAAAGCCCTTTATCTTTTGAAAATCTCATTTACATATAACAAAAGCGGAGATGAAAAAAATGCCTGGTTTTACTTGAAACAAGCTCAATATAAATATCCCGATTATGCTCCTGTTTATTACGAAGAAGGAGAGTTAGCGATGAAAGATCCGAAACGTGAAAAAAAAGCGATAAAATATTATCAACAGGCCGCGGACCTTGGAATGATTGACGCTAAAAACAAACTCGACCAACTGAATAACAACTGAAACTGCAAAGGTATTGAACCTAAATAAAAAGGGTTAACTCTATGTTTAATTATGACACACCACGTACTTTGATTTCTAAAATACTAACCCTAATCATGTTCAATTGCTTATTTGTTATTCATTTGTTGTAACTGATCTGATCCTGTTAAACTGCAACGCGTCTTTTTACATGCTTTGAATTTGATTAAACTTGAAACGGATTTGGATAATTGAAAGAAGAAATCCCCAGCTGATGCATGAATTCAAACCTGGGTATGTGTGAAAGTATCCACTGTGGCTTCCAAACAGCAGCCAGTTAAACTACCAGCCTGCATTTCTCGGTTCAAAATGATTAAAAACTGATACTTGATCAAAAAGAGAATTGAAATTTTTTACTTTAGCCATGGCTGGATTGGAAAAGGAAAAGGAAATATAAATTGCAAACATTTAGCGAGGGAACTGAGGCAATTCTTGTATGACACAGCTAAAATAATGTATATTTGAAAATAATATACAGCAACGTTGGTTTGCAGTTGAAATGCTTTTTATCAATATTAACTCAGAAATATTTAATCTTTAAATCTCATTGCACATGACAGAAACTACTGTTAATAATATTCCCTCCTCTGAAGGTACACGATCAGATTCCAAGATAAACTTATCTTCAAAAATATCATTCTGGATAGGCATTTTAGGTTCCATAATCACTCTTTCCCTAACGGTTTGGAATACCCATACCAAAACACAAATTGATAAAAGGGAGGAAGATTTAAAAGCATTGGAAATAACGCTCAAGGAAAGGTCAACTGGTGTAGAAGAATCAAAAGAAAGAGTCGAACGATATAAGTGGGTGTTGAGCTTATTCCCTACACTAAATAGTAGCGATGAAAAAGAAATAAAATTTACATTGAATCTAATCAGGCTGGCCCTTACAAAAGAAGAGGCAGAGCAATTATTTACCGGACTGCAAACATCTTCGGATACGACATTGCAATCCTTGGGTCAAAATGGTATTAATGCCATACAGAACGAACCAATTGCTCAATTGATATCGGAAATGAATGCCAGCACAGCGGATCAACGCAAGAAAGCTGTGGCCACCTTAATCAATGAGTATAAATCTTTTCCGCAAGCCATTACTCTTGCACTGGGAATGTACAATCAAGATAAATTAAAATCTCTTTCACCCAGTGGCATTATCAATGGACTTGTTTTTCTCAATGCCACCGACCCATCATCCTGGAATAAGAAGCAAATTGCAGATGCAAATGATCTAATCAGAAGAATAAGAAATAATAGCCCCGGACCACAAACGACAACCCAAATAAATAATCTGGAAGCTTTATTACAAAAAGTAGAGTAGAAATTTATTCTCAACGGGATTTCTGCTAATCAAGCAGGTATCTGAAAGTAATTAGGGAAATGAATACATGGAATACTCACTGACTCGACCCAATCCAGACTCCAGGCCCAGACATGGCTTCCTGACCAGACAGTGTGGAGTATAAATATTAAGATTTATCAATCCCATTTTCGTTCCTGAAGCTAACAATTCGCTCCTGCACGAAAGCCAATGCTGGAAGGGTTATTCCTAATTACTTTTCAACAGGTTCATTCCAGCCGAACAACCAGCAAGCGTTCGCAAATAATACGGGAAAATACTTCGGAAGAATGGCTACTGTAATTAATGGTCATGCTGCCGTCAAATTGTTCGACAGACATAATTTCAAGTTTAGTTCCAAGGCTCAATTCCCGGTTATTTAAAAATTTTAAAAAATCCGTTGATGAATGGGCCAATGCGATTAACTTCACTTTTTCACCGGGTTGACATGCACTAAGTTTTATATGTGATACAAATACTATTTTACCGTCCTTATCAGGTATGGGCGAGCCATGCGGGTCAATTTTAGGGAAACCCAGTAGCTCATCGATTCTGTTAAATAACACAGGAGAGTGAATGTGTTCGAGTTGTTCTGCAATTTCGTGGACTTCTTCCCAGCCAAATCCCATTTTATTAACCAAATACATTTCAGTTAGCCGGTGTTTTCGAATAACTAAGGCAGCTTCTTTCTTCCCTTTTTCAGTAAGTGAAATGGGTTTGTATTTTTCATAATTCACCAATCCCTGCTTTTTCAGATTTTTCACCATACTGTTCACAGTAGGCAGACTTACATTAAGTAGATTGCCCAATTCGGATATACTCACTTCTCCTTTTTGTTCTGCAAGTGCATACAGCGATTTTAAATAATTTTCCTCTGTTTGTGAAGACATGATTATTTAGTTGTATAAAACAAAATTAAACAAATTGTAACACACAATTGTTAGAATGATCTAAGTTATTACTTTTGCATATAAAATTCAAACAGCTATAACAAATGAAATCGGAATCATTAAGCGAGGTACATTCATCAGTACGAACAGATAAAAGAGGGTGGAGGAAATTTTTAGCCTTTTTAGGACCTGCCTATTTGGTGAGTGTAGGTTACATGGATCCCGGGAATTGGGCAACAGACATTGCCGGTGGTTCCGAATTCGGCTATAAACTAATTTGGGTTTTGCTCATGTCGAACCTTATTGCCGTGCTTTTGCAGTCGCTAAGTGCCAGGTTAGGAATTGTAAGAGGCATGGACCTGGCACAGGCATCAAAAAATGCATATCCAAAATGGGCAAACATTCCTTTATATATTTTAGCCGAAATAGCCATCGCAGCCTGCGATTTGGCTGAGATTGTGGGTATGGCAATAGGACTTAACTTACTTTTTGGACTTCCTTTAATCTGGGGTATAAGCCTGACCGCACTGGATACAATATTATTGCTTTTCCTGCTAAAAAAAGGAATGCGAACGATGGAAGTATTCATTGTGTCACTGGTATTTATTATTGGTTTTTCCTTTTTAATCGAAATGTTTATTGTTTCACCTGTTTATGGTGATGTTATTCAAGGGTTTATTCCCTCAAGATTGGGTGGTGATGCCCTGTATATTGCTATTGGAATTATTGGGGCAACGGTGATGCCGCATAATTTGTATTTACATTCCTCGCTGGTTCAAACCAGAAAATTTGACCGGACATCGGCCGGAATGAAGAATGCCATTAAGATGAATCTTTTCGATACTACGATTGCCCTTAACCTGGCATTTTTTGTTAATGCTGCAATTCTGGTGCTTGCTGCTGCCGCATTTTATGTGAATGGATATTTTCATGTTGCCGAAATTCAGGATGCATCCGATTTATTGCATAATTTGTTTGGAAACGCTGCTCCGGCCTTTTTCGCTATTGCATTGATTGCTTCGGGACAAAGCTCAACGATCACCGGCACCTTGGCCGGACAAATTGTGATGGAAGGCCACCTGAACCTGAGGATACAACCCTGGCTGAGAAGATTGATTACACGTTTATTGGCAATAATACCCGCTTTGATCACCATTATTTATTTTGGGGAACGAGCTTTGGGAAGCTTGTTGATATTAAGTCAGGTGGTTTTAAGTTTACAATTGGGATTTGCCGTTATTCCTCTCATTCATTTTAATTCGGACAAAAAACTAATGAAAGAATTTACAATTAAACCGTGGGTAAAAGTATTGGCATGGATCAGTGCATCCATCATTGTTTATCTGAATATTCACCTGGTTATCGATGAAATATCAGGGTGGATTGGTGCTGCAGGAGAACATAAAATTCTTATTTATGCCATTGTAATTCCAGTTGCGCTGGCCTGTCTTGCGCTTTTGGGGTATGTTTTTATTCACCCGTTTATAGTTTCAGTTGCCAAAAAAAGGAAACAGTTGCCGCATGGACAGGCTGTTGATTTTGCCGGCATTGAATCCGTAACATATAAAAATATCGCAATGGCTATCGATTTCTCTGGTAATGACCAGCAAATAATAAAAAGTGCATTAAATCAAGGTGGCAAATCGGCTATCTACACGTTTATCCATGTTGTCGAAAGTGCAGCTGCACGTTATTTGGGTAAAAACACGATGGATTACGAAACCCAGCTGGACTATGACAGTTTGGTTAAGTATCAAAACAAGTTACAGGAAATAGGTTATGAGGTCAATATCCAAATCGGTTTTGGAACTGCTTCTTCCGAGATAACGAAAATAATTTCAAACCTGGATATCGACTTGCTGGTGATGGGAGAGCACGGGCATAAAGGATTTAAAGACCTTATATTTGGTACCACCGTTGATTCGGTAAGACATAAATTGAAGATCCCAATCTTAATTGTAAGCTAACTTATTGTGAGAAAAAACATATCTTTTTCCTGTTCTTCTGGTACTATCCGTTTCAGGTTATGCACAATCTTTACAGGATTCAACAAAACGGAATTACCATATTTTTCATCCATGCCCTAAAGACCAAATGAGAAGCTTCGAAACGGACCGCCCCGATGCAACAGAAAGTCCATATACAGTGGATGCCGGGCATTTTCAGCTTGAAACAGATCTGTTTAAAACAGACAGGACATCCGAAGATGGAATCAAAATGATAGAAAATTCTTTCAATGATTTTAATCTCAAAGCGGGTCTCACCAAATCACTGGACATTCAATTTATTGCAGGATCTTTTGTCGATACAAGGGTCATAAACGGAAGTTCAACAGATACGAGAACATCTTTTGACGATATAACAATCAGGTTGAAACAAAACATTTGGGGAAACGATCAAGGTAAAACAGCAATGGCTATTCTACCTTTTGTAAATATTCCCACAGTTTCCAATGCAAAAATTACGGGAGGTGTGGTTTTCCCTTTTTCCATATCGCTACCGCAAGGTTGGGATTTGGGCACTCAGATTGAGATTGATTTAAAGGACAATCAATCAGGAAAGGGATACCATCTTAACACTCTTGCTTCGGCAACTATCGCACATCAATTTATAGGAAATGTTGATTTTTTTGTTGAAAGTTTAATAACTAGGGAAACTGAAATAAATAGTTATGAATACTTTTTAAATGGGGGGTTGGTGTATGAGTTGAAGAAAAATCTTAACCTGGATGCGGGTATTTATTACGGCCTTAAAAATGCATCATCAAAAGTCTATTTTATCGGTTTATCCTTTCGGCATTGAAACCCGGATATGAATCCAGCCAATGTATTCCGCAGAAAAATCCAAATAAATTTATAATATCGCGTAGTACGGATTGAACAAAGATTGATAATAAATTTTAAAACATTCTAAAATAAAAAAGTTGAATGGTTGATTTTTATTAATACGGATCTTAGTGAACCCTGGAGTTCTGGTGCCTTTGTTGAAAATTTTATTTTCTGCCACGAAGACTCTAAGGCACTAAGTTACACGAAATAAATTTGATAAAAATTAAACATCAGATGACGTTTATAATAATATATATAGAGTGAATTTAGATATATTACCCCCCGATTCGGCATTTTTTCAAGCCCTACCTCGTGTGCAGGTATCACCTGGCGCTTGCTAAACGACAGAACATTTTACATCCAGCCTCTCTAACCACCAACCAGCAGAATCTATGGTAATATCCATCATCCATACGACCGTAAACATAATAAAATAAATGGCATCGGGATTTCTGAATTTGTATTTTAGGCTCCAGGTATAAAATTAAGGTAAACTGATTATTCTCAATCAACCTTGGGAAAAGGATTTGGTCACGAGTCTCTGCCTGTAGTCATCCTGTAAAAATTGTGTCAGTGACCTATAATGTCTTTGTTTTTCTTTTGTTATATCCACTCTCATCATAGGGTTGCAGCTCTTCCAGATACATTTCCTCCAGCACTTTTAAGTCTTTGGAATAATCGGTTTTTTCCGGGTCGTCTTGTTTGAGTTCACTCAGGATCTCATACCGGAATTTATCTTCACCATATGTATTCCAGTCCTTCTGCATCTCATCGATCATAAAGCTTCCAAACTTTAGTTGTGTCCTGATCCTGTTCCAGATTGCATTCAGATCGGTGCTGCATCCGATCAGGATTTTGTTGTTGACTGTATTGGTGATTTGATAAACCCCCGTTGGGAACTTCATCAGTTTGTACTCGTTTTTGAGTTCTTTCTTTGATTTCATTTGGCAAAAATATTAAAAATCAAGTACCTGCCGGCCCTTGCAGTTGAATATCCTGCCCGTGGCCACGCTATCATCATTTGAACTATCGAATAACCAATATTCCTTTCTTTATTCAAAATGATTAACAATTAATCATCACTATAGGGGATTTGAAAATTGCCACATTAAATCCGGATGATTTGGATATAGGAAGAGACAATTTCAAGCCGGGCAAAGGCTATGATCTTTGTATGAAAACTTATGGGCAACATCAGTAAAATACGAATGAAACAATCGTATTACTTAAATGAACTACCTTAGATCAACAACCTGAACACCTTTAGCGTTTTTCATGCCCTTCATGTTCTTCCCCTTCATGGTGCCTGCCGTGGCCATATCCTTCCATGATGATCCCAGGTCCCCAGTTAAAGTTCCAGTAATTATACGGCCAGCCAAAAGCCGGTCCACCGTAATAATATCCATCCCATCCTGGCCACCAGTAACCGAGGTCCTCAAGTTGCTGATTGTGCCTTATGGCATTTAAATGGGTTTGCTCCATATAGTTGATAACATCTGAAGCCACACCTTCATTCTGAAGTTCAGCAAGCTGGTCGGCTTTCAAACGATAAACAGTACGTGATTTTCTCATCTTGCTGATTATCGTTTTAGCAGGAACTCCATCCTTGCTCATCTGTTTTATATCAGAAACCGTTACAGGTGGGGTACGGTATATATTTGTAGTAACACAACTTTGAAGTGCCAGCAGACCTGCCCCAATCAGGAATAAATACAGTAAAAGTCGCAGATTTTTCAGCTTTTTCATTTTTCTTTCCTCCATAAATTTAATGAATCACTTTTCGTAAAAAAACAAAAGGTCATTTACTAAGTTTGTTGATTTTGAGTGACTTTAAGTTTTTTTATGTTAAAAAAATTAAAAACGGCGATTCTGTTATACAATGAAATTGAAAGAAGAAATCCCCAACTCCCGCATGAATACAAAGAATACTCACTGACTCGACCCAATCCTGACCCGGCCATCGACATGGCCTTCTGACCAGGCCGCGTGAAGTATAGATATAAGATTTGTCAATCGCATTAAGGTTCCAGCCAGGCCCTATGGGTAGAAATCACCTGTAGAATGCTGAACGTAAGAGCATTTAATTACCAGCCTGCCTTTTTCTATTCAAAAACTGTTTATAAATGATAAAACTATTGTTTTTTAATGCCACAAAGACACGAAAACACAAAGTTTCACCAAGGGATCTATTCATTTTCAACTCTTTGTGTTTCCTTTGTGTCTTAGCGACTTAGTGGCAAAATTGGTACTGTCAAATTTTTTGTTGAATTTTAAACAGTCTCAAATTCATCGGAATAAAGAAAAAAGACCCCGGAAATTTGCGGTGGAGGTCATGCTATTGTAAGAAAAAATTGGAAAAGGGCTAATTGATAAGGACATTTGCAGAAGAGCTGCATTTATTGTTTTTATAACCAGGTCATGGTTTACTTCCGGATCGACACTTGCCGTTAGGCGAACCCATTTGGAATCCCAGTAATAATATCCTGGTGTTACATCGCCTGCGGTTGCTGTGTTATAAATCAGTAAACTGGTTTTCGGACTCGTGACCGGTGAAGCCTTAGCTGTAGAAGTAATAGAAATCCTCGGTATCAGCAATCCCATGTTAGATGATGACACTTCGAGCATAGCCGATTATTTTTTAGACGTTTGATGCCTGAGGAGGGACGCCAGGCACCGATAGTTCCGATAACTTTCAGGATCGGGAAAAGGATTGCACATTGTTTAAATATTCTTATATTTGAAAGGTTTTTATTTTACAACCCCGGATGTTGGTTCTTTGGTATTGAGGTGGTTTTATAAACAGATTTTCAATTATATCCTTACAATTATGAAAACAAAAAGATTTTTCATCGTGTGTACCGGCCTGATTTGCGCTGTTCTATTAACAACATGCTCAAAGAAAAGTGATGACTCGGACAATCCAAATAATACGGGTGAAACGATAACAGACGTCGACGGGAATGTATACCCGGTAGTTACAATCGGCAATTATAAGTGGATGGCCAAAAATCTCATCGCCACACATTTTAATGATGGAACTGAAATCCCTATAGTTTCTGATAATACAGAATGGAAAAACCTTACAGGTCCCGGATCTTGTTACTATGACAACGACGATGCAAATAAGGCAACCTATGGTTTGCTTTATAATTTTAATGCAATGAACAGTGCAAAGAAAATCTGTCCCGAAGGCTGGTCTGTTCCTGCTGATGAAGGATGGAGTGCACTGCTCTCTGACCTGGGCGATCCGGCTACAGCAGGTGGAAAACTTAAAGAAACAGGAACATCGCATTGGGAAAGTCCGAATGATGGTGCCACCAACGAAACGGGATTCAGTGCATTGCCTGGCGGTGCCCGGACAAATACCGGTGACTTTTTCTTTAAGGGAACCCGTGCCTTTTTCTGGAATTCGGTCTCGACTTCTTCCAACGGTCACTATTACAGCTTGCTCAATGCAAATGCAGAACTTTATTCAGGCTACACCTACAAGACTTATGGATACAGTATTCGGTGCTTCAAGCAGGCAGGGAAAAAGTAGTTCATGGTCAGGCTTTAGTAATCAAGTAGTAACCATTGAATATCCGAAGTTGAAAAATTGCACAGTGCTAATTTGCACCAGGACCATCCACCCTATCCCGGTTCAAAATAATCGCATTTGGAAAACTCTTTTCCGTAGAAAGAAACCAGAGATTAAATCTGATGGTGCAATAGGATTAAATCCGTTCTAAAAGCATTACATTCTCCACATGCTGGGTGTGAGGAAACATATCGACGGGCTGGATTTTTTTCACCGTGTATTTTTCAGCTAAAAATGTTACATCTCTTGCCTGAGTGGCGGGGTTACAGCTTACATAAACGATCTTTGCCGATTCCATATTTAAAAGCTGTTCTACCACAGCCGGATGCATTCCCGCCCGTGGTGGATCAGTTATTACGACATCGGGTTTTCCATTATCCAGAATGAATTCTTCATTCAGTGTTTTTGCGATATCTCCTATAAAGAACCGGGCGTTTTCAATCCTGTTTAGTCTGGCGTTTTCCCTGGCGTCTTCAATTGCTGCAGTAACAGATTCAATACCGACAACGCTGACGGCCCTTTCTGCAATAAACAGGGCGATGCTACCTGTGCCGGTGTAAAGATCGTAAACGGTTTCACTTCCCTTTAATCCGGCAAATTCACGGACAATCGTGTAAAGTTTTAAAGCTTGATGCGAATTTGTCTGGAAAAACGAAACCGGCCCGATCTTGAACTTCAGGTTTTCCATATGTTCGATAATGTATGGCGTTCCGGAAAATAAGACAGGTTCAAGATCAGAAATAATATCGTTATGCTTTTCATTAATTACATAGAAGAGCGAGTTGATTTGAGGAAATTTTGCCTTTGTAAATTTCATCATTTCCACGATCCTTTTCTTGTCGTCATTGCCAAAAACGAGGATCACCATGAGTTCGCCCGTGGATGTAAGGCGAATAATGAGATTTCGGAGGAAACCGGTATACTTTTTTACATCCCAAAATGTTAATCCTTTGTCCAGGGCATATTGTTTTAAAGCCAGTCGTATAGCATTGGATGGCTCATCCTGAAGATGACAGTGATTTACATCTACGATCCGGTCGAACATGCCGGTAATATGAAAGCCGATACCATTCATATCGCGATCTTCAAACCTGACATCCTTTGAAAAATCGGTCAGCCAGCGTTTGTTCGAAAAGGTGTATTCAAGCTTGTTGCGGTAATAAAAAATATTTTCAGAGGATAAAATGGGACTTATTTCAGGCATTCCGAATTTACCGATCCGTTTCAGGTTGTCCTCAACCTGTTTTTGTTTGAAATATAGCTGATGTTCGTACAGCATATTTTGCCAGCGGCAGCCGCCACAGATACCAAAATGTTCGCACCTGGGTTCCGTCCGTTTATCCGAAAAGTGATGAAACTTTATAGCTCTGCCTTCATAGTAAGATTTCCTCTTCTTCGACACCTGAATATCCACCACATCTCCCGGTACAACGAACGGAACAAAAATCACCCGTTCATTCACTCTGCCAACCGCTTTGCCTTCTGCACCGGCATCCAGTATTTCCACCTTTTCAAAAAGTGGCAGCATCTCTTTTTTCCTTGCCATTCCAACCTAATTTCAGGCAAAATTAAAAACATTCACGAATTCAAAGCCTTTAGCCTTTAAGCCTTTGTTATTGGTTGTTAACTGTTAGCCATAAAAGCAAATAATTCATTAATTTTACATTGTGGAAAAACTTATCCAATGGCTTGAAGCCCACCAGTTGCCTTGTTTTTATAAGCATTTTTTGGGTATTGAATGCCCGGGATGTGGAATGCAAACAGCCTTTATTCTGCTGCTGAAAGGAAACATTCTGGAAAGCCTGAAAGCTTACCCTGCCATGCTTCCAATTGTTTTTATGGTGAATTTCCTAATCCTGCATTTACTTTTTGATTTCAGGAAAGGAGCTTCCATTTTAAAATTTTCCTTTATATTTACAGTGGTAATTCTAGTAATCAATTATGCTGTAAAACTGATCTTTATATCATATTAAAATTTAGACCATGGAAAACACAAACGCTTCTACCGGGCAACAAACCCAAGTCAATCAGATACCGCTTCCCAATGCGCAAACAGTATTGACACTCGGAATCATATCGATCATACTTTGCTGGTGCCACGGAATTATCGGTCTGATACTGGCCATTATTGCATTGGTTTTGGCTAACAAGGATATGGCGCTGTATAATCAGGATCCGGGAAAGTATACACCCGGTTCTTATAATAACCTTAAATCGGGAAGAACGGTGGCAATAATTGGATTGGTACTGGCCGGATTATTTTTATTTATGCTGATCGTCGCCTTGTTCTTCCTGGGATTGAACTTTGCTTTTTTCCCATGGGAAATGATTCACAATTTTCATTAATCCTCAAAATAATATCGTATGGAAAACATGAATAATATTGCAGTTGAACAATCGAAACCCGTGCAATATGCCGGTTTCTGGTGGCGGTTTTTGGCCTGGATAATCGATTCAATCATTCTTTCTTTTATTTTATGGATTTTTATTTTGCCAATCCTTGGCATTTTTGGGATTTCACTTTACTCTCTTAAAGAAGCGGGATATGACCCTGAAAATTCATTGATGTATATGGGTCCAATTATCGGAGCTGTCGTTTCAATGTCAATTATTTCCACGGCCATTAAATGGCTTTATTTTGCACTTATGGAGTCATCTAAAACGCAAGGAACAGTCGGAAAACTGGTTCTAAAGATAAAGGTTACCGATTACGAAGGAAAGCGTATTTCATTTGCAAGAGCTACTGGGAGGTATTTTGGAAAGATCCTTTCCTCCATGATTATAATGATTGGCTATATTATGGCAGGTTTTACAGAGAAAAAGCAGGCTTTGCATGATATCCTTGCAAGTTGTTACGTTGTAAAAGAATAGTTTTTTATTTTAAGATTCTAAAACGGCAGATGATAAGCAGGTGATGAAAATATTATCCATCGATAAAATACGGGAAGCTGACGCGTACACGATAAAAAACGAACCCATCGCCGATATTGATCTAATGGAACGGGCAGCAACTGAATTGTTCGCGTGGATACAGGCAAAAGCAGGGATCGGGAAAAAGTTTGTTATTTTTTGCGGAACAGGCAACAATGGGGGCGATGGACTTGTTCTGGGACGCATGTTAAGCGAATCCGGTTTTCAGGTGGAAGTGTTCCTGGTAAGGTATTCTGATAAATTATCACCAAACTGTGAGATCAACTACCATCGGTTAAAAGAAATAAAGTCGGTCAAGCTCGTTGATTTAAAGGAAAACAATTCGCTTCCCAATATCAATGAAGATGATCTTGTTATTGATGCCATTTTTGGTTCAGGACTGACGCGGCCTGTCAAAGGTTTTGCCGGGAATGTCGTCGATCATATCAACAAAAGTAAAGCTGTAGTCATCGCTGTCGATACACCCTCCGGCCTTTTTTGCGACACGACAAATACAGAAAATTCGGGATCCATTGTTAAAGCGGATTATACACTGACGTTTCAGTTTCCGAAACTGGATTTTGTTTTCCCTGAAAATGATCAATATGTGGGAGAATGGGAAGTATTGCCCATTGGTTTACACCCGGAATTCATCAATCAGGTAGAGGTAAAAAATTACTTTATCACGCATGACGATTGCAAAACAATCCTTAAATCGCGAAAAAAATTCTCGCATAAAGGGACATTCGGACACGGGTTCCTTATATCAGGAAGTTATGGAAAGATGGGTGCTGCCGTTATGGCTTCAAAAGCCGGATTGAAGGCAGGTGCAGGATTGATAAGCGTGCACATACCTAAAAAAGGATATTCCATTCTGCAGACGGCCAATCCCGAAGTGATGGTCAGTATCGACACTGAAGAGGAATATTTTTCTTATCTGCCGGATATTTCACCTTACAATGCACTGGCTGTCGGTCCTGGGATCGGGCAGGCAAAACAAACGCAAAATGCTTTAAAACTGTTGATCCAGAATTCAAAAGTCCCGATCATCTTCGATGCGGATGCCATTAACATTTTGGGCGAAAATAGGACGTGGATATCGTTTGCCCCACCCAACAGCATCTATACACCCCATCCGAAAGAATTCGAGCGGCTTGCAGGTAAAACAGCCAATGATTTTGAAAGAAATCAGCTACAGCGTGAATTTTCAATAAAACACAGTGCATATGTCGTCCTGAAAGGAGCTCATACAGCCATTACCTGTCCGGATGGTACATGTTTTTTTAATCCAACAGGAAATCCGGGTATGGCAACAGGCGGAAGTGGTGATGTGCTTACCGGTATATTACTGGGTTTAATGGCACAAGGCTATACATCAAAAGAAACCTGCATACTCGGTGTTTACCTGCATGGGCTGGCGGGGGATTTTGCTGCGAAAAAATACGGGGAAGAAGCAATGATCGCAGAAAACATAACTGATAATCTCGGTAAAGCGTTTAAAACGCTCTATTCTGAATTCTAATCAGGCAACCTTTGCGGCTTCTTCTATCAGGTCGCCTTCAACCCTTAAATTATCGATGATAAACGTTTGGCGTTCGGGGGTATTTTTGCCCATGTAAAAGGAAAGTATCTCCTTGATCGACGATTCCCGCTGTAACAAGACCGGATCAAGCCGAATAGAAGCACCGATAAAATGCTTGAACTCATCCGGTGATATTTCACCCAGACCTTTAAACCGGGTAATTTCAGACTTTCCGGTAAGCTTTTTAAGTGCTTCCTGTTTTTCTTCTTCCGAATAACAATAGATCGTGGTTTTTTTATCCCTAACCCTGAACAAGGGTGTTTGCAGAATGTACAAATGGCCTCCTTTCACTAGTTCGGGGTAAAATTGCAAAAAGAATGTCAGCAGAAGCAGCCTGATGTGCATGCCATCGACATCGGCATCCGTGGCAATTACAATGTTATTGTACCGCAGGTTTTCGATGTCGTCGTCAATATTCAGGGCAGATTGAAGAAGATTGAATTCTTCATTCTGGTAAACAATTTTTTTACTCAATCCGAAACAATTCAGCGGTTTACCTTTAAGGCTGAAAACGGCCTGCGTATTTACATCCCTCGATTTGGTGATTGAACCGCTGGCCGAATCCCCTTCCGTAATAAACAAGGTAGAATCGAGACGTGCTTCATGATTTGTATTGTAGTGAACTCTGCAGTCGCGTAATTTTTTATTATGCAGACTGGCTTTTTTCACACTTTCCCGTGACAGTTTTTTAATTCCATCAAGTTCCTTTCGTTCCCGTCTGCGACTGAAGGATTTTCTGGTAGAGGGTTTCGGCAGTTTCCGGATTTCGGTGAAGATAATTGTCGAGGTTCCGTTTTACAATATCATTGATATAATTGCGGACGGTTACCCCATCAGGTTCCATATACATGGATCCAAGTTTCGTTTTAGTTTGCGATTCGAAAACCGGCTCCTGGACCTTTAAACTGATGGCTGCTAAAATAGATGTCCGGATATCGTTCGTTTCAAAATCTTTGTTGTAAAACTCCCGAATCGTCTTGACAATCGCTTCCCTGAAAGCTGCTTGATGTGTTCCACCCTGCGTTGTATGCTGACCATTCACAAAGGAATAATATTCCTCACCATATTGTTTTGAGCTATGGGTAAAAGCAAACTCCAGGTCACCTTCCTGCAAGTGAATAATAGGATAAATGGTGGGCCCGTTGCCGTTAATATTTCTTTCGAGCAAATCGAGAAGGCCATTTTTAGAATAAAACCTTTCTCCGTTAAATTTTATCGTCAGTCCGTTATTCAGAAACACATAGTTCCAAAGAAGTTTTTCAACATATTCTGTAATATAATGATAGTTCCCAAAAATATCGCTATCAGGGGTAAACGTCACGATTGTCCCGTCTTTTTCTTCCGTTTTTTCTTCCTCATGATCATTTGTAAGCACGCCTTTGGCAAATTCAACAATTTTGGTTTTGCCGTCCCTTACGGACTGTGTCATGAAATATGATGACAAAGCATTTACCGCCTTCGAACCCACTCCATTCAGTCCTACAGCCTTTTTAAAAACCTTTGAATCGTATTTTGCTCCTGTATTGATCTTTGATACACAATCGATGACTTTGCCAAGGGGAATTCCCCGGCCATAATCCCTAATTGTAACTGTCTTCTCCACAATCGAAAGCTCGATCAGTTTCCCACTTCCCATAACGAACTCATCGATGGAATTATCGATGATCTCCTTGATTATTACGTATATTCCGTCATCCTGCGATGCTCCATCACCAAGCTTTCCGATATACATTCCCGGACGCATGCGGATATGTTCGCACCACTCCAGCGATCGAATGTTATCTTCGGTATAATTTTCAGTCAACAATTCACTCATGCTGCAAAAATATGTAAAGAAACCTTTGTAAATAAAGGGATACAGTAAAAGTTATCAAACGTACTCCTGTTAATATCATTGTGGATAAATTACATTGTTCACCCGTTTTGGTAGAGTAACTGAGAACGATGGTGGAAAATTCAAAACGGGTTGTTTACTGCAAAGCCGAATAAATTACCTCATATCAACGATGTCAGCATCGGGATAATCAGCTTTATTGAAGGTAAATTCCGAATCTTTGATAGCAGCATTTGGAGTGAACTTTTTGATGATATAGGAGTATGTGCTTCCGTTTTTATCGAAGATCGTTAGTTCGAGTAATTGGTCTTTCGCTTTATCGATGACAACCCTCACCTTTGAATAAGATTTCCCTTCAGTGGGTGTAAGGTCAATAACGTTGACAGTGGTACCGTACATAAACGTTTCATGAACGAATTTTGATTTGTAATTTTTGCTGTAGGACGAAAGTAAATTACTGGGAGTGATCGATTCATCCGAGTCGGTAGCAGAATTTATCTGCACTTCATTGGCATCTTTGATATAGGTCCAGATCGTCGTTCCGTCGCAAATGACAGTTTGACCTGAGATGTTCAGCTTATACTTATTCCCTTCAACCAACAGAGTCCCATCGTAATTTTCATCGATATTGGCTTCCGTATTTTTCATTTTATATGAAAACTCGGCTTTCATCGTTTTGTAGGACTCTGTTTTCGCAGTCAGCCGGTCGAGTATTTCCTTCGATTTTTTATCGCCTTTATCTGCATCCTGGCCAAACAACAGGTTCATGATTATCAAACCTGATAACAACAGCATGATTTTTTTCATCCCAGTCTTTTTATTTTGCATCCAAGTCTTTCAAATATTGTTCCAAAGCCATCTCAGTCGCAATCTTCACTTCTCTGGCTTTGCTTCCTTCAAAAGGGCCAACAATACCAGCTGCTTCAAGCTGGTCAATGATCCGTCCTGCCCGGTTATAGCCCAGTTTCAATTTTCGTTGCAATAATGAGGTCGAACCCTGCTGGGTCTGAACGATGATCCGCGCGGCTTCTTCAAACATCTCGTCACGGTTGTTCGGATCATATTCTCCCACGGATTCGCTTTCTTCATCAGCATATTCCGGAAGGTGGAACGCATCAGGATAGGCACGTTGAGAACCGATAAAATCCGTGATCTTCGCAATTTCAGGTGTATCTACAAAAGCACATTGCAACCTGATCAGGTCACTTCCGGTAGATAAAAGCATATCACCGCGTCCGATCAGTTGATCAGCCCCTCCTGTATCAAGGATTGTTCTTGAATCGATTTTTGAAATTACCCTGAATGCCACTCGTGCCGGGAAGTTGGCTTTGATTGATCCCGTAATGATATTAACTGAAGGCCGCTGTGTGGCGATGATCAGATGAAGTCCTACTGCACGTGATAGCTGAGCCAGCCTTGTGATCGGAATTTCAATTTCGCGTCCTGCTGTCATGATAAGGTCGGCAAATTCATCGATAACCAGCACGATGTAAGGCAAAAACCGATGTCCGTGCACCGGGCTCAGTTTCCTTGCTTTGAACTTGGCATTGTATTCCTTTATGTTTCGAACCTGTGCATCTTTCAGTAATTCATAACGGTTGTCCATCTCGATGCCAAGAGAATTGAGTGTTCTGACAACTTTGCGGGTATCTGTAATAATAGCCTCTTCCGAATCGGGTAATTTGGCCAGGAAATGCCGTTCAATTTTAGAATAGAGTGTCAGTTCAACCTTTTTCGGATCCACCATCACAAATTTGAGTTCAGCTGGATGCTTTTTATAAAGTAGTGAAGTTATAACTGCATTCAATCCCACCGACTTCCCCTGACCGGTAGCTCCAGCCATAAGCAGATGAGGCATTTTTGTAAGATCGGCGATAAAACTTTCGTTCGAAATGGTTTTGCCGATACCAAAAGGAAGGTCGTATTTTGTATTTTGAAATCTTTCGGATGACAGGATCGACTTAATGGATACAATATCCGGATTTTGATTCGGAACTTCAATCCCGATGGTTCCTTTGCCCGGAATGGGTGCGATGATCCTGATACCTAAAGCTGACAGACTAAGTGCAATATCGTCTTCAAGATTTTTAATTTTTGAAATCCTAACTCCAGCAGCCGGAATAATTTCGTAAAGCGTGACCGTTGGGCCTATCGTCGCTTTGATCTTTTGAATCTGAATGGAATAATTATTCAGCGTTTCAACGATCCGGTTCTTGTTTCGTTCCAGTTCATCTTTCTGAACCTTGACTTCATCCGAGCCATACTCCTCCAGAAGATCGAGCGGTGGAAATTTATAATTCGGTAAATCAAGCCATGGATCATATGGTTCATCAACAGTTTTATGATCAACAAACTCATCTTCTCCATTCCCGTTTTCGTTCAGGATACCGTCTCCCGATGACTGTTCGATAGTAAGCTCCACATCCGGATTTTTAGTAGCCTTTGCTTCCTGATCATTTTTTTGGATTTTCGGATCTTCAATGATCATTGGTTCTGTATCATCAAGATCGTTTCCTTTACCACTTACTATGTCAAAATCTTTTTCATCATCAGCCACTGCATGTTCCTCGGTATTATATAGGTCGACACCAGGAATTCCACTGTTTTTTTCCTTTTTAACTTCACTTTTCCTTTTAAAATTGGCCGGATGAAGGAAACCGAATGAAAAGTTGTAAGCAATGATGAGGAAGGCCATCAGGATAAAGAGCAAAACAAGGCCGGTGCCGATAGACCCTAAAGCCATTGTCATCCATTCTGAAGTGTAAACACCGAAAGTGCCGCCAAGATAACTCAAGGAATCAGGCATCGCAAAACCCAATGCAACCGAAATCCAAACAATAGCAATGATGGAAATGCGGGTGGTTCGTCCGATCCGCATCAGCGAATGCTTGAAAAACAATTTAATTCCGTAAATAAAAAACAGCAGGACGAATAATACGGATGAAATCCCGAACCACTTTTCGATAAATAATCTTGATATGGCTCTACCTGCCGAACCTATCCAGTTAACTGCATGATCCCCTGTACTGATCGTGCTGTCGCGTTTCCAGGTAAAAAAATAAGAGATAATAGAAAAAAGTAGAATGAGGGAAAAGAAAATAAAGATCAGTCCGACAACCTTGCGGAACTTTTCATTTTTCAGAAATGCAAAAAAAGGTTTGTGCCCGTTTTTTGCGTTCACTGAATTTTTATTCACCGACTTGTTCAAATTTTTTTTACGCTTTCCCATGTAAAAGTTTGCAGATTATCCTTTGAAAGGATTCTCTTAATAACCCGACAAAATTAATAAAAGTGTGTGTTCAGGCATAAACAAAAAATCCTCAAATAGAGGATTTTATAAACCGGCTGAATTTGATAACTTTTATCAGCCGCCAAACATACTTTGAAGTTCCTCCTGGCTGATCTCCTTATATCCTTCCGGAATCTGGAATTCATCATCCGAAAGTTTCTTCTTGTCCACGCTGACAGCAGAAAACGACATTATTATACCGTTATCAGAAGCTGTGTATTCAAGCATCACACCCGGAATATCTTTGAAAAGCGGATTATCCGAGTTGATCAGTCCACTACCAAGTTCTTCCGTGTAATAGGCAGAAAATTGTGTTTCGGTGCTTGCCCCTTTTTCCGTGAAAGAGATGGTGGCCTTTTTGCAATTGTAGCCTGCTATTTCTTTAACCTCTTCTGTCTTTACAACCTTAACATCCGGCCCTTTATCGATTTCTTTTTGTATATCGGCCTGTGTCATTTTCATGGCATATTTCTGGCCCATCAGATCCATAAGAGTTACGCCCGATTTATCTTCACCGTTAAAAATTACGATTGTTTGGCCCATTCCCATGTTCATTTCAACCCGCGACATGTTTCCTTTGATTTTCTGAACCATCGTTTTAGGCATCATACTCTGCATCTGGTCGGTGACTTTATCACCGGAATAGGTTACATTGTAAACAATAACTCCGGAAAATTCTTTATCTCCGGCATACGTTTTCTGCAAACAGAATGTCAAAACTACCACCAGTAATGACATCACTAAAAAATTTCTTTTCATTATGATTATTTTTTTTAAGATTCCAATATTACGATTTTTTGAATTTCATCCCCCTGTTTTATTTTGTCGATCACATCCAAGCCTTCTACCACTTTGCCAAAAACAGTGTGCTGTCTATCGAGATGCTGCGTATTTTCACGGTTGTGACAAATAAAAAATTGTGAACCTCCAGTATTTCTTCCGGCATGGGCCATCGAAAGAACACCCCTGTCATGGTATTGATTATCACCATCCAACTCGCAATCGATCGTATACCCGGGCCCTCCACTACCGTCTCCGTTGGGGCAGCCTCCCTGTATCACAAAATCAGGAATGACCCTGTGAAAGGTCAATCCGTCATAAAATCCTTTTTTCGACAAACTGACGAAATTTGTCACTGTATTGGGAGCATCTTTCTCAAAAAACTCCACCGTCATCACTCCTTCGACTGTATGAATTTCTGCTTTCTTCATGTTAATTATTGATAAATTTTATTTTTAAATACTCTATTTATTAGAACTACCCAAATCCCAAAATGATTAGTAGTTTATCTTTAGTTCCAAAAAAACACTATCGGAAAGTTTTAATGAATGAACCGGAATAGTTTATTCCATCGGATTTTACCATTAAGCAATGATTTTTCAGGATTCAGTGACAACCAGACAAAGGAAGCCTTTCCAACAATGTGGTCCTCAGGAACAAAGCCCCAGAATCTTGAGTCGGCTGAGTTGTGACGATTATCTCCCATCATCCAGTAATAATTCATTTTAAACGTATATGAATTGGCTTCCTTTCCATTGATGTATATTTTGCCATCCTGGATTTTAAGGTCATTGTTTTCATATACCTTGATTAAACGTTTGTACAAGGGAATATTGTTCATATTGAGGTTTATGGTAACTCCTTTTTTCGGTATCCAAATCGGACCATAATTATCGATATTCCAATGATACAGCGAATCGAAAGGAAATAAATATGGAGTCCAGGTACCGGGTTCAGCTACATCCTTTACTACACTCTCGATGGAAGGTCTTTTTCGTAACTCCTCGGCAGCCTCGTTTGTAAGGGGCAATTCGCGGTAACTATCGCGTTTCCAGGCATCATAGTCTTCATCAGAGATACCGATCTCGTCACGAAATTTCTGATTAATTCCTTTCGGAGCATTTACAAAATACTTATATTGACCTTCTTCCGGAAACGGCAGCTTTTTCCCGTTGATAAATACATCCTGTTTGATGATTTGCAGTGTATCGCCTGAGATTCCAATACAACGTTTTATATAATTTTCACGCTTATCGACAGGACGATAAATTATATTTCCGAATTTCCGTTTGTTTCTCCATACAGCACTCCGGCCAAATTCCTTTACCAACCGGTAGTAGCTGACATTACTTTGAAATACGGTAGAAACAGTATCGCCTTCCGGATAATTGAAAACAACAACATCGTTATTCTTGACTTTTTCAAAACCCGGGAACCGGTAATAAGGCAATTTTATCCATTCAAGATACGACTTACGGTCATCAGACAAAGGCATTGTATGATGCACAAAGGGGAAAGAAAGTGGCGTATTAGGAATTTTGGGGCCATATGATATTTTACTTACAAAAAGGAAATCACCCCGAAGTAATGATTTCTCCATTGATGATGTCGGAATTGTGTATGCTTCAACTAAAAATGTCCGTATGATGGTGGCAGCAATTACAGCAAAAATAATAGCATCAACCCATTCCCTGATCCAGGTTTTTTGAATCTTAACCCGCTTATCAGCCGGAATGTAATTTTCCTTTGGTGATAATCCCAGGTAAGGCAGATAAATGAAAGGGAGAATAACCGCAAGACCCTGTTCCCACAATTCCTGTTTGTTAAAGCATTTTGCCAACTCAACGATCATCAGCATCAGCATAAACACATTAATAAATGGTATGATCAGGAAAATATACCACCACATGGGTTTGTCAATTATTTTCAGCCAGATATACAGATTGTAAAAAGGGATGATTGTTATCCAGCCTTGTTCACCTGCTTTTACAAATACGGGCCATGCGAAAAACGCAATAATGGTAAAAGAAATGGGCAACAGAATGATTAGTCCGAGCATATATTATGAATTAAGTTGCTGCAAAATTCAGGTAACTAAGGGAGAAATAAAAATTTATTGTAATAAAAGTTGTTAATGCTTTTAATCAAAACCACTTACAAACTTGCAAAAATTGTTAAAAAAAGTTAAATAACATCAGAATTTGATACCCTCTGGTAATGAATTTTCAAAATTAGATATGCTTCAATGGTTACCAAACATAAAACTTAACCCAAACTGACAGTATGCGCTGCGGGCATAAAGCGGATTTATAAAAGAGGTAACCCCCTCACTTAAAGCATAAAATTGAACCGGACCCGCAATGATGGACAAACCCAGGCCAAAGTTGTGATTGTTGTGAACATAGGTATAATTTACAAGTAAACTAACTGGCTTGCCCAATTTGCGCTTATAGTTGATCGTATACGAAGTTCTCGTTAAATACTTGTAAAATTCGGTTTTAATCAGAATGCCGAATTGATCATTCCGTGTCAGGTCATAAGTTGCACCCAGATAACATTTTGGAACAAGCCTTGAAACATAGGGTTCACTTGTATTAACAATTTCAAAATGATCACCGATTGAATCAAGTAATGGAATGGAATCTGAAATACTGTTTTCATCTATATAATCATTGATATTGATCCCTTCAAATAAAAATTCTTTGTCAGGATATTTTGAAACATAATTTCTCACATTATCTTTCCATTTGATGCTCCCGAGATCAATTACACTTGCTGATATCTGTAAATCCGGAAGAGGGTTGTACTTTATTCCTGCATCCATTGCAAAACCAGTATTTTTCGAAAAGTCGAGCCACAGGTATTGCATTACATCCTGATCGCCAATATCTTCGAGGTAACCATAATATGACGAAGTATGCAACTCCAGATCAGAAGAAGCTCGGAGAGCATATCCCGAATTTGCATCCGTATAAAAATTAACATTTGCCTTTTCGGTATAAATGTTAGCTTCACCATTTAAATATTTCAGCTTGATTCCCAATGTAAGTGAATTGTTAAGATCAAATGCATAGCCGAATGCAAACTCATGATAAAGTGTTGAATTCACATTCGTTTTACTAAAATTTAAGTTTCTTCCGATATACGCGTCATCCGCATTACCGGCGAGGAGAAAGTTGAATAACTCTTTTTCAAGGTAGATATTTGTCGTCAGGATTTTTGCAACGCTGATCTGAAAAACATGCCGGTTGAAGCGGTAACCTACCTGACCCAGCGAACTGTAAAAATTCACAGAAATAAGACTTACGTCATCGAGTTTGTTCAGTATCTGTTCATGGTCGAGGTAAACATCATCGTTTGTATTGCTTCTTCTCGTTATGCCAGAATAATTTACTGGCATATTCACACCGATATATGTTGATGATAACACCGGAAGACCAAAATAAAATTGCCCCGAAGGGACAAAGGCGGGATTCAGACTATTGGCGGCAGGAAGATAGTTTAAGAAATAGGTTGATCGTGAAATCTGCGCATTTGAGATATTGACGAATCCACTAAATGCAGCCAAAAAGATCAGCATTATCAGTTTTGTTTTCTTTTGTCTTCTCATTTTTTCAAAGATTTGAATTAAAAGTTGACATAAAGTTTTGCAGAAAGTTCCAGGTCGATATTATAATCTGAATAAATTTTGACAAGTTTACCAGGCTCGGTAGATAACGTAGACATAAAAACAACCTGCGTTGCTTTAAGTACCGATTCCATTGCATCTCCATCAATTAAAATGGTTGTTTCTTTTCGTGCAGGGTTGATGACCTTGCATTCAGGAGGATCACCAGTTTCTGCTGAGACAATGATATCGGCATCATCCGAAAATAATGAATATAACAACTGATTTTCATCATCGAGAAAATCAACCAAAGCAGTTGCTTCAATTGGAAAACCATTGGTGATACCCAGCTTCAATTCAACTGCTTTAAGATTATCAACCGGATCAAGAGAAAAATCAAGTGTATCAGCAATTTTAAATGAAGAAATATTTCCATACAAATCGAGACTTAATCTTGCATAGATCTGAAGAATACTGGTATCAGAAAAGAAGTTGGTTGTCTGATTGTCGCCTTCGTAATTAAAATTCCCATTGAGTTTAAAAAATATTTTATTGGGTGATATATTAAGGGCATCACTGATATTGGCTTCATTTACTTCAATTGTCGTCAAAACACCGTCTCCAACCTCTGCCGGAGAATTTATCGTAAAAATATTCGGATTGCCTTGTCCGAAAAGGTAAACATCAACACTGTCAGGATTACTGCCACCAGTATGATAGGCTGTGAATTTTTCGGCTTCAATTTGCAACGGTAACCCGAGTTCATTCTCTATTTCAATTTTCATGTTTACACATTCAGCTCCAAAAGTAATATTGCCAATATCTGCAGAATGATAAAGATTCAGGTCAATGGTATCCTCATACGACTCTGTATGTTCACCTATATAGCCGTAAAATTGTGAATAGTTCAGGCTGGTAATGGTATTTTCGAGATTTATATGATAAGGAGAAAGGTCGATATTATCATCCGAACTGATACCGACCAGGGCATTGATATCGACTGTATTTTGCTGAACCGAATTATCAAACTGCACATAGTAAGCTGCTAAATCAATTGTCGTGTCGATGTTGATCTCATTTCCCTGTGGGTTGCTTAGGTCAAATGAAAATGTAAGCGTATCACCTGTCCAACGGCTAATAATATTCGGAATCATTAGTTTAACGGCAAAAAAGTCTTTGTTAAGGTTCGTACTAAGTTTGAGATTATACATCCCTGAAGTAAGTATAAGACTATCAATTCGCTGTCCCTGATTTTCCAGATCAAAGGTAAATTGATAAGCGAGGGGTAATGTTGTATCAAAACCAAAAGGTAATGCAGGCATGTCAAACGACTGGTTCAATATTTTGTGCTGATCCGGTATTTGTGTTCGTTCCCATGCTTCTTTTGAGACGATGTTCTTGCTTTCGTAAACAAGCGTTACAAGACCGTCATCATGCGTTTGAATGATATTGCCAGTATCACTCAGGAAGTCTTCCAGGGTTAGGGTCGATTTTACAAGGGGCAGTCCCCATTCGGAGTTCAGATTGTCTAATTTGATTTTGTCAAATTCAAAATCAGGTTTGCTGCAGGAACCAGTAATAATCAGTATCAAAATGAACAGCCGGCAGATGTTTTTAAAGGATGATTGGTTCATGACGGAAAGATTGAGTGTTCATATTATTGTTAGTTATTTTTTTGGCTAAAAAATTTGATGTTCCTATTAAGTGTTCGTATTTTACTTAATGGTTCACCTGCATTAATCTGTTAAGGATTTATTCAATTGGCATAAGATAATCCAATTAAATGCCCCGAATAAATCTAAACAATAATTATAAAAAGTTCAGTTTCCGGTTTCTTTGAAAATTCCCTAAATGGGACAAGTCTTCAAAAATAAGAATATTTTTTTAATAATTAAGTTTCCCGATAAAACTTTCTAATCAAAAAAATTTTGGAAGGAATATCATTAAATGGAAATGCAAAGGAAAGATAAGACGACAATTATCATGTATGGCAAGGCTGAAATATCAAACGGATAGTTTATATTTCATAATCTACAACAGCGGTCTTTTCGGCAACCTGACTAAGAAAGACCAATACTTTTTTATGTTCGGGATGATCGCGGTACTTTTCAAGGTCTTCTTCCGTATTGAAAGTAGCCGTTAATACAAGGTCAAAAGCATTGGGCTTTTCGTTGAAGTTCAGACCGACCTCGATATACTTCACCTGGTCGATAAAAACTTTGAGGTGTTCAATAGCTTTTTTTAAATACAGTGCATTTTCGAGCTTTTGTGATTTATGATCAAAACTCTTTAACTTAAACATGGCAACATGTTTGACCATATCTGTGTGCTTTTTTTGATTTACGATTAAAAAATTTTTGTAAAGCTATTAATTTTTTCACTTACTGGTATATTGGCACGAAAAATCTTTTTTTGGTAAAATACCTGATCAGGGTTTTGCTGAACAGAATTCTAATTCCCGATTGAACGCAACACCGGTTGTGATATACAAGTTATTGAGAGTATTTACGTGTTGCAGGTCAGATTTTATCATCCACAATATTGAGGATTTCCTTTTGCAGTATGGTTGACTTTTCCTGGATTGTCTTTCCTTTTTTAATCACTTCGTCAACATACAGTTTATCTTCGAGGCTTTTTGCATTAATTTTCACATTCAGGAATGCACCTTTCACACCGGCTAAAGCAGCAATAGCTCCCACACCGGCATCCGATATTGAATTTGGATTTCCTGTCATTGCCATTGCCTTCATCACCCCCATCGATTCAAAACACAATGTCATAACTTTCAGCGGGACTTCGATCGCGTTTTTTGTGGCATTTTCAATGGCTTGTTTTCGAATTTCTTTTTCTTCATCCGTTTTTTTCGGGAGTCCAAAACTGTCCATAATTTTATTAAATGCATCCGTATCTTCATCCACCATTTTCAGCAACTGATCATGGTAATACTTGCCTTTTTCAGCCCAGTCTGAAAATTCATTCCAGCGGTCATCCCAGCCGGGCTTATGAGCTGAAAGATTAGCAACCATTGCACCAAGCGCTGCACCCATGGCTCCCATGGTGGCCGAAACGGATCCACCACCCGGAGCAGCAGATTCGGAGGCTGTTTCTTCAACAAAACCTTTAACGGTCATGTCGACAAGTTTTTTCTTCGACTTATCTTCAAGAATGTATTCGATAATTTTTTTATCCGGATCGAAGGAGCTGAGTTCATCAAGTCCGAGTGATTTAACAGCTATCCTGATGATCTCCCTGTCGGGTATGCCAGTCGAACGCTGTTGTTTCGCCAGGTAATGTCTACCGGCATCCAGCATAGAGCTTAAAGGAATGACACCCACAAGTTCTGAGCCTGTTACTCTGAGTCCGCGGCTTTCAGCACTTTTACAAACTTCATCGAATGCTTTGTGTACGGAGGTGACGGTAATGTCTGTCAGGTTCATCGAAATTTGTGCAATTCCATATTCTTCGATAAACCAGCCGATGGCTTTCACACTCTTCAATGCTCCGGGTTCGTAAACGGGATTTCCTTTTTCATCTTTGACAGGTTTACCTGTTATCGGGTTTCCTTCACGTTTTACCCGTCCCATTTCCCGTACATCGAAAGCTATTGAATTTGCCCGTCTGGTTGAAGTTGTATTCAGATTTACATTATAAGCCACAAGGAAGTTTCTGGCTCCGACTGCTGTGACACCTGTTTTTGCGATAGAAGTACTGAATTCATCAGGGCCAAAATCAGGCTTCCATTTTGGATTAGCTAACTTTTCCTTCAATCCTTCATATTCTCCAGAACGGCAATTTGCAAGGTTTTTACGTTCAGGCTTGCTGGCTGCAAATTCGTAGTTGTATACTGGAATCCCCAATTCTTCGCCAATTCTTTTACCCAGTTTTCGTGCATATTCAACCACCTCATCCATCGTGATATTAGCGACCGGAACAAGCGGGCAAACGTCTGTTGCTCCGAATCGCGGATGAGCTCCATGATGTTTGCTCATGTCGATGAGTTCTGAAGCTTTTTTAACCACCCTGAAAGCCGCTTCACAAGCCTCCTCCGGCGGACCAACAAATGTAATCACAGTCCGGTTGGTGGCTTTTCCGGGATCGACATCAATTAAGCGTACACCTTCAACTGTTTCGATGACATCGGTTACCTGCCTTATAATTTCCGGGTCCCGCCCCTCACTAATATTTGGGACACATTCGATCAACTGTTTCATTGTTCTGCTTTTAAATAAGTTAGAATTGAGGATTCAGATTTCAATAATGCGGACAAAGTTATAAATTGAAGACAAATTAAGAAGATAAACACCCGATAAAAATAAATTCATTTTTTTGTCCCCTTGTTTTCAACGCTAAGATTATGGTGTTGTAAAATGTCATGGACTGTTATTGCAATTTCCCATTTATAATAACCTGGTCAATCTTATTACTACCATATGCATACGGCATAAACTCAAGGGTAGGAATCTCTTTAGTAATAAAAAGATTTGCTTTTTTGCCGACTGTGATCGATCCAAGCTCATCTTCTACACCCATTGCATAAGCACCATTGATCGTCACTGCATTCATGGCTTCTTCAGGTGTGAGCTTATAAAGCACAGAACCCATAGAAAGGATAAGCTGCATGTTCCCCGAAG
>CAVXTE010000074.1:0-21697 GCA_963764475.1 uncultured Bacteroidales bacterium
AAATACCAATGATGGGTTACACATTATGAATGCCACAACAACGTCACACACACCCGCCACCAACCGCCATGGCTCATGCATACCAAAATAAAATTACATACACATACACATAACAGTTCTCACTCACTCTCACAACCACCATCAAAATACAAATACACTGTCACCAGCAAACTACTCAAACAGCCCACACACACTCCCGAAAGGTCACACCCACCTTTACCCAGATACCATCTCCATGGCCGTCACTGACATCACCATCATGCCAACACCAACCCCACACACACACACACATAACGATGTATGAATCCGTATTGAATCACATTACTGAAGCAAGACAGACAAAAGAAAAGGAACAGAAACACCTGAGCAGTCTTGAATTTTTGTCGGAGAAAGCAATGGAATTTGCAGAATTTAAAACCGACCAGAATATCTATCGGTTTCTCGGCCAAAAAATAAAAGAGATCACAGGTGAATCCATTATCCTGCTGGTTTCATACGATTATTTTTCTGACATTACCAAGATAGAGCACGTTGAGAGTTCCGAAGAACCGCGCTCCAAATTGCTTGATCTGATCAACAATAAACCGTTTCAGTTCAATATCAAATTAAACCATGAACTGATCAGAAACCTTTCATTTGGGAAATTGATCAAGTATAACGACGGCCTGTTTGAGATTGGTAACAACATTTTTCCAAGGAATACATACAGCCTTCTCCGTAAGTTGCTTCATATCGGAGATATTTACCTGATCGGACTGACCTGGGAAAATGTAGTTTATGGAAATGCCATGATCATGCTTCCGGAAAACCAGCAGCTTGAAAACCCGGAGGCTATTGAAACGGTAGTAAAACTGGGATCCATCACACTTCAAAGAAAGCAAGTGGAGGATGCCTTGCGAAACAGTGAAGAAAAGTTCCGCAGAATTTTTGAGGCATACCAGGATGTATATTATAAGGCAGACATTGATGGAACCATCCTTGAAGTCAGCCCTTCGGTATTGAAAGTTGGAGGCTATTCTCCCGAAGAAATTCAGGGAAAAACGATTTATGACTTTTTTAATAATAAACCGTTCATCAAATCTGTAGCACGGGCTTTATTAAGAAATGGATTTATAACCGACCAGGACATCAAATTAATTGACAAGGACGGTAATACTATAGATGCCTCACTCAATGCCCGTTTGCTTAAAAACGAAAAGGGCGTTCCCATAGGTTCTGAAGGTGTTATTAGGGATATCAGCGAACGGAAAAAAGCAGAGTATGATTTCCAGAAAAGCGAGGAAAAATTCAGGACACTGGCCGACTTTACTTACGACTGGGAATACTGGGTTGCTCCCGACGATTCGATCGTTTATATGTCACCATCCTGCGAAAGGATTTCGGGATATTCGGCTTCTGAGTTCGTAGCGAATCCCGGACTGTTGCGTACCATCACTCTTGAAGATGATTTACCGCTTTATGCAAAGCATGAGTCAGAAGAAAAATCGGACAAAAATGTTATTAAGTTCGACTACCGGATTGTAACAAAAGATAAAAAGGTTAAGTGGATCAGCCATATCTGTCAGAAAGTATACAGCAAGGAGGGCGTATATCTTGGACGAAGGGCTACAAACAGGGATATAACCGACAGGGTTCTTGCTGAAGAAGAGTTGAGAAACAGTGAAGAACGATTTAAAACACTCTTTTTTGATTCGCCCGATGCTGTTTTTGTGGAGGATTACGATGGAAAAATTCTCGATGCGAACCCTGCTGCATGCAGGCTGCATAAAATGGAGAAAGAAGAACTGGTGAGTAAAAACATTATGGACCTCATCCCCTCTTCGCATAAAGACCAGGTTGCCCGCGAATTTCCCCGGTGGATTACCGGCGAACTAACCGATTTCAGGGGTTATTCCAAAACATCCGACGGTCTCTGCATCCCGGTAGATATTCATACCAGTAAGATACGCTATTTTGATAAAAACGCTTTGCTATTAATCGTCAGGGATATTACCAAAATAAAAGAAACTGAGGATTTATTAAAAGAAGCTGCTAGAAATGCAGAGGAAGCAGATATGCTGAAATCGGTTTTTCTAGCCAATATGTCACATGAAATCCGGACTCCGATGAATGCCATTATCGGATTTTCGGAAATACTTTCCGACCAGGAACTTTCCAAGAAGGAGCGTCAGGAGTTCATCAATTATATCACTCAAGGCAGCAATACACTAATGAACCTGATTGAGGATATTATCGATATAACAAAAATTGAAGCAGGTCAGATCAAAATCAATTTTGCCGAATGCGATGTCGATAAACTGATGGACGAAATGTATGCAACCTTCCTAAAGATGAAGAACAAAAATGGTAAAGAAACGCTGGAATTGCGTCTGAATAAACCAATGATTGAAGAAGGATTCACCATTACAACCGATCCAAGCAGGATTAGACAGATACTTTCAAACCTTCTTGGAAATGCGCTTAAGTTTACTGAAACCGGTTACATTGAACTGGGGTTCGTGAGGCCATCTGAAAATCAGATTGATTTCTATGTAAAAGATACGGGTATTGGCATTCCAAAGGATAAACAGGAACTGATTTTCGAGCGATTCGGACAGGTCGAAAGCACCAAAACGAATGATAAAAAAGGTACAGGTCTTGGTTTAGCCATTTCAAAAAAGATTGCTGAATTGCTTGGAGGTAAGCTTACGGTAGAATCCGAATTCGATAACGGAGCTATTTTTTACCTGAGCCTGCCGGTAAAAAAGGATCATAAAAAAGAACAACTGCCTGACAAACCCGTCGTTTCGGAACCAGTTGACTGGAGTAAAAAATTATTCTTAATTGCAGAAGACTCAATATTGAATTATACCTACCTCGAAGCACTGTTTCAAAAAACGAAAGTACAATTACTCTGGGCTAAAGACGGTATAGAAGCTGTAGAAATGTGCAAGAAAAACAAGCAGATCGACCTGGTTCTCATGGATATTAAGATGCCGTTGCTCGACGGACTGGAAGCCATCACGGAGATTAAAAAATTCAGGAAGGGCCTGCCAATCATTGTTCAAACTGCTTATGCCAGGTCAGAAGACAGAGATAAAAGTTTGGCAGCCGGAGGAGATGAATACCTCACCAAGCCGATCAATGCGGATGAACTTTTCAAAACCATCAATAAATTCCTGAATTGATCGGAATATTCGGAAAATGATTCTGGCTCAAGTTTTCAACTCTTTCTTATCTTTGAATCCAAATAATGCTTCATGAAAACAAAATGGTTCCTTCTCACAACGTTTCTTTCCTTACTTATTCTTTTATTTTATTACCCAAATAGAAACAATCCTGAAGGAAAGACTGCTGAACAGCCTCCAAACGACTGGTTTTTCAGGCAAAGGGCTTATCCTGCCGGACAGATCAATCAGGATGTTTATATTCAATCGCTTAAGCATGCCAACCAATTCAGAAACCAGGCTAAACTTAAAAAAGACACATCGCACTGGATTTTTGCGGGACCTTTAAATATCGGAGGCCGGTTGTCGGATGTGGAAATGCATCCTTCAGATATGGAGACTATTTATGCAGGAGCAGCTTCAGGAGGGGTTTTTAAATCAACAGATCAGGGACAGTCCTGGATTCCGGTTTTCGATAGTTCCATGAGCCTTTCGATCGGCGATATTGCAATAGCTCCTTCCGATCCGGACATTCTTTATGTCGGCACAGGAGAAGCCAACGCCGGTGGCGGGTCACAGACTTATGACGGAACCGGGATTTATAAATCAACAGACGGGGCCGAAACCTGGGAATACATTGGCCTGGCTGAAAGCAGGAATATCGGTAGGATCGCAATTCACCCTGTAAACCCGGACATCGTTTATGTAGCAGCTATGGGTAATTTATTTGCAGAAAATCCGGAACGCGGAATTTATAAATCGATTGATGGAGGCCAATCCTGGCAACATGTTCTTTTTGTTTCCGACTCGACCGGCGGGATTGACATTGTGTTGCATCCCCAGCATCCGGATACGGTATTTGCCTGTATGTGGCAGCGGGTAAGAAGACCTGACAAAGAAACGTACGGTGGAATAACAAGCGGAATATACAGATCAAATAACGGCGGACTTGATTGGGAAGAACTGACAAACGGACTCCCTTCTCCTGCAGAAAATGTGGGCAGGATCGGGATCGATATTTCAAAATCAGATCCTTCTATCCTGTATGCAATCTATGCTGATGATGTTGGTTACTTTCAGGGTGTATACAGATCAAATGACAATGGGAATTCCTGGGAACAAACCAACGATGGTTCTCTCCAATATTGTTATCAATCCTATGGCTGGTGGTTCGGCAGGATCAGCATCGATCCGGTTGATCCGGCTATTGTTTATGTCATCGGCTTCGATCTTTACAAAACGACCAATGGAGGTAATTCCTGGTTCAACATCACCGATCCACAAGTTCATGTCGATCACCATGGTTTTGTTTCTCATCCTTTAAATCATAATTTTCTGGTCAATGGAAATGACGGTGGACTTTATATTTCACAAAACGGCGGAAATACGTGGACATGGATAAACAACCTGCCCATTACGCAATTTTACACGATCGATATTGATAATCAACATCCCGAACGATTATACGGAGGCACACAAGATAACGGAACTAACCGTACCCTTACAGGAAATACGGACGATTGGCAAAGTATTTACGGTGGCGATGGTTTTTATGTTCTGGTTGATCCGGTAAATAACAACTATGTGTATGCCGAATATCAGTATGGGAATTTTGCACGGTCGGTCAACGGTGGAAATTCCTTTAATTATGCATTGAATGGCATTAGCAACGTGGACCGGAAAAACTGGAATACGCCTATTGTTTTCGATCCCACGGATCCCCAGATTTTATATTACGGAGCGAACCGATTGTACAAATCCACGAACAGGGCTGTTTCATGGTCGGCCATTAGTTCGGACCTTACAAACGGACCCGGAGTGAATATCGTTTACGGGACAATCACAACCATTTCTGTTTCACCCATAAATCCCGAAATCGTTTATGTGGGGACCGACGATGGTAATGTGTGGGTAAGCACTGATACAGGAACGGGTTGGGAAAACATTTCATCGGAACTCCCAGACAGATGGGTGACACGGCTAACTTCCGATCCGGCAGAAGAAAATACGGCCTATGTTACCTTTTCCGGTTACAGATGGAATGAATACCTTCCGCACATATTCAGAACAACGGATAAAGGAAATTCATGGGAAGACATCTCCGGTAATCTGCCTGAAACGCCTATTAACGATGTTATCGTTGATCCCCTCAATAATTCTGTTCTTTATATTGCCACCGACGTGGGTACATTTGTAACTCATGATCTCGGAATCAACTGGGAAATGTTGGGCACTGACCTGCCGAACGTCCCGGTTAATGCATTGAAACTGCATAACGAAACACGGATGCTGGTCGCAGCAACGTTCGGCCGCTCAATGTACCGCTACGACCTGAACCAGGATACACTTTTGACTTCAGTAAAGAATGTTACAACATTAAACAGTACATTTTCTGCAGAAGTATTTCCAAATCCATTTTCATCGTATCTTTCTATTGAAATTCGTAATAAGGGTTCGAAAGAAAAGATAATTACAGGCCTGTATAACAGTGACGGTAAATTCATCTTTTCGGTTTTTGAAGGAGATATTCCTGTTGGGAGAAGTAAATTTATACTGAACGCTGCTGACCTGGATGGATTAAAAAGTGGAATTTACTTTTTGAAAATATCCTCTGGCAAAAAAACCATCAGCAGAAAATTGATTTACCTGCCGGACTAAGTCATAATTTTCGAAACGGGTCTAAGTTTGATCTGAATTCCTTCCTTTGCACAATTAGGGCAGTATTTATGAGCATCCATGAAAACATAACCACAATTATCGCATTGGTAACTTGCCTGTTTATAAAAATTGATTTTACGTTCGCTTGAGCTAAGATAAAAAGCAAGACCTAAAATCGGTGTCAGGAAAAAACTAATCAGGAATAATTTAAACATACCTATTTCACGGGATTTACCGAGCCTTGAAAACAAGTAGACTGCAAGCGTGTACAGGATGAATGCGATGATTAAAAAAATGTATTTCGTTTCCATAATTATAATCCCAAAAGACATAATAGCTTTGGCAAATAATGCACAAATATATTAATTTTCCGGGATATTTTCATTTGCTAATATTTCGTTATTAATTTCTTATCGAACCCCCTTCGCTACAGCGATTTACTGCATGTGTCAGGGATAAATTTTAAATGTTTGCTGATATCTTCCGATACTTCATATTTTACAATCTTAAATTCCGGTTTACAAAAATAAATCGGATGCAATGCCATCGGCAAATAATTTTCCATCATCCGTAAGAAAATACAGTCCTTCCAATTCAACAATCGTTTGATCGTGAATATACTTTTGTACATTTTCGGAAAAATACCGGGCCGATTCTTCACCAAAATTTGTTCTCAATTTGTGATAATCGATTCCCCACATTGTTCTTAACGAAGTCATAATGTATTCATTGTACTTCTGAGTTTCTGTCAAAGGTTCTTTTTCGGCAGGTATAATGCCCTTTTCAACCGCCTCGATATATTCAGGAATATTGGAAACATTCCATTGACGTGACCTCGTGTCGAAGGAATGTGCCGATGGCCCGATTCCAAGGTATTTTTCACCCGACCAGTAGCTTCGGTTGTGTTTTGAAAATGCATCATCTTTACAAAAATTGGATATCTCGTAATGCTGGTATCCATTTTCTCGCATGAAGTCCATCAGCAGCCTGAAATTCCGGATTACCATTTGTTCATCTACTCCTTCCGTCCTTTTTTTACGGATCATTACTTCCAAAGCTGTTTTAGGTTCTACGGTTAGCGCATATGCAGAGAGGTGTGACAAACCAAATGAATAAAAATTTTCGAGATTTGAATTCCATTTTTCTTCAGTCAGTGTAGGTATGCCATAGATTAGATCGATACTTATATTCTGAAACCCCGATTCCAGGGCTTCTATTATTGCATGGGTCGCCTGGACCTGAGGAATGCACTCTGTTTAGGTATTGCAGGTCATCGTCAAAAAAAGACTGAACCCCGATACTCAACCGGTTGACTGCTGTATGGCGTAAATTCTTCAAAGTCCCTTTACCCAGATCATCCGGATTGGCCTCAAGCGTAATTTCTGCATCCGGACTGACTTTATAATACACCCCGATCGTTTCGATCAATCCATTAATTTCATTTTCCGACAAAAGTGATGGTGTTCCACCACCAAAATAAATGGTTTCAATAGTGTCATCTCCTAACCAATTTTTTTGGAGTTTCAATTCGTGGGAAAGCGCTTCTAACAACTGATCTCTGTATTTCAGTGAAGCCACCGAAAAAAAGTTGCAATAATGGCATTTCTGCCGGCAGAAAGGTATATGTAAGTAAATGCCCGCCATTCAATAAAACAACTTAATGAAATCATTAAAACAATTATTTTAAAAAAATAGTATAAAAGCTTGTATTATGAACGTACGTTCATTATCTTTGTTTCAAAATTGGTATTATGAAAAATTTAATCCTAATCAAGTTTGGTCTGATACTGCCTTTTATTCTTTTAGTTGACTATGTTGCTATGGTTCTCCTGGGTTGTGTTTCATGTCTTCTTGGATTCGGTCACAATTATTATTGCAATGCCTACTGTGTAATTGGCAAAGGAATATTACTTTTATCAGTTATTATCTTCGGATTAATTATTTATCCTCAGATAAAAGAATTGATAACAAGAAACAAGTATGGCGCGTCCAAAGAAAAGTAGAAAGGTTTGTACACCTCCTCAAATGAAGGGTTACAGGCCTTTTGGAATACCAATGTGCGATATAGAAACGGTGAGACTGACTTTCGAAGAGTATGAAAGCCTCAAAATTGTTGAGTACGACAGGCTTTCACAGGATGAGGGAGCCAAACAAATGCATATTTCACGGCCCACATTTACACGAATTTATAATAAAGCGCTGAAAACAATTGCCAAAGCTTTTGTTGAGGGAAAGGCGATTGAGATCGACGGCGGGGATTACTTTTTCGAGCAGGACTGGTACCGTTGCAAACGTTGCAATAAATTAATCGAAGGCCTCGAAAACCATGTAAAATGTGAGGGATGTACATTTTACGGATCAAACGAATTGGTGAAGCTGAATGGTTGAGTTTTTAATCTCAATAAAATAATCATATGCCACAATTGGATCACACTGGGCCTGATGGAAAAGGCCCTAAAACAGGACGCAAACTGGGATTGTGCCGAAAAAAACCGGAAGAAACGGAATCTGGAATTGGAACACTGGGTAAAGGGTTGGGGAGAAAGTTTCACAGCGACGGCGGCAAAGGCAAGGGAAAAAGACGAAAATACAATCAAAATATTAATTTAAATTACAACGAGAAATGAAAATTGCAATTCCATTACGAGATGAACATCAAATTGATGATCATTTCGGACATTGTGAATATTACGGAGTTTATACCGTTACCGACAAGAAAGAAATTGAAACGAAAGAAATCATTCCATCTACACAAGGATGCGGATGTAAGTCCGGCATTGCAGAAATCCTGGCCGAACAGGGTGTAACAGTAATGCTTGCAGGGGGTATCGGAGGAGGTGCGATCAATGTACTGAACTCCTTCGGAATTGAAGTCATAAGAGGCTGTTCGGGAAATGCCGGTGATGCATTAAGCGCTTATTTAGATGGCTCATTGATTGACAACGGATTAACCTGCCAACATCATCACGACCATCATCATCTGAATTAGGAGGTACTTTATAACTGAAGAAGTCAAAACCAGTTATACGTCTGAAGTATTAATTTTCTGCCCTTTTAGCATTAGATAAACATAGCCACTGAAAATCAACGTAGTTATAACCTGAATTGCAATTGGCGTTGATATCAATCCGCTTTCAAGAATTGCAAACTGAAGGAGTAAATACTTCAAAAGGTAATAAACCAGTTTGCTAATGACAATTGCCGATAAAATGGCGCCAAAGCGGTTCGCCCACCGTTTTGATATTTCATAAAACAGCCAGACATTAAGCAATAATTCAATAGTCATCACCATTCCTTTGAAAATATTAGGATGGGCCGACACAAGAAAAGAGAACAGTGGCAATGTCAATGCAAGTATATAGGCATTTCTTTTTGTCGTATGAACAATAGCAAGTATAAGAGCGATCCGGATCGGTTCAACAAGGTAAATCGGAACGCTTAGCATATGCGAGAGGGCCGGAACAAAATAAATAAAAGCCACAGATAAAATATCAATTGCGATACTTTTTATATTCATTCGTGTTACAGCCGGGTTTAAATAGGATGCCATAGTTTAGAAGTTTAATTCGACAAAAATAAAAGAAAAATTCCATTTCCAAAAGTCTTTAATTCTTTGAAAATTTGATATTTTTATGCAAATTTGCCGATATTAAATACAATTCAAAATGAAACGCAGGGAATTTATCCGAAATAGTGTTCACACAAGCATTGCCGCAACAACGGCACTTGCATTTGGAAATCTGGAACGTCTTTTTGCATTCGGGGCCATGCCCGGTTTGGCTTTTGATATGGTGGCTGTGAGAAACGGCGAACCGGATGTTATGTTCGACAAAGCCATTGCATCTCTGGGTGGTATGAAAACGTTTGTAAAACAGGGTCAAAAGGTTGTCGTAAAACCCAATATCGGATGGGATGTATCGCCCGAACGCGCCGGAAATACAAATCCATTGCTGATCAAGCGGATCATCGAGCATTGTTTCAATGCCGGAGCCAAAGAGGTTTATGTATTTGACAATACCTGCGATGAGTGGAGCAAATGCTATAAAACAAGTTCCATCGAAACCTATGCAAAAGAAGCCGGAGCAAAGGTTGTACCGGGCAATTCGGAAAGCTATTACCACGAAGTCAGTATCCCGAAAGGCACAAAACTAAAAACAGCCAAAGTACATGAGTTGATCCTCGAATCGGATGTTTTTATCAATGTGCCTGTTTTAAAGCATCACAGCTCAACCGACCTATCAATTGCCATGAAAAACATGATGGGAGTTGTCTGGGACAGACGGTTCTGGCATAAGAATGACTTACACCAGTGCATAGCCGATTATCCGACATTCCGTAAACCCGACCTGAATGTCATCGATGCCTACAGAGTATTGATGAAAAACGGGCCACGCGGCGTTTCAGTCAGCGATGTTGTTGAATTCAAGTCACAGATACTTTCCACTGATATTGTTGCCGCTGATGCAGCAGCAGCGAAAATTTTCGGTTCGGAACCCGAAAGTATTCCATACATTGTGAAAGCTGCCGAACATGGAATCGGCACCTACGATCTCGAAAGTCTGAACATTAACAGGATCAAACTATGACAAAATGCATTTCGTATTTTTGAAAAGATTCAGGGTCATCCTATCACTCCTGTTCTTTTTTTTGATATCCTTTCTATTTATTGATTTTACAAACTCTTTATCATCATCGGTAATTAAAGGAATCCTGTTTTTCCAGTTTGTACCATCACTGATTAAATTCTTAAGTTTGGCCAGTATACTTTCGGCGGGTTTTATCATTGTCATTGTATTGACCTTGTTTTTTGGCAGGGTTTATTGTTCATTATTTTGTCCGCTGGGTACGTTGCAGGATATTACCGGATTTTTATCCCGAAAAATCAAAAAGAGGAAAAAGTACAAAAGAATCAGAGCGCAAAACAAATTGAGGTATTCGATTCTCGTTTTAAGCATCATTTTCCTCGCAACGGGATCCAATATTCTCATTAATATTCTTGATCCGTATAGCTCTTTTGGAAAAATCGTTTCCAATATTTTCAGGCCAGTGGTTTATGGAATAAATAACCTGTGTTTTAACCTGCTGACCAAACTGAATAATTATTCATTGTTTCCTGTCGAAATAAAGGCATTTAGCTGGTTGGCATTTGCATTTTCAATCACTCTTTTAAGCCTTGTCGTTTACCTTTCATACAAAAAAGGACGACAGTTTTGCAATACAATATGTCCGGTCGGAACGTTTCTGGGTTTTCTTTCCCGTTTTTCCATTTTCAGGATCAAGCTCGACACGTCGGCTTGTACAAGTTGCGGGATTTGTGGAACCAACTGTAAAGCAGGTTGCATCGACACTAAATTAAAAACAGTCGATTTTTCAAGCTGTGTGGGTTGTTTTAATTGCCTGACAGTATGCCCGGAAAACGGCGTTAAGTTTGAAAAGTTTTGGACAGGAAATGAGCAAAATGAAATTAATCCTGTTACTCCAGGGAAATCCAGGCGAAATTTTCTGCTAATTGCGGTTCCTGCTGCATTAGGATTTTTCGCTTTGTGTAAAAAGTCGTTTGGTCAGATTGTGGTCACAGAAAAAAAACCTGTCATCAAAAAGTACCCGGTTACTCCACCCGGCTCTATCAGCATTGCACATTTTACTAACAATTGCACAGCCTGTCATTTATGCATCAGTGCTTGTCCGACCCATGTCCTGAGTCCTTCTATTTCGGAATACGGGCTGGCCGGATTATTTCAGCCTACCATGGATTACCATGCCAGTTTCTGTAATTATGAATGTACGGTTTGCGGTGATATTTGCCCCACCGGCGCCATCCTTCCCTTACTAAAAGAACAGAAGAAACTTACTCAACCGGGTAAGTCGAATTTTATAAAAGAAAATTGTGTGGTTTACACAAATGAAACGGCCTGCGGTGCCTGTTCGGAACATTGCCCGACCAAAGCCGTTCAAATGGTTTTTTATAAAGGTTCTCTGCTGATCCCTGAAGTTAATAATGAAATTTGTGTGGGTTGCGGTGCCTGCGAGTTTGCCTGTCCAACTTCTCCCAAATCCATTTATGTTGATGGAAATCCTGTTCACCTTGTGGCTAAAAAGCCCAAAGAGGAAAAGGTTAAAATTAAGATCGACGGGGCAGAAGACTTTCCGTTTTGAAACTGGTGATTATTTACGAGTTGTTGGCCGGTAAAATGCCGGTTTTTGTTTCTTCCTCAATAGAATCCGGAAGGTTGTACCTTTGTGCTGAACAGAGGTTTTTACAAAGATTTTTCCATCATGATAATCCCTGATAATGCGCTGAGATAAAGACAATCCAAGTCCCCAACCGCGTTTTTTGCTGGTGTATCCCGGATTGAAAATGGTCTTGAATTTCGATTTAGGAATTCCCTTTCCGTTGTCCGAAATATCTATCAAAACAAAGTTTTCTTCTTCGGTGATTTCGATATCGATACGACCGTCACCTCCGATGGCATCGATGGCGTTTTTGCATAAATTTTCGATGACCCATTCAAATAAATGGAGGTTGATCGGAACGAGGATAACCTTGTCTTTGGGTTGGTGAATGGTATATTTGACTTTCTGCGAAGCCCTGGATTTAATATAATTCACGCTGTCAACAATCACCTGTACAACATTTTCTTGTTTTAATTTGGGTTCAGAGCCAATTTTTGAAAACCGGTCGGTAATTTTTTGCAACCTATCCACATCCTTGGTGAGTTCCGTTATGGCCTCACTTTCGATGTCATCCATTTTCAGCAATTCTATCCAGGCAATCATCGATGATAACGGTGTGCCAAGCTGGTGAGCAGTCTCTTTTGCCAGCCCAACCCAAACCTGATTTTGCTCGGATTTACGTGCCGAACTAAAAAGTATATAAGCGATAAAAAGAAATACACCAATAACCCCAAACTGAAAATAAGGGAAGTACATCAACCTGGTCAGTAATTCCGAATTCTGGTAAAAGATATAGCGTTTGCCTTTATCCGACAGTTCAATTTCGATGGGATCATTATCCGAAGCCATATGGGCCATGGTTCGGGCCATATAAACTGAATCCTCCGCCTTCTTAGGATCGAGCAGACCATATTCGATAACTTTTGTCTTTGTACTGTCGGTAATAATAACCGGAACAGAAGCAGAATTCAGGACAATTTCCGAAAAAAAGGAATCGATCAGGTCGTCTAGGACGATACGCAATTCGGAAAACAATTTAGAATCCTTATAGTACAAAAAGATAAAATCATTGGGATTTTGGTCATACATAATTTTTACCGGCTCGTACACGGAATACTCATCCAGCAGTGCGCCTTTCAGGTATTTCACGCTATCGGTATTAAAATCGACATTTTTCGTGATTTTTATTCTTCCTGTATTATCGGTCAGGATCACAGGAATGGTAACGTTTTCTGAAAAGAATTTCTGGAAAAAACTTAAGGCTTCCGATTCATTCACCACATTGATGATACGATAAGCATCTGCCAGCAATTCGACCCTTTTTCTTTCCTCGTCCTTGATCTGATTAAAAAAATCATCCGTATAATTCACCAATTTTGCTTTTTGCTGAATGGCATCGGCCCAGATTCGGATGTTATTCCGTTCGTCTTTAGCAATTTCCCTTACAAGGATGTTGGTATACCAAAGCGAAACTGTAACAATGGCCGAAGCAAGCCCGAAAAGGATCCATTTCCAGCGTTTTTTTCGCGTGTAGATATTCAAATGATGTGGGTTTAATTTTCTATTAACGGATTTTATTGCATATTATTCGTTTCCCCTTCAAAATTCCTGCATCTCACAAAATTATGTATTTCAGTTTATTTAAGCGGCATTCGATCGGTTTAATTTATATTTGCAAAAGATTCGCTTATACGTTGAATGAATTAAAAGATCAGTTTTAGTACAATGACTGCTGATTTCATGAATTCGGATTTATTTTCATGGGTGATCCTTCCTCTGCTCATTTTTTTCGCACGGATCATGGATGTTTCCATCGGAACCGTAAGGCTGATTTTTGTTTCAAAAGGGTTTAAACACCTGGCTCCGCTGCTCGGTTTCTTTGAAGTCATTATCTGGTTGTTAGCCATCAGCCAGATCATGCAGCACCTCGACAATATTTTCTGTTATTTCGCTTATGGACTGGGATTTGCTGCAGGCAATTACATTGGAATAGTTTTGGAGGAAAAGCTGTCGATCGGCAAAGTGCTTATCCGGGTCATCCCCAAAAACGAAACCACGATCCTGGTCGAAAATTTACGTCAGAGGGGTTACGGCGTTACCACCGCCAACGTTGAAGGAATGACGGGGAAAGTAAAAATGGCACTGTCGATGATTAACCGGAAAGATTTAAAAGATTATATTGAAATTGTCAATCGGTACAATCCTGCTGCATTCTATACCATTGAAGAAATTACATCTGTAACAGAAGGATATTTCAGGTCGCGGAGAAACTTTTCCGCATTCGATCACCTGCATTTTTTGCGCAGGAAAGGCAAATAATCGGAGATATTTGTTTTGAAACCCGTTTAAATTTTATACGGAGAACAGAAATCTGTAAAAACTGCCTGATTTCTTCAGAAAGAAAAAACAATACCCATACTTGGCATAACTGGCAACTGGTAAACCCGTTCGCCGGTCACCCTGTCTACATAAAAAATGTTTTTCCTGTCATACACGTTGGTGACACTTGCATTGACTTCCATCTTGGTGTTTTCACCAAACTGAAATGTTTTCTTCACACCAATATCGAGACGATGGTAATAGGAAAGCCTGCCGGTATTCAAATCGGCATAAATGATACCCAGGTCTTCGTTTGCAGTCGTATAATCGGTATAGATACCATCAGAAAACGTGAGTTGGGGATAATAGCCCTGTGTGAGTGTAAACGGAAAACCGGATCCGAAATTCCAGCGGGCATTGATCTCCCAGTCAAAATTTTCACCCAGAACATAATTTGCCACAAGATTGATGTTGTGACGCCTGTCATAATGCGGATAGTATTCCTTGATGGTTCCGTTGACATCCTCATACTTTCTCCTCACATAACCCAGGGAATAAACTGCCCAAAAGTAAAACCTGTTCTGATCGTACTTCAGCGTAAAATCGACACCCGTTGCATAGCCTTTTTCAACAATAAAATCTTTGGTAATGATGTCCGGTTCATTCGGATATTTGTCTTCATCCAGCAATTTGTTCCGGTTTATATTTGTCAACTGCGAGAAGTATTTATAATATCCTTCAAGGTTTATTTTGACGTATTTTGCCAGGTCATATTCAAACCCCAGGATGGCATGTTGTGCTTTTTGGAGTTTATGTGTCAGCGCTTTGCCGTCAAATGTTTCAGGCAGGTTTTCAGGTCCTGACAGAAAACCATTGAATAAATTCACGACATCTCTGTCGGAATGGGCACTGATTAAATTCTGCGAATAAAAACCTCCCGCAATTTTTATCCTGAACCTGTCGGTTGTATTGTACTTCATAGCAATCCTGGGTTCGAGCGAAAGATTTGCTAGCGAAGCATAATACTGGAACCTGAAACTGGGTTCGATGAGCACCTTTCCGGCTGTTTTTTTATATTTAACATAGGCTCCTAACTCGGTAGTATTGTCCGTAAGCGCAATCTGCAAGCCAAGTGTATTGTAAAAATTATAGTCGGTTTTATACCCAAGCACTTCAATGCCATATTTAAGCTCATCCTTTCCGATAAAATAGGTAAAGTCGAACCCCATATTAAACCCGTTTATCGAGCTTGTACGTGGTGGTGAGGTGGTTTCATCAAGTGAGATTTTGTATTGTGAATAAGCCAGGTGACCAGCAATAAGCACCGGAGAATTTCCTGGAATGACCAGAAAGTTGGTGCCGCCTCCATAAGATTCCCAGTGATAATCTGAAAGCGCCCTATAATTATTTACCTGATCCGTAAAATTGAAACCAAAAAAATTAACTTTACTACCATTGGCTCCTAACAGGGAAATTTTACCGTATAAGTCGGTAAAATTAAAAGGGAGGCCATTTTTGTCGATGTATTTATAAAATAATTTGGAGCTTTGTTCGAGATAGGAATTTTTGGCCGTAAAAATAAAAGAAGAACTCCCCTGATTCCCTTCCTTCAGTTTTTTAATCGGACCTTCAATCATCAGGTTTGCACCAAATGTACTGGCGCCAACTCTACCTGCAAAGCGGGTTTTATTTCCGTCGCGGGTCGTAATATCCATCACGGAAGAAATTCGGCCGCCGTATTCTGCTCCGAACCCGCCTGTATAGACATCGACATTTCGCAGTATTTCGGTATCAAATACTGAAAACAAGCCGATGGAATGAAACGGATTGTAAATGATCATCCCGTCAAGTAGCACCTTATTCTGAATAGGTGAACCGCCTCGAATATAAAGTTGTCCTCCCTGATCGCCGGTAAAAACCACTCCGGGTATAACCTGAAGGTATTGAGCCAGGTCGGGCTGACCACCAATAGAAGGAATTTGTTTGATCTGTTTGGGAGAGATTTTAACTACCGACGTTCTTGTTTCCGTTTTTGCTTCCTCTCTCTCGGCAGTTACCTGAACCTGTTGTAATGTGACAGATGCTTTTTCAAGAAATAATTTCTTGGTAATGATGTCATCCGCACCAAGCGTGATTTCTTCCCTTAAAGTATCGAAACCGAGATAGGTTACCATCAGCATATATTTTCCCGCAGGTATTTTTGAGATGGTAAAATATCCGTTTACGTCTGTTGCCGAACCATAAGTAGTATGTAAAAGATATACATTGGTAAAGATTACCGGTTCTCCCGTTTCTTTTTCATACACGAATCCTCTGATTACTGCATCCTGTGATAGGGATGAATTGCTTGCGAATAAAATAAATCCGGAAGTTAGAAAGAGAAATAAAACGTAAGTAAATGACTTCATAACTGAAAAGGTTTTTTAGCTTAAACCCTGCCTCATAAAAATTGCAACACAAAGGAATGAAAAAAATAAATGTTTCAGGATTATTTTTTTCCGTCGGGAAATAAAATCAGGGAACGGTTGAAATAACTAAGGAAACGGTATTTTATTTTTAATGATTAATGTTCTGAAGCCCCGGCCTTAAGGCCGGGGCTTCAGAATTATGAATTATAGGGGGTTCAGAATTATAGCTACAGAATTAGTAGGATACGGACAAATTAAAACCTTTGTACTTTTAGACTTGATACGGCCGCATCAATTTCTACATAAATCTTGTTAGATGCGTCCGAAAAATCAGGTGTACGATAAAGTCCGCTTTCTATTTTTGTAAATCCTTCAATATCTTTTGCAAGCAGTATCGAACTTGCCCGGATTTCGCAAGCAGAAGATTTTGGGATCAACAGCTCGATTGCTGATGCCCCGGCATCGACACTTACATTCGTCTGGTTATACATGTCTCCCAGTTTCAGTGAAATTTTTGATGCACCTCCCTCAAGGTCAATTTTTTCTACTTTGAATGGCGTTACATCTATTTCGAGGGTTGCTGCTCCTGCAGAGATATCCAGTATCCATAAAGGGCCGGGATTGAGGGCTAGCCAGGCATCAGTAACCAGATTGTCCGCATGCCTGATTCCACCTGCATGCTTTATATTTAAGGTTGCAGATTGATCATTGATCGTTGCACTTGCTTCGTACGGGCTGTTTTCGCCTTTACAGTCGAATTCGTATAACTTTGACGTTTTGTTCTTAATGTAAAATTTTCCTGCGACTGCATCCAGGTTCAGCGTTGCATGATTTACCGTTGAATCGTAACGTTCGGATAAATGCTGTTCTTCATCGAAATTTTCTTTGTATTCGCGGTGATGATACCTTTCAGGCCACCAGTTAAACCAGTAATAATCTTTTCCCGGATAACTAGCAAGAATAACGATTGCAATAACGATGGTTATAAAAGTCAGGATCAGTTTTATTGCTGATTTTACAGGTAAGATAGAAATCCCCCAGAAAATGAAAATCAGCGGCCAAAGCCGGAAAATGGAATGCCAGCTAAAATAAAAGATATCCAGGCTCCTCAGGGCGAACAAAACTCCTATTATCACTAATAGAACACCCCAAAAAATATTTCCTTTTTTCATTGTTGGTTAAGTTGATTTATCAAAACTTTTCGAAATTAAAACGATCCCTATGACGATGAGAATTACAGGCCACAAATCGCCAAAATGAATGCGCGGCACAAATCTGTCAATCAGAAACAGGGCTCCAAGTGTAATCAGGATCAAACCACCCCAAATGCTGTTTTGGTTTTTGTGATTATTTTTCTGTTGATCGGGTTCTTCCGGTTTTACTTCACTATTTTTAATTTCCTCTTCCATGTTCATATTTTTTGGCGGGTTAATTACAGTAGGATCTTCCAATGGAACTACAATCCAAAGAACAATATAAACCAGCAGTCCTCCACCACCAATAAATGCCGTAACCAAAAACAACACCCGGAACAGAACCGGATCGGTATTCAGGTAATCACCCAGTCCGCCGCAGACCCCTGCAATGACCGAATGTCTGGCGCTTCTATATAATCTTGATTGTTCCATTTTTCCAATACAAATATACAGTTATTCTTAATATTCTTTTAGTTCAGCTTTATTATTATGACGCTTAAATCGTAAACGCGTTACAAAAATTTCAAATCAATCTTTACACCTGTTCAAAATTATTTAAAAACACTTCTAAACTGGTGTATTTTAGCATTAAAAATTATAAAATCAAATTTTGTTTTGTACTTTTACAATCCAAAAATTTAGATATATACATTTCTGTAATTTGTTTAAAAAGTAGATACATGACAGGTGAGAAGATCAGAATGAAGAATGGGCAACTGGAGGTTCCGGATAACCCTGTAATTCCATTTATAGAAGGTGACGGAACAGGTCCGGATATCTGGAATGCCTCGCAGAAAGTATTCGATGCAGCAGTCGAAAAAGCATATGGGGGACAGCGTAAAATCACATGGAAAGAGGTGTATGCAGGTGAAAATTCGTTTAACAAATCCGGCAAATGGTTACCGGAAGAAACTGTCGAAGCTTTTAAGGAATACCTTGTTGGAATAAAAGGACCGCTGACAACACCGGTTGGAGGCGGCATCCGGTCACTCAATGTGGCATTGCGCCAAACTCTTGATCTTTATGTTTGTCTAAGACCGGTTAAATATGTTTCCGGCGTGCCTTCTCCTGTAAAAAAACCCGAGGATGTTGACATGGTCATATTCCGCGAAAACACGGAAGATATTTATGCCGGAATAGAATGGAAAGAAGGGACAGAAGAGGTTAAAAAAATAATCCGTTTCCTTCAGAATGAAATGGGGACTACAAAAATTCGTTTTCCGGAAACGTCTGGAATAGGAATCAAACCGGTGTCCTTCGAGGGAACTTACCGGCTCATCAAAGCTTCCATTGAATATGCGCTGCGTGAAGGACGAAAATCGGTGACTATCGTTCATAAAGGAAATATAATGAAATTCACCGAAGGAGCGTTTATGAACTGGGGTTATGAAACTGCAAAAAAAGAATTCCGCGACAGGATTGTCACCGAACGGGAAAGCTGGATTCTGACAAATAAGGATGCAAATCCTAATATTACAGTAGAAGAAAATGCCCGTGCGATTGAACCGGGTTATCCCTTGATGACGGAAGATCAACAGAAGGTAATTAGAAATGAAGTGGAGACCTGTCTGAAACTGATGCCCACACACGGAAACGGAAAATGGAAAGAAAAACTGATGATCCGGGATGCAATTGCAGATATTACCCTGCAACAAGTTTTAACGCGGGCAAATGAATTTGATGTGATCGCTACATTAAACTTAAATGGTGATTATCTCTCGGATGCACTGGCCGCGCAAGTCGGTGGGATTGGAATCGCACCTGGTGCGAACATAAATTATGTGACCGGGCATGCAATTTTTGAAGCAACGCACGGAACTGCTCCGAAATATGCAGGCCTCGACAAAGTTAATCCCGGTTCGGTAATCCTTTCGGGTGCGCTGATGTTTAAATATATGGGCTGGCAGGAAGTATATGATCTGATTTGGAAGGGACTGGTGAAAACGATCAGTGAAAAACGGGTGACATATGATTTTCACCGGCAGATGGAAGGAGCCATATTATTGAAATGTTCTGAGTTTGGTGATGCTATTATTGAAAATATGTAATCATTTTTATAAACGATAAATTTATGATAACGTTAAAACAAAAGCTTAATCAAAAGATAGAAGAATTCAGGCCAAGAACAGAAAGACTTTTGAGTGAATTCGGGGATGTAGTGATCGATAAGGTTACAGTAGCCCAGGCTATCGGTGGTATGCGGGGAGTAAAAAGCCTGGTAACCGATATTTCTTACCTCGATCCGAATGAAGGTATTCGCTACAGAGAGTACACATTGAAAGAAGTTTTTAAACTGTTGCCTAAGCCCAAGGATTCCGAAATGCCTTATGTTGAAGGATTGTTCTATCTTTTGCTGACCGGCGATATACCCACCGAAGAAGAAGTTTCTGACGTACTGGACGAGTTCAGTAAAAGAAGGATCATACCAAGATACATTTATGACCTGATCGACTCAATGCCTTGCTGCAGTCACCCGATGACTATCTTTTCGACAGCTATTATGGCCATGCACCGCGAATCTTTTTTTACAAAAAAATATTATGCAGGTATCAATAAAAAAGATTATTGGGAACCAATGTATGAGGATTCCCTGAATCTTCTTGCAAAATTGCCGGAAATTGCAACCTATATTTATGCAAAAATCTACAAGGATGGTAAGCGGATTCAATCGAACCCGAACCTTGATTTCGGTGGCAATTTTGCTTTTATGATGGGAAAGGAAAAACCTTACGACGATGTTTCGCGGCTTCATTTTATCATCCACAGCGATCACGAAAGTGGAAATGTAAGTGCCCACACAGGCCATTTAGTTGCCAGTTCGTTGTCCGATATTTATCTTTCTATTTCAGCAATGATCAACGGTCTTGCAGGGCCATTGCATGGTCTTGCAGCCCAGGGTGTTTTGCAATGGCTTCATGAACTCATTGACAGGATGGGTGGAGAAGACATCGAGCCCTCCGAGGACGAGGTACGGCAATATGTATGGGAAACATTGAATTCAGGACAGATTGTGCCGGGATTCGGACATGCCGTTCTTCGGAAAACGGATCCGAGGTACTTGTTACAGCGGGAATTCAGCCTGAAGCATTTAAAGGATGATCCCATATTCAAATATGTTGATATTCTTTACAGAGTAGTTCCGCCGATTTTGAAAGAGCAGGGAAAGGCAAAAAATCCCTGGCCGAATGTGGATGCACAATCAGGTGTAATCCAGTGGCATTACGGCGTTCGTGAATACGATTTTTATACGGTATTGTTTGGCATCGGGCGTTCCATCGGTATCTGCGCAAACATTATCTGGGACCGCGCACTGGGTTATCCGCTCGAGCGTCCGAAATCGCTGACGACCAATATGCTCGAAGAAATTGCAGGAATAAAGAAGAAAGAGAAAAAGGCAACGAAAACAGAATAACAGACAAAAAGAGTTTTGTAACAGAAACTCTTTTTTGTTTCTATTGTTACTGATTAACGATCCATAGAAAATTCCTGTTATCGTGGTAAAACAAGTTGAAATCGTACTGCCTGCTTTTGAAAAAGGGTTCCATATCATCACTTCACTAGTTGAAGAACACCTTCCGGATTTGCCGGAAGCAGGCATCCTGCATCTTTTTATCAAACATACTTCCGCCGGCCTGACCATCAGTGAAAATGCTGACCCGAGTGTTTTAACTGATTTCAAAACCGCATTCAACAAACTGATACCCGAAAATGTGTCGTATTACGTACATACTACCGAAGGCATTGATGATATGCCTGCACACATCAAGTCATCGCTCGTAGGCCTTTCGGTAACAAT
>CAVXTE010000075.1:0-17889 GCA_963764475.1 uncultured Bacteroidales bacterium
CATCCTCTTCATAATAAATGAGAAGTTCCTCGTTCACATCACAATTGGATGTCCATTGTGCCATTGCACCGCTTATTGCAACCAGCACAAACAAAAAAATGATTAGCTTTTTCATAAGATTTAGTTTTATAATTTTTATTCTTTGACGATTTTCCCCACCTCCACCATCTTTTCATTTTGCAGCCTTACGAAATAAACTCCACGTGGCAGGGTGCTGATGTCGATTTGGGTTTCGGTCTCTGTTAGCTGATTTTCTATTACTTTTACCCCGTTGACATTGAATATTGAAAGTTGAGAAATGCTGGTTAATGAAGGGGAGGAAATGGTGAAATTGTCTTTTGCGGGGTTGGGATACATATTCAAACTTGCTGGTTGGGGATTCTCATTGATTTCTACCGGATTACCGCCACCATTGGTGGTTTTTAGAAGAGTGCCATTGTTGCCTACAATGTAACCAGTATCAAATGTTGGAAAGTAAATTGATTGTAAGTCATTGGTCGTTCCGCTCGATTGGACCTCCCAGTTTAACCCTGCATCGATGGTTTTAATAATTGTGCCTGAATCCCCTACTGCAAATCCTGTATTGGCATCGGTAAAGTAAGCCGAATGTAGCCAACCAGGTTGGAGTATATCAAAAACAGTATCCCAGGTTATGCCTCCATCTGTAGTCTTAATGATTGAATTACCAACAGCATATCCAGTATTGGCATCGGTAAAGTAAACCGAAAATAGCCAATCACCTGGTATTACATCAAAAACAGTATCCCAGGTTGTGCCTCCATCAGTAGTCTTTATGATAGAAGTACCTACTGCAAATCCAGTACTGGCATCGGTAAAGAAAATTGAAGAAAACTGCTCTCCTTCTCCTCCCGATATAAAAAACCATGTAGTTCCACCATCAATGGTTTTATAGATATAGTAAAACCACCCGCCGCCATCCTCATCACCCAACGCATATCCAATATTTGTATCTGCGAAAAAAATGGAAAACAACGGTACAGCATCGCAGCATGTTTGATTATATGTCCAGGTTAATCCTGCATCAACGGTTATTAACATGCTACTCCCACCTGACCAAACACCCCCTACATAACCTGTATTAGCTTCTGTAAAGATTATTGAAAAAATATAACCAAACTCGGCATTGGGATTTGAAGTTTCCCATGTCGTTCCTCCATCCTGTGTTTTTAAAAGCTGGTTGTTATCTCCACCTATATACCCTGTATTGGAATCGGTAAAGTAAACCGACAGTAAATTTGTTGATATTCCAGAATTCTGCGGAACCCATTGTGCCATTGCACCGTTTATTGCAACCAGAGCGACCAATAAAATGATTAACTTTTTCATTTGATTTAGTTTTATAATTTTTATTCTTTAACAATTTTTCCCACCTCCACCATCTTTTCATTTTGCAGCCTTACGAAATAAACTCCACCTGGCAGGGTGCTGATGTCGATTTGGGTTTCGTTGTCAGTAAGCTGTCTTTCAATTACTTTTTCCCCGCTGACATTGAATATAGAAAGTTGAGAAATGCCGGTTAACGTTGATGAGGAAATATTGATTTTGTCTTTTACGGGGTTAGGATATATATTACAATTAATTGATTGGGGATCCTCATCAATACCGACAGTTATACCACCATTTATGGTTTTGAGAATGACACCGTTAGAGCCAACAGCATATCCTGTTGTATCATTTGCAAAATTGACCGATAAAAGATAATTCCCGGAAAGGTTATCTGAATATTGAGTTGCCCATACATGGCCACCATCTTCAGTGAACTTAATAATATTACCATAGGACCAACTCTCTCCACCCACGAGGTATCCCTGTTCCGAATCAATGAAATAGACTGAATTATGCGTCAAATAATCATCGGAAATTAATCCAGTCCAATCATTTCCTCCATTTATGGTTTTTAACGAACTGTATGCGCCATACCCAACCACATAACCTGTATCTGTATTTAGGAAATGAGCCGATGACAGACCAAAGATTTCAAAATTCCCCAATGTTTGACTTGTCCAGTTCACTCCACCATCTATGGTTTTGACTAAGTATGGGCAATACAACATACTACCTGTTACGCCAACAGCATAGCCCGTATTGACATCAGGAAAAAAGACTGAGTTAAGATATGGGCTGCCCACATCATCGATGGTTTTATAAAGATAACTGATTGTCCATAAGTTCCCACCGCAATTGGTTTTGAAAATATAAGTGAAAAGAGTATCGCTGATTTGCCAATCATAAAAAAAACCGAGTATATAGCCTGTGTCCGTTGCAGGAAAGGATATGGAACTTAAATCCGCTGAAACGCTAATAGACTGATTTATCCAATTTTCGCCACCATCAATTGTTTTCAAAAGGATACTGTTTTCTCCTGCCACATACCCCATAAGGGAATCGGTAAATTGAACAGAAAGCAAGTTGAATACAGTTCCTGAATTCTTCATTTCCCAATTTGTACCTCCATCAAATGTTTTCAGTATAATCCCCCCATCCCCGACTGCATATCCCCTGTCCGCATCCGTGAAGTAAACGGAATTAAGATTATTGGTTGTTCCTGAATTCTGAGGAATCCATTGTGCCAAACAATTGAATCCGATCAGGACAAATGCCAAAAAGAGTAAATGTGATTTTTTCATAAGAATAATGTTAAGGTTATTAAATTCAAATATACTCCATCAGAAAAGCAGAAATGAACCGGATTTGATAACGCCGGGATTTGTTTAGCGAACGCCGGGATTTGTTTAGCGAACGCGGCAGGAAGATCAAAGTTCACCTCCTTCACTAGAGCTACGGAGGTCGGGGGGAGTTAAGGGTTCAAAGTTTGGAGTCTGAATACATATTTGATAATAGTTACATAGTTTAACAGGTCACCGAAGGATGGCCGCAGACTGCCAGCTAATATGTAAACTGTTGCTTTTACTTTCCTGACAATGGTAACTTTGCTGTAGCTAAACCAATACCACTGTCCAAAGTACCATAACCATAATACATGAAACACAGGCTATCCGTATATAAAATCGATGGATTTTCAGTGATCACTGCATCATTCGAACTTTTTAGACAAGGATCATCCTTTATGGTGTACACCGGATTTGATGCATATTTTTCCCATCTCATACCATCGCTGCTTATAGCATAGCCAATTGCACCGGATAGAATGTTTTTTTTTGACGCGCCCATAAAATACATCCTGAATCCCTCCGAAAACCTTGCAACATTTGCCATCCAAACATAACTTTCATCCCAGTCGCCGGCCTCTCCATTCATGAAAACCGGGTCGCTATCGGCAAAAGGATGTTCTTTGGTAGAAGGGTCATTGTGTTTTTTCCAATTGATTCCATCCGGGGAAGAGGCCATGCCTATATAAAATCCTTCATTATGGGTTATTTCTGTTCCTCCTGAATAATACATCCTGTAGCTCCCGTCATCCATTCTCATGACCGAGCTGGGGATGGTAAATCCGGCATCCCATTCTCCCCTTCTTCCTGAGTTAAGCACAGGTATTTCGTCTTTAATCCATGGACCCGTAAGCAGGGTTGCCGTAGCTCGTCCTATGGCAGGGCCTGGTGCATACGCAGCCAATTCATTGCCGTTATAATACATTACCCATGCAGAATCATTTTGCACCAATACACCTGCAGTAGCTGTATAAGCATCAAAACCGCTGTTTCCGGGAGCCAAAACTGGATTATCAGCGGATTTTGTAAAATGAAACCCATCGCTGGAAGTTGCAAGGCCGACAGCCATTTTCCCGGGCACATTGCATCCCATATAAAACAAATAAAATACTTCTTCGAAATAAACAATTTGAGGGGCCGACACAAATAATTCATCCCATGAACCGGGTTCGCCGGGAGTTAAAATTGGGTTATTTTCAAAAGCTTTAAACTTCAAAGGGGATGGAGAATTGCCTTCACTGCATCCTGATAAAATCAGGATAAATAAACTCATGATCAGATTAGAAATCAGTTTTTTCATTATTTATTTAAATACGTACTGCCGATTGCCTATTTAACCTTAGCTATAGCCATACCGATCGCACTGTTCACGCAGGCACCATAATTATAGTACATAATGCGGATGGAATCTTTTTCAATAAAGCATGGACATTGAATGATTGCTTCTTTCTTTGCCATTTTAGCGTAATAAGGATCATCCTCTACCGTATAAACCGGATTATTTTTGTATTTTTCCCAGTGGATTCCATCCCTGCTGGTGGCATACCCGAGGGAACCTATAAACCATTTCACATCTTTCGAAACTTCGCCATGGTAATACATTTCAAAACCGTCCTGAAGTGGGTTGACCATTCCCGTTAACACCAGGTCCACATCCCAATCTCCGGGATTGCCTGTCATCAGTACAGGGTCGCTATCGGCAAATGGATGTTGAGTCGTTGCAGGATCGTTGTACTTTTTCCAGATGATCCCATCCGTTGAAGTCGCCAGCCCAATGTAGTAGTGCGTATACGAATCGAGATCGGGCCCACCGCCATAATACATGACGTACCTTTCATCTTCCAGTTTATGAACCGAGGGATGATTGATGAATTCACAGTCCCATTCACCTCTTCTTCCAGCGGTGAGAATTGGTTTTTCGCTTTTTATCCAGGGACCTTTGAGCGATTTCGCTGTAGCCCTGCCGAAATAAGGGCCTGAATTATAGCCTGCTATTTCCCTGCCATTAAAGTACATCACCCACAATGAATCTTCTTTTAACAGGTGTGCCTGAGACACACTAATGGCACAATAACCTTTATTATCGCGAGTTAGAATCGGATTTCCTTTAAACCTGGTAAAATAGTAACCGTCAGTGGAAGTTGCTAATCCTATACCGCCGTATCCGAATTTCTTACTGCCGGTGTAAAATAGATAGATCGTATCATTATCTTCCACCACACAGCTGTTGAACACATATAAGTCATCCCAGCTACCAGGCTCTCCGGGAGTTAAAATCGGGTTATTCTCATAGCCTTTGAATTCCAAAGGAGATGGAGAATTTTCATGCTTACATCCTGATATACTCAGGAGCAATAAACTCAGGATCAGACATAAAAATAGTTTTTTCATATTTCTTTTAATTCTGACTGCCTATTGCCGACTGCCTTTTGACTTTTTAACTTCGGCAATAGCCAAACTGATTGCATTATTCACACCGGCACCGTAATTATAGTACATAAAGCAGAGGGAGTCTTTTACCAGGAATCTTGGGGTTTGAACGATTGCTTCTTTCTTTGCCATTTTAATGTAATAAGGATCATCTTCTACCGTGTATATCGGATTTTTTTGGTATCTTTCCCAGTGGATTCCATCCCTGCTGGTTGCATATCCAATGGAACCCGCTTCCCGGTTATAGTCTTTCGTTTTTGAAGTGACACTTCCAAAGTAATACATTTCAAAACCACCCTGAAATGGAATAACCATACCTTCTAGCACTATATTCGCATCCCATTCTCCGGGGTTGCCTGTCACCATTACCGGATCGCTTTCGGCAAACGGATGCTTGGTGGTTGTTGGATCATTGTACTTTTTCCAGGTGATTCCATCCTTTGAAGTTGCCATCCCGATATAGAAGTTAGTAAAAGATGGGAGATCATCCCCGCCACCATAATAAATGACATAACTGTCATCGTCCAGTTTAAGAACCGGACCCAGATCGATGAAATCACTGTCCCATTCACCTCTTCGTCCTGAAGTAAGTACCGGTTTTTTTCCTTTTATCCAGGGGCCTTTGAGTGATTTTGCGGTAGCCCTGCCGAAATAAGGACCTGAATTATATCCCGCTAGTTCCCTGCCATTAAAGTATAATACCCAAAGTGAATCTTCTTTTAATACGTGAGCCTGTGCCACACCAAATGCACAATAACCCGTTTTTTCTCCTGTTAGAATAGGATTTCCTTTGAACTTGGTAAAATTGTAACCATCAGTTGAAGTGGCAAGACCTACAGCCCTGGTTCCAATTTTGTTGTATGCCGTGTAAAAAAGATAAATCGTATCATTATCTTCCAGCACGCAACCATTTAACACATATAAGTCATCCCAACTGCCGGGCTCTCCCGGAACCAATATCGGATTGTTCTCATAACCTTTGAATTTCAATGGCGATAGGGAATTGTCCTGTTTGCAACCTGACAAACTCAGGATAATTAAACTCAGGATCAAATTAAAAATTAATTTATTCATCATTTTTTAATTAATAACTTCAGACTGCCATCTACTTCACCACTACCGGTATCCCAAATGTAACCCTGGTCCCGCATGCTTTCCCCATATTATCTTTCAGATCAATGATTTCCATTTTTATTTTATGTCGCAGCTTTTTATTCAGTTTGATCAGTCGTTCCTGGGTAATGGAAGTGGACATAGAACGGTGGATTCTTTTTTGCTTCAACTCTATTTCTTTGGCCTTTTCACGGCCAACACCATCGTCCTCCACTTCAAACCGGATCAGGTCGCCTTCCAGATGAAAGCGGATATCAATTTGGCCTGCGGATTCCTTGTACTTGATCCCATGCTCAATGGAATTCTCAATAAAAGGCTGTGCGAGCATGGGCGGGATCATCATATTTTCTTTATCAATCTTTTTATCCACCGTTAAACTGTAGTCAAATTGCCCGGCATACCGAACCTTTTGCAGTTCAAGGTAATTTTGAATGGTTTCGATTTCTTTCTGAAGCGGAACATTTTCATCCACCGAGCTATCGAGGATATTCCTGACCAGTTGTGAAAAGCGCGCCAGATAAATACTTGCCTCGGTTGTTTTTTGATTAATTACAAAGTTCTGGATACTGGCCAGTGAATTAAAGATAAAATGCGGATTCATCTGCGACCGCAGCAATTTCTGCTCAAGTGAATGCGAATTTTGTTCGGCTTTTAGTTTTTTTCGCTGAAAAAAGAGCAATAGGAACAAACTGATGATAAGAACCCCTGCAGCAATACCTGTGAAGGTGAACCGTGTACGTGACAGCCTTAATTGGTTAAGTTCATTTTCCTGTGACAACATTCTGAACTTCTGATCGGTTTTTTCGGCTTCTGCTTCCGCCATCAGCAATTCAAGCTGCTGACTTTGTTGAGCAGCATTCAGGGTGTCCTTCGAGGTGTAGTAAAGTTGCATATATTTAGCCGCTTTTTTATATTCTCCTTTGGCATAGGCCAATTTGAGTCGTGCGTCATAGTTATCGCTTTTTGTCCGCTGGGCGAGAAAGAATTCGATGATTTTACCGAACGAGTATCCGATTCGTGCCGCATTGTTTCTTTTCCATTCATAACGGAAATAATCATCTAAAGAGGCTTCACAAAGATCCAGGTAAATTTCTGCATCATCGAATTTTCCTTCTTCAATACTAAGGTAAGCAAGATCGTTATAGATAAGTGCTGCCGTGCCGCTGCTTTCCCAATCCTTTGCAGCAGATAATGCTTTATCAAAATACAACCGGCTCTGTTTCAGGTCAAGTACGGCATTAATGCCCGGGCTTACTGAATCATAAGAATGCAGGGCACCCAGGTTCAGGTTGATAATCGAAATCAAATCCAGGTAATTGAATTCCTTCGCAATCTTCAAGGCTGAATCGCTAAATGCATGTGCTTTCTGATATGCTGTCGCCAAACTGGTTCCATGAATGTATATCTGGCCAAGTACCATCAATGCAAAAGCTTCCCGGTAAGGGTCATGCTCCTTTCGGGCATACTTGAGCAGCTTATATCCATATATTAATGTGCTGTCGATTGGCCGATAGCCCAGATTATCCATGGCCAGGCTCATGGCTTCGTACACATTGGCTGCCGAGGCTTCATCTCCGGCTAATCTGTAATAGCGGAGTGCCGCCCGGTAGGAGGAAATCGATTTTTCGGTTTGCTTGATAAAAAAATTGATATTCCCGATCTGGAGGTACACGTCTCCAGCTTCTTTATCTGAATTGTATTCTTCTAAAATCCTCAACGCTGACAAGTATGAAAGAAGCGCATTTTTGAAATCTATCTTAAAGTAATAAGCATTGCCTGTATTAAACCTTCCTACTCCAATGCCAAGAGGATACCCGTAAACGGATCCAATCCGGACAGCTTGCGCCGAATACATGATGCTGGAATCAAAGTTAATGGATGCATAATGCGAAGCAAGGGTATTTAAAATATCTACCTGTTCTTTTGTTCCCGAACCTGATAACAACTTTTGAAGGCTGTCGATTTGTTGTTGGGATAAATTGAGTTGATCTTGGCTTGAGACAAGCATTTGAAAAAGAACAAAGGGTACTATTAATATTATTTTTGCCATATAAAAACATTCAAATTTCTTTGTTCAATGCTCAATCTTGACAAATGTGTCTGTTAGAAATATTTATTGGTTTAATCCGACATCAAATGTAGGAAAAAAACCTCCAATATTAAAATATCAAACATTAATTCCAACAGAAAATTAGGAAAGGCAGAAAATGAATAAGATGCATGAAAAGCTAGTTTCCGGAACTTCGGAGCGTATTTTATTCGAATTTTCTTAAATTAAAAACTGCCAAATAATTCTTCAATTTTCTTAGTCCTGAAATCAAATATTTCTTCGAGCTGATGTTTGATAATAAGGCTGTTGGTAATTCTTCCAATAAAGCCAAATGGTGGCTGATAATTCACGATGTCGGTCATCAGTACGCCACCGTCGATGGGTTTGATATGATGCCGGCGATGCCGCATCCGGTAGAGTCCAACCCGTAGCTATTCAACAAAATATTCCAACGCTTTCACATGCGTGATTTCAGTGACCCAGTGTATTTTGGTGCCCATGAGCGGTCTACATCATATTTGATGATGATACCGGGATATATTTATTCAGGCAGGTCTTTGGTCATGATATCAAATCCCATATAATCTGGTGTGATTACTTTTAAATTTTTCGGAGATGAAATGAAGGCCCAAACCTCAGGAATAGAAGCAGGAATTTTTTGTTCTTTGATCAGGGAATAAATTGCCATGGGGATTTATTTATTCAACATCCAAATTGAAGCATTTAACACGCTGGCAAAACTTACCCAAAGCAAATAGGGATACCTGGATTAAGGCTGCCACCTTATTGATTTTATAAAAGGTAAAAATCATAATCCCGATGAGTATCCAAAGGAAAATAATGTCAATAAAGGCTAAACCGATTTGCCGGAAATAAAAGAAAATAAAACTCCATGCAAAATTGAACAGCATGTGAATAGCAAAAATGGTCAGTGCCTGACTCCTATATTTTCCGGTTGGCGATTTCCAGATCCGAAATAAGGATATTCCCATTAAAAGGTACAAAAATGTCCACACGGGTCCGAAAATGTAATCCGGAGGATTGAATGCAGGTTTGTTTAAAAAGGCATACCAGTCATTTAACCCGTTCACTGTACCAAGCCCTGAAAGGCCTCCGATAACCAATGGCAATAAAATACAGATGACGGCTGCAGTAATTTTAGATCGTTTCATTTGTGTGCAATGTTTTTTATCATTCCTTTAAAAATAAAACCGTGAAAAGGGAGCATGGCGTACCAGTACAGCCTGCCCGGAATACCCAGCGGACGGAAGGTAGCTGTCTGCTTTAGCACATTGCCGTATTCAATTTTGAACCATGCAAAATATAAAATAAAAGACCCGATCAACGGACCGGGTCTTTATATACTTTGAAGTTTAAATATTTTACTGGATGATCTTCAATTCATCGATCAGGTTGGTAGCGCCTGCATATTTATCGATGATGAACAACACATACCGGATGTCGACGCAAATGGTCCGCTGCAGTTTCGGTGCAAATGCAATATCCGAACTCATGGCTTCCCAGTTTCCGTCGAATGCCAGTCCGATCAGTTGACCGTCGCCGTTGATGACCGGACTTCCGGAATTACCGCCGGTAATATCATTGGTAGTAAGGAAACAGGTGACTAATTTCCCATCCTGACCATAGCGTCCGTAATCCTTTTCTTCATATAATTCTTTAAGCTTTGCCGGAACAATGAATTCATCATTCGTCGAATCTTCCTTTTCCATTACACCCTTCAGATGGGTGACGTAATCGTAGTGAACTGCATCGGCAGGGTAATAATCTTCAACCTGCCCATAGGATAGCCGCATCGTTGAATTGGCATCCGGGTAATAAACTTTTCCCGGATTCATCTCGCGCAATCCTTCAATGAACAGGCGGTCGCCGTGTCTAAGTTCCGATTGTGCCTTCCGGTACTGTCCCGATACAGCCATCATGGTGCCCATCACATCTCCGCCCAATGTATAAGCAGGATCTTTTTCCAGTTTCTTCAGGCTCGGATTGTCGAGAAACGCATCAACATCGTCTTCGCTAGCAAAAATAGACTTCGAAAACACATGATCCGCAAATTTGTCGAAATCGCCGTTGTATTTATCGATGATCTTCTTGAAAAATTCAGGATACTGATCGGCTGGAATGTTTTCGGCATACATCAGGTATAATTCCGAAAGCAGGTTCATATCGGTCGGTGGATTGTAGTTCTTGAAATGTTCTTTGGCTGCTTCCCTGAGGGCATCGGTACTCTTTGCAAGGGCATCGGGATTGGTTTTTTTATTTTTCAGGTCCTCAGCATATTGCGTAAATTGCTGTGAATATGAAATGATCTCCGGTCCCATCAACGCAAGGTTATCATAAATTAGTGGTTTGACTACAGGTTCCATGGTTTTATATCCGTTCTCTATTTCGTTCAGGATATCTCCGTATTTCTTTTTCCGGGCATCGTTGGCAGTGACCCATTTCATAAAACCATCCTCAATCTCTTTTTTCTGGTCGACAATGTGAAGCCTTTTCAAACCTTTCGACTGACCAATGAAATATTTCCATGTATTCGCAATAGAGGCATAATCCGAAGCATATTTGATCTGAACCTCGTGGTCGGCATCCATGTCGGTTTTCATCACCTCAAGTCGTTTGCCGAACAATTTAATTATGGCTGGCTGAAAATATTCAAGGTTGAAATCTACACCATAAGATGTCATATACCGTTCTGTGCTTCCCGGGTAACCCCAAATCATAGTAAAATCATCTTTTTTAACGCCTTTTACCGAAACCGGAAGAGAATATTTAGGCTTCAGGGGAATGTTGTCTTTTGAATATTTTGCCGGTGAACCATCGGGTGCTGAATAAATTCTGAAGATCGAGAAATCGCCTGTTTGCCGGGGCCACATCCAGTTGTCAGTATCACCGCCGAATTTACCTATGGCCGAAGGCGGAGCACCGACCAGCCTGACATCTTCGTAAACCTGGTAAACAAAAAGGTAGTATTCGTTTCCATCATAAAAACTTTTAACCCTCACCAGGAATTTTCCGTCGTCGTCTTCTGCTTTTTCGAGCCTTTTGCTTATTTCCCTCACCTTTGCCGAACGCGCCCCTTCTGTCATGGTATCCGACAAAAACGGGATGATGCTGTCGGTAACATTTTCCATACGGATTAAAAAGGATGCGGTGAGGGCTTCATTCGGGAGTTCCTCACTCATATTCCTTGCCCAGAAACCGTCGTTCAGGTAATCGTGTTCAAGCGAACTGTGCTGCTGAATAATATCGTATCCACAATGGTAGTTGGTAAAAACCAGCCCCTGGTCAGAAACAACTTCGGCAGTACAGAAATACCCGTTGGGACTGTCGCTGTTTGAAAGTCCGATAACAGCATCTTTCAGGCTCGCATGATTGATACTGTAAATTTCATCGGCAGTAAGATGCAAACCCATCTTCTGCATATCAACATAATTGAGCCTGTCGACGAACATCGGCAGCCACATTCCCTCATCGGGCGGATTAACGGAATATATCCGGATCGCAAAAATTAAAATTGCGCTAAATAACAACAATAGCTTTTTCATTTGTCTTAACTCTGATTTAACGTTATTAAAAAATTTAATTTATTCCTAAAAGAAATCATATCGTCGAACTTCATGCCAGCAAAATCAACCTGTTGATACTAAACTATCTGTTTACAATGGATGTCTGACCGGATAGAACCAATTGTTCGCTGTCAGACAGCCTTTGTTCACAACCGGACAGGCTTCCAATTGTTCAGTCCGAGCACATCCGGGCCCTGCTCAAAAATGATATCCACAGGAATGCCCAATGTATCAAGTTTGTCAAGATCTGCCTGCAAATCAGGACTGATCTTTCCTTTTTGTTCCGTAAGATTTTTAGCTGCTTCATAATCACCGTCACCCTGAATGGTAAATATCAGCCGGATCAAATCGGTAGTTGCCGATTTCATTTTTTCAAAATCGATGGAATATGTACCGTCAGCATTTTTTTTGAAAGCCCCTTTCTCCTCGAAAAAATTAAACCGGATCATATTGGCTATCCCATGTGCATCTGCGGCACCAAAACGCACCGAACGAAAGATACCCGCCATAAATGTGACATAATTATCAAGCAGGTCGGTATCTTTGAACTCGCCCATTTCATTCAGTTTTGTCACCAGGTAGAGACCCAGAATGTCTGCTTTCCCTTCTTCAATGGCTGAGAATTGTTCTTTAAGGGCATGTCTCACAGTTCCTTTTCCGTTGATCGTATTTTTAATGCCCATCCCATGTGCTACTTCATGAAACATTGTATTTGCAAAAAACGCATCAAAGGAAATATGGCTTACCTGATCCGGAGAAATCAATTCTTTCGCGATCGGAACCAGGATTTGATCAAACTTGGCTTTCATGGCGTTTTTCAACTGCAGTTTGCGGGTTCCTTTTTTAAGCTGAACCTTTTCGTCGTTGGGTAGGTTAATGGCAATCGTTTTGCCGCCCATATTGCAATCTCCTGCATAATAAACCACATCGTACGCATTTAATTCGGCATCCGAACCGGGAGTCTCCTGTTTGTATTTCGCATCGACCGGTAATTCCTTCTGCAATTCGGGAAGGAATTGGGTATAATGAGCCAGCTTTTCGCTCCATGCTTTATCTTTGATCAGGATGTAAGCTTCCTGGGCAGCTTTGTAACCAAACAATGCATCGTCATAATTTTCGATGGGTCCGATCACCAGATCGATAGTATTGTTGTGAACATCGAGCCAGGCCATATCGCTTGCTTCATAATTATCTGTGAGCAGGGCTTCGGCACGCAAATCCAGGTAATGACCGAATTCTTTATCCTCTGAGAGTTTGGCTGCTTGTTTTAACAAATCAGCCGCTTTGTCGATCTGATCCTTGTAGGCTTCATGGTACCAAACCGTTTTCAGTCCGCCGTTTTCATCCCTTCGTATCAGTGTGTACTGGCTTGTTTTATCCGGATCATTAAATGCTTCGAATTCTTCTTTTGTCATATCATGCGGGTAGAATTCAGCACCTGCCGGTTTTTCCCCATATCCTTCAACAAACGGTTTCAGGTCATCCATTATATCCCACGGACCATAGTTGATCTCGGCATATTTCTTCGTATCCGGATCGCTTATTTTACCAAGAAATTCTTCCTTGTTGCCGACATTCTGCATCCAGAAAATATCATCCATTAGTTTGGAAGCTTTAAAAAGCAGCTTTAGCATCTGTTTGTCATTGTCGGTCAGCTTCGAAATATCCGATGTAAGTTTCACTGTCGCATACCGTTGTAAATTTTTCTGCATAGGTGTTAGTTCCCCGTTTTCATTACTTTGTTGTTCTGATTTTTTTTGGTTTCCTGAGGTGCAACCGATGACAAATAGAATCACCAGGAAACTCATAAAAAGAAGGTTAAATTTTTTCATTTTAGCGATGTTTATTTCATTTCGGAGGCGAAAGTAAGGATAATTTTAAAGCATCGGGAAATTTTGTTATTAATTTACTTTGCATCAATCATTGATAGCGAAGCTGTTAACTGTACAATTGTTTATACTGAATGTGAAATTGTAATGAACCGACGAGGTTTTAACGAAAGCCAATCTGATGATTTAGCGAGCGATTTATGATGAAAAGATTCAATTTTAACAGGCAAAGAAATGTCGCCAATCGGGCTTTCAATTATGCAACCATTTCAATCAGGTTCTTGTCTTCATTTTGTCTTTAGATTATTGAAAAACCGGTGGTTATCATTTTACGTTCTTTGATATGAATTGATTTGTTAGTCCTTACCAGCAAAAATTTGCGAATACGATAATAATTAGTATTTTTACCCGGTTTAATACGAAAGTGGTTATTAGTAAATAGTTACCACATTCAGGTGATTAATTGATCCGGTAAGGATTACACAACCCATCCATGTATTCTGAAGAAGACCTGTTAACCGGTTGCTTAAAAAACGACTCCAAAGCACAAGAGGAGTTTTACAAACGTTTTGCCCCTAAAATGTACGGGGTGTGTCTTCGGTTCGCCAACAATAAGCTCCAGGCTAATGATATTCTTCAGGAAGGTTTCATAAAAGTATTTTTAAACCTCAGCACGTTTCGCAGGGAAGGTTCGCTGGAAGGATGGGTGAGACGAACGATCATTAATACAGCAATTAATTTGTATAAAAAAACTGCCAAACACCTTAAGGTAGTTGAAATTGACAAAACGGATATACAAGATGATCGTGAAGAAAGCGTACTTGATAAGATGACAAGGGATGAATTGCTGAAAATGATCAATGAATTGCCGGTAGGTTACAGGATGGTATTTAACCTGAATGTGATGGAAGGATATTCACATAAAGAGATTGGTGAATTACTCAAGATTTCTGAAAACACGTCTAAATCACAGTTATCGAGAGCAAGACAAACGTTGCAGAAAAAGCTGCGTGAGCATATAAATAAAAAACCATAATGAGCGAGTGGGGAAAAAATATTGACAATTTATTCAGGAATAAGTTTAAAGATTTTGAGCTTGATCCTCCCGACCATGTATGGAAAAATGTGCAAAAAGCCATTCATCAGGAGGGAGCTAAGCCAAACTCCGGTCCCTTTACAAAAGGGGGAATTGCTGGCATTATAGTCATCGTGATTGTGCTCGTAACACTTTCCCTTGTCCTTTTATTTTCACCGGCAGACAATAAGGCAGTGACAAATACGGAAGATCCAACGATTGAAAGCACACAGGTAACACGGTCGGGAAATATTGTCACAGAGGGAAAAGGCAGGCAAGTGAGCGAACATACTAAGGTACATCCCGAAAATCGTTTGAATTCCGATAAGGATTTAGCCGGATCAGCAAAAATCAACGCACCAAAAAAACAGACGACTCATTGGGCAAAGAACAGCCTTGTCGTAACGCAACAAAATAATATACCCTTTGAAGGGCAAATACTGCATAAAAAATCATCCGAAGTTGTTGGGGACATGAAGCCGATAAACAATAAATCCGTGACTGATCAGGGTGAATCTGTTTCAACCCAATCAAATAAAACAACATCATCAGGTGAACCGTCTGAAAGTATTGCGTCTGAAATCCGACTCCCGTCTAATCAGGAAGCAGCCTTAAGCCCCGAAATTAAGAGTGATTATTCAAAAACAGGAGACTGGTTGTTTGGAATTTATTTTACACCTGAAGTCATTTTCAATCCTTCGGATAAAGTCCTAAACAGCCAAAGTTATTCATTGGATATACAAGCAATTTATAAATTCTCCGACTATTTTATTCAGAGCGGAATTGGTTTAGCACGATCAAAGGATGAAGGAAATTTCATGGTCAATTTTAATAAGTATCTGGGATCGTACCAGGATGTTTATGATGTGACTTTCGACACAACCAGCGGAACTGTAATACCAATTTATCATACTGAAACTGTAAAAGTGTATGATTCAATAAACCATTATACCATTACACCGGCTAAATGCTATTATCATTATTTGCAAATACCTTTCCTTTTCGGTTATGGCAAAGAATTCAGGCGGATCGGCTGGTTTGTAAAAGGCGGACCTTCGCTTTCGCTAATGGTTCTTGAAAAAGAATCTGCAGCGGCCTATTCCGAAACGGACAAAGTTTTAAATATTACCAACCAGACACCTGCACGGATCAAAACAAACTGGCAACTTATGCTGTCAGCCGGAATGACTTACAAACTGAGCAACAGAATCGATTTCTCTCTTGAACCTGTATTCAGGTATTATTTATCACCTATGTACGATATGGGCCACCTGTCGGCGAAACACCCATATTCCCTGGGATTAAGGTCAGGGTTATTGTTTAATTTTTAAAGATATATGACACGAAAGATATTTACTGGTTTTATTGTTAAACGACTGCTTTTCAGGAATGCGGGCATCATTTTGTTCCTTTTAATCAGCAGTTTTACGGATGTTTTTGCACAGCAAGGTGATCTGAACAAACTGCTAATCATCGGTCAGTTGACCAGTGAGTTAAACGGTGCTCCATTAAAAAACCATGAAGTCCATATCATTGCCGATTCTGTCTATTATCCCGAAAACAATTATAACAAAATCGTCCAGACGGATTTTGAAGGGTATTTTTATGATACTATAATGACAAAAGATATCAAAGGTGCTTTTATCATTTATACCTATGATGAATTTGAAGAGTACCATGACACCACGGTATATTTCAGGTTTTACTGGAGCGATGAAAATGTTGTGTTTGCAAATTTTATTTTACCTGTTGAACCTCCTGCGGTTATTTACCAGGCAAATTTCTATTACCAGCGAAATCCTTCGGGACAAAATAACTCGGAATTCCAGTTTTATGATATAACAAATTCAGATCATATCATTTCCTGGCAATGGAATTTTGGTGATGGAAACTTTTCGTCAGAACCTAACCCGTTACATGATTATGCGAATACGGGAATCTACAAGATAAAACTCACGGTAAATATTCAACCTGATACCAACGGTGTGATTTATGAGACTTCAATCGTAAAGGTCATCAATGTTAGCATGAAGGATTATTTTCACATCGGCGGGCATGTTTTTGCCGGGTATTTTCCGATCGATATTGGCGAAGCCTATCTGTATAAAGTGAACAGCAACAATACAATGAACCTGATTGATACGGCTATATTTAATGATTCGTTGGGATATTATCTTTTTTACCAGGTAATCCAGGGAGATTATATTGTAAAGGCTGACCTTGACACCGCTTCCGTCATGTTTAACCAGTATTTTTCAACTTATTACAGCAATAAACCGACATGGAAAGAGGCCGATACGATTTTTCTTACAGCCTCCAATTTTGAATACGATATAAACCTTATTCCTGCAAACACTCAGATGGTTTCGGGCCCGGGAAATATATCGGGAACCATTTATTATGCTTTTGATAATAAGCCTGAAAACGGTGCAGCGGCAAGTAATGTGGAAATTCTTTTGATGGATGAAGACAATGAGCCGGTTTTATGTTGCCATTCAAACGAAAACGGTGGATTTGAATTTAATCAGCTTCCAATGGGATCCTATACCGTGTACGCAGAGGTTACAGGTAAAGAAACATTTCCGTTAACAGTTTGTCTTGATGAAAATTCCTGCCTGATGAATAACATCGTACTTACGATCTCTAATTATGCTGTGAACTACACTATAAATGCAGTCAGTGAGAATAAGTGGACTGAAATGGTAAGCAATCCATATCCAAATCCGGTTGATGATTATGTGAATATCGACCTAAACCTGACTCATGCAGGAACTGTTGGGCTTTATTTTTATTCCGCCACCGGAAAATTGATAAAAGAGATTAATCTGATGGGTATTGCAGGCACCAATCATATGCATATTAATATTTCCGGTTTAAAGCAGGGGGTTTACTTCTTATCGGTTTCTGAAGACAACAGGAATTCCGTTGTCAAGAAATTTATAAAGCAGTAATGATATTTTTCTGCTAACCCCGTTAAGCGGGGTTTTTTTATGTAAATCGGGTAAATAAAGAAAACAGAAATTGATTAAAAATGACTCTTTTTTTACACTTTTTTTTACCCTGAAAAAAATAAACCACAGTAAGAAATTATTATACTGTGGTTTATCCCTTATTTTTG
>CAVXTE010000076.1:0-23336 GCA_963764475.1 uncultured Bacteroidales bacterium
TACAGGGAAATTTACCCAACCGCATGGAACCACCAAGGCCCTTGATCTTTTTTTGTTCTTCCATCAGGTCGATAACAGGGTATTTCGTTTCTTTGTTCATTTCGGTAGAATGTGCACTTTTGTATCCGAGGATGTTTCTACCAAATTCAATAACAGCACATTGCATACCCAGGCAAATTCCGAAGAACGGGATATTGTTTTCCCTGACAAATCGGATGGCAGTAATTTTTCCTTCAACTCCTCTTTCGCCGAAGCCTGGTGCAACCAGAATTCCATGCATACCGGCCAGTTTTTCAGCTACATTGGCCGTTGTGATGTGCTCGGAATGGATCAGTTTCAAATTGACTTTGCATTCGTTTTCAGCACCCGCATGAACGAATGATTCGGTGATCGATTTGTAGGCATCTTTTAGTTCAACGTATTTGCCGACCAGTGCAATATTCACTTCATCCTGTGGATGATTGAGCTTATACAAAAATTCTTCCCATTTTTTCAGGTCGGGCTGGCTATCCTGAGGCATCAGTGTCTTCCTTAAAATTTCACTGTCCAGGTTTTCTTCACGCATCAGAATAGGAACTTCATAAATCGATTTGGCATCAATGGATTCAATAACCGATGAAGGATCGACATTGCAGAACAGGGCTATTTTTTCACGAAGGCTCGAATTCAAATGCCTGTCTGTGCGGCAGACAATGATATCCGGCTGAACCCCCGACTCGAGCAGGGTTTTTACAGAGTGTTGCGTAGGTTTGGTCTTTAATTCACCTGCAGACTTCAGATACGGAACCAGGGTGAGAAGGATCACGGAGCAATCCCGGCCCATCTCCCACCGCATCTGACGTACGGTTTCGATGTAGGGAAGCGATTCAATGTCGCCAACAGTGCCGCCAATCTCGGTTATTACAAAATCATATTTTCCGGTTTCACCCAAAAGTTTGATCCTGCGTTTGATCTCATCTGTTATATGCGGGATTACCTGTACGGTATGCCCGAGGTAATCTCCTTTGCGTTCCTTTTCGATCACCGTCTGGTAAATTCTTCCGGTAGTGACATTATTGGCCTGTGAAGTAGGGACATTTGAAAACCGCTCATAGTGCCCGAGATCGAGATCGGTTTCAGCACCGTCCTCGGTAACATAGCATTCGCCATGTTCATAAGGATTTAATGTTCCCGGATCAACATTGATATACGGATCGAGTTTTTGAATGGCGACGGAAAATCCTCTCGATTGAAGAAGTTTGGCAAGCGAAGATGAGATGATCCCTTTGCCCAGCGATGATGCAACACCACCAACTACAAATATGTATTTTGTGCGACTCATGGGTATGAAGTAATTAGAATGTGCAAATATCCGATTATTTGTTAAAACAACTTATGCAAAATAAAAAAATGGGCCATCAAAAGATCAGCCCATTTTACAAATGAACTTGAAATATTTTAATAATACATATGGCCTTCAACTTTTGCAAGGTATCTCGAAAGCCTGATCACCTGCATGGTATACCCGAATTCGTTATCGTACCAGATATAAACTTGCATCGATTTTCCATCGGCCGATACCTGCGTGGAAGGACTGTCGAAAATCCCTGGTACCGGGTCCCCGATAAAGTCTGATGAAACTGACTCATTGGATGCCGAAAAACGGATCTGTTCAACGTATTTTCCATGTAAGGCGGCATCACGCAGGAGTTCGATGACGTTATCACGCGTTGTTGGCTTATTGACAGTTAAAGATAATATGGCCAGTGAAACATTCGGTGTTGGTACACGAACTGCATTTGCTGTCAGTTTTCCTTTCAGGCTGGGAATCGCTTTTGAGGCGGCGGACCCGGCGCCTGTCGAGGTAATGACCATATTCAAAGGAGCCGCCCTGCCTCTTCTCGGTTTTCGATGGTAATTGTCGAGCAAATTTTGATCGTTGGTGTATGCATGAATGGTTTCAATGTGACCCTTTTCAATTCCCAGAGAAGTCTCTATTACATTCAGTACAGGTACAATGGCATTGGTCGTACATGAGGCTGCTGAAAAAACAGTATCCGAATCGGGCTTGTATTCTTCGTGATTGACTCCATATACGATATTTGGAATGTCGCCTTTGGCCGGAGCTGTAAGGATAACTTTATCGATTCCTTTTGCTTTCAGGTGCCGGCTCAGCCCTTCGCGGGTTGTATAAATACCGGTATTATCAATCAGCAATGCATTGTGAATTCCGTAAGCTTCATAGTCGATGTCTTCGGGATTTGAACCTTCGATTAACTGAATGATATGCCCGTTCATGTAAATGGTTTTATTTTCGACATCTTCGATCACATTTCCCCTGAACGGACCGTGAACCGAATCGTGACGAGCCAGTGATGCACGTTTTGCAACATCTTCAGGGGTTACTTTCCGTGTAACTATAGCTCTTGGTCTGAGATGCATTCCGTTTCCCTGAATGATAAGTTCGCGAAGCAATAACCTTCCTATACGGCCAAAACCAAATAAAACGACATCAACAGGTTTTTCGAAACCCGGTTTTTTGCCTATAATTTTCTTAAGCTTATCGGTCACAAAAGCTTTTGGATCATTGTTATACCTGGATTTTTCATCGGTCCATTCCTGGTTCAGCCGGCCAATATCAATCTTTGCATGCGAAATATCCAGTTCACTGATGGCGATAGCCAATACAAGGGAATCCTGAATTATTAGCTGTTTACCGATAACGGTAAGGGAGTACGAGTGTTTATGTAAAATAACACTTGAACTTCGGTCGATCAACTGGCTCCGAAAGAAAATCAGCTCGATCGATTTATCATAAAAAAGCTTGCCCAAGACAGTAATGAAGTCAAAGCCTGCTTTTTCGTCATCGCACCATTTTTTCAATGACTCTTCGTACAATGCGGCTCCCTGTGAATTAAAGTTTTTATTATCCATATACAGATGATTTTATCTACCCGGGTTAATAATAAATTATTTTAATTTGGCTCAAAAATAAATGAAAAAGGGATTATTACAAAAAAAAGTAACAATCCCCCTTTAAATTTATTGGTAAATGTTATTGTCCTAAATAGGATTTTAACAGTTTGCTTCGTGACGTATGTTTCAGTCTCCTGATCGCTTTTTCCTTGATTTGTCTGACACGTTCTCGTGTAAGGTCAAATTTCGCACCGATTTCTTCAAGTGTAAGTCCATGAGGCATTCCGATACCGTAATACAGGTTGATTACATCCCGCTCTTTTTTGGTCAGTGTAGCCAGCGAACGTTGAATTTCCCGTGCAAGTGATTCCCTCATGAGCATATCATCCGTGTGGGGTGTATCTTCGGAAACAAAAACGTCAAGAAATTTGGTTTCATCATCCTGGGTCAGCGGAGCGTCCATCGAAATGTACCGGGTTGTGATCTTTTTTGCTGCATCGATCTTATAATCCGGCATTTCGAGTTTTTCCGCAATTTCTTCTGCTGAAGGTGTACGCTCAAATTCCTGTTCAAGTTTAGATGTTGCTTTTTTGATTTTATTCAATGATCCGACCTGGTTCAGCGGTAGCCTGATGATTCTTGATTGTTCGGCTAATGCCTGTAAAATCGATTGGCGGATCCACCAAACGGCATAGGAGATAAACTTAAATCCACGGGTTTCATCAAATCGTTTGGCAGCTTTAATCAATCCCAGATTCCCTTCATTGATAAGGTCGGGAAGACTCAATCCCTGATTCTGATATTGTTTTGCTACGGAAACCACAAACCGCAGATTGGCTTTGACCAGCTTTTCGAGTGCCAGTTGGTCGCCTTGTTTAACTTTTTGTGCCAATTGAACTTCTTCATCCGCAGTAATTAATTCCTCTTTTCCAATGTCCTGAAGGTATTTATCAAGGGAAGCCGTCTCACGATTGGTGATCGATTTTGTAATTTTAAGTTGTCTCATTTTTATTTTATTAAAACTTAGTTGGTTGATTATCAACTTTTTATTTAGTTGATAAAAAAGTCATCAAATATACGAGAAAATTTTAGCTTTTCAAAATATTTGATCCAAAATATTTCATTCATTTAACACCGCTCCCGGGTGTGATATTGTTTTAGACGAATAATAAATTTAAAGTAACAAATTATATTGACATGTCAAAGCTGACAAAGGTTGGCATAAGGTACCGGTATTTACATACCGATACCATAATATGCTTGTTGCCCGTTCGGGTAAATTCCTTCAATCAGGATTCCGCCATGCTTTCCATCCAGAAGATCCTTCAGGTCATCGACCGTATTGACAGGTTCTTTGTCGATATACATCACGATAAATCCTTCTTTTGCTCCTGAACTTTTTAATTTTCCGCTTCCTAAATTGGTAATTTTTAAGCCATGATCAATATTGAGCGATGACTTTTCCTTATCGCTAATGGGTTCAAAAGTAGCACCCAGCATTTTAATATCATCTGTTTTTACAACAGCGGTGTTACCGCTTCTGTTTTTAAGTGTAACCTCAAACTGCATTGGTTTTTCGTCACGCATGATATAAACCGTAACTTTATCTCCCGGTCTTTTTGTGCCGATGGTTTCAAGCAATGTTGATTTGGAATTTACGATGGTATTGTCCACTTTTACAATCACATCACCTGCTTTAATCCCTGCATCAGCAGCAGCTCCGTCATCCAATACATCCACGATATAGACACCTTTTACATCTTTCAGGCTTTTTTCACTGGCAAACTGGCTGTCGATTTCCCTGAACGAAACACCCAGATAGGCTCTTTGTACTTCACCGTAACTAAGGAAATCGTCAATTACTTTCTTTACAATATTCACCGGTATAGCAAATGAATACCCTGTATATGATCCGGTATTTGATGCGATTGCAGCATTGATTCCCACGAGTTCACCCTTAGTGTTTACAAGTGCTCCCCCACTGTTTCCTCTGTTCACCACTGCATCCGTTTGAATGAATGATTCTATTCCAGAAACATCACCGAGGATGTTGATATCTCTTGCCTTCGCGCTAACAATGCCTGCCGTAACAGTAGAGGTAAGGTTGAATGGATTTCCAACCGCAAGGACCCACTCTCCAACTTTGAGGTCGTCGGAATTGCCGTAGACAAGATAAGGCAGGTTTTTTGCCTTAATTTTTATCAGCGCAAGATCAGTAGAGGGGTCGGTCGCGACCACTTCAGCGTCAAATGTACGGTTGTCGTTTAAGGTAACTGTAAGATTGCTGGCTTCCTGCACAACGTGATTATTGGTTACAATATAACCGTCATCGGAAATAATCACTCCCGAACCGGATGCCATGATCGGAGCATTGTACCTGTTGTCTGGTGCACCAAAAAAATCATTAAAAAAATTGAAATATAGCTGATTCTTTTGGGCAAGTTCCGCTTTGATGTGTACAACTGCGTGAACAGTTTTTGCAGCTGCATCGACAAAGTCAGGACCTACAACCGGCATATGAGGTGTATAATTTGCCTTGACCATACCAACCTGATCATCTGAAGAGGCTATTGCCCTGCTGTCTTTTTTGTCGAAAAGCTGATATGCTCCGGCAAAGATCAAACCTCCTAAAACAGCCGCTAATAAATAACTAACAAATTTTTTCATAACTTTATAATTTAATTAACATAGAATATAATTTTTTGTTTTTCCTGAAGGCAATTTTGGTGCCTTTATGTTGTTGAAAATTCACGATTTTATTTTCAGTAATTGTACCTAACAAACGGCGCCCAATTGCCTGTATTATAAGGCTCTTGTTAAAATTTGTTAAGAGAAATTGACAGGCTAAAGCTGTAAAAATGGCAGGATTGCTAATTTTACCTGAGATTTACTAATTGGGTTTGTATCATCAGATTTCCGTAATTTTAACCGTCAAATTTTATAACGATTTGTATGAGGCAGCTTAAATTTTCTAAGTATCACGGAACGGGTAATGATTTTATTTTGATCGATAATAGAGAAATGGACATCACCCTCAGTGGTGGGCAAATCGCTTTTCTTTGTGACCGGCATTTTGGGATCGGGGCAGATGGACTCATGTTTTTACAGCCATCGGATAAAGGTGATTTCGAGATGAGGTATTATAATTCGGATGGAGGAGAGGGAACAATGTGTGGCAATGGCGGAAGGTGCATGACTGCTTTTGCCAGATCGCTGGGACTCATTGACCGGCAAGCACGTTTTCTGGCGATTGATGGTGAACACGAGTCAACTGTTTTGTCAGGGTCAGGGAACGAGATCTTTGTTTCACTAAAAATGCAGGATATTGACGGAGCAGAAGTAAAAGATGGCAATTATATCATAAATTCAGGGTCACCTCATTTTGTTAAATTTGTCGCCAACATTGATGAAATTGATCCCTATGCAGAAGGGAAAAAAATAAGGTGGGGGAAAGAATTTCAGCCGGACGGTATCAACGTGAATTTTGTAGAGATAAAAAATGACCATATCATTGTCAGAACGTTTGAACGTGGTGTTGAAAATATTACACTTTCGTGCGGGACAGGTTCAATCGCAGCTTCGGTGGCAACCTCACTTACTACCGGTTCAGCAACAGGGAAAGTTGAAATTAAAACCCTGGGTGGTGATTTGACAGTAAGGTTTACGAGGAACGGAGATATTTTCACAGATATATTTCTTGAAGGCCCTGCAGTAAAGGTATTTGAAGGAGTAATCAATCTATGAGCAGAATGCCGGTAGAATTAATCATAAGGGATTACAGGAAAGGTGATTTCAGCCAGGTTGAAAAACTCTGGATCGCAACTGGTATGGGCGCAAAGGAACGGGCTGATGATGAAAGAATAATTGAAAAAACATTGAGACAGGGAGGCAAACTACTGATCCTTGAAAATACTTTAAATAGTGAAATAATAGGCACTTCCTGGATGACCAGTGATGGAAGGCGTATTTACCTGCATCATTTTGGTATCCGGCCCGATCATCAGGGAAAGGGTTATTCTAAGATTTTGTTGAAGGAATCACTTAATTTTGCCCGTTTGACAGGGCTGCAGATCAAACTCGAAGTACACAACACCAATTCAAAGGCACTGTCGCTATACAAAAAAGGCGGATTTAAATATTTGGGTGATTACGAAGTATACATAATCCGGGATTATAAAAATTTAAACATTGAAGGATGAGGGCTTTTCATGCTTACGACATACGAGGCATTTATAACGTTGAATTCAATCAGGAAGACGTGTATAAAATCGGAAGGACTTTACCTGAGATTCTTCACACCAAAAAGGTATTGGTAGGCCGTGACGTACGTCTTTCTTCTCCCGAAATTTTTGCCGCACTTTCAAAAGGCATTACCGACAGTGGAGCGGATGTTTACAATGCCGGCCTTGCTACTACACCGTTTATTTACTGGTCAACAGCCCGGTTCGGATTTGATGCATCGGTGATGATCACAGCATCACACAATCCAAAGGAATACAATGGAATGAAAATTTCGCGAACCGATGCGCTCCCGGTTGGATATGATTCAGGTCTCAGAGAACTTGAAAATAAAATAGCACAAAACTTACCAAAAGTATCGTCTGGTAAAAAGGGCAGGATCGTAGATTATGATGTTAAACAAGATTACCTTGATTTTCTGAAAAATTACCTTGCTGACATTACAAATCTGAAAATTACAATCGACTGTTCGAATGGTATGGCAGGAATTTTTATTAAAGATTTATTTCATAACGAGCCTGTTTATATAAATGACAAACCCGACGGAACTTTTCCGGGCCATGAACCCAACCCCCTTGAACCTAAGAATATAAAACAACTTCAGGAAAAAGTTATAGCAGAGAAATCGGATATTGGCGTCATTTATGATGGAGATGCCGACCGCGTAATGTTCGTAGATGAGAAAGGAAATTTTGTTCCGCCCGACCTCATTATTGCTTTGTTGGCGCATTATTTTTTTGAAGAAAAAGGATTAACCGGGAATGTGTTACAGGATATCCGGACCTCAAAATCGGTTGGTGAATACATTTTAAAATTTGGCGGGAAAATACACATGTGGCGGGTTGGAAGGGCTTATGCTTCTGTAAAATTAAGAGAGATTGATGGTATTTACGGAGGGGAACTGGCCGGACATTATTATTTTAGGGATTTTTACTATTCCGATTCAGGAATACTTGCTTCCCTTCTGGTCCTGAGGATCCTTAGCAAGTTTAAAAAACAGGGGATAAGTTTTTCGGATATCATCAATACCATTCGAAAATATTCAAATTCAGGAGAGATCAATTTCAAAATAAATGATAAAACAGGTGCAATTTCTGAATTGAAGGAATTTTTTATAAAAGAAGAAAAGCCAACTGCCATATTTGATTTTGACGGCTACCGAATTGAATTCAATGACTGGTGGTTCAATATCAGGCCATCGAATACTGAACCTTTACTTAGGTTGATTGCGGAAGCAAAAAATCCGGAATTGCTGAATGAAAAAGTCAGTACGATTAAAACAATTTTACATAAATTCGAATAAATGTTAAAAGGCAAACAAGTCATATTACGTGCTCCAGAACCCGAGGATGCGGATATTTTGTATGCATGGGAAAATGATGAAACGCTATGGCACCTTAGTAATACGGTAACGCCGTTTTCACGATTCGACATTGAGCAGTTTATTTTATCAGCACAAAAGGATATTTATGCCAACAAGCAGCTGCGGCTCATGATCGTTAAAACGGACGGAGAAAAGAAAATTCCTGTTGGCAGCATCGACCTGTTCGATTTTGACCCGATAAATAGCCGTGCAGGAGTCGGGATCATGATTGTGGAAAAGGAACGAAAAAAGGGCTATGCGGCCGAATCGCTCAACCTTATCATTGAATATTGCTTTGAAAACCTTCAGTTGCATCAATTGTATTGTAACATTTTGGTTGATAATGAAGCCAGTCTCCGGTTGTTTCGAAAAACAGGTTTTACAATTATCGGAACAAAAAAAGAGTGGATTCGTATCAAAAACAAGTGGGTAGATGAATATTTATTGCAATTAGTTAATACCCATTCGAGTTATTAATAGAACATCATCAGATTTACGAACGAAAAAGAAGAATTCATCTAAAATTACAGGTTTGCAATGACGTCATATCATCCCAGATACCGCCGTGGCAGGACAAGAAGAAAATCGAAATTTTCACGGTTTATCCTGTACTCTCTGTTTATTTTAATTATCGCTGGAATTGTTTTGGCTTATCTGTTGTTCAAAATCGTTTTTAAACCGAATACCTGGGTAAAAAACGGAAAAGAAATTTCCGTGTATGTTCCCACTGGTTCCGATTACGAAAACCTGAAGGCCATCCTGTATGGCAAAGGCACCATCGTAAACCGAAATACATTTGAATGGCTGGCAAAAAAGAAAAACCTGCCGGCTAATGTTCATCCGGGTAGGTACATCATAAAAAATGGTATGAGTAATGATGAACTGATCAACTTAATTCGGTCAGGCAAACAAACACCTGTGAAAGTTATTTTCAATAATATTCGTTCACGAAATGAACTTGCACAAAAGATCGATTTAGAGATCGAACCTGATTCAACAGAAATCATCCACCTTTTAGATGATTCCGTGTATCTCAGAATATTTGGCTTTAAACCCGAAACGGTTCTTGCCATGTTCATTCCGAATACGTATGAGGTCTACTGGAACATTTCCGCTAAAGATTTTATGGACCGGATGTATACCGAATACAATAAATTCTGGAACAATACGCGCCGGCAGAAAGCAGAACAGGTCGGATTGAATGCCTTAGAGGTCAGTATACTTGCATCTATCGTTGAAAAAGAAACCAATAAGGACGATGAGAAACCCGCAATTGCGAGTGTTTATCTCAACAGGCTCAAATACGCCTGGCGGCTGCAGGCTGATCCAACTGTGATTTTTGCACTGGGCGATTACAATATCAAACGGGTCCTGAACGCTCAAAAGGAAGTCGATTCACCATACAATACTTATCAGCATTTGGGTTTGCCTCCCGGGCCGATCTGTATTCCTTCAATTGCTTCAATCGATGCCGTTCTGAATCCGGATGACAGCAGCTATTTTTATTTCTGCGCGAAAGATGATTTTTCGGGTTACCATGTTTTTTCGACCACCAACTCACAACACATTGTGAATGCCGAGAAATACAGAAATGCACTCGACAGGCTCAACATCAAAAAATGACAGGATAGGAAATCTTATGAGCCGGGACAGGATAATTTATAAAAGAAGGAAAAATTCAAAAGTGATGTTCGTTTTGACATCCTTTTTTTTGTTCCTTATCTTTTTCATCCTGTTCTTTCCTTTGAGTTCATCGTTAATTGCTCAAAACAATCCCTATTTTGTAAAAAATTATCCTGATACATTAAATAAAAAAAGGGTGTATTCGGTGATCGGCGGTCAGGCAATAGTTTATGCATCCGCTATGACAATTCTTTATCAAGCCTGGTACAAAGATTACCCACAATCGAAATTTCACTGGATTAATGATAATGATGAATGGCTGCAAATGGACAAGATCGGCCATGCCACCACGGCGGCATATTTTGGAAAATTCGGTTATGAAATGTATCGCTGGGCTGGCATGGAACGGAAAAAAGCGATCTGGATCGGCGGGTCGGCAGGTTTTGCTTTTCTTACTGTCATCGAAATCCTGGATGGTTTTTCTACCGAATGGGGTGCTTCCCTGGGCGATGTTATCGCCAATACTTCCGGAACAGCATTGTTCATCGGGCAACAGTTAGCCTGGGATGAGCAACGCTTTTATCTGAAATGGTCGTACCGTCCAACCGATTATCCGAAATACAAACCGGATCAGTTGGGAAGAACAGATTTGGAACGATTGCTGAAAGATTATAACGGGCAGTCATACTGGCTTTCAGGGAATATTAAATCCTTTTTACCTGAACAATCAAAATTTCCTGCATGGTTAAATGTTGCCTTTGGTTATGGCGCCGAAGGAATGATAGGCGCTCGTTCAAATCCTTCCTTTAATGAAGGTGCAGCAGTTCCTGAGTTTACACGGTACCGTCAATATTACATATCACTTGATGCCGACCTGTCGAAGATCAAAACCCGCTCTCATTTCCTGAAGTTTATTTTCAATACATTTAATTTTATAAAAATCCCCTTTCCTGCGCTTGAATACAATAAGGAGCAAGGCTTTGTGTTTCACCCTCTTTATTATTAACGTTTGGTAGTATGCTGTGAATGTGTGTCTGTTTTTTGATTTCATCTTATCTTTATCGGCGTATCTAAATCAAATGACAGGTGGTCGAACATAAGTTTTCATTTAGCTCTGGAAGAAATGGTCAGATTTTTTGGCTGGCAGTTATTCTAATCCTGACGATCTTAGCTTATTTCAGAATATTTCAAAACGATTTCCTGAAAACCTGGGATGACAATCGTTATGTAATCGATAATCCGTATATCCGGCACCTTGATCCGGCTTCGATAGGCAAAATGTTCACGGTTTATTTCGATGGACATTATCATCCGCTGACCCTTCTTTCGCTCGCAGCTGATTTTGCCATAGATGAAGCAAATCCAGTGGTTTTTCACGCGACAAACCTGATTTTGCATTTGCTCAATACAGTATTGGTTTTTTGGTTTTTGTATTTGCTGTTCAGAAAAAAATCACGATTCATCCCTTTAATTACTGCGCTGTTATTTGCCCTGGCTCCTATACAGGTCGAATCGGTTGCCTGGGCTTCAGAACGAAAGAACCTTTTGTATGCAGCTTTTTACCTTGGTTCGTTGATCGCGTACATTAAATATATTCAAACAACTAAAAGCAGGTTTTACTGGATAGCTCTGTTGCTTTTAGTTCTGTCTGTTCTTTCAAAAGCGATGGCCGTTTCGCTGGTTCTGACGTTGGTTGTGATTGACTATTTCTACGAGAGAAAGTTGTTAAGCCGAAAGGTCATTCAGGAAAAAATACCCTTCCTGGTCGTTACTATTATTTTTGGGATTGTGGCAGTTTATGCTCAAAAAAGCTCATGGGGAGAGGGTTTGAGTCAGGTTCATTATTCATTTCCAGAACGCATTATGTTTGCCGGCGATGCTTTTGTGATGTATTTTGTCAGGGCTCTCATTCCTTATAAATTGGCCGGCTTTTATCCTTATCCTGCAAAATTTGGAATCTCGTTTGTTCTATTTTCAGTATTCGCCGTATTGATTGCTTTAGGAACGGTGGTAACAGCCTTTCTTTTGCGTAAAAAATCAAAAGCGATCGTTTTCGGGATCCTCATTTATGTTTTCAATATATTTTTCCTGCTAAAACTTTTCGAAATCCCTGCCGGTGATTATCTGATGGCCGACCGGTATGCATATGTGGCCTCTATTGGCGTGTTTTTTATCGTTGCGATAGGTACTGATAAAATGCGTGTATCAAAATCCGTTTACCGGAATATATTTCTGACAGGACTGATTGGATATACTATCTTTATATCATACACAACCTTTCAACGGGTTTCTGTTTGGGGTGACGATCAACTATTTTATTCTGATATTATTTCAAAATATCCTGATGCTTTGGTTGCCTACACAAACCGCGGTGCAATAAGAAAAGAAAATGGCAATTACCAGGGAGCACTTGCTGATTTCAATCAATTTTTAAAACGGAATAAAAAAGATTATAAAGTTTGGGCGAACCGGGCAGCCGTTTACAGTGATATGGGTAAATATGAAAATGCACTGTCCGATTATCAAAAAGCGGTTGCTTTAAAACCAAATAATGCAAAAGTGCTTGCGTCCTATGGTTTTGTGAGGCTTCATACCGGCGATTTTAAGGGAGCTATTGAAACACTGGATCATTCCCTGAAACTTCAGCCGGAAAATCCTGAAGCACTGACCAACAGGGGAACGGCAAAATACAATATGGGCGATTTGCAGGCAGCCATACAGGATTTTTCTGCTTCTATTTCCCAGGATACGAACAACTTCAATGCGTATTACAATAAGGGCCTTGCAGAAATCAATACTGAAAATCTGCACGAAGCGATCGATGATTTTGAGAAATCGTTGAAAATAAAACCAAATAGTAGCCGGGTATTCTCAAATATGGGGATTGCCTGGTCAAAGCTGGGGAACAGGGAAAAAGCCTTCCAAAGCTATGATAGTGCTATGCTGCTTGATCCGGATAATTTTGAAGCCTGGCTCAATCGCGGGATCGATAAGTTTTACGACAAAAATTATTTGGGTGCACTTGAAGATTTGAACCAAACCATTAGGCTTCAGCCACAGTTAGGGGCGGCTTATTATTTCAGGGCATTAGCATCAATGAAAACAGGAAATATATCACCCTGCGATGATTTGCAAATGGCCCTAAAATTTGGTTTTAAAAAGGCTATCGATTTGAAGCAAAAATTGTGTAAGTAAACTGAACAAAAAGTTATATATGCAGTGCAAATAATTTCGTTTTGAGTGCCCAACTCTCACCGTTGTATTATGCCGAAAATCAGCATTGGCAAAGGTTTGGCACACAAACTGAAAAACGTTCAAAAGCAGTAATTAGTTATTAATAATTTGTTGATAAATACAACAAATACAGGGTAGTGTTTTTGATGTCAAGACAATACGAATTTTTCAACAAGCTGGTGTTTATAAATGCATTTGTCTTCGCCCTATGATTCATTGTATCTTGGCACTTCGAAATTTTTAAGATTTCAACTTTTTATTTTGCACGGGATCAGTATTTTGCATCTTTTCTTATCACCAGAAAAATTTAATAACAATGAGCGACAGTCTTTTTCCAAATGTAGAGGATCAACAAGAGGTAATGAAAACTATAAGCAACTACGACGAAATCCTTCAGAAAAGGCAGCGGCCCATAACTTCAGAGGAAACCGGTCGGGAAGAACAGGAATTGGCCCGCCGATCAGAGCTAAAAAAGGAACCAACTTCTGATAAGGAAGTGATCGAGTATCCGACGGATTTGGTTCGTAAAAAAGCAACTGAATATTTTGACGGAGATGAACTGGCAGGGAATGTCTGGATGAATAAATATGCACTGAAAGATAGCCAGGGAAAACTGTATGAACTGACACCGGATGACATGCATCACCGGCTGGCTGCTGAAATAGCAAGGATAGAAAAAAAATATCCCAATCCGTTAAGCGAAGAAGAAGTCTATCTATTACTAAAGGATTTCAAATACATTATTCCACAGGGTGGCCCTATGGCCGGAATTGGTAATGATTTTCAGATTTCATCCCTTTCCAATTGCTTTGTGATTGGAAACAAGGGAAATTCGGATTCGTATGGTGGTATTCTTAAAATCGACCAGGAGCAGGTTCAGCTAATGAAACGCAGAGGCGGCGTTGGACATGATCTGAGTCATATTCGCCCCGAAGGTAGTCCCGTCAAAAACAGTGCTCTCACCTCAACCGGAATTGTTCCGTTTATGGAGCGCTATTCGAATTCAACACGTGAAGTTGCACAGGACGGACGCCGTGGTGCCCTGATGTTGTCCATCTCCATTAAGCATCCGGATGCTGAAAAATTTATCGATGCAAAAATGAAAAAAGGGAAAGTGACAGGAGCGAATGTGTCGGTAAAGATCGACGATGAATTTATGCAGGCTGTCATCTCCGGTACGCCTTATAAGCAACAATACCCCATCGATTCAGACAAACCGTTGTATTCAAAAGAAATTAATGCGCGTGAACTTTGGGAAAAGATCATCCACAATGCATGGTCTTCTGCTGAACCCGGTATCTTATTTTGGGATACTATTTCGCGTGAAGCCATTCCGGATTGCTATGCCGAACACGGTTTTAAAACAGTTTCGACCAATCCCTGCGGCGAAATTCCGTTGTGTCCGTACGACAGTTGCCGGCTTCTTGCTTTAAATCTTTACAGCTACGTCGACAATCCGTTTACACAGGAAGCGAGCTTCAACTCAGAATTGTTCACAAAACATGTTCATTATGCACAGCGGATAATGGACGATATCATCGACCTTGAGATAGAAAAAATCGATGGAATCCTTGAAAAAATATATGCTGATCCTGAAGAACCTGAAATAAAAGGCATTGAACAGAAATTATGGGAAAACATCCGGGAGAAGGCTTTACAGGGAAGACGTACAGGTATCGGAATTACTGCCGAAGGTGATATGATCGCAGCGCTTGGCAGCCGTTACGGAACCAAAGAAACTACAGATTTTTCTGTTGAAGTTCATAAATTACTGGCTGTAGAGGCATACCGTTCTTCGGTAAACCTTGCCGAAGACAGAGGTGCTTTCGGGGTTTTTGATATCGAAAAAGAAAAAAATAACCCCTTCATTAAAAGGCTCAAAGAAAATGCACCGCAGGTGTATGAAAAAATGACGAAGGTCGGAAGAAGAAATATTGCCATGCTTACCATTGCACCTACCGGAAGCGTAAGTATTTGTACACAAACGACTTCAGGAATCGAGCCGGTTTATATGATTTCGTATCGCCGGAGAAGAAAGGTAAACCCCAGTGACAGGGATGTGAATGTTTCCTTTGTTGATGAAGTCGGCGATGCCTGGGAAGAATACAATGTGTTTCACCCGAAATTCGTCACATGGCTTGAAATTAATGGGTACGATGTTGATAAGGTTCGCTCGTATACGGATGAGGAATTGGAGCCTATCATCAAAAAATCACCTTACTACAAAGCAACTTCAAACGATGTCGACTGGGTTGAGAAGGTAAGAATGCAGGGTGAAGTTCAGAAATGGGTCGATCATTCGATCAGCGTTACCGTAAACCTTCCAAAGGACGTTTCCGAAGAAATAGTAAGTAAGGTATATCAGACTGCCTGGGAGAGCGGTTGCAAAGGGATGACCATATACCGCGACGGCTCGCGTGACGGAGTCCTCATCAGCAATGAAAAAAAGGCAGAAGATATAAACGAATTTAAGGAAACACGGGCGCCTGTTCGTCCTAAAGTACTCGATGCCGAAGTTGTCAGATTCCAGAATGATTACGATAAGTGGGTAGCCGTTGTAGGATTGCTGAATAGTAAACCCTATGAAATTTTTACCGGTAAAGCGGATGAGTTTTATCTGCCTCCTTATGTAAACAGGGGATGGGTTATGAAAACTAAAGCAGAAAAAGGGGAACCGTCTCGCTACGATTTTCAGTTTGAAGATAAGGCTGGCTATAAAATTGTGATTCCTGCGCTTTCACGATCGTTCAACAAAGAGTTCTGGAATTATGCCAAGCTGATTTCAGGTATTCTGCGCCATGGTATGCCACTGCCTTATGCCATCAACCTGGTCGACAACCTGACACTGGACAATCAATCGATCAATACCTGGAAAAACGGGGTTGTGCGTGCTTTGAAAAAGTTCATTCCCGACGGGACTGTTGATCAGAAAAGCAGTTGTCCGGAATGCCATTCCGAGGGTTCGCTCATGTATAAGGAAGGCTGTCTGGTTTGCAAAGAGTGTGGGTATTCAAAGTGTGGATAAAGCTGATTTTAATTCTATATTTTTCATTCCCGGTCATTTTGCCGGGAATTTTTTTATCCGGTGTTAGCCGCTTTTCTTTACCACAAATCCTTCTTTTGTTAAATGTTCGACTACCTTTGTTCTGAAATCTCCCTGGATAAATATCATTCCATCTTTCACCGTCCCGCCAGAGCCGCATTTTGTTTTCAGCATTTTACCCAGCTCCTTTAAATCATCCGATTTACCTATAAAACCACTAATTAAGGTTACAGTCTTTCCCTTCCGCTGTTTTTTATCGATACTAACAGTCAGTCTTTGTTGTGATGGAGCCAACGTATCAGGTTCTTCCTGCTGGTCTTTATTATATTGAAAATCAGGATTAGTGCTGTATACGATGCCGAGTCTGTCTTTCCAGTCAGTTGACATATATTGTTTTATTCTGGGTATAATTTTTTAACTAAGTAATGCTGGTAGCTGATATCAATTGAAATCACTCACGGCAGAATGTTCGAAGATTTGAACTAGTATATACAGAAATCTTAGGAATACCTGCTGAATTTTAAATTAGGCCCGGGAAATTGGGCAGCATACCTTTCGTTATTTCCTTCATTTCCGATTCCCCCCTCTGTGCTGCCTCATCAAGAGCTTTGTTGATAGTGTTTGTAAGTGTTTTCTCCAGTACAATTTTAGAGACTCCCTTTAAGAAGTTTTCCGAAATATCAATTCCAGTTATCACTTTGTTGGCGTTGGCCTTCACTTTTACATCACCATTGAGAGCTTCTGCCTCAACAACGATTTGGTTCAGCCTTTTTTTTGCTTCTTCAATTTTATGCCGGGCTTCCTGTAATTTTGAAAATAAATCGCTCATGGCTATCAGATTTTAACTTTTGAATTTCTTCTACTCGTATCCAATGATCAATTATTTATGTAAGATCAAAGAACTGTGTATTGCCTACAAATTTAAGCGGAAAAGACCGATCTGAATAGTATTTTAAAAATTATTTTAAAAAATCTGCAATTGCCTGGTACGGAATACTTTTAAACACTGAAGGTTTTAAGGCTTAGAACTTAAATAGTCAACGCCGATCAGGACATCGTATTCCTTTCCGAAGTCACGATTGTAAATAAACAAGGTATAGGCATTTTCGGTTTCCATGTGATTTCCTTCGATGAAGGATGCATCACCCGCCTGTTGCCCGTGATACCGTAACGCATACTGATAATTGTAATAGCCCTGTTTCAGCAGCAGGGTCTTTTCATAACTTTTCTTTTTAAAGTTATAATCCATTTTGCTCCCGTCGGAAAACCGCCAGTCGGTCAGTTGCCCGATGATGAAGATATCTCCGTCCATCATAGGGGCCGGATAGGGGAGGGTAAAATGAACATAAACATATTCTGCTTCGGTTTCGGAATCCGGCTGGTCATCCGTTTTTATTTTCATCTGTCCATCGATGTCTTTTATTGTCTTGTAAACCTGGAAAGTCCGTCGTACATCCGGCAGTAAATACACCTGATATCCTTCTGCCGTGTAATCGATTTTTGCAATGTTTTCAGAGTTGTACCGCAGACTTTTTGTATCGAATGCCCTGAATTCATTGCCTCCGTTAAATACATTTTCCTTGTCGTAATCATAATCGTACTTATCCCCGATCACCATTTTGGGCTGTAAGTTGGTGATGGCATTGTCCCATCGACCATTCTGAATAATCGTAACTTTCAGGTCGGTGTAAGGATTGATGATTCTGTAACCGTTCGTTTTAAAACTGAAATCCACTTCCTGCTTATAGTTTTTTTCTTCCAGTTGCGAAGCCTGATGCACGCGACCGGTGACCGTAACCTTCTGATCGACGACCATAAACCGTCGGGTAAACTGACAACTGTCAGGATTGTCAAGGTAAACTTTCAGAATATAATTTCCGGGAATTTTCGGTTTGAGATCCTCCGTCGGGAACAACAAATCATAATGAATATATGGTAGAATGGTACTGACTGAAAAGGAATAATCACGGATGTAATCTTCATAGTAACCATCGATGTATTCGTCCTGTCTGATGGCAGAAGGTTTCCAGCCGGCATCGCAGTGAACGATCGTAAACGTAAATTCCTTTGTGTTTACATCCAGGTCATCAAACGAAAGCCTGAGTTGTTCGTCCGAATCGAATTTTAGCACGGGCGGCGACATGTCCCATCCCTCCCGGTGAAAGAGAACAGTTTTGATGGAAGGATTATAAATCGCATTGCTCTCATCCACATAATTTACTGCCTTAACATTGACTGTAGTATCAACAATATTTGCAGAATCAATACTGACTAATGAATCAGCTTTGTTTAATGAATCGACAACCTGTGATAAAATGATTTCAGGGAAAATAAAAAGGAAGAACCCTGAAATCAGTATCATCCGGCGAATACAACTGAAATGAAATTTTACCATAAAATCAGAATCCGCTTTTTTCACATAAATCAGCATTCAACTATTTTTAATTGACAATTCCACAATTCATCCATTCATCAATTCCCTCACCGCCATCCAGGCCATCAGCCCCATACCTGTCAAGAGGCTCGATTCATCCACATTAAACGTAGCCGAATGCAAATTGGAAATAATGCCTTTTTCTTCGTTCCGAACCCCAAGCCTGTAAAAGCATCCCGGAATTTCTTTAGCGAAGTAAGCGAAATCTTCAGCAGTCGTTCTCATTTCAAGGTCTGCCACATTTTCTTTCCCAAGGAAATCGATTGCATATTCTTTAGCCCGTGCGGTCAAATCTGTATCGTTAACCAACACAGGGTAACCCGGATCAAAGAACACTTCACATGATGCACCCATCCCTTCGGCAACAGATTGTGCCAATTTTGTGATCCTCTCCTTCATCTCAAACCGCCATTCCTCGTCGAACGTGCGCATGATGCCTTCCATCTTCACTTCGTCGGGGGTAACATTCGTTCTTCCGTCGGCGATTACACGACCGATGGTTAAAACAGAGGTTTCGACCGGATTCAGGTTTCTGCTTATAATTTGTTGTAAGGCTATGATAATATGTGATGCAATAACGACCGGATCGATATTTTTGTGAGGTGTAGCGCCGTGTCCGCCTTTGCCCTTTACCGTAAGGTATATCTCGTCAGTCGAAGCCATGTACTTACCACTTTTCAATCCGATTTTACCAGCTTCAAGATCGGGATAAACATGCTGGCCGAAAATAAAATCAACCTTTGGTTTTTGCAGGACACCCTCTTCGATCATCACTTTCGCACCGCCCGGATATTTTTCTTCGGACGGCTGAAAAATAAGTTTGACTGTTCCTTCAAATTCATTTGAAACTGATTTCAGGATTTTAGCGGCCCCCAGCAAACACGCTGTATGAGCGTCATGGCCACAGGCATGCATTTTTCCATCCAGTTCCGATTTGTATGAAACATCATTCAGTTCCCTGATGGGTAAAGCATCCATATCGGCTCTCAAGGCAACAACCTTTTTAGTTGGATTTTTCCCTTTTATTAATCCTACAACCCCTGTTTTGGCTATGCCGCTTTGATATTCAATCCCAGCATCGGATAAAAAGCGGCAGATCAGACGGGCCGTTTCAAATTCTTCGAAAGCCAGTTCCGGTGGGCATGGATCTTTCGTCTGATACCCACGATTTCAGGATGAAATTCACCGGATAATTGTTTTATTTTATTTTTTAGTTCTTCCATCGATACGTTCTGAGACAGGGCAAAGATAAATTTTTTCAGGAAGAATATGATCGTTTCTCACTTCATTAAAAGCACATTGGAAGAAAAATAATCAAATGTTTAAATATTTCATTGTTTATATACTAACAATTTCAGATAATTTATAAATTTGCCCGCATCTTATTAAATAAGGATCGGTTACAATTACTTTAACAAATTGTCATGTCAGAAGTTATCAGGATCAGGAAAGGGCTGGATATTAAACTTCAGGGAGAGGCTGAAAAAACAATATCCGAAGCCGCCACTGTCAATTATGCCGTTAAACCCACGGACTTTATCGGGGTTTTTCCAAAATTACTGATCAATGAAGGGGATGAAGTGAAAGCCGGAACTCCGTTGTTTTTCGATAAATACAGGGAAAACATCCGGTTCACCTCACCGGTGAGCGGTAAAGTTCTGCAGGTTCATCGCGGGGCAAAACGGAAAATCCTGGAGATCAGGATCGAATCAGACGGAAAAAATGAAGCCCTATCGTTTGGTGTGTCTGATCCCAAATCGCTGACACGTGAGCAGATTACCGAAAGCTTGCTGAAAAGTGGTATCTGGCCATATATACGTCAACGGCCTTACAATATCATTGCCAATCCTGATCATGACCCAAAAGCGATTTTTATTTCTGCATTTGATACGGCACCATTAGCACCCGATCTTGATTTTATTATTGAAAAGGAAGCCAAAGCTTTCAATGCCGGTCTTGAGGTTATTAAAAAACTGACTTCCGGAAAGGTGCATCTGAATGTAATGGAAAATGTTACAAAATCACAGGTGTTTCTTGGTGCACAGGGAGTTCAGATCAACCGGTTCAGCGGACCCCATCCTGCAGGCAATGTCGGAATTCAGATACACCACATCGATGCGGTAAATAAAGGCGACATTGTTTGGTGCCTTGATCCTTCAGCCGTGGTTATCATCGGCAGGTTGTTTTTGCAGGGAAAATATGACGCTTCAAGGATTATTGCGTTCACCGGTTCGGAAGTGAAGAAACCTTGCTACTACAAAGTTATAACAGGATCGTCCATCCATCCATTGGTTAAAGACAATGTGAAATCTTCCGATGTCAGGTATATCAGCGGGAATGTACTGAACGGAACAAAGGTCGATCGCCACGGCTACCTTGGTTTTTACGATCATCAGCTAACGGTAATACCTGAAGGAAATTATCATGAGTTTTTCGGCTGGGCATTGCCACGGCTGAAAAAGTTCAGCATTTCCCGTTCCTATTTTTCATGGCTTATGCCGAACAAAAAATATGCACTCGATACAAACCTGAACGGTGGTCATCGGGCCTTTGTCATGACAGGTGAATATGAAAAAGTATTCCCCATGGATATTTATCCCATGCAATTGCTGAAAGCCATAATGATCAGGGATATCGACCTGATGGAAAATCTGGGAATTTATGAAGTAGTTGAGGAAGACTTTGCCCTGTGCGAATTCATCGATGCATCGAAAACGGAAATGCAGGCCATTGTGCGCGAAGGGCTGGACTTTATCCGGGCTGAGATGGCCTGATAAAAGACTGGTGAGAAAATATGAAACGTTGATAACGAAATATTGAACATTGATAAATGAAGTCAATCAGAAAATACCTTGACAAAATTAAACCGCAATTCGAAAAGGGTGGCCGGTTTGAAAAACTGCACTCTACGTTCGATGCGATCGAAACCTTTTTATACGTTCCCAGTACCGTTACATTCAGGGGAAGCCACATCCGCGATGCAATGGATATGAAGCGGGTGATGAGTGTCGTGATCGTTGCTCTGATGCCGGCCTTGATCTTCGGGATGTGGAATGTCGGTTATCAACACATGCTTGCCACCGGCGAAACAGCAGGTATCCTGCAGAATTTCTGGTTTGGATTTTTAAAAGTATTGCCCATCATCATCGTTTCCTATGTTTCAGGGCTTGCCGTTGAATTTATTTTTGCACAGTACCGTGGACACGAGGTAAATGAAGGATTTCTGGTTACAGGCATGCTGATCCCTCTCATCGTTCCTGTGACTATTCCACTTTGGATGGTGGCTGTGGCAACAATTTTTTCTGTTGTGATCGGAAAAGAAGCTTTTGGCGGAACGGGAATGAATGTTTTCAATCCCGCCCTGCTCATGCGGGCATTTCTATTTTTTGCTTATCCTGCATATATTTCAGGAGATAAAGTTTGGGTTTCCGGCCTCACAAAAGGAATGCCGGTGGTTGATGGTTATTCGGGAGCGACTCCATTAGGTGATGCCGGTCAGGGAATTTTTGATAAATTACCCCAACTCTGGGATTTAATGATCGGTACCATCCCGGGTTCGATCGGTGAAACTTCCAAAATTGCTATTCTCATTGGTGCTGTCATCTTATTGTTCACAGGTGTTGGAAGCTGGCGGATCATGCTTTCAACAACTGCCGGAGCATTGCTCATGGCATGGATCTTTAATTTGATTGGTGCCAATGATTACATGAAAATTGATCCAATCAGCCAGATCATGTTGGGCGGATTTATGTTCGGAATGGTATTTATGGCAACTGATCCTGTGACTTCTGCCCAGACCACTCGGGGGAAATGGATATACGGCCTGTTGATCGGTATGTTCTCCATTATGATCAGGGTTTTCAATCCTGCATACCCGGAAGGAGTGATGCTGGCCATTCTGCTGATGAATACCTTTGCACCGCTTATCGATCATTACGTGATTCAGGCGAATATCAAAAGAAGGCTGAAGCGAATAAAACTATCTGTAAATTAAATAATTCTCATTCAAATGCACAGCAATAAATATATAATCATTTATTCAATTATCATGGTTGTCCTGGTGGCGGTTTCGCTCACCTTTGTTGCCGTGGGATTAAAACCCATACAGGAGGATAACATCAGGATTGAGAAAATGCAGAATATTTTGGCCTCAGTCAGAATACGGGTGCCGGCAGATAAAGCCATCGCAACTTACAAAAAATACATCACCGAAGTAAAAGTTGTAAATAATAAAGGAGAAGAAATACCAGGCGTCGATGGTTTTTCAGTTGATATGGCCATTGAATTAAAAAAACCAGCTGCCCAACAGCGTCTCCCTGTGTTTATAGCCACTTTAGATGACGGAGAGAAATATTCGATTGTTCCGGTCAGGGGAAAAGGACTTTGGGGGCCTATTTGGGGATATGTTTCTTTTACGGATGATTTTAATACGATTTATGGTGTAACATTCGATCACAAGGGTGAGACTCCGGGTCTTGGAGCTGAGATCGCCACAGAAGATTTTC
>CAVXTE010000077.1:0-7561 GCA_963764475.1 uncultured Bacteroidales bacterium
GATGTATTGCTCTCATGCCTATTCCCCCTGGATCGGTAAGCAATAAAAAATTCTGGTTATTTATTATCCTTGGATTTACTGTTGTTGTTTACCTTCCTGTTTTTAATAACGGCTTTACAAACTGGGATGACACACTATTTGTTACGGAAAATTCCCTGATCACATCTTTTTCTGCCAACCATATTTTTACATGGTTTACACAACCTTTTGCCGGACAGTACCAGCCATTTATCTTAATGTCCTTCGCCATCGACTATGCCATTGACGGTTTGAATCCACTGGTTTTTCACACAACAAATTTAATTTTGCACCTTGTCAACATTATTTTGTTATTCCGTCTTCTTGAACTGCTCTTTAAGAATTCATTCATTGCGTTATTTACTTCCCTGTTATTTGCAGTGCATACCCTCAATGTGGAAACGGTGGCCTGGGTGACCGAACGGAAGAATCTTCTGTATGTGCTGTTCTTTTTAGGCTCGCTGATATGCTATACTCGTTATTTGCAATCCAGGAAATCATCATTTTACATACTCTCACTGGGATTTTTTATTATCTCGCTGCTGAGTAAGGGAGCGGCGGTTGTTCTTCCGCTTTTGCTTCTTGTAATTGATAATATGAAGGATCGGCGGATTTTTACATGGGATTCTCTCCGGGATAAAATGCCTTTTTTCCTGCTAGCTTTGATTTCAGGTATAATGACCCTTATCGCTCATTATCATTATGGGGCATTGGTCAATTCTACCGGTTATCCGTTTTGGCTGCGTCTGGTATTTACAGGAAAAGCCATGGCCTTTTATCTGGCGAAGTCGATTGTACCGCTACACCTCTCGGCTTATTATCCTTTACCGGAAAACCTCAGAGAACATGTTGGTATTTTGATCTTTGAATTTATTTTAATCTACCTGTTCCTATTCATAGCGATTGCAACAGCTTTTTATAAAAGATGGAAAATCATATTTTTCGGACTTACTTTTTTCTTTATCAATCTGTTCTTGTTTCTTGTACCACCAGGTGTTCCCATTGCCGCCACCGATCGGTATATGTACCTCTCCTCGGTCGGAATTTTCATCATTATTGTAGCTGCAATCAACAGAATCAGGAATTCAATTTCACTATTTAAATTGCCCGGATTGGTAATTCTGGTCTTTTATATTGCTTTCTTAGGAAACCATACTTATCAGCGGACAAAAATTTGGCATGACAGCCTTAGCCTTTGGAATAATGTGATTGAAAATACAGGCAAAACCTATTTCCCCTTGCTTAAGAGAGGAATTTCGTACAGGAATGAAAACAAATTCCCCGAAGCACTTACAGACTTCAATGCATCCATTCGATTAAATCCAAAATATTATACCACTTACGACCATAGGGGATATCTTTTTTTACTCCAGGATGAACCGGAAAAAGCAATACCAGATTTTAATAAATCCGTCAGACTGAAACCCGATAACAGCTTTGCATACAATAGCCTGGGATTCGCTTTAAACAAACTTGGAAGATACGATGAAGCATTAAAAAAACTGGATACTGCCATCCAGCTCGATCCAGAATACGGAGATGCTTATAAAAACCGCGGCAGAACATTTATTGGGTTGGATAAGGCCACCGAAGCCTGTGCCGATTTGCGGAAATCGCTAAACCTGAACATTGATCCCGTAAGTAAAAATGAGGTAATATCTTTGCTCGATCAATATTGTAAGGATGAGCAGGAAATAAAATGAAAACGGTTCGTCAATCGTTTAGCTTTGATAAACAGCGGAGTAAAAATTGAAAAACGCTAATAGCATCAGTAATAAAATAAAAACCGAAGCACGAAAACTGGGGTTTTTCAGTTGTGGTATTTCTAAAGCAGAATTCCTTAATCAGGATGCAGACCGACTTAAAAGCTGGCTTGAACATGGTCTGCATGCCGGCATGGATTACATGGAAAACCATTTTGACAAACGGACTGATCCGCGAAAACTCCTGCCAGGTGCAAAATCAGTGATCTCTGTCCTTTACAATTATTATCCTAAAAAGTCTTTTACCGATAAAGACACCTACCACATCTCAAAATATGCCTATGGTGAAGATTATCATCAGGTAATAAAACGAAAACTACACCGGCTGATTGAATTCATGCAGAATGAAAACTATGAAATAAATGCCCGTGCATTTGTCGATTCGGCACCTGTTCTTGACCGCGCATGGGCAGTACGAAGCGGTTTAGGCTGGATCGGTAAAAATACGAGCCTAATCACAAAAGAACAAGGTTCTTACTTTTTTATTGGTGAAATTATTACCGATCTTGAGCTCGAATATGATAACAAAACTGTTGCAAATTACTGCGGTGGCTGTACCCGCTGTATCGATGCCTGTCCGACCAATGCCCTAAAATCCTATGAACTGGATGCCAACAAATGTATATCCTACTGGACTATTGAATACAAAGGCGAATGCATCTCCGATGACTTAGAGGGAAAATTTGAGAACTGGATATTCGGATGCGACATTTGCCAGGATGTCTGTCCCTGGAACCGTTTGTCGGAACCTCATCATGAACCTGATTTCGAACCTGATGACAAAGTATTGGAAATGACCAAAAAAGAGTGGAAAAACCTGACTGAAGAACAATTTAAAATTTTATTCAAAGAGTCCCCCCTGATGCGTACAAAATACAGTGGTTTGAAGCGGAACATCGAATTTGTAAAACAAGTGGACCAAGATGATTCGACCGATCGAAGTTAATTGCTTTTCATTTCACCCATTCAGCAATTTCTCTAGTTCATCTCGATGAACTTATCTTCCCAGGTTGGTTCGAGTGTATGGTTTGGTCTGTTATAATGCATATAATATTTTACCTGCCTTCCTGCCGGGAAATTCTCCTTAATGTAGCGATTCATCAGATAATCATAGGTATAATCGGCATAACGTTGTCCCAACAGCTCACAATACTGGTAAATGATATCGACATCAATATTGGCTTTCTGGTACTTATACTGAACTTCCCCGGTAAACACATTTTCGGTAAAAAAACCATCAATAATATCAGAGATGGTTTCGCTTGCAAAGAATAGTTTTCTTCCCTCCTTTTTCGGATTCAGTTGTGTCAGTTCAAACCAGTTGTTAAACGTCATGGCATTTAAATCCATGGTTTTGTGATAGAAATAACCGCCGAGATTTTCCTCGTCTTCATGCTTGATGTAATGCTCATCCAGTTCAATCTGCGCAATGTTGAACATAAAAGCCGGCGATTGAAGAAAAAGAAAGCTGTCGATATTGTTATCCATGTAAACAGTAAGTCCGAGCTTCGTAAATTCATTGATCATACTGTTAATGAACGTAGTCAGAAAAACAGAATCTGAAATATTCTTCAAAAAAAGACTTTTTGCCAGGGCCAATGAATCGATCTGAGCCCGGGTCATTTGACTGGTATCGCCAAGCTCATCCCTTTTTAAATTTACTTTGAAAACGTAATTGGCAGGAGCAATCATCAGTGAGATATCCGGTTTCGACTCGATGTAGGTTCGTGCAATCTTCCATTCAGGTGAACAGGAAGACAGGACAACTATTGTTATAATCACTAAAACAATTGAATTTCTGTACATTCAGTTACGAATTATCTAACAGGTCTGCAATTCATCAATACTATATCTACCGGATATGAACTCTGAAATAACGGCATTTTGTATAAAATCTTTCCTGCCCGCATTCAAATTATCCATCCTTTTTCAGAAGAGCCTTTCCGAATGCTTTACCATAATTGATGCAATACCCGATTTCCTCTTCGGTAGGTGTGAATTTAACGAAAACACCCTCACCGAAATAATTCAACTTCAGGTTGGTGAGATTGGTTTCTATCATCGCTTTGTTTTCTCCGCTCCAGCCGTACGACCCAAATGATCCCGCTAGTTTGCCTTTATCACGCAATGGATTAATCGTAGCAAAGAGTTTATAAACCGGTAGCAAAATATTTTGGTTGATAGTAGGTGAACCGACAATTATGGCTGAACTGCGCATCACTTTTTCATCGATCTCCCCGATTGGCATTTTTTCGATATCCTGCAAATCCACCTCAATATCACCTGCCATTTTTATGCCTTCAGCAATTTTTTCAGCAATGATCCCTGTTTTATGATAAGCTGAAACATAAGGAATAAAAACGCGGTGTTTCTCCGGATACTTCAATGCTTCCTGTGCAAATTCTTCAGAGAGTTCGACATACTTTTTCCAGTCGCTTCTCAGGATCGGGCCATGTCCGGGACAAATCACATCAATGTCGAGCGAACGGATTTTTTCGATGGCCTTTACCATGAACTTGCTGAACGGTTTCAGGATGACATCGAAATAATATTTGAATGCATCGTCGAAATTTCCAACCAGGTCGTCGAACATCTCCTCATGGCAAAAATGACAACCAAACGAGTCACAGGTAAACAGAAGTTTATCTTCGGGCAGGTAGGTGTAAATGGTATCCGGCCAGTGAAGGTTCGGTGCACCGATAAACCGGAGTGTTTTGTTGCCAAGGTCGAGTGTTTGCCCGTCTTTAATGATCAGGTGGGGGAAATCAGCGCCGATGATATCTTTCAGGTAGCGGATTGCATTGCCGCTGCCAACGATAGTGGCGTGAGGAGCTATCGCAAGTAAGTTTCTCAGATTACCTGAATGATCAGGTTCGGTATGATTTACCACAATATATTCAATCTCGGCAGGATTTGTAACCTGTTTTAGCTTTTCAAGATAACTCTCCCAAAAAGTTTCTTTTACTGTGTCGATAACTGTCTTTTTTTCAGCATCGATAAAAAATGAATTGTAGGTGGTACCATACTCGGTTTCCATAACAACATCGAAAGTCACAATATCATAGTCGAGCACCCCGATCCATTTAACATTTCTATTGATATCAATTATCTTGTTGTCAGTCATTGCAATGCTTTTTGTATTCATTAAAACAACTCCATTTGTTTAGGCTTTTCCCCATCGGGATTTATTTCTTTGTCACCTTTTTTTTTTGCTTCCTTTTCAGGATGATTATTTTCCGATTCCCGCCCAATACTTACCGATGATTCTTCATTTTTTATGTCGGCTTTTTCAGTTGTTTCATTCAAATCTGTATCATTGGTTTCCTGACCGGGCTCATCAGGTTCATCATAAGGCAGGGGTTCAATGAACCGTATGTCTTTTACAGCCTTTGTTGTAATTCGTTTGCCTTTCGCCTTATAACTCTTGATCCCTATGAATTCATCGGCATTTAAGATCAAATCCGGCAAAGGCTTTTTGGAAGCCGACGGATCAAACACGACTTTCACCTGCGGAAGATGATCTATACTGAAAGCTAAAAGCGAATTTTGAGGATTTTCACCAATAAAATCAATTTTTTTTCCGAATGGAATTCCTTCTTCAATAACAAATCGTTTCAGGTAAAAGTTTTTTGTTTCACTTTCAAAATAAAGTGCTGTAAATATTTTTTCTGGATTGTATTTTTCAATCAGGGTCATATCCTCCTCAAAATGGTTCGAGAGATCGTAATTCATCAGCTTAAATGAGCCGGATTTCTGCAGAGTGATGATCTTGTCGTCTGATTTGAAGGCGCCCAGGTATTTACCTCTTTCATCGGTATTCAGACGTTTCACCGTATCGTCGTACCAAATGTCACGTGCACCCAGCGTCGAAATTCCTTCTTCGCGTTTTACAATGCTTTTGACCGCATGTTTCGTTAGAATATTCCCTTGCGAGTTTCTACCCTTTATAATGAGTTCACTGAAATCAAATTCAAATGAAAGCTTTTTCAGCTTGGGTTTGGGTTTATGAAAAACTTTAACGACTTCGGCTTCACCGTTCGGATTTGCACTGAAATAAAGGATTTTAGAATTGTCGGCACCTTTGGTAACCGTATATTCCTTATCGCGCATGGTGTTTGTAACAGCAAACCGTTTGATCCTTGCCGGACCGCTTCGCCCGTCTCTGAAAATCACATTGTAAATGGTGCGTTCGTCATTTTTATTAAACACATTGATGTGGACGATGTTGCGGCCGACAAAGGTTTTGGGTGTAACTTTTGTCACGATAAATGTCCCATCTGCCCTGAAAACAATGATGTCGTCGATATCAGAACAATCGCAGACGTACTCATCTTTTTTAAGGCCCGTTCCGGCAAATCCTTCTTCACGGTTCACATATAGCTTTTGTGTTGCTGCAGCCACACGAGTCGCTTCAATAACATCGAAACTTCGGAGCTCTGTTTTACGCTCTCTGCCTGTCCCGTATTTCTTTTTTATTTGTCTGAAATAATTTATTGCATAATCGATCAGGTGTTCAAGGTGGTTATCCACCTCATCCATTTCAATTTCGATCCCTTTTATGACCTCATCGGCTTTCAAAGAATTATATTTGGATATTCGCTTGATCTTGATTTCTGTTAATCTTGTAATATCTTCTTCTGTAATCTCCCTGCGGAACAGCTTTTTGTAAGGATTAAGACCTTTGTCGATAGCTTCGATCACGGCTTCCCAGGTTTCGCATTCTTCTATTTTCCTGTAAATCCGCTTTTCAATGAATATTTTTTCGAGTGACGAAAAATGCCATTCTTCCTCTAATTCCTGTTTCCTGATCTCCAATTCATCCTTTAGCAGGGCGACAGTGTTATCGGTCGAAATTTTCAGGATTTCATTTACACCGATAAACCGTGGTTTTCCTTCATCGATGACACACGCATTAGGTGACACCGGCACTTCACAACTGGTAAAGGCATACAGCGCATCGATGGTCTGATCGGGGGATACATTGGGAGCCAAATGGATAAGGATTTCCACATTCTCAGCCGTATTGTCATCGATCTTGCGGATCTTTATTTTTCCTTTGTCGTTCGCGAGGATGATTGTATCGATGAGTGAAGACGTCGTGGTCCCGTAAGGAATTTCTGTTATGACGAGTGTTTTTTTATCCAACTGGCTGATCTTCGACCTGATCCTGACACGGCCGCCGCGAATGCCATCATTGTATTTCGAGACATCGGCAAGACCCCCGGTCGGGAAATCAGGATAAAGTTCCACCTCATTGCCTTTCAGGATGTCGATTGACGCATCGATCAGTTCGTTGAAGTTGTGAGGAAGGATTTTGGAAGCAAGGCCAACAGCAATTCCTTCAACACCCTGGGCAAGCAACAGCGGAAATTTGATTGGTAGTGCAACAGGTTCTTTATTTCGGCCGTCGTACGATAACTTCCAGGCTGTTGTTTTTGGATTGAAAACAACTTCATTGGCAAACTTCGAAAGCCTGGCTTCGATGTAACGGGGAGCGGCTGCACTATCGCCTGTAAGCAGGTTTCCCCAGTTCCCCTGCATATCAATCACAAGGTCCTTTTGTCCTAACTGAACCAGCGCATCACCGATTGAAGCATCGCCATGTGGGTGATACTGCATGGTGAACCCAATGATGTTGGCTACTTTGTTGTACCTCCCGTCATCAAGGTTTTTCATGGCATGCAAAATCCGTCGCTGAACAGGTTTCAGACCATCTTTCAGGTCGGGAACAGCACGCTCAAGGATGACGTAGAAAGCGTGCATCGGACCCCAGCAATAAC
>CAVXTE010000078.1:0-9370 GCA_963764475.1 uncultured Bacteroidales bacterium
AATGCAGGAGATTCTGCAGGGATAAAAGGACAGGTTGATATTGAAACATCAATGTAGTACCGGTACGAGTCTCCGGGCCAATGACGGTGCTTCGGACCGCGGGTTCGTTTGATTATTTTTAATGCATCACTACAATTTTCGAATGTAAAGTCATGAATCGAATATTATTACTATTTATAGTGTTTCTGATTTCTGTCACCACATACGGTAAATCGGTATATGCAGAAGGTTATATTATAACCCTTGAGCAGGATACGCTTTTTGGTTCGATCAGGATCAGGGTTGACAATGACGATCAGTTTATGCCGTCAAAGGTAGAGGATAAAGTTGTTTTTGTTCCTGAAAAAGGAAAACGAACAACCTATTTACCGGGCGCCATCCGTTATTTTTTCTTTTTCTATAATTTCGAATCCATCACTTATGCATCCGTACCCTATTTTAACGGGCAATTGTTTATGAAAGTGATCAGTGAAAAAGGATTTCTTAAATTGTATCAATTTTATCCGGATGAAGAAAAAGGACTTTCAACTGCTTATGAGCTGGCTGAATTCATTTACAGAACAGATTTCAATAAGGTCAGCTTTTTTTATATACTGAAACCTGACGGAGCATTTTTATTTTTAGGAAAACATACACCCCGGCACAAGATCCTGTCATTTTTCAAAGAAGATCCCGAACTGGCTGAAAAAATTGAATCCGGGGAATACAGATACACCGATGTTTACAGAATGGTCCGTGAATATAATAGCTTTATGGCCGACAACAAGGATTAGTTCTTCTTGATAGGAAAGACCATCCCCTTTCTTCCGTAAGTTTTAGGCTTGTGGCTTTTAACGCAACCTTTGAACGATAATTCCCCCATTGTCGTGTGCTTGTGAGATAGTATTACTTGGGCCTATAATTCCCACCCGGCCTTACTTATCCGGCATGATTAAACTCAATTTCGAATAATGATGCACAATTGATAAAACAAATGAAATCAAGACTGGAAAATAATTAAAACATTGGCTCGAGAATCCGACAAGTCGCCCTGCCGCATTAAGTCTTTCTGCCAGGTTTTGAATGAACTGGTTTTGATGAAACAACCGGTACAACTAAACAATTTTTATAGCATTTCTGTTTCATACGTATGAATAATGAAAAATGATGAAGTGAAAAGATCACTTTTAAAAGCAAGCCTGACCCGCTCAGGTATAATCAGCGGGGGCGTAACCGAAATGCCAAATGAGTAGGAAGATAATAAAAACTGACTGATATGAAAAAATTTATTGTGATCTATCATGCACCTGCGGAAGCAACAATGTCAATGGCTGATTCGACCCCTGAAGAACAAACAAAGGGAATAGAAGCCTGGATGAAGTGGGCAGAAAAATGTGGTGACAAACTCGTTGATATGGGATCACCCCTTGAAAACGGACAACACATTAATTCAAACGGCACAAGTATAATGAGTGATAAGAATGTGGCGGGCTATTCAGTATTACAGGCAGAAAACATGGAAGAAGCAAAAAGGCTGCTTATCGGACATCCGCATTTAGGCTGGAATGCAGCCTGTTCAATCGAAATACATGAAACAATGCCGATCCCCGGAATGTAAGCAAACCACTCCTTCAGGCATCCGGGTGCAGTGTTATACACGCTTCAACAGGAAATTCCACAGGAACGAAGAGAATGATGACGTCACAGTAATAGAGTATTGACTATACTTCCGGTATCAATATAAGTCACTATGACATTCAGAGCAAAACGTCGTTTTCCATTCGGCATCGGGATCGTTGGGATGAACAAATTCGAGTTCCGAATTCACTGACGTCACCTGCAACGTATCAGGCCTGCCCTGAGCAACGATCGAATGGCAGAGGTTGCAGTTTCGTGTAATCACACTGCCCGATTTTTTATCCATGTGCCGATCGTTATGGCATCGGAAACAACCCATAAATTCAAGGTGGCCGATATTGTTTTTATAAGCCGACCATTTCACCTTCATTTCAGGAAATATATTCTTTTTGAATTCATCCTGAATGCCGCTGATAGCCGTGTCGATCAGATCTTTTTTAGTATTGTAAATATCCTCGTAACTTGTTTTGTAATAGCTTGTCACTTCCGAAGCAATGTATTTCATGGCGCTGTCGGTTGTTGGGAAATCTCCGCCCACAACTGTTGCAGCAAGGGATTTTATACCCGGCAGTTCTTTCGGAATTTTTCCGGCAGTAATGGCATTGTTTATGAACTTAATAGGCGTATGATAATCATGCGAAGGCCGGTTATGGCAGTCCATACAGTCCATCACCCTGACTTCAAGCGAGTCGATCTGCTGCTGGGACAGCTTGTTGTCTTCATCCTCGAACACCTTGCTTTCACCTGTCTTTTTATTTGTATACCTCACCCAGGGAATTACCTGACGGTCTGCTTCAGTAGCGATATATTCAATTTTTACATCGGGATTGATATGCCAGTGAATACCTTCCTGCAGACCAAGTGCGCTATAAGCCGGCCCGGTTTTCATTTCAAGATTGATATCCCATTCGGTATTTTCTTCATCCGATAAATAATGTCGTTCGACGATCAATTGGCGAGCATAAAATTTTTGAGGCCAATGGCATTCTTCGCATGTTTCGCGTGCCGGGCGTAAATTACTTATAGGTGTTGGAATTGGCCTTGGGAACGTATTAAACGTCACGGCATAAACCTGGTACAAACCGGATAGTTTTGAACGCACATACCAATCGGCACCTGCTCCAACATGGCATTCGACACATGCAACCCTGGCATGTGATGAATTCTGATAGGCCGTATATTCGGGTTTCATCACCTGATGACAGAGTGTTCCGCAAAATTTTACCGATTCGGTATAATGAAAGGCTTCATAACTACCAACTGCAGAAATCAACAGAAAGAAAACTGAACCCACACCGAAAATCATTCCGGCATTCCGTACCTTTGGATCATTCAGATCGACCTTTGGCCATGTTTTTTCATAAATGATATCCTGCTTTTTATCCTTTTGGTATTTCACTATCATTCCGACCGGTATGATCACAAGGCCAATGACCAGAAATACCGGTAACACAATCCACATGAACAATCCGAGATATGAACTTCCCTGTGCAAAAAACATGGATATTGCAAACAGGAATCCAATCATAAACAAGCTTACGATGGCTATGGTGGCTCCGATAAATGAGGTCCAGTTATAAAATGATTGTGGTAGCTTCATTCAATTGTTTTTTTCAATGTTTGAAATAACTGTTAATCGATTGTGTTTAATGCCATCCGTCCATCATGCTCTTAAAGTTGCTGAACGGAGTTTTTCCCATCGTACAGAAATAGATGTGAATGATCATAAATACAGACAACATGAAACCCATCAAAATATGAATCAGATCAGTAAGATGGATGCCGCTGACACCAAACACTTTGGATAAAATGATCTCCGGATAAAGAAGCCCGAAACCGGTTAGTATCAGTAACGGAAGCAACAGGTACATCGCAACGATATAACTCACCTTTTGTAACGGGTTGAACTTTCGCGATCTGGAAATCGGATAGGGTGCCTGTTGTTTTTTAAAAATACCAAACGTGTAATACATAAATTGTTTCGTAAGACGCTTGAGAAGGCCTTTTCGTCTCAATTTATAATACTTGCCGTTCGGTGTTACCCGGTTAGCAATTACATAAAATATATAATCAATTACGACGATAATTCCGGCAATATTATGAATGGTGACTGCAAAATCAAACCGGATCATCGGATAATTGGGACTCGAATACTGCATGCTAAGACCTGTGATGATCAGCACAAGAAACATGAATGCATTGATCCAGTGCCATACTCTAACCCAAACAGGATATAAATATACTTTTTCCGACATACGATTACCTATTCTTTAAAAATCTTAAAATTCCATGAATTATAACCCCGACAAACACAAGGCAGAACACAGCTATACTGATAACATTCAGATATATATTGCGGTTCGCCCCGATGATGTATGAATTATTCAAAATGGCTGCATTGAAAAACCCGAGGCTGTTTCTCCGTTCCTTTGCCTGAAACTTGTAAAGTGAACCCATCAGGATAGAATTCTGAGAATGGCATTCAACACAAGCTTTTACTGCCTTATCTTTTGGCAGAATGTCATGCGCTACAAGTATCGAATCATTCTTTTCTGCATGGCACTCAATACACCTTACATTGGCAAAATGCAAAGCCTGGTTGGGTAACCATTCATGCTTCTGCAGGATGTTAGGGTTTTTTTTGTCCGAAATCAACTGGTATTTATCAATATTCGCATGGCAACTCAGGCAAATATTGTTATCATAAATAATGGTCTGTTTCAGGTTTTCATTGGTCCTTGCTGTAATTTTATACGTATGCGGATTATGGCACATCGAACATTTGAATTCCTCACTGTGTTTTGTGGAATGCACGCTCTTCTGAAATTCTTCTTCAATCCGTTCAAAATGATACTTGGCGGTCGCTTCATCTCCGCCATGACAATCGAGACAGGCAGGCTTTGCTTCCATCCGAAGTTCACCGGAATGCGGAAACGTCCTGTACTCATACGAATGGCAATCCGTGCAGCCGAGCTGTCTATGGTTCGACTGGTAAAATGCTGCAGAATCAATGACAAAATAAGGATTCATCCGGTCCCTGATTTCACGGTCCTGGCTTTCACTAAAATAATGAAACATTTTATGACCATGACATTTCAGACAAACCTGGTTGTCTTCGGCATTGGGGAATTGAGTCTCATTGTTTTCATCCTGCGAAAAGACGGATGGCATGCCAGTAATCAAAACACCGATCGTCAACAAACAAAATCCTATTTTAGATAAACTCGAAATCATATTATCTTAATTTATAAACCGGGACAACTTCAAAGTAAGTCTTCCGGATAGAAAACCTTGCTTTTTATTATCCTCGTTCAACCCTTTTTTAAAAACAGAAACTAACAATTGAAATAAATTGAAATCAAGGGATGTGCTTTAGTAATGTAATGATAACCTCTTTCAGTTTACTTACCTTTAAAAGCCCCACAGCCGTGTGATCGTAAATCCTAATCTCCAGTTACTGATGAATTTCAAATCGGATTCGTTAAACATATAATTTTCCTGAGGTATAATTCCATTCGTATTGGCAATGTAAATCTGGAATACATGCGTTCCGGTAGAAACTTCATACCCAAATGCAAGAGCTGGCAGTGACGGATTATCAAAACCGATGTGTTCCGAGATGTTTTTGATCTTCAACGGATAATCATACTGGAATAAAAATGATGACTGCGGAGAAAACTTAATCCGGCCGTTTATACCGATCCCAATATTATCATGGTCATACTTTGACTGCACTTTGTTGTAATGCGTGAAACATCCGTGAACCTGTAAAGTCAATGCATCATTAAATTTCCTGCCAACGATTACCTGGCCGAAATAAGCAATCCTGTTTCCAAAACTATAAGCAGAATCCGCACCCGTGGCTCCTTCAAACACAGTCTTCGCACGGCCGTCAATAGCCATGTTTCCATATAACGTAACGGCGACCGGTATTTCATTTTTGCGTGTTTGCTGCACTACATTCCATTTTGCCTGGAAGTCGCTGTACATCTTATTTCGTGTCAGTCCATAGCCAACCATCACATTATTAAGAATACTATAGTTCAAACCCAACCTGACATTTGCACTTGAATAAATCCCATAAATATCTTTCATCCCGTTTTCAACTGTACCGAAATGGTGCTGTATCAAGAATTCAAGTGTTTTTGCCGGTGGTATGACACCCGTTTGATTGTCGATCAAAATACCACTTTCAAATGGTGCAATCACAGGAATAGCTTTTTCCTTTTCAGTTTTGGCTGTTTCTTGAGATTGAACGTTGCTCAACCCAATAAGTAAAACGATGATGCTTATTATATACTTTTTCATTGGTTTTATAATTTACCGGTTAATATTAATTGTCTAATGCACCCTGGCTGATCCAACCATAAATCAAATTCACATCACTGGATGATTTGTAATGATGATGGGCGCCAGTCTGTGGGTTTGGGTATGTATAAATTATACTGTTTTCAGGATCGCCGGGGACAACAAGATTGTTATCCGTAATACTATTGTATGCATCGGGAGCAGTTAGTGAAAAAGGAGCAAGTCCTCCTGGTTTATGACAAGCCGTACAGCTTGAACTTTCAAAAATAGGAACTATATCAGCCTGAAAATGAATTGTGTCTGCAGGATTGGGAGGCACAGGTGTATAAACTTCAATGAACTCATATTCACAAGAAGTAAACAGGGAAAAAATAACAAGTACCACCAAAATGTAAAAAAAATGAATTGCTTTCATTGTTATTGTTTTTTTAATTTAAGCGACTAAATTAACCAAAAAAAAGGCTTCTTTTAATGGAAGCCTTTTTTTTAAATTTATTATTATCCTATTGCAAGGCTGCAATTGAATTTTGCAATAATTTTTTAACGAAAGTAGGATTGTGAGCACCCCAGCTTTTGTCTTCAGTAATACCCATGTAGTTCAAATAACAACCAGCTACTACAGCTGAATAAGTTCCGGGAACTGAACTGTTGCTTCCATCAACAGTGATACCATTAGCATCAAGAAGAACTTTAAGGTCAGCAAGCAAGCCCGTGAACTTCAACTTCGAGTGCGTCGAAATTATCAACCACGGATCCTGCATCAGTATGACAACCTGTTACCATACAACCAGCAGTATTCAAATCTTCAGCTCCATGAAGCATGTATGTCATATTCCAGGTATGTCCGCCAGCCTGAGTACCATAAGCCTCAGCCATGTGGCAGGTAACACAAGCATTTGCATTTGACGCGAAGTGAGGGTGAGCGGCAGGATATCCAGTACCAACTTTAAAGAATCCTTCTCCGGACAATGTATTGGCTTGTGGGCCATGATGTATGCCATAACGTGAGTCTGCAACTACGATATCATCACCGCCTACTGTTGGGAACGGATCAACCGTGCGACCCTGGTGACAACTTGCGCAAAGACTTCCTTCACCAAAATCGAAGGTCTGTCCACCTGTATTCCTTAACTCAACAGCACCTGATACTGTTAATGCAAGGTCGGCAGATGTATAAGTAGTATGAATTTGGTGGCAGGTATAACAGTTTTGCGGATTCGGATTCGAAATCATGGCACCGGCTGCTGTCCAGTCATAAGAACCATCTAAATTGCCTAAAAATCCCTGACTTGTGTGGCAAATTGCACATTCTCCGGTATTTCTTTCGTAATTTCCGCCTGTTGCATGTACTGAATGTGACCATTGATTTTCTCTGGCAAAAAGAGCCTGATCATTTGCGTGACATTCTACGCAAGTAGTTGTACCATCAGTTCCGTTGGTACCGTTTGTACCATTCGTACCATCTTTACCAGCAGGACCCTGCGGACCTTCCTTTGTACATGATGTCACTACCATCATAGCAACAAATACCATTGAGCTTAGTAAATAAATTAAGTTTGCTTTTTTCATATAAATTATAGTTTAAAATTATTTAACATTTGCTTTGCAATAATATACTATATTCAACAATCTGACTATTTTTATACGATGATTAATTCATACGATTCGATTGATATAAATTAAATAATTTTTGATATATGTCAATTTATTTATGATCTTTGTCAGCATAATATAACATGAATTTGTAAAGATAAACCATTTACCTATGCTTTACAAATACTTTTAAATAATGGCGAAGTTTTTCAAAAATACTCATTGTTCTGTTTGTAGCCTCAAAATGAATTTATTTCGGTTCCTTGATAAGGAACAAATGGAGATCATTAATAAGGGCCGCTATGAAGTCACTTTTCTGAAGGGCGAAACCATGTTCAAACAGGGTGGCCCACTGACACACATTGCCTGTTTAACAAGCGGGATGGCAAAAATATACATCGAGGGACAGGACAAAAAGAATATGATCCTAAAGATTTTAAAACCGACCGAACTTGTAGGTGGTCCGGGCTACCAGGTTGATTTCCGTCACCATTTTTCAGTTTGTGCACTCACCGAAACTACCGCCTGTTTTATCGATATTAATGCTTTTAATACAGTGATACAGGCGAATAGCGTTTTTACACTTGAATTTATTAAATTTCTCAATACATCAACCGTTAAAATTTATGAAAAGCTGATGAGCCTGACCCATAAACAAATGCATGGCAGAATCGCCGATGCGTTGTTGTACTTATCGAAAGAAGTATACGACAGCAACTCGTTTTCTACCCTTCTGACACGGCAGGATATTGCTGAACTATCAGCTATGACCAAAGAGAGCGCAATCCGGATCATGAAGGAATTCAAGGATGAAGGCATCATCGATTTTACCTCCTCCGATTTTAATATTCTGAAAGAGGATGTTTTAGTCAACATCAGTAAAACAGGATAGTCATTCAGAAAACTAGCTTTTTTATGTTCATTCGATTACCAAAGGTTTATCAGTAGCAGTATTGGATTCGGATTGGTTTAAGTTTTGATATATGGAAAAGACGATAAATTACCTGGGAAAAAGAATAAATTTTAGTGACTCGGGCAAAGGAAATGCCCTTATATTATTACATGGATTTCTGGAATCAGGCATGATATGGAAGGATTTTACAAAAATACTTTCATCTGAATTCAGGATTATTGCGATCGACCTTCCCGGGCACGGCAAATCTGAGAATTTAAAACCGGTTCACACAATGGAACTATTTGCTGACGTCATTAAAGCTGTTTTAGATCATTTGCAAATAAAACAGTGTGTCATGATCGGCCACTCCATGGGTGGATACGCAACACTCGCCTTTGCTGAAAAATATCCGCTGGATTTAAAGGGCATCGGTTTATTTCATTCTTCAGCAGCTTCCGACACACCCGAGGCCAAAGCCAACAGGGACAGGACTATTCAGGCAGTCAGCAAGGATCACATTGGTTTCATCCGACAATTTATTCCCGACCTTTTCGCTCCTGAAAACCGGAAACATTTCCAAAATGAAATTGAAGAACTGGGAAAATCTGCTTCATCTATGAACAAAGAAAGCATCATTGCCGCCATTGAAGGTATGAAAAGCAGAACTGATAAATTTGAATTGTTGAAAAGGGCAGAGTTTCCGGTTCTTTTCATTTCCGGTAAAAAGGATAAGCGAATTTCCGTGAATTCGATTCTTGAGCAGGCTGCATTACCCGACCGGTGTGAAGTTCAGATATTAGGTGGTGTTGGGCATATGGGATATATTGAAGCGAAAAATGAAACATTGGCAATTGTCAGAAATTTTGCTGACAAATGCCTTCGTCAATAGTTTCGATTAATATTTGATAAACTTTCCGTTCATATCAGCAAAATACGCAACTGAACGTGTTATATATA
>CAVXTE010000079.1:0-54998 GCA_963764475.1 uncultured Bacteroidales bacterium
TTTATAAACATTGCCTGCCGCGAATGAAGGAGGACTTGGAAATTGCAGGTCTGTTTTTCACTTTAATTGATTGATAAATTTGATTATAAACTGTTTAATGAAAATAAACAGCTAAAATTATAAACAAAGGACTGAATAAACAAAGTATTCTGCTGTAAGTCAGATTTATAATTTTCAGTTCATCAGTTCCGGGGTTCTCTTTGTCAAAATCTGACCCCTGAAAAAATCAAAAGGTTTTTAATCTTTAACTACTCCGGTACCCCCGTTCCCTTTCCTTCATTTGGCATCCAGTAGCCGTCCTTATCCGGGTTATTAACCTGCCCATCAAGGTTGAGGTCGGCTGGGTAATATCCTGCTTTTCCGGCATTTGTATTCCAGGAAGGAATAAGGTCTTCATTCTCTACAATTCCATTTGCATCTGCATCTCCGCTAAACATTCCACAAATATTTACGGTCAATTGTTTTTGCGAATTGGTTCCGTAAGCCTGCCCTACGGAGGTAGTGAAATCGTAGGTGTAATATTGCCCTGAAAGTGTAACCTCATTGGCTGATAGTATAGCAAGATGGTTTCGGTGATGAATGACAGTAAACAGGCTATTCGAGAGCGCATTTGAAAAGGATAAGTGCGATGTTCCGTCTGTAGCTAAAATGCTTCCATCGCTAAACAACAAGCCTGCTTGTCTGGCAATTGTGGTTGCCGACGTGGCATTGGCTGCTGAAGTAGCATCCCTGAGTTCTACCAGAACCCAATCTACTGCATTGCCCGGTAAAACAATGACTGACTCTGTTCCATTATAATTCCAGGGTGCCGTATTAAAGGGCTGGGATAATGGAATGGCACCATAAGCGCTTAAGTAGGTTGACATTACATTTCCAATACATGGCCCTTCAAGAAATACTTTTAGATCAACAGTCAGGTTTGATGGAAGCAGGTTGCCATCAATTGAAAAATCATCAATGCAAATATCGCTAGCGTAGCCAGCACCTGTGATACCTCTAAACCTCAGCTCAATGATTTCACCTGCATAGGCTGTAAGGTTCACCACTTGTTCATGCCATTGATCTCCCTGATTTCCGGAAATAGGTGTCATAACATCTTCGATCCAGACATCATTATGGAACACATCCAAATGAAGTGTCCCCATATAATTATTTACAGTATTATCATACATATGATACCAGAATCTTACTTCTACATCGGCCAATGAAGAAAGGTCAAAAGAAGGAGTAATCATGTCAGCACGTTTATTTGGATTATTGGGAAGCGTAGCTTCAGTATACATATAATATCCCGATCCGGTTGTATGGTCCCCTGTTGGACCCGTATTGGCGGACGGCGTCTGCCCTGAAAGGATGATCCAGTCAAAGTCATCACCCAAATCGTTGTACCATCCATCGGGGATACTTCCCATTTCTTCGAATGCTGTTTGATAAGGAGGGGTAACAGGAGGCAGAGGAGATGGAAATTCAATATAATCAATCCATACACAATCTTCACCTGAACTTATACTGATGTCTTTGTAATATTTCCATAAAAATGTATGAATGCCAGCCGAAACAGGGTAACTTACCTGGCCCCAGGCAAAATTTCCTGACCATTGATCAATCATGGTACCATCGATGTAAAATTTCAGGTAATCATAATTGCTTTCAGACGAAACTTTCCGGTAAAAGGATACATTTCCGTCACCTGTTACACTTAATGTAACCTCCATATCACTTACCTGTGAATCGGTGATGTTTCCAGATCTGGCACAATAAATACCTTCGTAAGGATTGTCGGTCACAATTGTCCAGTTTGCATTACCTCCCATGGTCCATGGAAACTTATTGAAATTACCTGTTTCCCAGTCTTCAATTAATGCACTTATATAACTCAAGATTAATTTAGAAGCATTGTAGCTTCCGGCTATCACATCAAAATCAAGATCAACAGATTCTCCTTCAGGTGCTGTTGGGCTAACAGTTACACTGAATGAAGCATCCACAGTCTCTCCAATATTAATCGAACCTATATCATCAGTCGTCGTATTAAGTGAAATGTAACTGCTTGTTGAACTAAGGTAAACTGTTGCATCAGGCGACATGCTATTTCCGCTGTTACTTACAGGAATAATTATGGTAGCAGTTTCTCCGGGATCAAGAAGGCCGTTATTGTTACCTCCTTGATCAGAAATTGTAATGTTACCCAATGAAAGGTTGGGTGCATGACCAATCATCGTAATGTAACTGTTCCATGTGTTGGACAACATAGTTGCTGTAATATTTACTAAAACTTCGTGTCCGTCGGGTATATTGTCAGCCACGGTAAATGAAAAAGCATCGGTAGCTAAAACACTTTGGCCTGGCAGAATGAGATTAAATGTATAAGGTGTTGCAGATAACGTGATGTAAGGGTCAGTTGAAGTAAGCACAACATTTACATTTTTCGCCTGAATTGTTCCAACATTTTTCATTGCTAAAGACATCAGAATGGATTCTCCAAAATCCATAAGTCCATTTCCGTTACCCCCGGCAATATCATTAAGTTGAAAATAATCCTTGGTTATCCAGGGGCCATTTGCTTGAATCAAATCCATCGTGCCCAGGTATGGAATTACATTTCCACCACGAACTGTAACAGTTAAAGTTTCCGGAGATTCACCGGAGATATCCAGATGAGTTATTCCGCTAGCATCCGTAATGCCAGTGGCGAAAATGTTATTTCCAGTTACGCAGACAACTGCATTTGCAACAGGTTGTTCTGATGAGGATAGATTGACTTCGAATTGAACCAGGTTATTGCCTAATGGAATGACAGCAGGGTAACTAACAGTTACAGCCTGCGGAACATCCTTCCAAATATGGATGGAAGGATCTCCCAAGACACAATAAATTTTATAATGATAACTAACATAAGAATCACCGCCACCGAAAACGTTATACATATAGAGCTTGCCACGAAGCAGCGCCTGTCCCGGAGTTTCAAGTCCTTCCTGGAACATGCCAACATAGATCCCTCTGTCAATATTGTTGTTGTATGCAGTATGTGTATTCCCTGACGGTCCTATAAAAGCTGCAGCACCTCTAGGTTGGGAAAGTGTCCCCAGTTCGAGCCAGGTTTCTCCAAAGCTTTCGCCGGAGGCGAACATAGCAACACCGCATCCGATACTTGTAACAAAAGTAAATTTTTCTCCGTTCGCTAAACTTGAAACCTCCGTATTAGTCATAGGCGTACAGGACGCCCACCAACCGGTCGTCCAGCCTTCTCCCCTGTAGTTTAAATAACTTCTTCCATCATTGATGGCATTTACTACATCCGTATTGCTATAAGTGCAGCCGGGATCACTCATCATTGTATCAACTGAAGTAAAACCACCGTCCTGAAGCATTCGTTGGGAAGCAAAACGCTTGGTTTCTACCTGAGATTCGTATGCATCGTTCGAACAGCAGATTCCTTTTTTAAACCAGTCGGTACTTGTGGTGTATGGTGTTTTTTCATACTTAATAAATTTGTTGATCATTACCTGTAATCCATAATCACTCTGATTGGTAAACCGACCGAGCAGCAATTCCGGGAAATAATCGTTTCCGTCAATTTCGACGAAATAGTTTTCGGATACATATCCGTTGGCTGTTGTCGAGGGTAAAACACCATCATCACCAACAAGTAAAACATATGTAGGTGGCACCTCCCAATTGTGGTATGCATCGGTAATGTGATTTTTAATGATGACGGGATCGGTGGCATTGGCACCGATGTCGCTGAATTTTGTAATATGAATATCGATTCCGCTCTGTCGTTTCCAGTCGGCATACGTTTGAAAACTGGCTTCAAACTGGTCGGGCATGATGCATAGCATGAGTTCATGCCCATCTTCTTTACCCCCGTAATATTGATCCAATACACTCTGGTAATTGAAAATGAATGATTGATAGATTTTGCCAAATGAGGGAGCAATGGGTTTTTTAGCGGTCGTTTTGGGATTTAAAACTTCTCCCGGCTCATAATTGATGCGGACCGTGATGGATGAAACAACCTGCAGTTGCTTTTTTGAAGGAATATAACGTAATGGAAAGACTGATACACGGGTAATGCGAAAATCGCGGAATATGGATGGCTGATCAAATTGAGCCAATTTTGCGGGCCAGGCACTCATGGAATTATATGCATCCTCATTTTCTGTGTATGGCGTTTCAGGTGACCCTTCAAACCAGCTTTCCCGTGCTGGTCTCAGATTAACATTGTTAAATGTTTGTGTCTCTCCCGTTCCCAATATTTCAACGGAAACACCCGCCTGGTCAGGAATGGCGAGTACCTTTGCAATATAGGGCAATTCAGGATAACCGGGGTTCTGAGTGGATACCTCTGTCATTAAATCAGCAACCTGGTAATTTTTATCTTCCGATACGAAATCTTTCAGGTCGAACCCGGTGATCTCGATTTTTAATACGGTGCCGGAATTATCATCACTGATCAATGTCACCTTTGGGGGTGACGGTGATGTACTCTGTTTATTCAAAGGAATCCATTCGGCTATTGAGAGAAATGGTAATAACATGCTGATTGTCAGCAAAAATGGTAATTTTTTCCGCATGATGTTTAATTTAAATTGATAACCTGAAATATAAATCAATCGTATCGTGCGGTCTGATCTGTAAAATCCCGCCGCACAACAGAGTTAAAAATAATGCAATAAAAGTAATTATTTTTATTTTACTGCAGGATCACCTTCAGCATCTCTTCTGCAGTGTCATATTTCAGTCTCACAAAATACAGGCCTTTCGCAAAATTGCTTAAATCAATATTCAGTGTTTTGCCAGTCCTGGTTTGCAACGAACCGGTATATACAACTTTATTCAATGTATTCATTACCGAGATTTCAACTACACCGGTATTTCGGCCAAAATCAATGGTAATCGTTCCGGAAGTCGGGTTAGGATAAATCGTTATTCCCGAAGGATCAGTCCCGTTTGCTATTCCAGTGCAGGCATCGACTAAAATCATTTGTGAAGCAAAGTTTTCACAAAAATTAGGATCCGAATAAGTGTAGGTAATGGTATGTTCACCTAAACCTGCAGTTTCCGGATCGAACCAGCCATTGTCGATACCATCGCCAGAATACGTGCCGCCGGTTGGCATTCCTCCCGTAAGCTCAAAAGCAGGCCAGTTAATGCAAGCCGTATCGAAAGGTTCAAGGGTAACCTCAGGCAAATAACGTGAAATTTCGAAAGGGGCGGAATAGGGGCCGGTTCCGCACGTATTTTCACCGGCTACGTTTAAATGTTGCATCCCCTAAAAATCCATCTGTCCATGCAACTATTGCAGTCAGGCCTGTGCCTGTTACATTTCCTGCATCGGAAGGCTCAAGGAGCCAGTCATAAACAGTAACTCCGGTTAATCCGGCAGTGTTATAGGAGGAACTCCCAGTATTTCCGCAAACTGATGAAGGACCGACAGGAGTTGGTGGTTCAACCAACATTGAATTAACTGTGATGTAGTCATTCTGTAAAAGAGTATTATTTTCAGATCCGTTAGAAACGGTAAGAGAAACATCATAAACTCCTGCCGTGGAGTAGAGTACGGTTGGATTTTCCTCGGTAGAGATTGTAGGAGTACCGCCTTCAAAGATCCAGTTCCAGCTTACTACACCTGCAGGTGACTGATCGTAGAAATTTACTGTACTGCCTTCGCAAACATCGGTCCCGCTTGCGGTAAAAGAGGCCTGAAGTACGGATACCGGAAGAAGAATATAATCAATCCATGCACAGTCATCACCACCGGCAACACTTACATCTTTACTATAACTCCACTTAAAGGTGTGAATGCCGGCATCAACTGCATACGCTTTCCGCATCCATCCGACTTCTCCCGACCATTCTGATTGTTCATCGTCATCGATATAAAACCTCAGGTAATCATAGCCTGATTCGGAAGAAACCTTGAACCAGAAGGAAATGCTGTCGGGATTGGATACCGCGTATTGAAGGCTCAAATAATTATTCTGATTATTTCCAATAACACCCGACTTGATGCAATAGATCCCTTCGTAGGGATTATCAGTTGATACTGCCCAATTGGACGAACCGCCTGTGGCCCAGTTAAACTGGCTCATATCACCTGTCTCCCAGTCTTCAACGATCAGACCGATAGCGGCTGAATAACTATCCTGAACAGAATACCCTCCTGACGTAACATTAAACATAAAACTCACTCCGGTTCCTATTGGAGCATCTGGATCTACTGTCGCACTGAATACTGCTTCTTCCATCGATCCGGCTGGAATCACACCCAGGTCATATGTAGTGTTATTCAGAGTGATAAATCCGCTTGAACAACTTAATGATCCCAATGTTCCGTCGGCCTGGTAGGAACCATTGTTATAGACTGGAATAATTAAGTTTACTGTTTCTCCTGGGTCGGGGCGTCCATTGCCATTTCCATCGGCGTCATCGATCGTCATCAAACCCGGTTCGATTGCAGGTGCATGTCCTATCACATTGAAAAAGGAAGACCAGTTGTCGGATCCGTCAGTGGCAGTCATTTCAAAGATGACGTTATGCAGATCAGGGATGTTATTGGCAACTTCCCATCCAAAACCATCAAGCATAATTGCTGTAGAACCGGCGGCTATTGTTCCGTACGATTCAGTACTATCAATCATTGTAATATAATCATCCGTTGTTGTAATAGTTGCCTGAACATTGGTGGCGTCCATCGTCCCGACATTTTTAACAGTCATGGAAGCCAGTATGTTCTCGGATGTTTCCATGATGCCGTTTCCGTTTCCGCCTGTAACGTCATCGATAATACAGGTATCCATGATAACATATGAACCGGCTGGCTGAAGTACGCTCAGTGTATCCTGGAACGGATAGACATTGCCGCCCCGCACTGTAACGGTTAAGTCTTCAACTTCTTCTGCCTCGATATCGAGGTAAGCCTTACCGGTTGCATCTGTTGTACCAGTGGTGAAAATGGTATTTCCGGTTACGCAAACCACTGCATCGGCAACCGGCTGACCGGTTGCTGTATGCGTTACGGTAAATTCAACAAGGCTGTTTCCGAAAGGTATGCTTGCCGGGTGATTTACCGTAACAGCCCGCGGGACATCCTTCCATATATGTATGCTCGGATCTCCCAAAACACAATATATTTTGTAATGATATTCAACAAAAGGATCACTGTCTCCGAAAACATCGTACATATATAGCTTGCCACGCAGCAATGCCTCACCGGGTGTATCCATCCCTTCCTGGAACATGCCTTTATAAATACCCCTGTCAATATTGTTATTGTAAGCAGTGTGGGTATTGGAGGTTGGGCCTATAAAGGCAGGGGCGCCTTTCAATTCAGTGAGTGAACCATCTTCTACCCATGCCTCCCCAAAACAATTGTTCCCGGAACAGTCGAACATAGCAACACCACAACCGATACTGGTAACAAAAGTGAGTTTTTCTCCATTATTTATGCTATTGTTTACATTGTCAATTGAAAAACTGTAACAGTTGGCAGCCCATCCTGTGTACCAACCTTCACCGCGGTAATTTAAATAACTCGTCCGTTGTTAACTGCATTGATAACGTCATTTACACTATATGTGCATTGAGGATCGCTCATCATGGTATCGACCGAGGTAAAACCTCCGTCCTGCAGCATTCTGGCCGCAGCAAACCGTTTCGTCTCTGGCTGTGATTCATAATTATTATTCGAACAGCAGGTTCCTTTCTTAAACCATGTTGTATCAGCAATATATGGTGTTTTTTCATATTTTATGAATTTATTGATCATCACCTGCATACGATAATCGCCCTGGTTGGTAAAACGCCCGATCATCAATTCAGGAAAATAGTCATTTCCGTCTATTTCAACAAAGTAATCTTCATTGGGGAATGTCCATCCGTCTAATGTCACCAAATATTTAGGAAAGAAACCGTCATCACCAATTATTAAAACGTACGTCGGTGGTACGTCCCAATTATGGTAAGCATCGGCAATGTGGTTTTTTATGATATCCGGATTCGTGGTGTTAGCGCCTATATCGCTGAATTTTGTTACATGAATATCAATTCCGCTTTGCCTTTTCCAATCGGCATATACCTGAAAACTTGCAGTAAATTCATCCGGCATAATGCACAACATCAATTCATGCCCGTCTTCCTTACCATTATAATATTGATTTAAAACGCTCTGGTAATTGAAGATAAACTGTTTATATAATTTACCAAATGAAGGAGCGATATGTTTTTTTACAGTAGTTTTCGGATTGATCACATCGCCGGGGCCATATTTAATACGAACTGTAATGGACGATATGGCCTGCATTTGCTTTTTCGCGGCAATATATCTCAGCGGAAAAACTGATACTCGTGCAATGCGAAAATCCCTGAATATTGAAGGTGGATCTAGTTTTACATATTCCCCGGGCCATACATTCTTGGAATTATATGCTTCCTGATTTTCTGTATAAGGGGTTTCAGGCGACCCTTCGGACCAGCTTTCACGGGCGGGTGGCAGGTTTATGTTGTTAAAGGTTGTTATCGGACCTGTTTCGAGTACTTCGACTGAAACACCCGCAAGATCAGGAATTGCCAGTACTTTTGCAATATAAGGCAATTGAGGAGATCCGGGGATGTTTGTGAATGATTCCGAAAGCAAATCAACCTTTTGATAATCCGAAAGTAAATCTTTCAGATTGAAACCGGCGATTTCAATTTTCAGAACGGTGGCGGTATTATCATCACTGATGAGGGTTACTTTCGGCGGTGTCGGAGAGGTATTCTGTTTATTCAGCGGAACCCATTCAGCGCTAGCGAGAATTGGGAAAAACATACTTACGACCAGTAACAAGGGTAAATTTTTTCGCATGTTGATAAATTTAAATTGATAAAACGACAATGACAAATCAAGGTGCTGTCAGATTGAGTAAATGATATTGAGTCGATGAAACTCTCACCAAAGAGGTGCAGGATTTCATACAGTATTCACTCAAATTATATAATGCCAAACAGCTCCAGAAATAGTAATCAATATCTTTATTGAATAATGACTTTCGACGTTTCATCAGATCTGTCTGTTTTAAGCCTGATGAAGTAAATGCCTTTCGAAAGATCGCTCAGATCAATATTCATTTTTTTACCGTTCATTGTTTTTAATGAACCGGCGTAAACAATTTTATTCAATGTATTCACCACTGCGATTTCAACTGCTCCTGTATTTTGGCCAAAATCGATGGTAATGATTCCCGAAGTCGGATTCGGATAAATTCTTATCCCAGACAGATCCGTCTTATCATTAATACCTGTACAGAGATCGACAAAAATCGTTTGGGTAGCAAAGTTTTCACAACCCAGCGGATCGGTAAAAGTATAGGTAACAGTATGTTCACCTAATCCTGCAACTTCTGGATCGAACCAGCCGTTATCGATACCATAGCCGGAATACTCTCCGCCGGTAGGCGTACCACCTGTAAGTTCAAATGCAGGCCACTCAATGCATGCCGTATCGAAAGAAGCAAGAAGGACTGTCGGCATATACCGTGAAATATCTATAGGATCGGAATAATCACCAGTTCCGCAATCGTTATGGCCGGCAACTTTCAGCGTAACATCACCTAAAAATCCGTCTGTCCATGTGACGATCGTGCTCGAACCCACACCCGACACTTCCCCGGCCTCGGAAGGCTCCAGCAGCCATTCATAATCAGTTATACCTGATATTCCGGATGTATTGTAAGGAGAACTGGTTGTATTGCCGCAAATCGCTGTCGGGCCCATAGGGTCCGGTGGAATTGCCGGGATCGCATTGACAGTGATGTAATCGTTTAGTAAAAGCGTACTGTTTTCAGTCCCGGTTGATACGATAAGGGCAACATCGTAAACACCTGCTGTAGTATAGAGTATCGTTGGATTTTGTTCGGTAGAAACAGAAGGAGTACCACCCTCAAAGATCCAGTTCCAACTAATGACAACTTCAGGAGATTGGTCATAAAAATTAATGGTTTCTCCTTCACAAATTTCGGTTTCACTGGCATTAAAAGAAGCCTGCAAGACTGAAACCGGCAGGATGATGTAATCTACCCATGCACAGTCGCTGCCACTTGAAACACTAACATCTTTCGAATAACTCCATTTAAAGGTATGCATGCCCGATGAAACGGCATAGGCTTTCCGCATCCATCCGACTGCTCCCGACCATTCTCCCTGTTCATTGTCATCAATATAAAATCTCAGGTAATCAAAGTTTGTTTCGGATGATACCTTTAACCAGAATGAAATGCTATCGGGAACGGATACTGAATACTGAAGGCTTAAATAGTTGTTCTGGTTGTCACTGATGACACCGGACCTGACACAATAATTTCCCTCGTAAGGACTATTATTGGTTACATTCCAGTTTGATGTTCCGCCTGTCGTCCAGTCGAACTGGCTCATGTCGCCGGTTTCCCAATCCTCAAGGATCAGGCCGATAGAAGCTGCATACGTGTTCAGAACAGAATAACCTCCCGACGAAACCAGATAATTAAAAATGACACCAGTGCCTATCGGAGCATCCGGAGAAACGGTTATGTTAAAAATAGCATTTTCCACTGATCCTGAAGGAAGTATTCCGAAATCATAAGTGATGGTATTCAGGGTAATAAAATCGCCGGTATAATTCAATGCTCCTAGTGTTCCGTTGGCCTGGTAAGAACCGTTATTATAAGTTGGAATTATCAGGTTTACTGTTTCCCCTGGGTCCAGGCGGCCATTTCCATTTCCGGCTACATCATCGAACGTTATCAATCCTGTTTCGAGGAAGGGCGCATGGCCGACCACATTGAAATAGGATATCCAATTATTGGTCCCATCGGTAGCGGTAACCTGAAACATGACATTGTGCAGATCCGGGAAGTTATCAGCAACCTCCCATGCGAATCCATCGGTAACGACGGCAGTTGTTCCCGCCGGAATGGTTCCGTAGGATTCTGTACTATCGGTCATCATGATAAATTCATCCGTCGTTGAAATTTTCACCTGGACATTATCAGCATTCAGCACCCCAACATTTTGTACTGTCAGGGATCCAAGTATGTCTTCGGATGTTTCCATCTGTCCGTTTCCGTTACCTCCTGAAATGTCGTTCAGCACATAGCTTTGACTAATTACGTAAGCACTGTTAGGTTGGATGACTTCGAGAGTTCCCTGGTAAGGAATCACAGTTTGTCCACGAACTGTTACATCCAGTGTTTGCAGCTCTTCAGCAGTAATATCGACATATGCTGTACCCGTTGCATCGGTTATCGCGGTTACAAAAATAGTGTTACCCGTAACACACACCTGTGCATTTTCAACCGGTTCTCCTGTGGCAGTGTGGGTAACAGTAAATTCAACCGTATTGCTGCCAAGCGGCATAGTCGGAGAATAACTGACTGATGTTGCTTTCGGAATATCTTTCCAGATATGGATGCTGGGATCACCCAAAATACAGAATATCTTATAATGATAATCTACATAATAATCATTACCAAACACATTATACATATAAAGCTTTCCCCTTACCAGTGCCTGGCCCGGCGTTTCCATCCCTTCCTGGAACATCCCGACATAAATACCCCTGTCGATGTTATTATTATAGGCTGTGTGCGTATTCCCTGTCGGTCCGATAAAGGCGGCTGCGCCTTTTGGGTTCGAAAGGGTTCCCATTTCCATCCATTCTTCTCCAAAGCAATTACCGCCGCTAGAATGGAACATGGCTACACCGCATCCGATGCTGGTAACGAATGTAAATTTTTGACCATTGTTAATCCCTGCAAGATCGCTTGTATGTACCGGAGTACAGGAAGCCCACCAGCCTGAGGACCATCCTTCGCCACGATAATTTAGCCAGCTCCTTCCTTCATTGATGGCGTTAATCACATCCGAAATACCATATTGACACGGGGATTTACTCATCATGGTATCCACCGATGTAAACCCACCGTCCACCAGCATGCGTTGTGTAGCAAAACGTTTGGTCTCTATTTGCGATACATAAGCATTGTTCGAACAGCAAATGCCTTTTTTAAACCAGTCGGTACTGGTTGTGTAGGGTGTTTGTTCATACAGCAAAAACTTGTTGAGCATCACCTGCATTCCATAATCACTCTCATTGGTCAGCCTGCCGATCATCATTTCCGGAAAGAAATCATTTCCATCAATTTCAACAAAAAAATCTTCATCCGGAAATCCATACGAACTATTATGTTTAGGAAAAACACCATCATCACCAACAATCAAAACGTATGTGGGAGGAACCTCCCAGTTGTGATAAGCATCGGCTATATGGGTTTTAATGATGTTGGGATCACTGGCGTTTGCCCCGATGTCACTGAATTTCGTGATATGAATATCGATGCCGCTTTTCCGTTTCCATTCGGCATAAGGTAGAAAACTCGTGTAAAAAGCATCGGGCATGATGCAGAGCATCAGGTCGTGTCCGTCTTCTTTTCCTCCATACAGGTTGTCCAAAACACTCTGGTAATTAAAAATAAAGGATTTATAGATTTTGCCAAAGGACGGAGCAATGGGTTTTTTGGCAGTTGTTTTCGGATTTATCACCTCTCCGGGACCATAGTTCACCCGCACCGTAATGGACGACACTACTTCTAATTGTTTCTTGGAAGGAATATATCGCATCGGATAAACAGACACACGGGCAATACGAAAATCCCTAAACACAGAAGGAGGCTCCGTCTGAACGAATTCTTCCGGCCACTTACTCAACGAATTATAGACATCCGTGTTTTCTGTATAGGGCGTTTCAGGAGACCCTTCGACCCAGCTTTCCCGTGCCGGAGGAAGATAAATATTACTAAATGTTTGCACTTCACCCATGGCGAGTACTTCAACCGAAATGCCGGCCTGATCGGGGATGGCGAGTACTTTTGCAAGGTAAGGTACTTCAGGGTATCCGGGATTTATTGTGGATGTTTCGGTCATCAGATCGGCAATTTGGTAATTTTTACCGTCTGTTGCTAAATCTTTTAGCGAGAACCCGGCGATCTCAATTTTAAAGACAGTGCTGTAATTATCATCACTTACCAAAGTTACATTTGGCGGTGTTGGCGATGAATTCTTTTTATTCAAAGGAATCCATTCAGCTCTTGCAAGAAAAGGGATAAACATAGAGGTAATCAGCAGCAGAGATAAATGTTTTCTCATATTGATAAATTTAAATAGAAAAACTGTAATGACAAACCAAGGTGCTGTCAGACTGAGTAAATGATATTGAGTCTGTGAATCTCTCACCGAAAAGGTGTAGGGTTTCATCTAGTATTCACCCAAATTATTTAATGCAAAACAGCTCCAGAATTAGTAATCAATATCTTTATTGAATAATGACTTTCGATGTTTCATCAGATCTGTCTGTTTTAAGCCTGATGAAGTAAATGCCTTTCGAAAGATCGCTCAGATCAATATTCATTTTTTTACCGTTCATTGTTTTTAATGAACCGGAGTAAACAATTTTATTCAATGTATTCACCACTGCGATTTCAACTGCTCCTGTATTTTGGCCAAAATCGATGGTAATGATCCCCGAAGTCGGATTCGGATAAATTCTTATCCCAGACAGATCCGTCTTATCATTAATACCTGTACAGAGATCGACAAAAATCGTTTGGGTAGCAAAGTTTTCACAACCCAGGGGATCGGTAAAGGTATAGGTAACAGTATGTTCACCTAATCCTGCAACTGCAGGGTCGAACCAGCCGTTATCGATACCATCGCCGGAATACTCTCCGCCGGGAGGTGTTCCACCTGTAAGTTCAAATGCAGACCACTCAATGCAGGCCGTATCGAAAGGAGCAAGAAGGACTGTCGGCATATACCTTACAATATTTATAGGATCGGAATAATCACCAGTCCCGCAATCGTTATGGCCGGCAACTTTCAGCGTAACATCACCTAAAAATCCGTCTGTCCATGTGACGATCGTGCTCGAACCCACACCCGATACTTCCCCTGCTTCGGAAGGCTCCAGCAGCCATTCATAATCAGTTATACCTGATATTCCGGATGTATTGTAAGGAGAACTAGTAATATTCCCGCAAACTGCGACCGGACCTGTTGGAGTGGGTGGAGCAACCGGTGTTGTTATCACACTGACATAGTCGTTTAACGTAAGGGTGTCAGATTCACCTCCGTTTGAAACGATCAGTGTTACATCGTAGACACCTGCTGTAGAATACAGAACCGTGGGATTTTGCAGTGTTGAAGTTGATGGCGTGCCCCCATAAAAAATCCAAATCCACAAGGAAGCATTGCCTGTCGACTGATCATAGAAATCAATAGAATTGTTCTCACATACTTCCGTTGTGCTTGAAGAAAAGGAAGACTGCAATGTGACGGAAACCCCGAGAAACTGAAGATAGGCATTCATCAATTCTGCTTTTGTTGAAGGTGAAGCTCCGTCCTGCAATCCGCCGAACTCATGAGAAGTGCCGATGGTTCTGTAGGTTCCGGCATCGTAGGCCACACCTGTACCATATGAAGGCGACTGATTTTGAAATATTTTGAAAGCCGGCGAAATCGGTTCGATGTGATCCATCCAGCCGTTGTCGCCCGTATAGTTGAACGACATCCCCTCAGTAAAGGTGCCATCCTGTCCGACAACCGTTCCCATATCGCTGGTACCATCGCCTGTAGCACTGATATTAAACATGGCATGAACCGGCGTATCCGGATCGAAGTACCAGGTATCACCACCTTCCATATAAAGTGAACCGCCATCGTTCAGGTAATTGGCAAGTGTTTGGCCCTGACTGCTGGTCAATACATGGTTGTTCGGGTAAATACCCAGGCATAGAAAAATTGTAGAGTACAAATTGAGATCAGGCGGGAAAGCCGGAAGTATGTCATAAGTAACGTCCATAGTATTTAGTGCGGATTCCATGCCAGGAGCCGAATTTCCATTTTCATCCATATCAAGAATAAGAACCGGTACCTGTCCGATAATGAATCCGAATTCGCCGGTTCCCGTTATTCCCAGGTCGGCGTTAAGAGAAAGCATCAGATTTGCAAGATGCCCCGCCGGCGTATTTTCATTGGCCGTCACACTGAATACCGCTTCGGATTGTTCTCCACCGTCCACATTTCCAAAGTTAACTTGTGTTGGATTGATCGTGATGAAGGGATCATTTTCTGTCAGATTACCCAAAACATTCATTGCTCCAGCCGAGCCTGTGTTTTCGATGGTTAGTGTAATGTCAGCGGTTTCCCCCGGGTCGAGTTTACCGTTGTTGTTTCCTGTGGGATCACTCAGGTTGTAATCAACATAATCAAGGACCGGTGCGTGTGCATCAATTGAGATATAACTTACCCAGGTATATGCTCCGCTGGTAGCCGTAATAGCAAATAAAACCTCGTCAAGATCGGGAATTGCATTTGAAACCGTATAAGAAAACCCATCAGTAACGATAGAAGTCGATCCAGAAGCTATAGTACCATAATTAGCTGTACTGTCGGTAAGGGTGATAAATATGTTTTGTGTACTCAGTGTAACCATCACATCTTCCGCTGCCTGTGCCCCGACATTTTTCATGGTCAGGTTTAACAGGTTTGTTTCGCCATAATCCAAAAGACCGTTTCCATTACCACCCGTTTCATCATCAATATCGAAAGAATCTTTCATTACATAGGGACCGTCAGGTTCGATCACTACAAGTGTCCCCTGGAACGGGATCACGGATCCTCCGCGAACGACGACGGTTAATGTTTCCAGATCTGTTGTTGCAACATCAACTAAAGCTTCACCTGTTTCATCAGTAATTCCAGTCGAGAATATAGAATTACCCGTAACACACACCTGTGCATTTGCAACCGGTTCACCCGTGGCGGTATGAGTGACGGTGAATTCAACCGTATTACTTCCGATGGGAATAGCTTCTGAATAATTTACTGTAACAGCTTGCGGTACATCTTTCCAGATATGGATGCTGGGATCACCCAAAATACAGAATATCTTATAATGATAATCTACATAATAATCATTACCAAACACATTATACATATAAAGCTTTCCCCTTACCAGTGCCTGGCCCGGCGTTTCCATCCCTTCCTGGAACATCCCGACATAAATACCCCTGTCGATGTTATTATTATAGGCTGTGTGCGTATTCCCTGTCGGTCCGATAAAGGCGGCTGCGCCTTTTGGGTTCGAAAGGGTTCCCATTTCCATCCATTCTTCTCCAAAGCAATTACCGCCGCTAGAATGGAACATGGCTACACCGCATCCGATGCTGGTAACGAATGTAAATTTTTGACCATTGTTAATCCCTGCAAGATCGCTTGTATGTACCGGAGTACAGGAAGCCCACCAGCCTGAGGACCATCCTTCGCCACGATAATTTAGCCAGCTCCTTCCTTCATTGATGGCGTTAATCACATCCGAAATACCATATTGACACGGGGATTTACTCATCATGGTATCCACCGATGTAAACCCACCGTCCACTAGCATGCGTTGTGTAGCAAAACGTTTGGTCTCTATTTGCGATACATAAGCATTGTTCGAACAGCAAATGCCTTTTTTAAACCAGTCGGTACTGGTTGTGTAGGGTGTTTGTTCATACAGCAAAAACTTGTTGAGCATCACCTGCATTCCATAATCACTCTCATTGGTCAGCCTGCCGATCATCATTTCCGGAAAGAAATCATTTCCATCAATTTCAACAAAAAAATCTTCATCCGGAAATCCATACGAACTATTATGTTTAGGAAAAACACCATCATCACCAACAATCAAAACGTATGTGGGAGGAACCTCCCAGTTGTGATAAGCATCGGCTATATGGGTTTTAATGATGTTGGGATCACTGGCGTTGGCCCCGATGTCACTGAATTTCGTGATATGAATATCGATGCCGCTTTTCCGTTTCCATTCGGCATAAGGTAGAAAACTCGTGTAAAAAGCATCGGGCATGATGCAGAGCATCAGGTCGTGTCCGTCTTCTTTTCCTCCATACAGGTTGTCCAAAACACTCTGGTAATTAAAAATAAAGGATTTATAGATTTTGCCAAAGGACGGAGCAATGGGCTTTTTGGCAGTTATTTTCGGATTTATCACCTCTCCGGGACCATAGTTCACCCGCACCGTAATGGACGACACTACTTCTAATTGTTTCTTGGAAGGAATATATCGCATCGGATAAACAGACACACGGGCAATACGAAAATCCCTGAACACAGAAGGAGGCTCCGTCTGAACGAATTCTTCCGGCCACTTACTCAATGAATTATAGACATCCGTGTTTTCTGTATAGGGCGTTTCAGGAGACCCTTCGACCCAGCTTTCCCGTGCCGGAGGAAGATAAATATTACTAAATGTTTGCACTTCACCCATGGCGAGTACTTCAACCGAAATGCCGGCCTGATCGGGTATGGCGAGTACCTTTGCAAGGTAAGGTACTTCAGGGTATCCGGGATTTATTGTGGATGTTTCGGTCATCAGATCGGCAATTTGGTAGTTTTTACCGTCTGTTGCTAAATCTTTTAGCGAGAACCCGGCGATCTCAATTTTAAAGACAGTGCTGTAATTATCATCACTTACCAAAGTTACATTTGGCGGTGTTGGCGATGAATTCTTTTTATTCAAAGGAATCCATTCAGCTCTTGCAAGGAAAGGGATAAACATAGAGGTAATCAGCAGCAGAGATAAATGTTTTCGCATGGTGTAAAATTTAGTTAAACGACACGTCAATAAATATTTAGGAGATTAATCGGCATGTAGATTATTGCAAAATAACTTTTGTGATTTTTTCCATCTTTTCCGTTTTCAACTTAATGACATACAAACCTCTTGCAAGGTTGCTTAAATCGATATTCAGTTTAGTACTAGCCGACTTTTTCAGTGACTTCGTATAGACAACTTTATTCAATGTATTCATTACCGAAATTTCGACTGCATTTGCGTTCCGGTTTAATTCTATAGTCACCATTCCGGTTGTTGGGTTCGGATAAATCCTGACGTCCTGGAAATCTGCCCGGTCATCGATACCGGTGCAGGGATCCACCAAAATTAATTGTGTGGCAAAATTTTCACAACTGTTGGGATCGGTATAGGTGTATGTAATCGTATCTGTGCCTAATCCTGCAGTTTCAGGATCAAACCAACCGTTTTCGACACCCGGACCGGAATAGACACCGCCGGTAGGCAATCCTCCGGTCAGCTCGAATGCAGGCCAGTCAAAGCAAATCGTATCTAAAAGATCAAGCGTAACCTCGGGTAAATACCGTGAAATTTCCAAAGGTTCAGAATAAGGCCCGGTTCCGCAATTATTTTCACCAGCGACTTTTAATGATGCATTGCCTAAAAACCCATCCGTCCATATAACTGTTGCATTTAAGTCTGTTCCGCTGACACTGCCGGCATCAGCAGGTTCGAGAAGCCAATTGTATAGAGTAATTCCTGATAATCCGGTTGTACTGTATGAGGTCGTTTCAGTGTCACCACAAACACTTGCCGGACCTGAAGGAGCAGTCGCAGTTTCAGGAAGCGCTGTCACGTTTATGTAGTTTTCGAGAACCAGCGTATTGGATTCCGTTCCATCGGAAACTGTAAGGGAAACATCGTAACTGCCGGAAGTCAGATACTGAATTACCGGATTTTGCAGAGAAGAAGTTCCCGGTGTTCCGCCTTCGAAAGTCCACTCCCAGCTTGTGGCTGTTGCAGACGACAGGTCGTAAAAATTGACCGAATCACCTTCGCAAATATCGGTTTGGTCGGAACTAAAAGAAGCCTCAAAAACAGCGACCGGAAAAACGATAAAATCCAACAGTGCATCATCATCGCCGCTCGTAAAACTTTCATCTTTGGAATACTCCCATTTAAAGGTATGCGTTCCGGATGTGATAAAGTAAGATGCGCGTGCCCAGCCTGTTTCACCCGACCATGAGGATGTTTCTATATCATCAATATAAAACTTCAGGAAATCATAACCGGCTTCGGACGATACATTATACCAGAATGACAGGCTGTCTTCGCCCGGAACATCATACTGAATGCTTAGATAGTTACTCTGATTGTTATCCAATGCCCCTGATTTAACGGAATAATACCCTTCGTAAGGATTATCATTAGAAACAGCCCAAACGGAGTCGCCACCTGTTGTCCAGTCGAACTGACTCATATCACCCGATTCCCAGTCTTCTACCACCATACTTACAATGGTCGGATACATTTGTTGGTGTGAATATTCACCGGAGGTAACTGCAAATGCAAATTCAACATAAGTTCCGGCAGGAGCATCATCCGAAACAGTCACCTGAAACAATGCTTCTGCCGTTAATCCGGCTCCGATATTATATAAATTGTAAGTGGAATTATTGAGTGTTATGAATTCACTTGAACAACTAAGCGAACTATTGGAATTCATTGCAACATATGAACCATTGTTGTAAACCGGAATAATTAAATAACCTGTTTCCCCCGGATCGAGCCGTCCGTTCCCGTTCCCAATATAATCGTCCATCTGCAAGGCACCACATTCTAGTGCGGGAGCATGGCCCAAAACGGTGAAATCGGAACTCCATGTTGCTGTTCCGTCTGTTGCGGTCATCTCAAACGTAACATTGTGCATATCCGGAATGTTACCGGCTACTTCCCATTCAAATCCATCTGTTATCACACCTGTCGATCCTGCAGGAACAGTTCCGTAGTTTTCTGTTGAATCGGTAAGGGTAATATACGGGTCCGTTGTAGTAATAGTCACGTTGACATTATTGGCATCATCAACACCGATATTTTCAATGGTAAGGGCAGCAAGTATTGATTCCGAAGTTTCCATGATTCCATTACCATTACCCGAACCGTCATTTAATGTTAGCGCATTGTAAATCACATAGGGGCCGCTGGCAGGAAGTACCCCGACGTAACTTTGGTAACGGTAATAATTCTGTTTCGTAACGGTTACCAGTACCTGGCTGGGCGGTGCCTGTGCCGGAATTTGAATAGATACGGGTGCACCTGTTCCCGTTCCGGTCCCAATTAACTCACCATTCACACTTAAAGCAATCAATGCATCCACATCGGCTGTAACATCGAACGTTAAATCACCCATATACAAAAAGGAGTTATGAGATACAGTCAGGTTCTGCGGTACTTCCGAATAAACCGTTGTAAAGGCATCGCCATGGTGATGAAAAAGATGGTATGTTGCAACTTTACTGATCGAATCCGTTGTCCAGCCTGATTGCTGAAGAAAATATTTACCGGCTACGGATGCGAAAGCAGGTAATATACCCCTCGGCTCCGGTGTTGATCCATAGTCCGGCATAAAATCAGGCCACATATAATCATAAGCCCCCCAGGTATAAACATCATTTACAAATGCATACGAAACTTCGGTGGCTGCATTTATTCCGAAGCATCCTGATAGCTGATCCTTATGCGTATAGCGGTGAAACTTTTCGGCAAAAACTTGGCTGCCGTAATTAAACTTTCCGGTCAGATCGTCGATGGACCAAACGAAAGTCAGGTCGGTATTTTCCAGTGTGTTGATATTTAACATTGTATATTCCGGATTTGCCCAGCCATCTTCACTTCCATGATCGCTTTGCTGAACCATAAAAGCGCCACTGTTGATAGCAGCGCTGATATCGGCAGCAGTTCCTCCGCTCCATCCTCCAAGCTCGGAAGGCTCTGCCGGAATATAACCCAGACCGTTTGGCCCAAAGTAATTAACCACAGTTTCCGTATTTGGGGCAGTCGACCAAACTGATCCGGGTGTTCCACTCGAAATTTCATTGATCCTTACCGGAACTTTCCCAAGTACATTTTGCCAAAAACCACCGACAACTTCCGAGCAAAGCTGCGACCAGCTTCCGGTTTCCCATCCGACAGAGGTTATCGGATGGGTATAGAAATCCGAATTGACAGGCGGGGTCCGCTCATAGACCAGGAATTTAGTCACCATCACCTCCAATTGTGCTGCATCCTGGGCCGTAATCCTGGCAAAGATGATATCCGGCAGGGTGTTGTTATTCACATCGGCATAAACGTTATCCGAAACGCAGTAACCATTCCATACGGGTGAAATGATCCTGTTTGAAGGATTGGTTCCGTAATCTCCAAGCAACAAACAGGCGGACGGAGCTATATCCCAGTTGTAGTATGCATTGTTGATGTAATCTTCAAGAATAGCAGCCGTGTTACCTCCGACTTCATCCAATGTAACGACTTTGGTGTCGATTCCCTGTGTGGTCCTGAACCGCTTTATTGTATCAGCCCACTGCTGAAACTCAGTCGCATTGGGCGTGATGATCAGGTACTCACAACCGGTTTCATCCGTCGCCTGGAAAGATTTATCGTAGTTTATCTCAGGTAATGATTTATAATTAAGAAGCATGTCCGATAACATCGGATCCCACCAGCGGCTTCTCAGCCTGTCATCGCCAAAATGTCCGTTTCCTCCCACAAAGCTGACCTCAATTTTCAAATCACGATAAACAATTAACTGCTTCGTCACTGGATTATACTGAAACGGTGTAATACCAAGCATAACAACATCGATTCCCCTGACCTGATCTTTCTTCGAAAGCACAACCGGCTCTTCAGGAAAAAATTTATCGGCTGTATAAATGGATTCATTTTTTGAATAATCAAGCGGGACTTTATCGGTGTTAAAAGGAATACGGAAAGAAGGAGCCAGGTTAATATTCTTTAAGGTATCCGCCCGGAATGATAAGAATATGAAGTGTTGCACTGGCATCCTGAGGAAGTGCAATATAGCGGCCCGCACCCGGAAGATCAGGCGATCCGGCATTGTTGGGAAGAAAATATCCGGGTAATACAAGATTTTGATATATCGCGCCATTTTCTACAACATCGTTTAAAGAAAATGTATGGATGGAATAGTTGACACGAATAGCTGAACTGCTTTGCGATTCAACCGTATACCCCGGCTTACCCCAACTATCGGAATAATTGTGATTACCGGCTGATACGCCGTGTTGAAAAAAATATCACCAATCCTCCCAAAATCGCAAGAAATTTCGTTTTTATACACTGTTATAAAATGTACATGAATCCTCATTTTTATTGTATTTTTTTTAAAGTTTACCTGATTTTAACCGACAAACAAATATAGAATATTTTTTCATTGAGATAGGTTCGTCAGCAAAATCAACAATTCCGTAAGTATTTAGTTTCTTACACATGTAGACAATACAAATACAGAAATTGACCGGTCTGTTGATGATTAAAAATCAACATATCCGGCATAATGATTATTTGTATGATTAGAAATGTTTTTAAACACGATATTGAATTTATTTACATCTGTTCTCATTAAAGAGCTCAGATACAAAATAAAGAGACCGAACCTCATTTAATTTTATTTTGATTCTAATGTCTGACGTCTTCAATCGATCATCTCACCTCATTATTTCCCTTTAGCGTATTTTTGTAGAAAAATTTAGCTAATAAATCCATGAAACAACGAAAGAATATTGCGCTGGTAGCTCATGACAAAATGAAGCAGGACATGCTCGAATGGGTGAAATGGAACAAAGCGATCCTGGTACCGCATGTACTGATCTGCACGGGTACGACAGGCCGACTTGTACAAGATACACTGATCACTGAAAAGCACAATTTACCTTCGAAAGATTTCGAGATCATCCGGCTCAAATCAGGGCCGTTGGGTGGCGATTTGCAATTGGGCGCCATGATCGCGGAAGGGAAAATCGATGTGCTGATCTTTTTCTGGGACCCGATGGAACAGCAGCCGCATGATGTGGATGTCAAAGCATTGCTTCGGATCGCCGTGCTGTGCAACATTCCGTGTGCATCCAACCGCACTTCGGCCGACTTTCTGATCTCGTCACCCTTGTTCGAATCGGATTATCAGCCCATCATGAAAGATTATCAGCAATATATACAGCGGACTTTGGAGGATTTTTAAAGGATTGAATTTTAATCAGAAAAGAATCTCAATTATTATAATTGCCGCTGCGAGCGCTAATATGATTAGTTGAGCAAACGGGTTCCCAAAGTTTAGCGTGTAGCCCAATCCCCATTGTTGTTTAGGGACAAATACCCGGTTATCATTCCGGTTGAAATAAAAAATTCCCCATTTATAATTGTCCGGGTTCTTCAGATCATGATTGTTAAATTTATCTTTCATAACTTATAACTTTTGGCACTCAAAACTCTAGTCACTTTAGTCACTTACTTTCTATGGGATGCAATCTTCCGCAGCGCGGGCAGCGCAATTCCTTCTTATCGTAATGCGGAGGCACCTTTAACTTCATCCCGCATGTACAATTGATGAATGAATACGAATTCACAGCCATCATGATGTCGCCCATTTCACGTTGCTGGTTTTTCCATCCTGAAGTTTCTTTTACCGTTCCTTCAGATTCCCTGATCCCGACTTTTTCGGTTTCATGCAATCCCGAACCCGGAATGATCGTCGCCTTTGTTCCTTTCACCTTTGAATAGGCTTCCTGGTAATCGGCATAATTTACGCCATGCATCATGCCCCTCAGAATATTGATCCGTTCGGAGATCGGCGGATGTGTGCTTGTCAGATCGGACATTTTCATTCCTTTTTTCTTAAGCGGATTAACGATGTACATTGGAGCTGTCACTTTACTGGCCGATTTGAGTTCGGCACTGTTCATCGATATTTTCTCCAGTGCTGAAGCCAGTCCTTCAGGATACCGGGTAAGCCTTGCACCCGAAGCATCGGCCAGGTATTCGCGTTTCCGGCTGATCGCAAAATAAAGAAGTTGTGCCGCGATGGGTGCCAGAATAGCCGCAACTAATGCCAGAACCATGATGATGACCTGACCCTGTCCGCCTCCACCCGAAGAACGTGAACGGTATCTTCCCGCAGAAGAAAAGAACATGCCGCGTAAAAAGATTTCAGAAAGCAAAACAATGCTGCCCAGCATAATGCCTGAAAATGTCATATAACGAATATCGCGGTTCAAAATATGCGAGGTTTCGTGTGCGATCACGCCCTGCAGTTCGTCCCGGTTCAAACGCGACAGTAAACCTGCTGTTACAGCAATGGCCGAATTTTCCGGATCCCGGCCGGTCGCAAAGGCATTGGGGGCTTCTTCGTTGATGATATAAATTTCCGGAATTTTCGGTAACCCGGCAGCTATTTTCATCTCTTCCACCACATTGAAAAGCTGCGGATGAACATCGGGCGTCACTTTTTTTGCATTGCTCAATCTCAGAATGATACTGCTGCCATTAAAATATGCCACCATTGACATAATTGACCAGATTGCAGCGGCGATAAAAATACCACCATAACCACCTTCGGGTGGGAAAAATGCGTACCCGATCAAATAACCGAGGATCAGGAGCAGGAGTCCCATTCCCAAAAATAGAAACATCGATTTTCGTCTGTTCGCCCGAATTAATTCCCACATAAAATTATGAAAGCAAATTATTTAAAACTGACTTTGGGGACTTCTTTTTCGGCTTTGTCTTCGATTTCAAAGAAAACTTCTTCTTTGAAATTGAACATGGAAGCCAGGATATTCGACGGGAACATCTGGATCCGGTTGTTGAACGACAATACCTGGTCATTGTAACTCTGCCTCGAAAACGAAATTTTATTTTCCGTTGAGGTTAGTTCTTCCTGAAGAGCCAGAAAATTCTGGTTGGCTTTTAGGTCGGGATATGCTTCAACGGCTACCTGCAACCTGCCGAGCATACCACCCAGAATGCCTTCTGCTTTTGCCTTTTCGGGGATGGATTCGGCACTCATGGCCTGGCTTCTTGCCTTTGTAATGTTCTCCAGTGTTTCCCTTTCATGAACCATATAACCCTTGACGGTTTCGATTAAATTGGGAATGAGGTCATGCCTCCGTTTTAGCTGTACATCGATCTGTGCCCAGGCATTTTTTACCTGGTTACGCAATCTGATCAGCGAGTTGTACATACCGATAACGTAAAAAACAATAATTACCAGTATTCCGATAAAAATGAGCAATACGATCATAGTACCTCCTTATTTTGATTTTTTAATTTATAGTTAAACATATCATCCAGTAAATTCAGGATGCGGTTGTTTTTGTCAAGATTTCCCAAAGCGATCACCGACCTGAGTTCATTTTTATCGAACCAAAGTCCGTGGTGTTGCGGACATTTATCAATAAGAACCTTTTGATTATCGCCAGCCCATACTTTTTCCATACTTTTCCGGCAGATGGGACAGCGGATTTTCTTTTCACCAGATCTATTATCAACCTGAAATGAATGTAGCAAACGGTCTTTTTCATCGCCGTCCTCCAGCAACAATTCAAGTTCACCGGCATCGAGCCAGATGCCTTCGCAGGAGGGACAATAATCGATCTCGACCTGCTGAAGCTCTAAAACGATCATGGCCGATTTGCATTTCGGACAATCCATAGTTAATCAATAACGAATAGAAGCCATAAATGTAGGTTGTTTTTATATATATGACTCCTCTTTTAACAAAATTTAGTAATATTGTTTAAGTGTTGAGCTGGATACCGGTTTTTATTTGAACGATCCTTATTTACTGTTCAGATATGAACATCATCATTGTCTAAACGAACGTTTGGCTGGGAAATCAGAACCGAACATCTGAATTAAATTATTGTATGACAACATGTTATTTTTTATGGCATTATATGTGAAAAAATAGTTTCGCGTCCGGATACTCATGATGAAGAATTAAATTCAACTAATCTATAAACATGTTTAGAAATTACCTGAAAACTGCGTTCAGAAACCTTTGGCAGAATCGCTCCCTTACGTTTATCAATGTTTTTGGCCTTTCTGTTGCAATGGCAATTACATTGCTATCGCTGATTTACATCACAGGTGAATTTTCGTTCGATCGTTTCCACAAAAATAAAGGACGCATTTACAGAGTGATCCTGAAAATGGAATCGAATGCTGAAGGAACGGAAGTTTCATCGGTTGCCACGGCAGGAATCGGACCTTCACTGGCGGAAGAAGTTCCCGAAGTAGAAAGCATGGTCAGGCTCTCTTATCCATCCGGGGGTTATTTTACAGTTGGTGAGAAAAATTTTGATGCCCGCTATGTTTCGTACGCCGATTCATCGTTTTTTGATCTGTTCTCTTTTCAACTGCTGTATGGAAATCCTAAAAGTGTACTGACACAGCCTTATTCAGCCGTGCTAACAAAAAAATTTGCTGCGAAACTATTTGATGATCCGGAGAAGGCAATGGGGAAGGTGATCCGGTTCAACAATAAGGATAACCTGCTGATAACGGGTATTGTCAAAGATCCACCGGTGAATTCCCACCTTCAGTTCGATGTCCTGATTTCTTTTGCCAGCTTGTATAAAGATCCGCAGATGTTTCTCGACTGGAACGGAGGGATGAATTATTTTACATATGTTTTACTTAAAAAAGGATCGGATCCGGTTCAGGTAGATAAAAAATTAAATGCACTTGCTGAAAAATACATCAACGCCGATCTGCGACCGATCGGTGTAAGCTGGTCGCTTTTCTTACAGCCCCTGCTCAAAATCCACCTCCATTCCAACTTCAACGATATTTTTACGCAGGGAAGCATGAACCATATTTTAATTCTGTTCACCATTTCGATGTTCATTCTTGCCATTGCCTGTTTTAACTTTATCAACCTTACGACGGCCTCATCACTGAGAAGGGCGAAGGAAGTCGGGGTACGTAAAGTTGCGGGAGCAGCAAGCCGGTCAATCATCGCCCAGTTTATCACCGAAACCATGATACTGAGTTTGATAGCTTTTATCTTTGCGATCGTTCTCATTGAAATATTTCAGCTTTGGGCGCCGAACGTTGTCAGCGATCATCTCTTACTGGACAGGCTGGATATATACCATGCTTCAATTTTCCAGATTACGGGGGTTTCACTTTTCATCCTGCTTTTTGCAGGTATCATTGCCGGAAGCTACCCGGCATTTTACATGGCCCGGTTTCAGCCGTCTGTTGTCATTAAAGGGAAACTTGGGGTTTCAGCCGCTAAAAACAATGTGCGAAATGTATTGATCGTCATCCAGTTTGTTATTTCTGTCATCCTGATCGTTTGTACGCTTGTCATCGTATCGCAGCGCAACTTTTTTTTAGGGCAAAATCCGGGCTTTGAAACGAAAAATACCTATGCAATCCAGCTTGGCAGCGAAACCGCTATGGAAAAATATGAAGTACTGGAAGCCGGATTTTCAAGCATACCTGGTGTTTTGGGTGTCGGGGCTTCGTCGGAAATTCCGGGCATAAACCTTACACGGAACGGTTATTTTCCCGAAGGTTTGAAAGAACCCATGATGATCCATGCACTCGATGTGGATTATGATTACATTCCCGCTACCGGACTTAAGATTGTGAAAGGACGGAATTTCTCAAAGGAATTCGGTACGGATAAAACGGCCTATATTATAAATGAAACACTGGCAAGAAAGTTAAACTGGGACGATCCGATAGGAAAAACCATTGCACGAGATGGCGTTCATAAAGTGATCGGTATGGTCAAAGATTTTCATTTCGCTACGCTTCAGCAGAGAATCGAACCGCTGTTGATCACACTGCAACCTTGGCGTGGCTATGACTACCTTACGGTGAGAATAAGCAAGGATAACCAGGAGTCTATCATGAAAAAGATTGCTGATAAATGGAAGCAGATCGTGCCCTATGAGGATTTCAGCTATTTTTCGGTCGATAAATACATCAAACAAGGCTATGATGAAGAACGTTCGATTGCAATGATCCTGACATTTTGTTCGGTGATCGCACTGTTTATCGCAGGTATCGGATTGTTCGGGCTGGCTGCTTTTATCACAAGGCAACGGCAAAAGGAAGCAGCCATCCGGAAAATCCACGGTGCCGGGATCAGCGATATTTTTGTCCTGCTCTCGACCGGTTTTGTCCGATGGGTTATTGTGGCCAATATTATAGCCTGGCCGGTGGCCTGGTTTATCATGGATAAATGGCTTCAGCGATTTGCTTACAATGCTGGTATTCACTTCTGGATATTTATCATTGCCGGACTATTTACAGTCGTTCTATCGTTAGGTATCATTCTTTACCAGGTTATTCGTCTTGGGAAAGTGAATCCTGTAGAGATTATCAGGTATGAGTAATTTTCCAGGTTCAATAGGATATTATTAACTTGTTTTTACTGCGGAACCTGAGATGAAGTGTTCAGATTCACATTCCAGAAATCGTTTTTATCCTTATTGCCAACAGCACCGTCAAGGTTATAGTCGCCGGTAAGGTATCCTGATTTTCCAGCCAGGATCGACCAGAAATCTGTTTTGTCATTTGCGTTAATGATCCCGTCCGAATTGGCATCGCCGGCGATCATACCCCAGACACCCGGACTGAGTTGTTTGGTAGCCGCAGTTCCGCCATAAACCTGAGAAGATGCTGTGGTAAAATTATAATTGTATACCCCGCCCGAAAGAACCAACGGATTAGCCGACATTTCGGCAAGATGGTTCCGGTGACGAATCACAACAAAAAGATTTTGTTTGATGGTATGATAAAATGTGATATTACTTGAACCATCCATTCCTACAATATTTCCGTTATTCAACAGAAAAGCAGCACAACGGCCGACTTTCGTCTCACTTACGGCAGAAGCTGCATAAGCTGCATCCCTTATTTCAACCAATACCCAGTCAACGATATTCGAATTCGGAATCATACTTACCTGTTCGGTACCTGTATAAATCCAGGGTGCTGATAAATAGGGTTGGTTCGAATTTAGAAAATCAGGATTAAGATCGCTATTCATGGATGAACCGTTAAAAGGTCCTTCGAGCATAGCAGTAAGATGAAGTGTAATCAGATTCTGAGTTGGAGCCAGATTGATAGTTGTCGTCCAATCATCCGGTGCAGCATCGTTCCATATGCTTTGCAATGACTGTGTGATATAACTATATCCAAAAATGGTAAGCCAAAACATGACCGATTGTGTATTTGAAGATGGATTTCCTTCATTTCCGGCATAATGAGCAATCATGCTTTCAGTAAATGCCGGCTCAACGAATTCAGCTGTCGCCTGGCCGAGGCTATACGGAGGACTTGTCAACATATAAATAATTAATGGAGGTACTCCTGCTTCAATATCTTGTAAAGCGTATTGTTGAAACGTCAGGGAACCTGTATTATAATCGATTTGTTCCACCCTTTTGCCTGAAACGGTAAGAATTTTATTCGTCTGCAAAGTCATGATTCTGTACGGACATGGGTACATAACAACCGAAGCGGTCTCGATGTCATAAATGGTATTTCCTGCAGCGGTTGTTTTTTGGATCATATCCTGTGCATGAAAATGACCTGTAAAAACAACTTTTAATCCCAAATCTGCAAGTTCCGGATAAACTGTCTGCCAGTTGTCTAATACATAGTCTCCAAAGATCATTTTCTGGTTAGTGAAATGTTCTATCAGGTTGTGATGCATCATCCCCAGAATCACTTTGCCCTGGCTGTTGGCATCGATTATCCGGTCTTTCACCCACTGGAGTACCTGTGGTTTAAATCCACCGCTGGTCTGCGGATAGTTTTGAATATAATTCGAATCGTACCGGCACACATCCATTGAAAGGATCTGGAGACCCTGAATGGGTTCGGCAACATAGGACAGGGAAGCGGTATCAACAGCAATGGCTTCATCATAGCCAAAATTATTATAGATGTTTTTAAAGCCTTCCGGATCAATGGTTGGAACAGGTATCGTTACATCATTGTCAAAAGCCATTGCCATGGGGTTATTGATGTCGTGATTTCCCGGGCAGACAAAAACCCGGGTTCCGCTGGCTTCCAGTTGTGTGAAATAGTTGGCCATTTTCTGGTGGCATATCAGCTCCCCATCTTTGGTCAGATCGCCCGGAACAAGCAAAATATCGGGATGTTCGTTTAACAGTGAATCCATTAAAGATTCCGTTATGGCATAACTTTCTCTCAGCAATTTAGGGTCGAAATACAAATACTCTTCTAATGCTGGTCCATCGTTGATGAGCAGGGTTGTGTCGAAATAGTGAACGTCGGAAATAACGCAGATTTTAATATCCTGAACACCCACCTGGGCAAATGAATGATTTGGAAGCCAAAGGGCCGAAGCGATAATCAGGGTTAACAAAAGTCCGGTTTGTTTCATGGGGATAAAGATTTGTTTGTAGAAACAAATATACAAATTAAAGAGTTTGCGGGATTTTTCAGGACAATTAAATAAAATTAGATATCACTATTACATCATAAATTTGGGATGTAAAGAATGAAGAATTATTTTGACAGCTGGAAAAGATACTTACATTTGCCGCATCGAAAAAATTAATGAACTGCTTAATGAAGAAATTATTTATCGCGATTGTACTTGGAATGGTTATTTCCTCATGCAATCATAGTCAAAAAGAGATGAAAGAAGAAACGAATCCGTTTTTATCGGAATACAAAACACCGTTTGAAGTTCCGCCATTCGACCAGATCAAAAATGAACATTTTTTACCTGCACTGAAAGAAGGAATGAAGGAACAAAATGAAGAAGTTGAAGCCATTGTGAATAACCCGCAACCACCGACATTCGAAAACACGATTGTCGCCAGAGAAACAAGCGGTGAACTTCTGACAAAAGTTAATAATGTGTTTGAGAATCTTCTTTCTGCCAATACCAACGACACGCTGCAGGAAATTGCAAAAGAAGTTTCACCATTGCTGTCGCAACATTACGATAATATCCGAATGAATGCGAAGCTTTTTGAACGGGTGAAACAAGTTTATGCAACGAGAGATTCACTTGACCTCAATGAGGAACAGCAAATGCTTCTGGAGAAAACATATAAAGATTTTATCCGGGGAGGAGCTAACCTGGACGAAAATCGGAAAAATGAACTGAAAGAAATAAACAAGGAACTGTCATTGTTAACGCTGAAATTCGGGGATAATTTATTAGCCGAAACAAATGATTTTAAGCTTGTAATTGATACGGAAGACGATTTATCCGGATTACCACAATTTGTCCGTGACATGGGAGCCGCTGATGCCAAAGCTGCCGGACTTGAGGGGAAATGGGTTTTTACATTGGATAAACCAAGCTTGATCCCGTTTTTACAATATTCCGACAAGCGTGAATTGCGCGAGAAAATGTTTAAGGGATATAGTAACAGGGGCGACAACAACAATGCCCATGATAATAAAGCAATTGCATCGAAAATTGCTTCCCTGCGTGTAAAGAGGGCCAACTTGCTGGGCTATAAATCTCATGCCGCATATGTTTTGGATGATAACATGGCAAAAAATCCTGAAAATGTTTACAATCTTCTGAATAAAATATGGGATGCCGCTCTACCTGTAGCAAAAAAAGAAGCAGTTGAACTTCAGAAGATGATCGTTGATGAAGGAGGAAATTTTAAGCTTCAACCCTGGGACTGGTGGTATTATACCGAAAAGCTTCGAAAGCAAAAATATGATCTTGACGATGAGGCGTTAAAGCCTTATTTTGAATTGGAAAGCGTGCGAAAAGGAATGTTTGAAGTTGCACATAAACTTTATGGATTGACTTTCACTGAACGGACAGATATTCCGAAACCGCACAAAGATGCACGGACATTTGAAGTCAAAGATGCCGACAGTAGTCACCTGGCAATACTAATCATGGATTTTTTTCCGCGTCCGAGCAAAGAGGGCGGAGCCTGGATGAGCAACTATCAAAACCAGTATAAACGCAACGGAAAAAATATTTCACCCATTGTGACTATGGTCATGAATTTTTCAAAACCGACTGCCGACGCACCTTCTTTACTTACCTTTGAAGAAGTGAGTACCATGTTCCATGAATTCGGGCATTCGCTCCACGGTATGCTATCGGACTGCACCTACGAAATGCTTTCAGGAACCAGTGTCGACAGGGACTTTGTGGAATTACCTTCCCAGATCATGGAAAACTGGGCAGCTGAACCTGAAGTGCTGAAGTCGTTTGCCTTTCATTATCAAACCGGAGAACCCATCCCGGATGCTTTGATCGAAAAATTGGAGGAAAGCAAATATTTCAACCAGGGATTTGCCACCGTTGAGCTTACTGCGGCTGCATTCCTCGATATGGACTGGCATACACTTACAGATACAACTTTGCAAAATGCTGTTGATTTCGAAAATGCAGCCCTAAACAAAATCGGACTTATTCCTGAGATTGAGGTTCGCTACAGAACGCCTTATTTTGCGCATATTTTTTCGGGTGGATATTCAGCAGGATATTACAGTTATGAATGGGCACAGGTGCTTGATGCCGATGCATTCGAAGCCTTTAAAGAAACAAGTCTCTTCGATCCTCAAACAGCCCTGGCATTTCGTAAAAACATACTGGAAAAAGGCGGAACTGAAGATCCCATGAAACTCTATGTCCAGTTCAGAGGACAAGAACCAACACCCGATGCCATGTTAAGACGAAAGGGGCTAAACTAACTTTTTATATTCGTTTGGTCACTTCGTTAGATTAAGATTCCTTAAAGAAATCTTGTGTTTTCCTAACTTTGATTTTCCTTTTCGACCGTGGTACTACCGTATCGTTAAAAATTTCGATACCGAAAACTAAATTTAATCTGCATATTATTTATATAGAGTTTTTTAGCAAATTTATTTAAAAAAATTTCAAAAAAATTTGTTTTATATTATTCTAATATGTTACCTTTGACATATGTAAAAAGCTAAATAATTAAAAACTAAAAAACTCTATGAAATGAAAAATTATCTAACTTTTACCGGATTTGCTCTGGTATGTGCACTGCTAATGTCAACTGAAATTAAGTCTCAGAATGCACCTAACGATCAGCAATATATTATTGTATCATGGAATGACCTGGGTATGCATTGCGCCAATAAGGATTTTCAGAAGCTTGTCGTTCTACCCCCATATAATAATATTGAAGCACAGGTAATTAAAAAAGGAAATTCAACAACTTTACCGGAAGTTATAACCTCCGGTGTATCTGTAACATATGAAATTCCAGGCAATACATACTCGGTCGGTAAAACCAATTTCTGGAGCTACGAGGACCAGATATTTGGTGTGAGTCTTCCTGATAATACCGGATTGACCGGTGCAGGTTTGTCTGGTCAGATGGAAGTTGGGACAGATCATTTTTATAAAGAAGGAATACCATTGACACCTTATACAGATGCAAACCTTGTTACAGAAGACCCTTATCAGCTTGGATTGATAAAGTTATTTGACAATAACGACATCCTCCTTGCCTCAACCCAGCCGGTTATTCCTGTATCAAATGAAATTAACTGTGTCAGTTCGGGTTGTCATTCAAGTGAAACGAACATTTTATATCAACACGAAAATGAGGGTGGTTTTGATCCTAATAATACGCCTATCTTATGCGCTCAATGTCATTCTTCAAATGCATTGGGATTGCCCGGTACACCTGGATTGGCTTCCTTGTCCGAAGTTATCCATGATCAGCACAAAGACATTACAAACAATTGTTACAAATGCCATCCGGGTCCAAATACACAATGTCAAAGGGATGTAATGCATGCGGCCGGGATGGTCTGTCAGGATTGTCACGGATCGGTAGGTAATGTTGCGCAAACTATAAAAAATGGTCGTCAGCCCTGGTTTCAGGAGCCGTCCTGCGGAGCAACAAATTGTCACGGTCCAAATTATGCAGAAGAGCCGGGAAAACTATTCAGGCAGTCAAAAGGTCATGGAGGTCTTTATTGCAGCACCTGTCACGGATCACCACATGCGATCCTTCCTTCAGAAAATGATCGCGATAATGTTCAGAACATTGCTTTGCAGGGATTTGCCGGAACTCTTCAGCGGTGCGAATTGTGTCATGGTACGATGCCGACAGCTCCCGGTCCTCATGGGATCCTTCCTCCCTCAACACTCACAAAAACAAACCTGAAAATTTATCTTGAAGGACCTTACAATGGAACGGAGATGGATACGTATTTGAATGCAGGAACCCAATTGCCTTTAAACCAGCCGTATAATGTAAGTCCATGGTTCTACAGCGGAACCGAAAGTGTAAATGCTATTCCCGGCACCAATGTTGTCGACTGGGTTTTGGTTGAATTGCGGGAAACCAATGGAACTGCATCAACGGCTACTTCAGATAAAATTATTTCGCAGCGGGCAGGATTTCTGTTGAATAATGGTTCTATCGTGGATATTGATGGAATAAGTCCTCTGGAATTTTCAACTCCTGTATATACAAACATTTACGCTGTTGTTCGTCACAGAAACCATTTAGCAGTGATGACTTCAAGTGCTCTTGAAAAAATCAACGATAGTTATACTTTCGATTTTACAACAGGATTTGATAAAGTATTTGGTGGTTCAACCGGCTACAAGCAAATTGCTGCAGGAATTTTCGGGATGGTTGGAGGTGATGGCGATGCCGATGGTATCGTTGAAGTTTCCGACAAGGATCTCGTATGGAATTCAGAAACGGGGCATTCTGGTTATTTATCTGGTGATTATGATATGAATGCACAGGTTGAAAACAAGGATAAAAATGATATCTGGCTGCCAAATAATGGTTTGGGCCAACAATTACCAGTAAATGCAAATTTGAAGTTTTATTCGAGTTCAATTCCTCAGTAGTATATTCACATCAAATTATTTGTATTTTTTAACTTCAAATTATTTGTATTAAATATTTTAGCAGTTATAGAATTATGACTAATTTCGAAGTGCTTATTCACCTGAATTAATTGCACTGAAATTATTAATTTACTATTTAACTGGAGGTTATTATGAAAACACGTGGGCTATTACTGTTTACTTTGGTTGCAGGGTTTTTCCTTTTCGAATCTTTTAACCCATCGAAACCTAAATTAAAAACGGATAACTATATTGTTATCGGCTGGAATGATTTGGGAATGCATTGTTCCAATAAGGATTTTAGTAAAATTTGTGTTTTACCGCCTTACAACAATCTGAAAGCCGAAATCATAAAAGTAGGTGATGAATCGAATTTACCTGTACTGATGACCTCCGGATATTCAGTAACCTATGAAATTCCAGGGAATACGTATTCTGTTGGTAAAACAAATTTCTGGAGTTATGAGGACCAGCTTTTCGGTGTTACTTTACCTGATAATACAGGGCTAACCGGCGTCGGATTAACCGGAAATATGGGTATAGAGAACAGTAATTTTCATGTTGAGGGAATACCGCTTACTCCTTATACTGATGATAACCTTATTACAGAAGACCCATTTCAGCTTGCACTTTTAAAAGCATATGACGGACAGAATACGTTATTAGCCTCTACACAGCCGGTGATTCCTGTTTCAAACGAAATAAACTGCGTTAGTTCGGGCTGTCATAACAGCGAAACAGCTATTTTAAATGAGCATGAAGAAGAGGGCGGATTTAACCCCAATAACACACCGATTTTGTGTGCCGAGTGTCATTCATCAAATGCTTTGGGAACACCCGGGACGCCTGGCCTGGCATCTCTATCGCAGGTAATTCATCTGAAGCACGGCGGAGAAACCAACGATTGCTATAAATGCCACCCAGGAGCAAATACCCAATGTTTGCGGGGAGTAATGTATGCCGGAGGATTGGTTTGTCAGGATTGTCATGGTAGTGTTCATAATGTTGGACAGACCATCGCACAGGGACGTGAACCCTGGCTTGAGGAACCGCGTTGTGGTGCCACAGATTGTCATGGCCCGAATTATTCAGAAGAACCCGGGCTACTGTTCAGGCAGTCAAAAGGTCATGGTGGTTTGTATTGCAGCACATGCCATGGTTCGCCGCATGCCATTGTACCTTCAACCAATGATAATGATAATGTTCAGAACATAAACTTGCAGGGTTATGCAGGTATCCTAAATAAATGCACAGTTTGTCATGGTGTAAACCCAACAGGAGCTGGCCCTCATGGTATTTATGCATCCATAATCGAGCCAATGGGAACTCCGGTTTCAGAAACAACATGCCTGACGAACATTTATCCTAATCCTTCAAATGAAAAGTCATATTTGGTTTTTAATGTCAAGGAGCCGTTAAAAGTTGATCTCGATATTTATTCAACAACCGGACAGAAGATTATTTCATTAGTAAAACAAAGGATGCAGGCAGGACAATACAAGGTCGAATTCAATACGAAGGAACATGCACCCGGAATTTATTATGCCATTTTGAAAACTAAAAATGGCATAGATCAACAAAAACTTATTATTTCAAGATAATACGACTTATTTCTTAACACTGATTTAAGATATAAGGAAACTTATAACTTACGGAATCTAAAGAATCGAAATCAAGGTGAAGTCCTGGAGATTGTAAAGACATACTTTCCGTAAACATTGTTTCGGTTAACCATTCCATACAGGCGTGAATCCATGCTGTTATCGCGGTTATCGCCGAGAACAAAAAAATGTCCGGGAAGAACAACCTCAGGGCCGAAATTACTCAGATAGGAATTTTTATGAGAATAAGCTATAATTTGATTGAGGCCTGCACCTGATTCCAATGCAACAATAGTTCCGGCTGATTTTTTTACGAGAGACTGAAGGTCCTCTGTACGAACAACTTCATATTTCAGTGCTTTACCATTAATAAATAGTTTGTTGGTTCGCATTTCTATCGTATCTCCGGGTATCCCGACTACACGTTTTAGCCAGTAATCTCCCGCTTCATTTCCTGTAACCGAGCAAAGTATCATATCACCACGTTTCGGTTGGTTCCATTCCATCAGTTTAAAGCTGGAAAACGGAAACGTAATGTCAAACGCAGAACGATTGATGATCACTTTATCGCCAGAGCTGAAATTGGGAGCATCCGAAGCACCCAAAACAATATAGGTTCTATAGGTACCTATAAATACACAAAGAAAGACTACAAGAAAAAAACTGCCCAATAAAAATTTTCTGTTCATTTTATTTACCGCCCGGTTACTAATCATTGACTAAAGTTTAGAGTCACTTAAATGCCTAAAGTTAACTGCCCCTGAATTTTGAAAGAGAACCAATAAATTCACGTGTTATCTCCATTGAAAATCTTTTTGAATGTTTTCTTTAAACTTTAAATACTTAAAACTTAAGGCATTTTAAGTACAGATTAGTTAAACCATCTGAATTGAACATGCTTCTATTTTTGTACCATTTACATTAAAAAGTTGTTTTTAAGCTTTATAAACCCAAAGATGCTGGCTATAAATAAATATTTTTTGATCAAACCAGTACAATTCCTGTACGTTAGCGAACAAGCCAAAAGATTTTTATGGCAGCCAGTATTAGGGGTTCGGATGGAAAAGATAAAGTAAATCATTGAAAATATTATCTGTCCGCCTTTTATTTAATTACCGGATTTTACCCAATTTTGCATTAATCTTTCATGTAAAATAATTATAGAGGATGATTTGGAAATATACTTTGGCCTGGTTCGGCCTCATGGTCATTGCTGTTTTGAATGGTGCATTGAGAACACTGGTATATGGAAAACGAATGCCGGAATTGCGGGCACATCAGATTTCCTGTTTTACCGGTATTTTTTTGATTGGTATAGCAGTTTATTTTTTAAATAAAATCTGGCCCTTAGAAACAGGGATACAGTCACTGATCATCGGCCTGCTTTGGCTTGTTATGACTGTTCTGTTCGAATTCGGGTTTGGGCATTATATCATGAAACATCCATGGGAAAAGCTTTTCCATGATTACCGAATGGATAAAGGAAGATTGTGGATACTGGTTCTTCTCTGGACTGCGATTGTCCCTTATGTTATTTATTCATTACATTAAACCAAGCTCTGAGGCATATTTTATCGCTTCAGCCGTATTGCTCACATTTAGTTTTTCGATGATCCGCTGACGATGTGTATTGACAGTATTTACACTAATAAAAAGCTTGTCGGCAATTTGCTTGCTGATAAGCCCTTTGGAAATTAGTTTCAGAACTTCCCTTTCGCGTTTACTTAATCTCGGCAAATCTCCTTCTGGCGGAAAATGAAACAATTCACCGGTTTTGGAATTGACAAGCCGACAGCGGAATGGAGTCTGAACATCCTTGTCGGGTGAAATATCCAAAACACTCAAGGCCAGCCATACATTTCCCCTTTTATCCAGTTCCAGTACATTTTGTTGCTCGATAACCCTTATATATTCGCCGTTTTTGTTTTTCCTCCTGTAATCGTATACCAGCTTGAAATCTTTAACGGTTTCAACGGGAACACTTAAGCCCATTTTGATGAAATAAATCCCTGCTTTCAGCAAGTGGATCAAATCGTCAGGATGAAAGTCCCTGTCTAGAAAATCCCATTCTTCCCGTTTTATCTCTTCCAGGTCATAACCGAAGATAATTGCATAATTTTTCGAGATATAAACATGGTCTTTTTTGTGCAAATCAAAAATCGAAACGGCACTGTTTCCAAGGTCATCCAATTGATCGAGGAACCGGATGTGATGGTTCAGTATGGAATAATCCAGAGCTCTTTCATCAAATTGTTGTTCGTCCAGCAGATCACTGTATTCCTGATATAGTTTTTGAAGCTCTTCCATTAAAATACTGATTTTTCAGTATTGATTTCAGTGTATATAACTTCCGAATTTTGCATCAAATATATTCATAATAAAGAAATTGGATATACTAAGAGCGTAACATAGGAATTTATAAACTGATGTTGACTTTATTGAAAATTATTTGTCAGTATAACCGATATAAAAAATTGAAATTGCATTTGAATAAATTGGTTTTCCTGCTGATTGCATTATTTCCTTTACTAATGGTAAATGATATAGTTGCACAAGAAGTAACGCAAACGATTAAAGGAAAAGTAGTGGATACGGATACGCAAATACCTCTGCCGGGTGCTACCGTAATGATTGTGAATTCCGATCCGCTGATCGGCACTTCCACAAATACTGACGGAAATTTCCGGCTTGAAAATATTGTTCCGGGAAGGTATACCATCAGGATTAGTTATACGGGATATGAGCCCTATGTTGCCGCTGAAATTATTGTCGGATCCGGTAAAGAAGTAATAATTAAGGCAGAATTACGAGAGTCTGTGGTGAACCTTGGTCAGGTTGAAGTAACTGCAAATCAGGATAAAAAGGAAGCGGTCAATTCGATGGCAATCATCAGTGCGCGACAGATAAATATGGAAGAGGCGCGGCGGTTTGCCGGCGGATATGATGATCCTTCACATCTTGTGGCTTCCTATGCAGGTGTGGCGGATAACATGAACAGCAATGGAATAGTTATCAGAGGAAATGCGCCCAAAGGATTACTTTGGCGAATGGAAGGACTTGAAATTGCCAATCCCAGTCATTTTGCCAATATGACATCTTTCGGTGGCGGAGGAATTACGGCGCTTAGCGCCCAGATGCTCGGGTCATCCGATATTTATACTGGCGCTTTTCCTGCTGAATTCGGAAATGCCCTTTCGGGTGTTTTTGACCTAAAACTCCGGTCGGGTAATCCCGACCGGAGTGAACACACCATTCAGGCAGGTATTTCCGGTATCGACCTGTCGTCGGAAGGACCTTTTAAAAAAGGAAGAGGCGCTACATATCTGTTTAATTACCGGTATTCTATTTTTGCTCTGTTGGCTCCCATTCTTCCAGAAGATGCCGGCAGGATCAAATACCAGGATCTATCGTTTAAAACGGATTTTCCGGTGAATAAAGCAGGTAACTTTTCCTTATGGGGAATCGGTTCGACTGATATTTCCGGAACAAGAGTCAATAAAGAACCGGAAGACTGGGAGTATGCGCAGGATCAACTCACCGGTGACGGCCGTCCGTATATGTGGGCACTCGGTTTAACACACAAACTGATCATGGGGAAAAAGTCTTTCATGAATACTTCTCTAGCATTTTCGGGTGAAGGGATTGAAATGAAAACCGATAAAATGGACACATTGAAAGCAGTTCATCCTTATGAAAATATCAATAATAAAAGCTGGAAATACAGCCTGACTTCATACCTCAATCATAAATTCAGCGCGAGGCATACCAACCGGACCGGCTTTACTGTCGATCTTCTGAATTATACTTTGCTGATACAAAAGACACCTTCAATGATGCAGGATTTAGAATCAATCGTCAATGATGCAGGAAATAGCATATTGGTCCAGGCTTTCACACAATCACGTTTTGATCTTTCTGAGAAAGTTGCCATAAATGCCGGAGTTCATTCTCAATATTTTACCTTAAACGGTCAGTATACCATCGAACCACGTTTGGGATTAAAATGGAAATTCGGTCCGGCACAAACTTTCAGCGTTGGATATGGTTCACACAGCAGGCTCGAAATGTTGTTCATCTACCTGAGTCAGCAACCCACTGCATACGGTTGGTCCCAACCGAACAGAAATCTTGATTTTACTAAAGCCCATCACTTTGTGTTGGGTTATTACCTTACTTTAAAGGAAAACCTGAATTTCAGGGCAGAAACTTTTTTTCAATATTTGTATGATGTGCCGGTTAAACCTGAAACATCGTATTCATTAATAAATCTTGATCAGGACTGGTTTATCAATGACTCGTTGACAAATGATGGTACAGGTGAAAATTATGGTCTGGACCTTACTCTTGAACGGTTTATGAACCGGGGGTTTTATTATATCATAACTGCTTCTGTCTTCAAATCAACGTATACCGGAGGTGATGGTATTCTTCGGAATGCGCGCTACGACAAGAATTTTATTTTTAACCTGGTAGGGGGAAGGGAATGGAAGGTTGGCAGGGAACAAAAAAACAATATGCTCGGTGTAAATGGTAAAATAAGCATAATGGGAGGTGACAGGATTACACCGGTTAATGAAGCAGCAACCTATCTTTCGGAAGAGAGTTATTTATGATGATGCAAGAGCATTTGAAGACAGAAAACCAACTGTTTTTTACCTTCATTTTACTTTTAATTACAGGAAAAATAAAAAACACCATGCAAGCATCTGGAGCCTGCAGGTTTTGAATGCTTTGGGTTCACCCGAAATTTTCGGATACAAATACAATTACAAATACGACCGGATTGATACCGAACGGCAAACGATCGTTATGCCGAACATCAGTTATAAGATTGAGTTTTAGCGTGAAATCCCAACTTTTCCTTTCTTCATAAAAAGATAATCTTAACTTTGCTTCTTATAATCCTGATTTATGAAACGTTATAATCTTTTGCTCATCGCCATTTTAATTGTCTTTTTTTCATGTAAAAAAGACCAAAATGAAGATCCATCATCATCGGACAACCTGGTAGTCTTAAAGCAGCAATGGGGCTTTGCCCTGAATTATACAGCTGCATGGTGCGGTCCCTGTGGAAATTGGGGAGCACCGTTAATCCACCAGTTTGCTGAAGCCGGAAATGTTGTTGCAGTGACGGCACATGCCAGTGGCGACCCGATGTATAACCAGGCATTGTACAGCAGTTTTGAAAACGTGCGAACAGATGGTGGAGGTATTCCGGCATTCTGGGTGGGCGATAAGAAATCAACGAATATGAGCGATATGACAGTCCTCCTGGCCCAGACACCGAAGGCAGGAATTGCCATTCAATCCTCAATGAATGAAAATACGATGACGGTTAAAGCTAAAATTCAGTTTTTTGAAACAGATCCTGGCGATTACTACCTCTCAATCCTGATCCTTGAAAGCGGTATCGACGGTTCTTCTTCATCTGGTGAATATGCCCAAAACGGAACGTCAAATCCCGATAGTTATAAACATGATTTCGTACTCAGGGCTTCCAGTCAAACAGGAAATGCATACGGAGAAATCATTACCACTGATCCGGCCGCAGGGTTCTCAATCGATAAAGAGTATACGCTCAATATAAGCACCTCATGGACCAATGTAGTTTATCCCGTGGCAATTCTGTGGCGAAAAAATCCTGAAGGTATTCCCAAATATGAATTTGTAAATGCCGTAAAATAAATAGTGGTCTGTATTGGCATGAATTCATTCCGCTTTTTTCTGTCTTCCGCTTTGCGAAATCCGCTGATTTCTTAATTTTACCTCTGAATTGAAAGACAAAATGAAAAAATTCATCATTGTAACTTTGGTGGCGATTGTATTTTTCGGTTGCATCCAAAATAATCCCTCAGAGGTTATTAAAACTGAATATCCATTTCAAAATCCTGAATTGGATCGCGAAACACGCATTGATGACCTTATTTCCCGTCTAACCCTCAAAGAAAAAGCCTCCCTCATGCTATACAACAGTCCGGCAATCGAACGGCTTGGCATTCCTGAATACAATTGGTGGAGCGAATGCTTGCATGGTGTAGCAAGAGCTGGAAGAGCAACCGTTTTTCCTCAGGCAATCGCGCTTGCCGCAACATTTGACGATGATCTGATTTTCAGGATAGCAACAGCCATTTCAGACGAGGCCCGGGCTAAACATCAGGATGCTGTGAAGATGGGTAACCGGGTGCAATACAACGGTCTTTCCTTCTGGTCGCCTAACATCAATATTTTCCGTGACCCACGATGGGGCAGGGGACAGGAGACTTATGGAGAAGATCCCTATCTGACTTCCCGGATAGGTGTTGCATTTGTGAAAGGTTTGCAGGGAAATGATCCAAAATACCTGAAAATCTCGGCTTGTGCCAAGCATTTTGTGGTTCACAGCGGACCAGAAAAAAATCGCCATGAATTCAATGCTTTGCCCAATGAGCGCGATTTCAGGGAAACCTACCTTCCGGCTTTTCAGGCATTGGTCGAAGATGCTCATGTAGAGTCCGTCATGTGTGCCTATAACCGGACGTATGATCAGCCTTGCTGCGGCAGTAATTTCCTGATCGATACGATTCTGAGAAAAGAATGGCATTTTCAGGGACATGTAATTTCGGATTGCTGGGCATTGGACGACATCTGGTTAAGGCATAAAGTCGTTCCGACAAAAATTGATGCAGCAGTAATGGCGGTGAAAGCCGGTGTCAACCTGAACTGCGGGTACCTGTATCAGTATCTGCCAGATGCTGTCGATAGCGGACTTATCGATGTGGCCACAGTTGACAGTGCTTTAAAACCTTTGCTCCGAACCAGGTTTAAACTGGGTATGTTTGATCCGGATGAAATGAATCCCTGGACGAAAATTTCGCCCGAAGTTGTTGAAAGCCCTGGGCATAAGCAATTGGCTTATCAGGCTGCTGCAAAATCAATCGTTTTATTAAAGAATAAAGGGAAAGTACTTCCGCTGAAACGGGATACCCTAAAAAATCTGTTAGTTACTGGACCTACCGCTGCTGATGTAACTTCGCTTATGGGAAATTACAATGGTTTGTCGGATGAGTTTGTCACCATTTTGGAAGGAATTGTCGGCCGTGTAAAAGCCGGTACGATTGTCGAGCACAACGAGGGTTTACTTTTTCAGAATGACAGCCTTATGCATGGATTCTGGCAGGCTTCGCGTGCCGATGTCGTCATTGTATGCATCGGTATCAATTCGTTGTTCGAAGGCGAAGAAGGCGATGTAATGATGAACCCGAACGGTGGTGACAGGAAGCAAATCGAATTGCCCAAAAACCAGATAGAATATGTAAAAAGGATGCGGGAGAAGATGGGTGATAAGCCGTTGATCGTGATCGTTACCGGCGGAAGTGCCATTGCCATGCCGGAGATCGATTCTTTGGCAGATGCTCTGCTCTTTGCCTGGTATCCGGGAGAACAGGGGGGCAATGCGATTGCAGATATCCTGTTTGGAAATGAGAATCCGTCTGGAAGATTGCCGGTCACATTTTACAAATCGACAAACGATCTGCCTGATTTTGAGGATTACAGTATGGAAGGGAGAACCTATCGTTATTTCAAAGGAGACCCTCTATACTCCTTTGGTTATGGGTTAAGTTATACCAAATTTGCATATTCAAATGCTTCGATCTCACAGGAAGATTCTCAGATCACCTTTCATGTAACGGTTAAAAACTCAGGTGATTATAATGGAGATGAAGTGGTTCAGGTGTATGCCCGGAAAATAGATCCGCAATTCTGGCGACCCATCAAACAGCTTGTTGCTTTCAAACGGGTTTCTTTGAAAAAAGGTGAAGAAAAAACCATTTCAATACCCATCGATCCGAAACAATTGAAATATTGGGATATAGCTGAACACAAGTATTTGGTTGAACCTGGTGAATATGAATTTGACGCAGGAAGTTCTTCAGAAGATATTAAAGTGAGTAAATTGATGAATCTGTAAGAAGCCGCCAATTCGCGAATAAAAATTCGTGCATTCGCGGCGAAAAAAATAGAATATGACCGAATTATTATACAAAGACGAAAGTTACAAGATTGTCGGGATTTGTTTCGAGGTTCATAATAATCTCGGCCCCGGTTTTCTTGAAATCGTATACAAGGACGCTTTGGAATATGAATTCCAAAAGGCTGGGATTCCATATGAGCGGGAAAAGGAATATACAGTACATTACAAAGACATCATTCTACGTCATAAATTTTATGCTGACTTTGTTGTCTTTGATAAAATAATTCTTGAAGTCAAAGCAGTTCAGGCCATCTCGGATGATTTTATTGCACTTGCAATAAATTACCTTAAAGTATCCCAAAACAAATTAGCTATTATTGCAAATTTTGGAGAATTAAAATTCAATTCAAAACGGATTGTTCTGGATTCAAAAATAAATGAGTGGGAAAATAAGAAGCCGCGAATTCGCGAATAAATAATTCGTGCATTCGCGGCATAATCAAAAATAAAAATATGTTTAAAATATTATCTTTCTTGTCTTTTCTTTTGCCGATAATTAGTTTATCAGCACAGGATGAGAATCAGCGATATATTCCTGAGCCCGATCCGCTTGTTCAACAAAAGCTCGAACAATGGAAGGACCTGAAATTCGGGCTGCTGATGCATTGGGGAACTTACAGCCAGTGGGGCATCGTTGAATCCTGGTCCATCTGTCCTGAAGATTATGGCTGGTGCGAACGGAAAAAAGGTGACCATCCCGCTAACTATGTTGAATATGTTCGGGAATATGAGAATTTGAAAACAACCTTCAATCCGGTGAAATTTAATCCGAATAAATGGGCCGATGCCGCAAAATACGCAGGCATGCGGTATGTGATCTTTACCACCAAGCACCACGACGGTTTTTGCATGTTCGATACAAAATATACCGATTATAAGATCACGGATATAGGTTGTCCTTTCCATATCAATCCAAAAGCAAACATCACCAAAGAAATTTTTGATGCCTTTCGTGCCGACGGATTCTGGACCGGCGCCTATTTTTCAAAACCAGACTGGCATTGCGATTACTATTGGGATCCTTACTTCCCTCCCATGGACAGGAATGTAAATTACGATCCTGCAGAATATCCTGACAAATGGGAAAAGTATGTTCAATTCACTCAAAATCAGATCATGGAATTGATGTCGGATTACGGTCCTGTTGATATTCTCTGGCTTGATGGCGGCTGGGTTGCCAGGGAATCTAAAGACGAAATTGAAAAGTATTATTCTGATACGGCTAACTATTCGGCTTCGGGATTTTTGAAAACCAAACTGATCAATCAGGACATCCGCATGGATGAACTTGTAAAAAAAGCCCGTGAAAAACAGCCCGGCTTGATCGTTGTCGACCGTGCAGTTCAGGGTAAAAATCAAAATTACTTGACTCCTGAAAACCAGGTACCTGAAGAAGCCTTGCCTTACCCCTGGGAATCATGCATTATATCAGGAGGCAGTTGGTCATGGATTCCGGATGCTAAGTACATGAGCGGCTATGATGCTGTTCATATGCTTGTAGATATCGTTGCAAAAGGAGGCAATCTCCTTCTTAACATAGCCCCGGGTCCTGATGGTCAGTGGGACACAGGTGCATATACCATGCTTAAGGAAATCGGCGACTGGATGCAAACAAACGGTGAGGCCATTTATGATACAAGGGCACTGCCACCTTACAAATCAGGAAAAGTCTGTTTTACCAGGAAATTAGACGGTTCAACGTATGCAATTTACCTTGCCGATAAGGATGAATTAACTGTTCCGCCGATCATTATCATTCCCAATCTGGAATTTTCAGAAAATGTTGTCATCCATCTGCTTGGTTCCGACCAGAAATTGAATTGGAAAATAGAGAATGATCAAATCAATATCTACATCCCGGACAAACTGCAGCATAATCCTCCTGGTAAATTTGCCTGGACATTTAAAGTTTCCGGGTTAAAATCAAATTAAAAGTAATTCAGGTTCGTAGTATTCGGGATAAAAAATTCACAAATGCATATTGAAGACAAGAGCTATAAATAAAGTTTATTCTAACCAATTTAATTATAAGTAAAAAATGTTACTTTGCGGGGATTAATTTAACTTGGTTGACAATGGCCATTAAATGAATGATAAAAAATTTCGTATGTATAAGTTAAAAATTTTTAAGTTGTGTTTTTTGTTAATCCTGTTAACTGTATTTGCTTCCTGTAAGCATGAACCTGTTTTATTGCCCGGTACAGCAACGGTATGTTTTCAGGAACAGGTTTTACCCATAATCAATTCCAACTGTGCTGTTGCTGATTGCCATTCAGCCAATTCTGAAGCTTCATTAGCTGACTATGGCAACATTATGCGATACATTAAACCGGGAAAACCAAATCAAAGCAAATTGTTTAAGCTTATCACTACGACATCTCTGCTGCAGGAATTTATGCCTCCAAAATCTCAAAGCCCGTTGAATCAAAACCAGATTAATTTGATCAGTATATGGATATTGCAGGGTGCAGAAAACAATACCTGCCCAGAGCCTCCCTGTGATTCAACCATCGTCACTTTTTCGGGTACAATTTTCCCGATCATTCAGAACTATTGCTATGGCTGTCATAGCGGATCAAACCCCGGAGGAGGAATTTTCCTGACCGATTATAATTATGTTAAAACAGCCGGCAGTATTCCTGCGGGAACAATAGGCAGCCTTTTGGGAGCAATTACCCATAATCCTTCAAATTCTGCCATGCCAAAAAACGGGAATAAACTTTCGGATTGCAAGATTGCACAATTTAGAAAATGGATAGCGGATGGAATGCCGAATAATTAATTAATAAATGTGTATTTTATAAAGGCAAGTGAAAAGAACAACATGAAACAGTCTAATTATCAGTTTTTAAAAACTTCTCTCATCGCATTGTCAATTTTAGGTTTGATAGCATTCCAGGGATGTTATTATGACGATGAAGCGAATCTTTATCCTCAAATTGGAGGTTGCGATAATAGCAATGTTACATATACCGGAACAATTTCGGTAATTATGAATGATAATTGTAATGCCTGTCATAGCGGGCCAGACTATCAGGGTAATGTTAAGACTGATAGTTTCACCAACCTTAAAGTAATTGTCGATAATGGTAAGCTTTGGGGATGCGTAAATCATGATTCCGGATTCTTACCGATGCCTAAAGACAGACCGAAATTATCCAACTGCGATTTAAGTAAAATCAGAATTTGGCTCGATGGTGGTGCATTGAATAATTAGAGGTAATAAATCGGCAATAGTGAATATTTGTGGAATTGGAACGTTGGAAAAAAAGACTGCCAATTCAATTATTGACTGAAAATATAAAAAATCTGAAATGAAAAGAATACTACTTTTTTTAACCATTGTTGTACTTGGAGTGAATTTAAATATAAAAGCTCAGGATTCGCTTATGAATCTACTGGGGAATCAGGAGAACACAACAGATTATACCTATGCAACATTTAAAACTACACGGATTATTAATTCTCAGTCAATTGAAAATCCTGCGAAGGGAGTTTTACTTTTTATAATCCAGCACCGTTTTGGAAGGATCAATACCGGAATTTATGAATTATTTGGTCTTGATCAGGCTTCTACACGATTGGGAGTTGAATACGGAATTACCAGCCGGCTATGTGCGGGTTTTGGAAGGAGTACTTATCAGAAAACTTATGATGGCTTCCTGAAATATAAAATCCTTCGTCAAAGTACCGGAGTGAAGACAATGCCCTTTTCAATGTCATATTTTGTGAGTGTAGCAGTAAATTCGTTGAAATGGGCGGATATGGGTGTTGAAAACAGAACCAATTACAACAGCTCAAGGGTATCATATACGCACCAGTTGCTAATAGCACGCAAATTCAGTGAATCGATTTCGGCTCAGCTTATACCTTCCCTCATTCATAAAAACCTGGTGCCTACCGGTAAGGATAAAAATGATATTTTTTCCATAGGATTAGGCGGCAGAATTAAACTGACCAAAAGAATGTCGGTAAATGCTGAATATTTTTATACGCCCACCAGCCAGATTTCCTATGATTTCGCTCAACCCCTTTCATTTGGAGTTGATATTGAGACGGGAGGACATGTTTTTCAGCTCCATTTTTCAAATGCCCAGGCTTTTTTCGATCGGGGTTTTATAACTGAAACCAAAGGTAAATGGACCACCGGTGATATCTATTTCGGATTTGGCATTTCGCGTGTTTTCACCCTCAAGAAACCGAAAGAGTTTGAGCAGTAAAACTTTTCCTGTTTACACTCTTTCAGTTGTATTAACAAGGTCAGAAATAATCCTTACCAAATTCTATTTCTTGATAAAACTTATACTGACCTTATCAACAAAACCACACCACGATTGTTATTCCCTATAAATCCCTTTTGTGGTAAAGCGTTCATTTTGATAGTAATCTGCGCTCCAACACCTAATTGATGGGTCGTAAGCTTTTAAATTATTGCCTATTCAATCCGGTTACGGAAAATGCTTAATGGGATCAATCTTCAAAAAAAAAATAGAAAGAATCTGGATTTAAGTAATTTTAACAAAAATTAATTAACAGGAAAAACGACGTTCTCAAAAACCTTGATTTTATTTAGTTTACTTCAACATGAGGTACATGCTTGAACTTTTCGATCCAATGAGACAATTTTTCAGCAGGTTATCCGTCTCCTCCTCTTCGCAGGCCGATGTGATCAACCGGCTTTTTTCCGATTTCATCATCATGTCGTTCATCGTCCTGGCCATCGTCGGATTTATGGTACTTGGGGGTGCTATCCTTTATCGTTCAGGAAAACGCAGGGGTGAACCCGGACAGAGTTCGGGCAATAAACGGCTTGAAATACTTTGGACGGCCATCCCCTTTGGTGTGGTCACACTGTTTTTCTTTCTTTCGCTTTTTGGAATGGAAAGTATTAATCAACCAGTCGCCACAAATCAAAAGCCGGATATCCGAATCATAGCTCATCAGTGGTGGTGGGAATTCCGATACCCGAAATCGGGGGTAATTACGGCCAATGAATTGCATATACCGGTTGGCGAAAGACTTTTGATGCAGATAGAATCGGCGGATGTGATACATAGCTGGTGGGTTCCGGCCTTAGGTCGAAAAACGGATGCCATTCCCGGACACCCGAATTTTGCGTGGATCGAAGCTGATTCTGCCGGAACTTTTGAAGGAACCTGCAGTGAGTATTGCGGACTGGAACATGCTTGGATGAGGATAAGTGTGATCGCAGAATCTTCTGATCGATTCAATGATTGGATCGCGCAGCAAAAAAGCACTGCCATTATGCCTGCTGATTCGGTTGCATTAATGGGAAAGGAGATATTTCAGCATCGAACCTGTGGGAGTTGTCATGCAATTTCAGGAACATCTGCCACTGGAAGGATCGGTCCTGATCTGTCACATTTTGGTTCGAGAAAAACAATGCTGAGCGGTTTAATGAACAATAATAGAGCGAATTTGGAAAGGTGGCTTAAAAGTCCTCAAAAAGTAAAGCCCGGAGCGAATATGCCAAATTTCCTCCTCAGTGATGATGAAACCATGGCACTTACTGAATATCTGGAGAAGCTAAGATGATTTTAAAGTTTACTGAAATTGAAAGAAAGAATATAAAACAGTTAAACTATTCCAATGGGTCTTAAAATTCATTTACCTGAACCAGAATCGTCGTTGCCAAGATTAGACCGATAAACGGTTTGTTAAACTGGCTTTCAACTGTCGATCATAAACAGATTGGCATAATGTACCTGGTTTCTTCGCTTACATTTTTTTTCTCAGGTTTTGCTGAAGCGCTGTTGATGCGTATTCAACTTATGCGGCCTGAAAACAATGTACTTTCGCCGGAGACTTATAACCAGATTTTTACCATGCATGGTACCACCATGATTTTTCTGGTGCTGATGCCGATGGTTATTGGTTTTATTACCTACAGCTTGCCATTGATGATTGGTGCCAACGAAATGGCATTTCCCCGGTTGAATGCATTTAGTTTCTGGGCTTTTTTATTCGGTGCACTTCTGTTGCATTTTAGTTTTCTGGCTGGTGGAGCACCCAATGTGGGCTGGTTTAGTTATGTTCCGTTAAGCGAAAGTTACTACAGTTCGTCGCCGGGAATTAACTACTGGGCTTCGAGTATTTTAATCATGGGAATTGGCTCGGTAGGGGCGGCATTGAATATTGTGGTTACTACCATCACCATGCGGGTAAAAGGAATGAAATTTAACCGTCTGCCTTTGTTTGTGTGGATGGCATTTGTAAATGCGTTTTTTATTCTTGGCGGCTTTCCCTGTGCTGAATGCCGGCCTGGTAATGATTCTTATCGACCGTTTGCTTGGAGCTCATTTTTTTACCACATACACAGGTGGTTCTGCCCTTATGTACCAGCATATTTTCTGGACTTTTGGTCACCCTGAAGTTTATATTCTGGCGCTGCCGGCATTTGGTATTATTTCGGAAGTTATTCCGGTTTTTTCCCGAAAACCAATTTTCGGTTATTCGTTTGTGGCAGCTTCAACAGTTGCCATTGCATTGCTTTCGTTTGGAGTGTGGGCACATCACATGTTTGCCGTCGGGTTGGGAACAACATTTAATGCATTTTTTGCTGCCACAAGTATGCTCATTGCCGTACCAACAGGAGTAAAAATATTTAACTGGTCGGCTACCATGTGGGGAGGATCGGTGCAGTTAAAAACAGCCATGTTGTTTGCACTGGCATTTTTATTCGATTTTACTGTTGGCGGATTGAGCGGTGTGGGTTTTGCCATTGTTCCAGCCGACTGGCGACTTACCGACACTTATTTTGTGGTAGCACATATTCATTATGTTTTTATTGGCGGGGCAATTCACGGAGGAATGGCGGGTATTTATTACTGGTTCCCGAAAATTACCGGACGCAAACTTTCAGAAAAAATAGGAAAGTTGCATTTCTGGCTTTTCTTCATCGGGTTCAACTGTACCTTTTTTGTATTCCACTTTTTAGGATTACTTGGAATGCCGAGACGTGTGTTTACTTACCCCGATTTCCATATCTCGGTTCGCTGAATATGTTTTCCACGATAAGTGCGATTGTTTTCGGAGCCTCATTTTTTGTTTTTCTCTGGAATATTATTTACAGTTTGCGGCATGGCGAAAAAGCGGGAGATAATCCATGGAAAGCCTGGACACTGGAATGGTACACCACTTCGCCGCCACCATTAAAGAATTTTGATACTGTACCTCAGGTTCGGAGTACCCGACCGTTGTGGGATTTGGAACACCCGGATGATCCTGACTGGAAAAGAAATCAAAAAGAAAAGGAGAAATAATATGAGCAAAAATAAATTTATGATGCTGATTTTCGTTGGCGTCGGAATCATTTTTCTTCATTGCCCTGATTATTTCGTACCTGTTATTACAGCCGTGAAGGAGGAAGTTTATCGGAAACAGCACAGTACCTCGATGTACAGAAAACTTCGGTATTTACTTTCTTTTTGCTTTCAAGCAGTCTGACAATTGAAATTGCCGATAAAAAACTACAGAAAGGAAAACGAAAATCGATGTTGATATGGCTGGCAATTTCCATTGTTTTCGGTTTGATTTTTCTGGTGGGACAGGGAATGGAGTACATCGGACTAATTCATGAAAAAGTACCATCAGTAAAAATGTATTTGGTTCAGCATTTTTCACATTAACCGGATTTCACGGATTTCACGTTTTTATCGGGTTGGTAGCATTATCAATTTTGATGGGATTGATTGTCTCAAGAAAATATGAGGCTGTTGAATACGATGCATTTAATACGACTACAGTTTACTGGCATTTTGTAGATGCCGTTTGGGTGGCCGTGTTTACCACTGTTTATATAGGATCATTGTTATGAACATGAATGAACTATTAACCTAATTACTGGCAAATCAATTGGATTGCGATAATTATTGCGCTCTTGCTGATTGTTTTTCAAATGTACACAGGACGCAATGTTTCAAAGCAGAAAAATATAATCTATTATTTCAGGAGTATTTTTAATCCTGTTTGTCACCGTTACACCTTTTGCCTGGCTAGCGCACAACTATTTGTTCAGTGCACATATGATAGAGCATATCGTAATGTTGCTGATCGTTCCGCCTATGTTACTGAATGGAATAAATCCAGAACTCGCGGAAAAGCTGCATAAGTCGCGATTTCAAAAAACCGGCAATTTCTTGTTTTCAGCTCCTGTTGCCTGGATTTTGGGAATCGGAGCCATGTACTTCTGGCATATTCCTTCGATATTCGAGGCAATGAAGAAATCGCATGTCGTTTCACAGCAGTGCATATTGATTTCATTATTGATTCTGGGAATTATTTTCATCTGGCCGGTTTATACCCCAGTTCATTGGAAAAAACTTTCGCCGATGCAAAGTGTGTTATACCTTTTTATTGCATGTACAGGATGTACGGTACTGGGGATAATCATCACATTTGCTCCTACTTCGGTTTATATTCCTTTTATGACGGGACAGAATGCAAGGCATGGGAAATTATTAGAAATAATTGGGGAATCAGTGCAGCCGTCGATCAGCAGGCTGGAGGTTTGATTATGTGGGTTCCGGCTTGTATTATTTACATTACAAACATCATGGTGATCCTTGCCCGATATTTCGGACAGACTGAAAAAGAGACATTATAGAAAAGTTAAAAATTTGAACGATGGAAAATGAGGAAATAATAGACTCGGTAACTAATGTGAAAAGCGATTATCCCCTGCAAAAAGCGGATCCGGAAATCATACCGGAACCAACAATTTGGCCGATCAGCCTTGCATTTGGTATGGCATTCATTTTTTGGGGATTTATAGCTGCACCTGGGATAACATTTATCGGGATTGTTATTTCCATGTGTTTCAATAGCAGGATGGATTGCTGATTTAAAACCTTAAAATCGATGGAAAAGGAAGATTTTAACCGTCGTTCATTTATCATAAAAGTTTTGTGGACATTGTCCGGAATTCTGGGGGTATTAACTACTATTCCAATAGCGGGTGCTCTTTTTGCCCCTTTATTTCGCAAAACGAACACCAGAGTGGAGAACTGTAGGAGATGTAGATGATTTTGAGATCGGAAAAACGGTTTTGGTAAAATATGAAAATGCGTTACCTATATCCTGGTCAGGATTGTCATCCGAAACTGCTTCGTGGCTGCGAAAGGTGTCGGAGAAAAAGTTCATTGCCTTTTCGATCAATTGTACACATCTGGGTTGCCCGGTGCGTTGGGAACCGGATGCTGAGCTTTTTCTGTGTCCCTGTCATGGTGGTGTATACAATAAAGACGGCTCATATGCTGCGGGTCCGCCTCCTCATGGATTAAACGTTATCCAGTAAGGATCAGGAATAATAAAGTTGAGATACAAACAAGTCCGTTGCCCATAACAAATCTAAGCGAGGAACCATCATGAAGCGATTGAAACAACTTTTGCAATGGTTTGATGACCGCACAGGAACTTCGGAAGCCATACGTCCGCTTGCCAACCATCTGGTACCGCGGGATGCAAAATGGGTTTATGTTTTTGGGAGTGCAACTTTATTTTGTTTTATGTTACAGGTGATCACCGGTGTGGCACTGTCACTGGTTTATCAGCCGACAACCGAAGATGCTTACGAATCACTCAATTACATTACACATGTTGTTCCTTTTGGTAATTTTCTTCGCGGACTTCATTATTTTGGAGCATCGGCAATGATCATACTCGTTGGGATCCATATGATCCGTGTTTATTTGATGGCCTGCTTTCAAGTATCCGCGTGAGATGAGCTGGATTTCAGGTGTTATCCTCCTTGCCCTAACGGTTGGGATGGGGTTTACCGGGCAATTGCTACGGTTTGATAGCAAAGGAATATGGGGAGTGGTCGTGGCAGCCCAGCAAGCCGGAAGACTACCATTGATCGGTACACTTGCAGGAAGATTTTTTCTCGGAGGCGATACACTTGGTGGAGCTACGTTCAGCCGGTTTTTTGCTTTTCATGTATTTCTCATCCCAGCACTTATTTTCGGACTTTTGGGATTGCATCTTTACCTTGTCGTCCGAAATGGGATATCCGAACCACCAAAAGCCGGAAGATACTGTAAAAGGGAAACATACCGCAGCTGGTACCACAATATGCTGAAAAAAGATGGTGTTCCGTTTTGGCCGAATGCAGGCTGGAGGGACATGGCTTTCGGCATAGGCATTGTCATCGTGATTTTTATTCTGGCAGCCGTTGTCGGTTCTCCCGAAATCGGTAAACCGCCCGATCCGACGGATATCGATACAAATCCCCGTCCCGACTGGTACATTTTATGGATTTTTGCCATGTTTGCCTTGATACCAAGAGCACTAGAATCATATGCTATTTTGTTTTTGCCTTTGATTGGCGGTGTTGTTTTGATTATGCTTCCCATCTTTTTTAATACGGGTGAACGAAGTGCCTGGCGCAGACCCCTGGTCCATCGGGATTGTTATTGTCATTGTAACATGAGTTGGAGTTTTTTGGCATATTGGGGTGAAATCGCCTTGGTCGCCACGGTTTAATGCTGGCCCTTTACCGGCTTCTGTTGCAGGTAATGTGAGTGAAAAAGCAAAAATGGGAGCGGAATTGTTTCAGAAAAAAGCCTGTATTTATTGCCACACCATATCCGGAATCGGAGGCATTCATGGACCTGACCTGACCGATGTCGGTAACCGGCTCAATGAGGATCAGATTACAATTAAAATTGTTAACGGAGGGAAAAATATGCCGGCATTTGGAAGTACGCTTACCAAAGATGAACTGGATGAGCTGGTTGCATTTTTGAAGTCAAGGAAAATGGCGAAAACGGAGTAAATCAGTGTTAATTAAATTTTCAAATTCACCTTACTCTAAATCAT
>CAVXTE010000080.1:0-36643 GCA_963764475.1 uncultured Bacteroidales bacterium
TGATTAAGCTTTCCAAATTTTATTATTACGACCTGAAAAAACCGAATCTCTTTTTAACGAGAAAAACAAATTAAAAAAGTAATAAAAAATTATACCTGCCGAGTAATTAAATATTAATGATTATGATAAAGGATGACACAGAATTTAAGTTTAAAAACTTCAACTTTTACTGTGTCATCCTTTTTACCATTCTTTAAGAATTTATATACAAATTATTTGTCCTGATTTAATTTGTCGGTGGAGGTGTATAACTTGAGTTAACATCTCCTGAACAAAGTGATTTTAGAACCAATGAAGTATTACCTCCTGCAATAGTTACTGTTTCCACATCAAATATAAAGTCGGGAGCATTCCACTGTGCAACGGTAATTCCTGCAATTCTTCTCTTCATATAAAGAACGTCGAGTGCAGTAAGTCCGCCAGCATTGTTCACATCACCGGCTTTCTGTTGCAAAGGTGTCAGGGTAATGATGGTAGCGATAAATCGTTTGGCAAACAATACATCGATCGCCGAACATCCGCCCCAGGCCTTGCTTGTTGAAAAACCAAGAGTGTAAACTCCGTCAGAAAGGCCACCAACCGCAAATGCACCGGCAGCATCCGAAACTCCTGTACCATAGACCGTAGTGCCAATTTTTGCCTGAACTGTAACATTGTTCATGATCGTTTGAGCCGTATTATCATAATTGATGGTACCCGAAGCTGTATAACCAACATTCATTTGAACCGGAATAACATAGGAAACCTTTGATCCGAGTTCATTGGTCGAAAGATAGATATTGGTATTGTAAGTTCCGTTGGGTTTTCCGGTTGCATCGAATCCGAGGGAAATGATGTCGGCCGGATCGCCCGAATTTACTGAACCGCTAACGGCTGTTCCGCCATCGAGGGTTAGCCAGCCCAGTTGAACTTCATTGAGTGTGTAATCATCAATGTACATTTCGTCGGTAGGAGCAGCACCAAAGAAATCATTGGCAGCAAGTTTAAGCGGACCTGTTCCTGTCGATGATCCTTCCGACCATGGCCAGGAATAGATGAATGTACCATCCATCCAGAACTCTGCCACATCACTGTCGAGGTCGACGATAAACTCAACTTTTTGCCACGCATCTTCAACCCATGTAAAAGCTACAGTTGTATGATTAGCTGTCAACGAACCTGCACCGCCGGCATTAAAGTAACATTCGAACGCCCAGTAGCCACCTGATACATAGGGAATGGTAAAATCGGATAACGTATTAAAGTAACCCGAATGTCCGGCCGGGATATACATCTGGAATGACATATTATATTTTCCTGTGGTGAAATCACCCAGCAGTTTAATCTGGTCATTATTTTCAGCAATAACTGCTGAATTTGTACCGCTGTAAGCATAGTTACTTGAGATATACCCATCTTCAGTAGCATCGCAGGGTAAATTACTCCAGGTTGTCCAGGTAGTCGGTGTAAGTCCCGGATTCTGACAAGCAATCTGACCACCAGCTGTATACAATGGAGGTTCGAAGTTGTCAAAAACAATCTGGTTATTTACTCCCGGGGTTGATCCGGAATAATTCAACACATAGGATCCGGTGTTACCGACGGATAGATCCATGGTTGATGTCTGATCAGGTTCTATGGTTTTTAAAACCGATAACGGATCGATAGCAGCAACCGGCGCACCCAACTGACTACCTGTAAGTGTTGCAACATAATTATGGGGTCCTGTAGTTGAAGGATAGCCGGTATAAACCGAAGGACCAACCCAGAAGTAATAAACTCCTGATGGGAAATTACCATCAATGACAGCTGTTTCACATCCACCAGCTGTTGCTGAACCTACTACTGCATCCTGAGTACAGTCATCGGGGTCACCTGCATTCAAAATTAATATTTGAAGCGGGAATTCTGCTGTACAGCTAAAGTTCAAGTTCCAGTATGTGTTTGGAGAAGTCAGGTCGATACGATACCAGTCTGTATCCCTACTGTCGCCTCCTGCAGAGGTATACGTGGTTGAAGTTCCGCAATAGGTATCACCCAGTGCAATCGGAGTAAACAGTGGTGTAAGCGGTAACATGTTACATCCACCGTTGGTAACATCCTCTCCTTCATCCCCTATTTGCGGTTCGTTTTCAGCAAGGGAACCTGCAGGACATGTAACACTGCACTCGCAACTCCCCGTAAGAACTAAACCCGGAGGTGGTATTCCCGGATCTAAGGTAGGACCCGTTGTACCAACCAAAGCACCGAAATTATTATATACTTCATATGAGCATTCTTCCGGATATGAACCGTCAACTACAAATATAGTCTGTACGGCACTTCCTTCATCAACTCCGAAGGTATAGGTCGCAGGACCGAAACCGTCTGCCAGAGTAATGTTGTCAAGAACAGTAAACCCATCCACAACAACATCCAGTTCGCCGCCATTCCATCCGTCTCCATAATAATCATACAAATCGATGGTCCACTCACAGGTAAAGGCTGGTGTAATATTGAAATTCAGTGTCTGGCAGTCATTTGCTGTATTCTGATCACCTACCAGGTCCGTGCATGCTGTAATTGTATTCGGTCCGAGCGGAGGATCGATCGTTTGCGGGAAGGTATAGGATACCGAACCACCACCGGCAACCGGCCCCGGAACGGTACCATTAAATGTATTTGAATTATACTCATAATGAACAGGGATATTCGATTGTGAAGTGGTTCCGGCATTTACAACCGTGATGGTGACATTCTGAACACCAACAGCACCTGATGCGGGTGATGTAATTGCACCTACACTCATATCATTGGTAAAGGACTGACTTACCACTGCCTCGAGTAAATACTTATAATCTAGTGTAAATTCAGATGGTGTACCGCCCGTTGAAGCAAAGGTATAAAATGTTGCTCCACGTTGCGGAACTTCGTTGGCACATCCCATCGGGTACCAGGCAGCTGCTCCGGTAACCTGTAACAAACCTACATAGAAGAAATCATTAGTAACAACAACCGGCACGGTGAATGTAAAAGATTTGGATGTTCCCAAATCCCCTGCAAGAAGCACGTAAGCCGGAGCTGTTGCAACAATAGCGCCGGCACTGTTTAGCATGACGGCCTGTACTGTGTTTCCGGTATTAGTTGAATAATTACCAATTACAATGTTTGCTCCTGTGACGAGACCGGAACCGGTCATATTGAATTTTGCCGAAAAAATACCAGTTCCCGTTCCAAATCCGTAATTTGTTGCAATTGCAGGCGTATAGAAATAGGAATAGGTGTCGGTATTTACATTTCCCAAAATCGTTTTAGTATTGTTGGTCGTCCAGGTATCACCCGGTATAGCGGCTGTGAAAACCGTATATTTCACATCATTAGTCGTTGCCGGATTCCATGACGCAAAGGTAACTTTGGTATAGACCGAAGCCGTAAGTGTCACACCTAACTGAGTATTTGTAAATAACAGTGAGTTATCCGAAACTTTTCTTACCTCGATGGTCACATCTGTCGTTACATCTGAAGCGGTAATATTAAACAAACCGGCTCCCAATGCGATGGATCCGCAAAAGGGATCAGGTGCTTTTTCCAATGTATAAATGGCACTCACCCCGGCAATATCATTCGCACCGGCCACTCCCACTCTTGTCATTGGCCTGGAATTGTTCGAAAGTAAAGTCGTTGGAAGGGCAGTATTGCTGTATTGATTGATTGTTCCACCTACAAGTGTCGTATTTACTAAATGTGTAACCACAGCTGTGCCCGGTGTTTCTGTTGAACTGAATTCCCATGCTACATAAATCCCGCCACCCGTGTAGTTGAAGTTTGTCGTGAATGGAAGATCAAACCAGCCAGCGGCTATCGGGATTGTATAACTTGCATTATTATATACCTGTGAGAAACCAGTTGTCGCCCAGTCTGTGCCCAGCGAAAAAGCAGCATCGGTTGTATTCATCAGATAGACGTTGAGTGTTCCTGTCATTGTCCCGGTACCAGCACCATAAATTTGCCAACCAATGGAATTAAGCGCAAGACCGGATGGTATTCCGCTAGCTGTCAAATCATCCGGTGTCAACAGATAAATAGCACGCTGATAATTGCTTCCGTTGCTTGGCGCTATTCTACCCGAAGATATATAACCGTTATGGTCAAGAACAAGAACGGTTAAATCATCCGTACTGTTTATTCCCTTCTGTTCTGTGGAATAACTGTCCGGAATCGCCATAACTTCACCCGAACCCGTTGAAGAAAATATATCCGACGGAGCAGATTGAATTATAACTTTTTTTGTAGCAGGTACCTGCTTTTGCACTTGAGTAGTAGCTTTAGCTTTCACATTGGAGCTAAGACTAATGTCTAATTTTTGACTACTCTGTGCCTGCCCGAATACAAAGACTGCCAATAGTCCTAGAACCATCATCAGCCTGATTAATTTTGTAGACTTTTTCATTGTATAAAATTTAGGTTAATTAAAAAATGAATTAATTATCGTTTTTTTATAAATTTCAGAAAGATTTTGAAAACGCGTAATACTGAAGATGAGATAGTGACTGAAATCGACACGTATCACCTGACATTGGTTGGCGTATTTTTTTTTCATCCTGGCGCTTTTTTGCAACAACCCGAAAATGATGGTTAGGTCATTTTATTTGTTCTTGCAAATATATATAAAAAATTAAAAACACAAGATTTTGTTAAAAAATAAATGATTAATAAATGCCTGAAACTAAAATCAAAGATATTTAACAAAATTAATAGAACTGTTAATTTTTTGTTAAAAAATAATATACTCCAAAACATTGCAACTTTCGGACATATTCAAAATTATCATTATGTGACTGTTAAAGCATTTCTAATCCTTCTATAAAATGTTATTTATCTGATTAAAAAACCCGGTTATTTAGTAAAATGGGATGGGAATTTTATATGTAATCTGAAATCCAAAGATTCCAGGATGTCATTTTATCAAATTAATTTAATAATAAAAGAAAAAAATGAGCATAAATTTTTACGGAATTCATTTAAAAGAATTCCATAACACATCATCCGGCGGATCGGCTTCAATTATCACCTGTTCATTTTTCACCGGATGAATGAATTCGACACGTCGCGCATGAAGATGAATGGAGGCATCTGCATTGGTTCGGTCAAAGCCGTATTTTATATCACCTTTTACCGGGCATCCGATATGAGCCAATTGTGCACGTATCTGGTGATGACGGCCGGTGAGTAATTCAATTTCAAGTAAATAATACCGGTCGCTGCTGTCAATTTGCCGGTAGATTAATTCGGCTTTTTGAACATCTTTTGAATGTTCTGGAACAATGATGGATTTATTCCTTTTTGTATCCCTGTATATATAATGTATAAGATGACCTGATTTTTCCCGCGGAGGATTTTTCACAACAGCCCAATAAATTTTTTTTATTTCGCGGGCTTTAAACATGGCCGTAAGGCGACTCAATGCTTTGGAAGTACGTGCAAAAATAACCACACCGCTCACCGGCCTGTCGAGACGATGCACGACTCCGAGGAATACATCACCTGGTTTATTGTATTTTTCTTTCAGGTATTTTTTTACTTTTTCGCTTAACGGTTCATCACCGGTTTTATCTCCCTGTACAATCTGTGATGGCTTTTTATTCAGGATGATGATGTGATTATCTTCGTACAGAACCTGATTTACAATTGAAGTCGTACCATCCTTCATGATTACTTTATTTCATCCATTCCCATTTCCCTGTTCAAGAATTACACTTCAACATCCGTTCTTTGCAATTTACCCTCATTATTCACCAATCACTAATTTCAATACTGTTCACGTTCGTTCGGAAATGATTGCGATTTAACATCGTCGATATAGGTAGTAACGGAACCTTTGATTTCCTCACTCAGGTTATGGTATCTTCTGAGAAAGCGCGGGGAAAATTTCGTGGTAATGCCGAGCATATCATGCAGTACAAGCACCTGTCCGTCGACACCGCTACCGGCACCAATTCCGATCGTTGGGATTTTAATTTCTTTTGTAACACGTTCGGCAAGAGTTGCCGGTATTTTTTCGAGAACAATGCCGAAACATCCCGCCTCTTCAAGAATATGGGCATCGGCAACCAGTTTTTCAGCCTCGTCATGTTCGGTTGCGCGAACCACATACGTACCGAATTTATGGATGGATTGAGGTGTCAGTCCTAGATGACCCATGACAGGAATTCCGGCAGAAAGAATCCTGCTGACGGATTCGATGATCTCTTCTCCGCCTTCTATCTTAATGGCATTGGCACCAGCTTCTTTCATGATTCGGATGGCCGAATGCAGGGCTTCGATGGAATTTCCCTGGTACGTGCCGAATGGCAGATCGACAACAACTAGAGCCCTTGAAGCAGCCCGCATGACCGAAGAAGCATGGTAAATCATTTCGTCCAGTGTAATGGGGAGTGTTGTTTTATGCCCTGCCATCACATTGGAGGCCGAATCGCCCACGAGAATTACATCGATTCCCGCTTCATCGAGTATCAATGCCATGGAATAATCATACGCCGTAAGCATAGCGATCTTTTCACCTTTAAGCTTCATTTCCTGAAGAACGTGGGTGGTGATTTTTGAATAATACTGCCGCGAATCCATTTTGTCTGCCATCGCAATTTTTTTTTACAAATTTACTAAGTTTCCAAATAAGCCGGATTTTTAAAATTCAATCTGAAAAATACCATTCTAATAAAAAATTTTAACCCTTATTTGTAAGTAAAAAATTAACAGTAATTTTACGACTATGTTCAGCGATTGGAAAGGAATACCTGTCATTTTAATCAGCAGCCTGATACTCGTTTTAAGTTCGTGTGAAACGGAAATTGAAACCAATGCTCCGTGGAAGGATATTACCGTGGTTTATGGAATTCTCGACCCGCATGACAGTGTTCAATACATAAAAATTAATAAAGCATTCCTGGGTGAGGGAAATGCCATTACATACGCCTCCGAACCGGATTCAGTGCAGTATTCCATGCCACTTAATGTGCGTTTGATAGAACAATCAGAATACGGTGATTCCATTTCTACTTTTTATTTCGATACCATAACCGTTAATAAACTGCCGGAATCGGGACAGCTTTTCAGTCCAAAACAAGTGTTGTACAGAACCCGGCCATACCACTACAATTACCTTCATCTTGAACACGATTTGTTTGGAAATGTCATCAGTGTCGATACATTTTGGCTGAATGATAAAAGCCACTACACCCTGAAAATTGTTAACCCGCTGACCGGCAAAATCGTAAGTGCCTCGACTCCGCTCGTGAAAGATTTTGAGATTACCAAGCCCGGCACAAATACATTTATCCGGTTCGTTGCCAATCCTTCAAATCCAAAAATTTTCAGTTGGGAAGCTGCCGAAAATGGTGGGAAATATGTATTTGAAGTTCTTTTCAACTACAATGAAATATTGGCCGGGACCAACGACACCGTTTCAAAATCTATTGTTTTAGTTTCTAACACAATTGAATCCACATCAGGTTATACATCCTATAGCTTTTCCTATTGGGATAATTATTTTTTTGAGTCCTGTGAAACGCTGATACCTTATGATGATCCCGATCAGGAAGCCAATATTTTGAAAAGAATAACCGGTACAGTTGATTTTATTATTTCAATAGCTGCTGCCGAATACTCTGCTTATATGGATATTAATTCAACCGGAAACATTTCACCGGGCAATGTTATCTATACCAATATTACAAACGGTATCGGAATATTTTCTGCACGGTTCAAAAAAATAAAAAGCAAAAAATTGCATGCTGAAACAATTGGAGAATTGAAGAGTCTGGGACTTAAATTCGTATATTAATTCAGGATTGTTAAAAATAAAGCAGGCGAATTATTTTGAAATAAATAATTACATTTGCCGCTGTGATGCAGAATAGAAAATGAAAAAATCAAAATTATTCTTTCTTTCGATCGGAATTATCCTGATTTTTAATACGTGTGAAACCGATTTTGTGACGATTGCCCCGTACAAGGATATTTCGGTTGTATATTGCCTGCTCGATCAGCGGGACTCACTGGTTTATCTTAAGATCAATAAAGCGTTCCTCGGCGAAGGGAATGCGCTGGTTTATGCCAATGATCCCGATTCGAGCAACTATCCTTACCCGCTGAATGCATGGCTGGAACAATGGACGGCAGACGGTGACTCGCTGGGCGTTCTGTTCCACTTTGATACGACCACCGTTTTTAACAAAGAATCCGGTTTGTTTTATGCACCGAAGCAGGTTCTTTACAAAGGAGGCCCGTCACATTATGCTTATATCCGATACAACATAGTTCCACCAAATGATACAGTTGGTTATCAAAAAATCTGGTTGAACGATGAAACAAATGTGGATGGTTCTGCTAAATATTTATATAAGTTGAAAATTGAAGACCCTCATTCCCATAAATTGATTACTTCTCAAACTGATCTTGTAGGAAATTTTAGATTTACACGTCCTTTTCCGGGAAGCACAACCATTAAATTTGTTACTAATCCTTCGGGACCAATGCTGTTTTCATGGGCAAAAGCACCCAACGATAAGGAAAATAAATTCAGGTATGAGTTGATGATTCGGTTTAATTACGCGGAACACATGCAATCGGGTGATACCGTAGACAAATCACTCGTACTCGCCTCGGGGATCGTATACCCATCTCCGGGAAATGCCGATCTTACATTTTATTATAATGACAACAATTTTTTCGCCTCCTGTATGAACAAAATTTCATATGATGATCCTGCTCAAGAGGCAAAGGTTTTGGACCGCTTCACTAAAAACATTGAAATGATTGTATCGGCTGCAAATACAGATTTCAATCTATACATGCAGGTATATGAGCCGTCTACGAGTATTGTACAAGAAAAACCGACTTTTACGAATATTGACAATGGGATCGGAATTTTCTCTTCACGTTACCAGATTTCAACAACCCGGAGACTCCACGCAGAAACGGTGCAGGATTTAAAGGATATACAGAATAATTTTCTTAAATGGCAGTACTGATGTTGCCGGATATTCAATTTAGTAGTATCAGATAACAATTCAAATCCACAAATCTTTAAACAGGCCACCGGTCAGTAAAGTATCTTTCAGGCAAGTGTGCTTTTTCTGCCTTTTTGTCACAAAAAACAGCTTTTCCTTTTATCCGGAAAATTTTAAATGAATCCTTCCTAAACCATTGTATAACAGATGATACATGATATTTACTTTGGCCATGATTCATGTTTTGGTAGGTGATCGACCATAATCTATCCGCCTTGGCATAATGATTGAGAAATTGAGCGGTGTGTAAAGAAATTTTAAAGATATAACGATTAAAAAAAGGATACAAAATGGGTAAAATAATTGGAATTGATCTTGGAACAACAAATTCATGCGTTGCAGTAATGGAAGGCAGCGAACCGGTTGTAATTCCGAATAGTGAAGGAAGGCGGACCACGCCATCTATTGTGGCGTTTACCGAAAACGGCGAACGCAAAGTGGGTGATCCGGCAAAAAGACAGGCGATTACAAACCCGCAAAAAACGATTTATTCCATTAAACGATTTATGGGTGAAACCTATGACAGGGTTGCCAAAGAAATATCCAGGGTTACATTTAAGGTGGTTAAAGGTGATAACAATACACCGAGAGTTGAAATTGATGACCGGAAATATTCCCCGCAGGAAATTTCTGCCATGGTGCTTCAGAAAATGAAGAAGACAGCCGAAGATTATCTTGGACAGGAAGTGACCGAAGCCGTTATTACGGTTCCGGCTTATTTCAGTGATTCACAACGGCAGGCCACAAAAGAAGCAGGCGAAATTGCCGGATTGACAGTAAAAAGGATCATAAACGAACCGACTGCCGCTTCACTGGCTTATGGGTTGGATAAGAAAAACAGGGATATTAAAGTAGCTGTTTTTGATTTAGGTGGCGGAACATTTGATATTTCCATTCTCGAATTGGGTGATGGCGTGTTCGAAGTAAAATCAACAAACGGGAATACCCATCTCGGTGGCGACGATTTCGACCAAAAGATCATAGACTGGCTGGCCGACGAATTTAAAACTGATGAAGGCATTGATTTAAGGAAAGACCCGATGGCCCTTCAGCGGCTCAAAGAAGCCGCAGAAAAAGCAAAGATTGAGTTATCGAGTTCATCCGAAACGGAAATCAACCTGCCGTATATCATGCCGGTAAACGGAATACCAAAGCACCTTGTACGTAAATTATCGCGTGCGAAATTTGATCAGCTTACTGACGATCTCGTAAAGGCTACAATAGAACCCTGTAAGGCTGCATTAAAGGATTCGGGATTAAAAATTTCCGAGATCGATGAGGTCATTCTTGTGGGTGGTTCAACCCGTACCCCTTCGATACAGAAGACTGTTGAAGAATTTTTCGGAAAGGTACCGTCAAAAGGAGTAAATCCCGATGAAGTTGTAGCCGTTGGAGCTGCTATTCAGGGGGGTGTTCTTACAGGTGAAGTGAAAGATGTGCTTTTGCTCGATGTTACACCATTATCACTTGGGATTGAAACCCTTGGCGGTGTGATGACAAAACTCATCGAATCGAACACCACCATCCCGACAAAAAAATCGGAGACCTTTTCGACGGCTGCCGATAACCAGACTTCTGTTGAGATTCATGTGCTGCAAGGCGAACGGCCAATGGCAAACCAGAACAAGAGCATCGGTAGGTTCCACCTTGATGGCATTCCGCCATCACCGAGAGGTGTGCCGCAAATCGAAGTATCATTCGACATCGATGCAAATGGTATAATGAATGTCTCGGCTAAAGACAAAGCTACCGGAAAAACACAGCATATCCGTATCGAAGCTTCTTCCGGACTGACCGATGATGAAATTCGGAAAATGAAAGATGAAGCAGCAGCAAATGCAGAAACAGATAAAAAAGCAAAAGAAGAGATCGACAAACTGAATAATGCAGATGCACTTATATTCCAGACGGAAAAACAACTGAAGGAATATGGAGACAAGATTCCTGCCGATAAAAAAGGGAACATCGAAAATGCATTGAAATCGCTGAAGGAAGCGCATAAAAACAGGGACGTTGCCGGTATCGACAGTTCGATGAACGAACTAAATACTGCATGGCAGGCTGCCAGTCAGGAAATGTATGCTGCTACCGGACAACCTGGTGCAGAACAGCAGACCGGACAACAGTCACAGGCAGGTAGTGACGGAGGAGATGCGTCTTCCTCTAAAGATGGCGAAGTAACGGATGTCGATTTTGAAGAAGTGAAAGACGATAAATAATCAATGTTTCGATGAATAGTAGGGTTTGAGATTAATTTATTGCACATCTCCTGACTATGCGGTTTTAAAAAATTGCAATTCAGGAGATGTTTCTTTTTCCGCTCATTTATCCAGCCATTGTTTAAAATTACTGACCTTTTCCCTGGCAACAATTACATCCTGATCGTCGGAATGTTCCAGTTCCAGTTTTAGCCGGCTGTTCGAATAGGTAATAATATCCTTCACTGAACCAAATGCAATAATGTATTTGCGGTTCACCCTGAAAAACTTTTCCGGATCCACCAGACTTTCAACCTGCTCAAGGGAATAATCGATCACATAATTGTGATTGTCGGAAGTATGAAGAAAGGTTGCTTTTTCAAGGCTGAAAAAATAATGGATCTGATCTGTGGAAACTGATCGGATGTGCTCTCCCACCTTGATTACAAAGCGCTGCTTATAATTATTGGTCAATGCATTCAGAACTTTATCAAAAACATCGGATGATTTAATTTGTCCGGCAATATGGGTCTTTCTGAATTTTTCAATGGCTGCCTTCAGCTCATTCAAATCGATCGGTTTTAGCAAGTAATCGATGCTGTTGACTTTGAATGCCCGGATGGCATATTCATCAAAAGCCGTTGTAAAGATGACCGGACATGAAACAATCGTTTTTTCAAAAATTTCAAAACTCAGCCCGTCGGCCAGTTGAATATCCATAAAAACCAGGTCAGGCGAAGGATTCGTATTAAACCATTCCACTGACTTTTTTACAGAATCCTTTACACCAAGGATCAAAGCCTGCGGCTCACATTTCAGGATCAGCTCCTGCAGTCGCTCGGCAGCCAGTTTTTCATCTTCGATGATCACTACTTTCATGCGTCGATTGATTTGATTATCGGGATTCTTACAATGAATTCGTTTCCCGATTCTTCTGCAGTGAATTTTTTATCCGTCAGGAATTTGTATCGGGATTGCAGGTTTGTAATTCCGATACCGCCGGAATCTTTTATTGCCGATTTCCGTTGTAGGTTATTTTTCACCACGATGCAGCCGTCGTTTTCAAGTACTTCGATCTGCAGGGGATTTTCTTCGGAAACCGTATTGTGTTTGATCGCATTTTCGATCACTATCTGCAGCGACATTGGAACGATCCTTGATCCCTGCACGCTTTTTATCTTCATTTTTACATCCAGATTCTCACTATATCGGATTTTCTGTAAATAAATATAATGATCCACGAATTTCAATTCAGTAGACAAATCGATGAGTTCTTTGTCCTTCATCTCCAAAACGTACCGGTAAACATCAGAAAGCTCTTTGATGAATTTCACAGCTGTATCCTGATCCTTGTGTACAAGAGATGTGAGTGTATTCAGGCTGTTGAAGAGAAAATGCGGATTTACCTGGTTTTGCAATGCTTTATATTGAAAGGCAATGCTTTCCTTTTTCAGCTTTTCCTCATTCACGGCGGATTCGCGCCAGGCTTTGAAAAAATTGATTGAAAAAATAATCGAAGCTATTATTATTGTAACGACCATTTCGATCAGCATGGTAATCCAGTTCTGGCTGAAAAGTGATCCCGTTGATCTCCCAAAAATAAGCACCCACCAAATATAATTGACAACAATGATCGCCAATGTTGAATAAAGAAACATTATCGATAGATTCCACCGGAGTACTCTGAGCGGTTCTTTATACCGGTCGATTTTACGACTGACGAAATACCCAACAGCTTCGTTCCCCTTCCATAAAGTTGCGCCGATAATAAAGGAATAAAGCGAGCTCCAGCCTATATTCATTAGAAAGGAATGAATATGAGGATTGAACAGAAAGGTGATAAAATTGCCAATTATGACCACAACGACAAGGTCGCGAATATGCCCAAGAACACTATTATTTTCGTAGGTTTCATTCATGGTATGATGCTTTATTCTTTTGAACCGCAATTCGCATCAACAATCTTCTGATTTTCTTCAGCGCCCCATGTCGGATCGAGAACATTCTGGGGAATATCCTTTTCGAATTTTTCCGAAGCCATTCTAAGTATCGGACAGGCTGCTTTTGCACCACCACCGAACGATTCGGGTGTATGAAGGATATTGAGACCCAGCAGATAATATGCCCTTGGATTCTCAGGGTTGAATTCTTTCGCTTTGTTCAATGCCCCGGTCGCTTTCATCGAAAACTTCTGGCCCCTGTTCACCGGATCGATCTGAATGCGAGCTTCGTAAACAAGTCCCTGCAAAACCATCAGTTCCGATTCTTCCGGATATATTTCAAGTGCTTTTGAAATGTATGTTTGTGCATTGTCAAGCCAGCTATCCTTTTTAGCCGGGTCTTTCGCTATAAAACTCATATTTACATAACAAAAAGCGGTATAATACAGGGGTCGCCATTTATCGGTTTCGGCATTGGCAATACGCTCGAAATTATTTGCCAAATCCTGAAAAGCCTCCTCAGTAGTTGTAATTTTCATCGCTTTTATCTGTTTCACCATGGCCATGATATATTCCTCCTGGTCCTGAGCCGCAGCAAATAGTGCCATAGCAGTTATAACGAATACAAGAATTGATTTTTTCATTTTTGTGATTTTAAATTAAAGACTCTATGAATTCCCAAAATTATTCCAAATATCATAACGATATAAATATTCCAAGGAACAAAAACCTTTTAGCTCCTGGTTTTACCGGATACGAATTGTATTTCCCGCTTCCGTCGGGAACACTGCTGTATGTATAGCCGAAAACCTTATCAAATCCAAGTATGTTGCCCGCGGAGAAGTAAACTATCGTGAATTTTCCCCAAAGGTTTGTCAAATAACTTATATTGAAACTCAGGTCATTGTATGCCTTTGTCCTGTCAGCCAGAAAATCCGGATTCATCGGGTTATAAAAAGGCCTGCCGCTTGCAAACTTATAAGTGAAACCGATTTCGGACGAAATTTTCTGTATCCAGTACTTGTAAACAACTGAAAGATTGTGGTTCGAGACAAACTGCGGTGTCGTTTCAACCGGATAATCCCTGTAATTTCTTTTAGTATCAATGTAGGAATAGGATATCCAGTATTCCTGATTTTTGAATGAATTGTCACGCCAGAAAACATCGACCCCCCGGGCATAACCTTTTCCGTTGTTGTTATATGTTTCTGCTTTCGGCGAATAGAGGCTGTCGTATTTAACCAACCGGTTGTAATCTTTATAATAGGCCTCGACACGGAAAATTCGTTTGTTTTTAATGAACTGATAATTCAGAATGTAATGCATCGCTTTCTCGAATTTCAGGTTTGGATTGTATTGTACAAAAGGATCATCGGGCATCTGGTAAAAAGCTCCATAAGCAAATGAAACCTGGCTTTTCTTCCCAGTTTTATAAGCCAACGAAATCCGGGGTGCAGCATTTGCCTGTCCGATCCATGAAGAATATTCGCCCCGAATACCAACCCTCGCAGCAAATTTACTGCTAACAAGCCATTCGGCTTCCGTAAAAAGAGCCGACAAATGATCGGTAAAATCATTCGGGTAGCTCATTCCTCTAGTTTCATCTGTATATTTCTGCATATAATTCCGGGACTGAACATCACCGCCAAACTTTATACTCAGGTTTTCATTCATCAAAAAAGTAAGATTGTATTTCAGTTGCATTGCATTGGTCGTAACCTTAAATCGGTTATCATTAATGCCGGTATTATCGATATTGTGCGAATATGCAACACCGCCGTTTGAGATCCATTTTTTTCCATAAGAATCATGAAAGGTAGCATTTACATATGCATTGTCATTGAGGAGGCTGATCGTGTCTTTTTTCAGGACATCAGACGGATCGGGAAAATTGAGTTTGCTTTGATCCCTGCTGATCTGGCTGTAAACTTTTAGCAAACCATCTTTGCCGGTTTTTTGCCTGAATATCAGCGAGCCGGAAATTCCGCTGGGAGCCTTTTGCCAGTCGAACGACTGCTTGACAAGCGCAAAGTAAGGGCTGATATTAGAATAATCGGCAGATACTGAAAGAGAAGAATTCTTCCACCGGTGTGTATGGGCTGCACCCAATCCGACACTCATCAGCGAAAGACTGGTTACTGTTTCCGGTGCAAGATCGGTGGTTTCGAGTATCAATGCTGAAGAAAGCGCCTGCCCGTATTCAGCTGAATAACCACCTGAACTGAAAAGCGTTCCCTTGAAAAGAAAGGGTGAAAACCGTCCACGTGATGGGACATCAGGCATGGTGGATTCGTAGGGCTTATCGACGATCATACCATCGATGTAGGTCTTGGTTTCGTAACTATCACCTCCTCTTACGAAGAGTTTTCCCTCCTCCCCTACTGTCTGTGTTCCGGGCAATGTATTTATCGCACCGGGAATATCTGCCAGTCCGCCGGCAGTTGTCGCAATATCGAGAGGTTTCAGAACAACTGACTTTTTTTCATCACCGGCCTCGAATGTCCCTGCTGATATAACTACAGCATCAAGGTTGTTTGCACTCTCCTTCATTCGGAGTTCCAAATGAAGTTCTTTACCAGAAAGATCGATTTCCTGTTCAATCGTTTTAAACCCGATAAAACTGACAATAAGAAGTTGTGATCCCTGCAAGTCAGAATTGAATTTAAAATTCCCGTTTTCATCTGTTGAGGAGCCATCGTAGCTTCCTTTTAAATACACATTAACACCTGCAAGTGGTTCTTCTTTGGTGTCGGTGATCTTCCCGTAAATCGTCGTTTGACCAAATGCCGAACTTAATAAGACGTTCATCACTAACAGGGTATATAAAACTTTCATCACTAAATAATTTTCGAACAAAGATTCACCGCAAAATTTACTTACAAAATTTTTACTTACCGAATTGTAGGTATATGTGGAAGAAGTGTTATAAATTAGCGACTGAAGTAAAAGGACAACTTTATGACCCTTCTGTGTGTCATACAGCAATATGAAGAAAAAGCGAATCCTCCTGAAGAAGTTTAAAGTTGCTTTTAATCATATTTCCCACTGAATCTGAACAAAAACAAATAAATAAAGAAAGTTATCAATTAAAAAAATTACCCAATGAACAACAAAAATTTGCTTAAAGGAAGGTTTAAAAGTATTGGCATTCCTGTTATTCTGATGATTATACTGGCCTTGACTTCATGTACAAGCGAAAAGTATAAGGTCAAAACGGTGACAGATAAAAATGGTTACAGCTATGAAACTGTAACCAATGATCCGGTTCAGGCGAGAATATATACCCTGAAAAACGGGCTCAAAGTTTACATCAGTCCCAATGCGGACGAACCGCGAATTGCCACATTGATTGCCGTAAAGGCAGGTTCCACTTCCGATCCGAATGAAACGACCGGGCTGGCTCATTATTTTGAACACATGATGTTCAAAGGAACCAGCAAGATCGCTACACTTGACTGGGAAAAGGAAAAACCTGTTCTCGATCAAATTTCCGATCTTTTTGAAGAACACAGGGCAACGACGGATCCTGAGCTGAAACTGGCGATCTATCATAAAATTGATAGTTTATCGCAAGTTGCTTCTACATACGAAGCACCGAATGAATACGACAAGCTGGTTTCGAGCCTTGGAGCCAAGCGAACAAATGCAGGTACGTCCTACGAATCGACGGTGTATATTAACGACATTCCTTCCAACGAGTTCGAAAAATGGCTGCAACTCGAAAGCGAACGGTTTAAAAATATGGTTCTTCGGTTATTCCACACGGAACTGGAAACCGTTTACGAAGAATACAATATGTACCAGGATATGGACCGTGCACGGGCGAATAAAGCCATGATGGAAGGCCTCTTCCCGACCCATCCCTACGGCAGGGATGTCATCGGATTGCCCGAACACCTGAAAAATCCTTCGATCGTAAACATTTACAAATTCGCCAAAACGTGGTACAGACCGAACAATATGGCCATCGCAATTGCGGGAGATATTGACCCGGATGAAGCAATCGTAAAAATTGACAACTATTTCGGGGACATGGAACCCAACGCCGATTTGCCGAAGATAGATCAACCGAAGGAACAGCCCATTACGGAACCGGTTGTAAAAGAGGTGACCGGGCCTGATGCAGAATCGGTTTCCTTTGCATTTCGTTTCGACGGCAGCAAATCAAAAGATGAAAAGTACGTTACGCTTATCGACAACATTTTATCGAATAGCCAGGCTGGTCTGATTGACATCGACCTGAACCAGAAACAAAAAGTTTTGCGTGCCGGATCGTATTCCAATTTTATGCGGGATTACGGTATGCATCAGTTTTACGGTCAGCCCAGGCAGGGCCAAACACTGGATGAAGTGAAAGATTTATTGCTCGGTGAACTGGACAAAATTAAAAATGGCGACTTCGACGACTGGATGATTAAAGCCGTAGTCAATGACATGCGGCTCTCGGATATCAGGATGAATGAAAGCAATTTCGCCCGGGCCTACGGACTGGTTCATGTTTTTATTCAAGATTATCCGTATGCTGATGCTCTTCGGTTTAACGACGATCTTGAAAAAATCACAAAGCAGGATATCATGGCCTTTGCCAAAGAAAAGTACAACAACAACTATGTTGTGGTATACAAGCGGACAGGTGAAAATAAAGATCTGGAAAAAGTTGAAAAACCACCGATCACACCGGTTGAGATCAACCGCGACGACCAGTCAGAATTTTATAAGGAATTTGTAGCAGAAAAACCAGGAGACATCAAACCGGTATTTGTCGATTTTAAAAATGAGATTCAAACCCAACCGCTGGCTTCGGGTATTGAATTCAATTACATTAAAAACAGCACCAACGACCTGTTCAACCTGCAGTACATTCTCGACATGGGCAGCGATAATAGTCTCCTGCTGCCGCTGGCTGTCGGCTACCTTCCCTACCTCGGAACGGATAAGTATTCACCTGAAGACCTGCAAAAAGAATTCTTCAAATACGGTCTGTCGATGAACGTTTACACCGGCAACGACAGATGTTACATCAACGTCACTGGATTGCAGCAGAATTTTGAAAAAGGTGTTGAATTGCTCGAGCATGTCATGGCAAATGTAAAACCCGATGAAGAGGCTTATACTGACTATGTGAAAGGCATTCTTAAAAAAAGGCAGGATGCAAAACTGAATAAAAATACCATCCTCCGCAACGGGATGATTAATTACGGTAAATACGGATCATTCAATCCATTCACAAACATTATGAAAGAAGATGAGCTGAAAAATGCCGATCCGGCCGAACTCACCCGTTTGATTACCGAATTGTCGTCGTATAAGCACCGGCTCTTTTATTATGGCAAAGGAGATTTAGCGGCTGTTACTCCTGTCATTGAAAAATATCATAAAGTACCAGATGAATTAAAACCTTATCCGCCGGCTGTAGTGTATCCTGAACTGGCAACCGATCAAAACCAGGTTTACGTTGTAAATTACGATATGCGGCAGGCCAACATCCTGTTGCTTGCAAAAGGCCCGGCATTCGATGCGGCACTCATTCCTCCGTCGCGACTGTTTGGCGAATACTTTGGCAGCGGGCTTTCATCCATTGTTTTCCAGGAAATCCGTGAAGCACGAGGACTGGCCTATTCGGCTTATTCATCTTTTTCTACCCCTGCTAAAATGGACCGGTCCTTTTATGTCGTCGGGTATGTGGGAACACAGGCCGATAAACTGAAAGATGCTACGGATGCTTTGCTGGGTATTATGAACGACATGCCGAAAGCCGAAAAGCAATTCGATCTGGCCAAAGAATCGATCATGAAACAGATCGAGAGCGAACGTATCATCAAGACCAATATTTTCTGGAATTACCAACGCAACCTCGATCTGGGCGTCGATTATGATATCCGCAAAGATGTGTATGATTACGTGCAAAATGCCGACCTCGAAAGCTTCAGTAAATTTTTCGATGAAAACATTAAAGACAGTAAATATACAATACTTGTGATGGGTAACAAAGATCAACTGGATGCCAATGTGCTGAAACAGCTTGGCAATGTTAAGGAATTGACACTTGAAGACATTTTCGGTTATTAATTGAACAGGTATTCATCCGATGACTTTGAGTCATCGGATGAATTACTTCTACGGCGCAAGGATATTACCTTGATACTGAATAATAGGATGACTTAAAGGCAATCCGCCGGCTTTTTTGTACTTTTTTCTTTTATCTTCCCTTTACTCCTCCCCTGCCAGCCACAGCGATGGATTCAACAGAGTTTTGCCCTGCCAGAGTTCGAAATGGAGTTCGGTCTTGTTGTCTTTCGTATCGGTGTTGATCACACCTATCTCCTGTTTGGTTTTAACTTTATCACCTTTCTGAACAAACACTTCTGACAGGTTCGAATAAACCGAAAGGAACTCCCCGTGCCGGATCATGATCACATAATTGTAGTTAGGAATAGACATCACGCGGGTCACTACACCATCGAAAATGGCCCGGGCTTTCGCATTTTTGTCAGTTACGATATCGATGCCATTATTTTTGGTCATTACATTTTTCAGCACAGGATGCGGATGTTCGCCAAACGTACTTGATATGATCCCTCTTTCGAGCGGCCAGGGCAGGCCGCCTTTGTTCAACTGGAAATCAGCCGAAAGTTTGGCTTCGGCAGGCGTTAGATTAAAACTGCCTGTTTTGGTAGTCCCCGTTTTTTTGGAGGCTGCTTTTATCTCTTCTGCAATGATCTTTTCGATTTCTTTTTGTAGTTTTTTGGCAGCTTTTTCTTTTTCCTTGATGGTAGCTAAGAGTTCCTTTTCCTTTTTGTTGAGATCCTGCACCATAGTGTTCTGCTCCGATTTTTCATTATTCAGCTGCGATTTTTCATTTTCGAGTGAATGAAGAAGTCCCAGTTTATCCTTTTTTTGCTTATCAAGTTTAACCAGGGTAACATTTATTTCATTCTGGGTTTTTTCGATAAGCTGAACCTGGGTTTTGCGGTATGCACTGTATTCCTGGAAATATTTGAGCCTTCGGTAAGCCTGGTTAAAATCACTTGAAGAAAAGATGAACATCAGCCGGTCAAATGCATTCCTGTTTTTATAGGCATAATAGATCATTTTTGCGTATTCATCTTTCAGCTTTTTCAGGTCATCGCCAAGTGATTTAAGGGTTTTATTATTTTCATCGATCTGTGTATCAACGGCTGCGATTTCATCATTGATGTTTTTGATCAGTTTTTCACGTTGTGAAATTTGCTTTTGCAGTACTACGAGGTGATTGAGTGTGGTTTCTTTGCTTTTTTTAGTTTCTTCAAGCAGTTTCGAATTATATTGTATCTCCTCCTCTATTTTTTTCTTGTCTTTTTCGAGCTGGTCTTTTGTATTCTGAGCCGTAATATACGAACCCGACAAGCTAATCAAAATGATGATAAGCCATAGAAACCGGAACAGATTCTTATTTTCAAATGAAGAAAACGACCTCATGTAAACAAACTGCTTGCTTTCAAAATTACAAGATTATTGGATACGGGTATATTTCGAAGCAATTTTAAACGGGAAAAGCAATGGGTTATCCAGCACTATTTTAGAATAATCGAGATCGACCTCAACTGGTTTATCGGCTTCCAGATCGTAGGTAATATGGTACGGGAACAACTGGTTATTTATCGACTGGAAATCCGAATAGACAGCTTCCAGTTTTTTATTTTCTTTTTTGATCTCCTTAATCTTCATCTGTGACACCTTGAAAGTTTTAGGATTCAGATAAATATTCTGGATAAATATCCGTTCCGCATCCTGCTGTGTTTTTACATACTTTTTCAGTTTCCTGCGATCGACGGTGACGAGGTGGTACTCTTTACTGTCGTATGTTGCCCTGAATTTCGAATCTTCGTAATAAGTAAGATCATTACCCAACAAAATGGATTGCAAAACATCATAGTCGACATTGGAGTCGAGAAATTTATCAACGATATCATAGTCGCCGATAAAATAGGTTTTATTGATCCGGTTGATGAATTTTACACTGTCGTTGGAGATCATGATCCTGGCCATTTCGATACCAAGAGCTGCCGAAAATGTGATCCAGATGACACTGTCTTTACGCATTCTTAACTGGCCGGTCAGGTATGTTTTTTTCTGGTCGATGACCAGATCGAGTGAAAATTTAGCAGAAAACCAATCGAACTTAAATTCATTTTCTTTCATTTTATTCAGCAGGTAATCCGCCCCGTATTCTTTAAGTGGTTCTTTGATGGCTGTTCGGCTTGTTTTACAGGAATCGAAAATAAAAATAAAACCGGCGAAAAAAATGACGGACATCAATTTCCATTTAATAAAATGTTGCCCGGTTCTTAATACCTTTTGAAAAATGGGTTTAATAAAAGAAATCGGGATCATCCGCTGGTTCATTATTCGTCAGAAGTTTGTGGTTTGCTGAATTTGTAAACAGGTTATTCAAAAAATTGTTTCTCCGCTACTTTTTTATCCAATAAATCCGATCCTTTCCCCGCTTGTTTGGCTTTTATCCAATATTCGTTTGCATGTTCCTTTTCACCGAGTTTCCAAAGTACATCCCCGTAATGTTCGAGGATAACAGCATTTGAGTCCCCTGAATTCTGATTGGCTTTTTCAATCCATTCTTTTGCTTCGGAATAGTACCCCAGCTTATATAACACCCAGCCGTACGTGTCCTGATTTGATGAACTGTTGGGTTTAAGCTCGGTTGCATGTTTAGCCATTTTAGCTGCTTTGTCAAGATTTTCATTCCTGAGCGATAAGTAATAGGCATAGTTATTCAACACATAATCATTGTCTGGGTCAAGGGTCAAAACTTCTTCGTATGCTTCATCCGATTTTTTGTCATCTCCGGTTTGATTATATGCATCTCCGATGTAAGCATAAAACTGTGCTTCGAGCAATGTGTTATCTACGACATAGTCCACGCCCTGTTCCAAAATTGCAATGCAATCCTGCCATTTCTTCCTCATATAGTAAGCACTGCCGGCAAAAAGGTACGGAATGGGCTGTTCGGGAAACATGCTAATGGCCCGCTTACTGTCATTCAGCAAGGCATTTGTATCGCTGATCTGCGATTCGGAAAACAACAACTGTTCCCACACAAGGTATTTACTGCTGTCCATCGAATTCACCTTTTTGAAAGCATCACGCGCTGCCTCGTATTGCTTATCCTGATAAAGGAAATCACCATACATCGAATATGCTTTGGGATCGTTTGGATGCGTCTTGATCAGAATTTTAGCAAGTTCAAAGGCCTGGTCCTTATATCCCTCGTAAATTTCATTCACAGTATAATAATTCAGCAACACCTTGATTTTCGAATCGATATCGAGGTTGGGGTTGGCAAATCCGAGTTTCAGCTCTTCAAAGGCTTTATCCGTCTGTCCTTTTTTCTTGTAGTAATCAGCAAGCGAAATATGGATATAGGGATTGTTAGGATCAATTTTTGCAATTTTTTCATAAACAGGAAGCGCCTTGTCTTCCATGCCATTATTCATATAAATTTCAGCCAAAATAGCGTAGTAATTGCTCTCATCAGGGTAATTGTCGATGAGTTTTTGGATTTCGGCAATCGCCTTGTTTACCTTTTTCTCCTGCAAATAAATTTTCTCCTTTTTCACTGAAAACTCTTCGGTAACACCTATTTTATTCTCCAGGTCATCATAAATTTTAATTGCCTCATCAGGTTTGTGGGCATACATGTAAATAACTGCGAGGTTGTTGTAATAATCGAGATTCATGGGAGCCAGCCCGATCAATTGCCTGAAAATCTTAGCTGCATCATCGTATTTATTTGCCGACTGAAGCAGGTTGGCATAATAGACAAGATAGTATTCATTGGAAGGATCCAGATCTGCTGCTTTTTTTGCCAAATTCATTGCTTCCGGAATCTTATTCTGGATCAGCTTGATCTTTGCCAGTTCATACACCGAAGCCGCATCATTGGGGTCAATTTCCAGGCATTGCTGGTAAAGCTTGGCTGCTTCATCATAATTCCCGAGCAGCTTTTGCTTGTTGGCATCAAAGAAAAGGCGGGTATCGTCTTTACCGGAATTGGCATTCTTTGATTCGTTCGGCACCTGTGTTGTCAGCGATCCTGTTGATTTGCATGATACCAAAGCGATAACCAGCAGAAAAAGTGACAGGTATGTTAATTTTCTAATCATTCTAATATTAACCATTAATCTATAAAAACAGATGCTCTATTTAAGGCCTGTACTGCCGAAACCACCAGGTCCTCTTTCTGACACCCGTAATTCAACTACCTCTTTCCATTCAGCCCTTTCGTGTTTCGCAATTACCATTTGGGCTATCCGTTCACCATCATTAATAACAAATTCTTCATTCGAAATATTGGCCAGTATTATTTTTATTTCACCCCTGTAATCTGCGTCTATCGTACCCGGTGTATTCAACAACGTAATTCCCTTTTTAATAGCCAGTCCGCTTCGCGGCCTGATCTGTGCTTCAAAACCATCAGGAAGCTCAATAAAAAGGCCTGTTGGGATAAGCGCCCTATCAAGCGGTTGAAGTACGACAGGTTCCTTTAATTCTGCCCGTAAATCCATCCCGGCCGATGCAGATGTTTCATAGGCTGGTAAAGCATGTTTGGATTTGTTTACTATATTAACGACCATATTTTATTGCTAAAAGAACGCAAAAATAGAGAAAATAGTCGTGGGTCTCCGTTAATTCTTCTTAAAAGGGCCGGAGGGATTTAACTCAGATTACGTGTGAAATAGATTCGTTCGTTGTAATATACAATCCCCAAAAACAGCATGAACAATCCGGTATTTACAATTAGCTTGACAACGGTTGATGAAATGGGCAAGAACGAACTGAAAGCATAAATAATAAGTGCAACCAATAGATAGAAAAAGATCTTTTTCCACTCGTAACCGACAGGATAGTATTTTTTACCCCAGTAATACGAAAGCCACATCATAACTGCATAGGCCACAAACCGGGCCCATGCCGATCCGGCATAACTGAACTTTGGGACAAGCAATACATTCAGAAGGATTGTAATGACCGAACCGATAATGGCGATATATGCGCCGAACCGCGTAAGATCATTGAGTTTGTACCAAATCGACAAGTTGAAAAATACACCCAGAAAAAGGTTTGCCAAAAGGACAACAGGAATAATGAACAAACCCTGCCAATAATCCGGACCGATAAAGTATTTGAAAATATCGATGTACAGGTTGACCATCAAAAAAATAAGCAACCCGAAAATAACAAAATATTTCAATACATCGGCGTATATCTTCTTTGCATTCGATTCTTTTGCTTGCGAAAAGAAAAATGGTTCGGCAGCATACCTGAACATCTGAATGAACAACGTCATCAATACTGCGAGTTTAAAATTTGCCCCGTAAATTCCCAGTTCACGCATGATGTAGCTCCTGGAATCGGCAGTTCCCGGTGGAACGGTTGCCAGATACTTAAACACGATTTTATCGGATACCTCATTGATCATTCCGGCAATAGCGACAATGAGCAAGGGAAATGCGTATGACATCAATTGTTTCATTAAACGAAAATCCGGCTTCAATTTAATTTTCAGCAACTGTGGTGTTAGCAAGAGCAAACACACGATGCTCGAGATCAGCGTAGAAATAAATACGTAGCCGACTTTGTATTGCGGATTGTAAAAGAACAGCAACGGAGAACCGGGATTCGTCTTATAAAGATAGCTGCAAAACCAGATGAAATAAAGGTTCAATGTGATATTTACAACAACTGAAACAATTTTAATTATGGAAAATTTTATGGCTCTGTTTTGCTGTCGGAGGTAAGCAAACTGAATGGCAGTAAATGCATCCAGAGAAATGATAACAGCCGCAATGATAATATAATCGTGGTGTTCAGGATATTTTAAAAAATTGGAAATAGGACGAATCAGGAAGACAATGAGCAGTATAAAACAAAATGAAATGAAGAAATTGGTGATCAAAGCTGTGCTGAATACTTTATTGGGATCGCCTTCTTTTTCCGCATGCCGGAAAAAAGCAGTTTCCATTCCGCCGAGGATGATCACAAAAAAAAATGCAATGTAAGCCTGAATTTCTGTTGTGATACCATATTCAAACTCTGTAAGCAAACCATGGGTATACAAGGGGACAAGCAGGTAGTTCAGAAATCTTGGAACAATGGTTCCCAAACCATAAACGGCAGTCTGACCGGCGAGTTGCTTTAATGGATTCAAAATAGAAATGTTCTCTTCTTGTGGCAAATGTATACATTTGTTCAGACATTAAACCAGTGAATTATTCCAATAAACCGCTACAGAATGATGTTTGAAATATTCCGATAATGTGATTATGATTTGAATTAAATCTAAATTACTGAAATTCATTGCGCTGATAAAAAAGAGTTATAAATTAGCTGCTTGAATAAATAATTTATACCAAACAAATTCATTTCAGGGAACAGAATTTTATAAATCATAAAAACAGTTAAAAAACATGAGATTAATTTACAGGATTTTTGTTTTGGTTGTATCCATATTAGTGGCCAATCAAAGCATACGAACTCAGCAAGTGTCGTATACCGAAACCTGGGGAAAACCAGGTTTGTCAATTGCTTCGGAAAAAGCAAATGAAATCGACGTGAATTATTCAATTTCCAACTTTGTAATAAAAGATACAGAGATTAATGGAATACCCATGAAGGAAGTTCTTTTGCCTGATGTTTTTCTTCCCAACGAAGAAGGAGCACCTAATTTACCTGCTGTCAGTCACTTCATTGCTATTCCACAGGGAGCAAGGGCTTTATATAAAGTAACAGCATCACGGAGTGAAATTATAGAGAATATTGCAGTAGCACCTGCTCCGCGTATTCCGCTCGACACGGATAAGGGACCGATGGTGTATGAAATGAATTCCAAAATCTATTCTCAAAATGCATATTACCCGGCAGAAGCAGTTCAACTTTCCAAACCAATGAAAATAAGAGGTGTGGATGTCGTTATGTTAGGAATATCTCCTTTTCAATACAATCCGGTGACAAAGCAACTGATCGTTTACAGGGATCTCAAAATTGAAGTTACGTTCGAAGGCGGCACTAATCATGTTGGAGATGACAGGTTACGCAGCCGCTGGTGGGATCCGATTGTGGAAGATGCAGTCCTGAATCCGAATTCACTTCCTGTGATGGATTACAGCAAGAAACCTGTAAATTCTAAAAGCCCGGATTATGAGTATATCATCATTATCCCTGATAACCCTGTTTTTGCACAATGGGCTGATACAATCAAAAACTGGCGAACGCTACAGGGAATCCGGACCGGAATCGTTACAACGACCGAGATAGGAGGAAATACAACTGCAGCCATTAAAAACTATGTGAGTGATGCCTATAACAACTGGGACATTCCTCCTGCGGCAGTTTTATTATTAGCTGATTACAGTACCGGAACTGCCGGAATAACTTCGTATCTGTATACACATCCTGCCGGATACCCGAACTTCGCATCTGACAATTATTTTGCTGATGTTACCGGTGACGATCTGCCGGATGTGGTTTTCGCGAGAATTACGGCCAATGATGCCTCACAGCTCCAGGTCATGATCTCTAAATTCATGAACAACGAACGAAACCCACCGACCGATCCTGCTTTTTATAATCATCCAATCACTGCTTTGGGCTGGCAAACCGAACGATGGTTCCAGATTTGTTCGGAAGTTATCGGCGGATTCTGGAGAAATGCTCAGGGGAAAGATCCGGTAAGGATCAATGCTGTTTATATCGGAGATCCTACTTCAGATCCCTGGTCCACAGCAACAAATACATCAACGGTTGTTAGTTATTTCGGACCTTCAGGGCTCAACTACATTACTTCCACTCCGCAAGGAATTGGAGGTTTTTCGGGCGGAACACCAACCGGTGTTGTAAATGCAATTAACAACGGATCCTTTATGCTTCAGCACAGGGATCATGGTTCCTATACAGGCTGGGGTGAACCTGCCTTCACTTCGTCTTACATCAGTTCGCTGACCAATGTAAATAATAAGCTGCCGTTTATTTTCTCGATCAATTGTGAAACCGGCGCATTTCATAATTCTTCGGAGTGTTTTGCCGAAAAATTTCATCGCTATACTTACAATGGTCAAAACAGCGGTGCTTTAGGTCTCATCGCGGCAACCGAAGTTTCCTACTCATTTGTAAATGATGCCTTCGTTTGGGGGTTATTTGACAATATGTGGCCCAACTTTATGCCGGCTTATGGAACAAATCCTCCTTCAAGGGATATATTGCCGGCTTTTGGAAATGCTGCAGGAAAGTATTTTTTATACCAGACATCTTGGCCATACAATACCGGAGATAAACTGGTCACATACCGTTTATTTCATCATCATGGAGATGCCTTCATGACAGTTTATTCTGAAGTACCGCAAAACCTTACAGTTACCCATGATCCTGTTTTACTCTCCGGCGTAACCACTTTTACGGTAAATGCTGATGCCGGATCATTTATAGCCTTGACTGTAAATGGAGAAATTATCGGAACTGTAGATGGCACAGGTTCTCCTGTCAATATTTCTATTGGCCCTCAAATTCCGGGGAACGATATGATCGTTACGGTAACAAAGCAAAATTATTACAGGTATTCAGCATCCGTACAAATAATACCTCCTACAGGGCCATATGTATCCTATGATTCTCACGAAATAAATGATGTGACCGGCAATAATAATGGACTGGCTGATTTTGGTGAAACAGTTTCACTAAACACAACATTAAAAAATCTTGGGAGTACGGCAGCAAATAATGTGACTACCACACTGAATTGCGCTGATCCGTATATCACGTTATTGGATGACACTCAGTTTTATGGAACAATTTTGCCCGGAGCGACTTCATCCGTTACAGATGCATTCGAATTTAACGTTGACGACAATGTTCCTGATGGAACCGTTTACAATTTTGATCTTGAAACAACAGGTTCAACAGATGATACATGGGTTTCTTATTTCAGCATTACTGCGTATGCCCCTTTGCTTGAACCCAATACCGGCCTTATCATTGATGACAACACTGGTGGCGATGGCAACGGACGGCTTGACCCGGGGGAAACCGCCAATGTCATTGCTACCATCGAAAACAACGGACACAGCCTCTCTCCTACTGTTACAGCTTCGTTGACTTCGGGTTCGCCTTATATTACTATCAATGCAAGCAGTGATTATTTAGGACAGATCGCTGCTGGCAATTTTGCCGAAGCTGTTTTCAATATTTCCTGTGATGCTTCTACACCCATCGGGGAGTCGGTCGATCTTGCTATGGAGGTGGATGCCGGTAATTACGGCTTTTCACATACCTTTTACCAGAGTGTCGGGCTGATCCTCGAAGACTGGGAAACGGGCGATTTCTCGCGTTTCCCCTGGACTTTCAGCGGAAACGGAAACTGGACTATCGCCGGAAGCGATCAGTACGAAGGAGTTTATGCCGCCAAATCGGGTACTATCACCGACAGCCAGACGACCGGGATGAGTGTGATGCTGATGGTGAATACCACGGGAACTGTTTCTTTCTACAGAAAAGTATCTTCCGAATCAGGTTATGACTACCTGCGTTTCTATATCGATGGTATAGAGCAGGGATCATGGTCGGGAACAGTAGATTGGAGTGAAGTGAGTTATGCGGTAACAAACGGGGAACATACATTTAAGTGGTCTTACACAAAAGACGGTTCAGTCAGTTCGGGTTCGGATTGTGCATGGGTCGATTATATCGTTTTTCCGCCTTCTACCATTCTTGCTCCTGAGATCTCGGTTGATCCGCTGGTGTTTGATATTACAATAGCCCCGGATGAGGTTTCTTCTGTGCCTCTTATGATCGTCAATTCAGGGAACCTCGATCTTACCTGGGGCGCTACCACACATGTTGATGCCAAAAAGGATGGCGGAAAGGCCTATTGCACTGCCAGCGGAGGTTGCGATGAGTACCTCAGCAATGTTACATTTAATACCATTAACAATACCTCGGGCACATGCAGTGGCTATGCCGATTATTCTGCTTTATCAACAACCGTGGAGGCAGGTTCAACCTATACCTTTTTCATATACAATCGGGAATTATTATTCGTCTGATGACATCGGAGTCTGGATCGACTGGAACCAGAACCAGGATTTTACCGATGCCGGCGAAAATGTAGTTTGTGCATACAGTGTGGCCAGTTCGGGAAGTTATTCCATTACCATTCCTGAGGATGCAGTTTCAGGTCTTACACGGATGCGCGTGCGCCTGAAGTATTCCGGAAGTGACTGTGGCTCTTCATGCGGAACCACGTCTTATGGCGAAGTAGAAGATTATTCGCTCAATGTGGAAGGTACAAACAAGTGGCTGACCATCACTCCGGCATCCGGCACCATCAGTCAGAGCAATAACCAGAGTCCGCTGGTGACCTTCGATGCTACCGGCCTGGCAGAAGGAATTTACACAGGAACAGTTACCCTGAACAGCAACGATGCGGACGAAGGAACAATCGTGATCCCCTGCACAATGAATGTGAGTAACGGGTTTACTGTTTCACTGAATGCCTTTTTGGAAGGGCCGTTTGATGGTTCGGGTATGATGGCCATGCAGAATGGTTATATTCCGCTTGTTCAGCCTTTCAACATGGCTCCATGGTATTATTCGGGGACAGAAAGTCTTGCTTCCGTGCCTTCAAACATGGTTGATTGGGTACTGGTTGATCTGCGGGATGCTGCAAGTGCATCGGGTGCAAGCTCAGCTACCCGGATTGCACGGCAGGCCGCTGTCTTGCTGGACGACGGCTCGATCGTCGAAACGGACGGAAGTTCACCGCTGTTCTTTTCGGCCTCGGTTAGTAATAACCTTTTTGTTGTACTGTTTCATAAAAATCATATCGGGGTGATTTCGGCCTATCCGCTAACAAATACCGGCGGTTCATACGAATATGACTTTACGACAGGATCCGATAAAGTTCTCGGTGGAGTCATGGGCTATAAACAACTGGCTCCGGGCGTTTGGGGTCTTGTTTCAGGTGATGGAAATTGTGACGGACAGATCAGCTCTCTGGATAAAACAACGGTCTGGAGCATGTTATCTGGGAAATCGGGCTACATCATGGGTGATTACAACCTCGACGGACAGGTTGATAACAAAGACAAGAACGACGGCTGGAAACCAAACATGGGTATGGGCTGCCAGGTACCGGAGTAAAGATTTTTTAAAAATGTTTAAAATGCCGGCCAGCTAAATAGCCGGCATTTCTGTCAGGTATTGATCAAAATGTGCTGGAAAATTGTTATCTTCGCAATAGATAATTAAAATCAGCACTATGAAAAAATTTATACTTTTTCTTCTGGCAAGTGTTGTCCTTTCTCAATTTTCTAGCCCACAAGTTTACATGGACCTTCAGGACAACATGGTAATACCAAGTAATTCCTGGGTCATACTTAATCCGGGAAATTTTGTTATACCTGATGCAGGGAACGATGGCCTGATTCAGATATCAGACAAACAAAATATTATCATCGACGGGACGGGTGTCACTGTAGATGGCTCCAATTATTCTGGTTATGTGATAAAAATTGACAACTCCTCCTATATCGAAATCGATAACTTTGAATCAGTCAATCATTATTTTTACGCTGTTTATATTACCAATTCGGATCACATCAACATTAACGGCAATGATTTCTCCTACAATAAAGTCGATTCGACCGGATGGATTTCGGTCTGGACGGACTATCAGGCTGCACTGGGTGGAGGAGTTATGATGTATCAAACACAATATGCCCATATTGCCGGAAACAATATGAAATATCAAAATGATGGAGTAGCCCTGTATCACTGTGACAGTATCACAGTCCAGAATAATGATTTTGCCTGGAATACCTCTTATGGCATCAGAATGTACTTTACCGATCACTGTGACATAGAAGATAATTACAGTCCGCATATAAACCGTCCCTTTACCGATCCGAGTGACTGTGCCGCCATTTTGTTAATTGTTTCAAACAATAATTATGTAGTCAACAATGATTTTTCTTACTCAGGAGATGGAATTTTTCTGGGACAATTTCAGTATTCGCAAGTAGTAAACAACAATTATTTCGCTTATAATGAATGTTCCTACTCTCCTCACAATGCAATAGAAGCTACCTTTGCAGACGGAAATGTATATGAATATAACAATTGCAATTACAGTCAATATGGATTTTGGCTGGGATATTCATTCAACAGTGTTTTAGAAAACAATGAGGTGATCGGCAACCAGCACTCGGGTATCGCCATTGACAGGGGGTTCAATAACCTGATTCGATATAATCAGATCAATAAAAATCCGATTGGTCTTGAACTCTGGGAAGGCAGTGCAATTCCTCCTTATCAAAATCAGTTTTCCAAAGATTATTTTATTTCAAACAATACAATTGAAGGAAATACTGTTGCTGTTTCGCTTCAGGAAACGGAACACAGTGTGGTGTTCAACAATGAATTTTTAAATAACAGGAACACTATTTTTATAAGTGGTAATGCAGTTCAGGATACCATTGTTTCAAATGATTTCAAGAATTCAACAATGTATCACATCGAAAATCAATCGACAAATGATATTTATGCTCTGCAAAATAATTTCGGTGTGAATGACGAATCAATAATCGACTGTAAAATTTACGATGCCAATGACAATGCAAGTTATGGGCATGTCAACTGGCAACCTTATATTCCGGGTGATGATCCAAAATTTCAATACAGCTATCCGGCTGATATGGCTGAACCTGACGCAGAATGGTATGCCTATCCTGAAGTTTGTCTGGGTTACGGTTTGCATCAACCGACTACGATTGAATGGGATTATAACGACAAGTTGTTTGGTGATGCTTCCGTTCATATCACTACCGGAAACGGTTGGGATATTGGTGCCATGTACCGTCCTGCAGGCGATTCAATTGCCTCATGGAGCCTTTTGGAACAGGACACGCTGATATTCTGGCTCAAGTCGATTAACAACACTATTTATCATTTTCAATTCTGCCATGTCACTATTGGGAATAATTGTGGAGGATACTATACATATACAGCTTCAGCAGCTACTATTTTAAACCCAACTATTGGCATTTGGAAAAAGATTCGTGTTCCCTTGGCGGGAATAGCACCCTGGGCAAGAACGGTTACCGGAAATATTTCCTTTGATGATATTAATTACGTAGAAATTCATGCAGACACCTGGGATTTTGGTTTTGAACTTTGGATAGATGGTGTAACATTTAGTTCGATAAATACCGGAATAGAAAAAAATGAAAATCCTGATAACCTTTTTTCAATTTATCCGAATCCGGTCAGTAATATTGGAATTTTTTCATTTAAATTGCAAAATACTGCAAATGTCAGGATACAAGTCCTCGATATAAATGGGAAATTATTGCACACATTAGTAAATCAAAAGTTTGACAGAGGAGAATACAAGCGTACTTTTAATGTCAGCTACTATCTTGACGCATTATACATATTATGTTTAAGCGTTGACGGTAATCATGAATTCCAACGGTTTATCGTTTCCAAATAGATTAAATGATGGCACTGGAAATTGAAAGGAAATTTCTTGTTACCAATAATGATTTTAAGAAATCAGCAAAAGGTATTTTGTATCGGCAGGGTTTTTTAAGTATTCAAAAAGAAAGGGTTGTAAGAGTAAGGTTAGCCGGTGACAAGGGGTTTTTAACTATAAAGGGGATCACCAAAAATATGACGCGTACTGAATTTGAATATGAAATACCATCAGAAGACGCTAAAATTTTAATTGATCAGATTTGTCAAAAACCAGTAATTTCCAAATACCGGTACAAGGTTATGGAAAGTGGGAGCCTCTGGGAGGTCGATGAATTTTTAGGTGAGAATGAAGGATTAATACTTGCAGAAATTGAACTGAACAGCGAATCTCAGAAATTTGGAATACCTGACTGGTTAGGTGAAGAAGTTACCCATGATTCCCGTTATTATAATGCCAATCTGGTATCATCTCCATTTAAAAACTGGTAATTATTCAGGCAGATTGTTAAAAATTTGTTAAAGTCGGGTATGAAAAATATTTTTCCTAATTATTAATTTAAATTTGTTTCTCCATTAAATAACTGGATTGTTATTTGAAAATATGAGAGTTATTCATTTTTATGATGTTGCACAAAAGAGTACTGGTTGATTTTTCAAAAAGATAGTGCATCGCATAACAAAGTTCAGAAAGAAAAAATGTTAAAAAATAACCTGGAATAAAAAATTTACATTAATTTTGTACAAGGGAGATTAAAATATTAAGTTTATCAGGATCAACGATAATAAATTTAATTATCCTCCCTACTACAAATTAATAGTTGATTAATTTTTTCATAATTCGATTCTTTTGGGTTTGGCGGGGCTCACAATCGTGGGCCCCGTTTCTTTTTCGGATCTCAGTGAAAATATAATATAATTTCTACCATCTGGATTTTGACCTGCAAGATTATCTCCAACAGAAGGAATCAATAAATTCAATGAAAATGAATTGGCCCTTATTGGGTAAAATAGAATTATTTATAAACGGGTAAAATTATTGCAAATGTAGTACCTTGGCCCTTTTGAGATTCGAAGGTTATGTCTCCCTTTACGTTTTGAATTGTATTTTTTGCCATGGCTAATCCAAGGCCCATGCCTCCTGATTTTGTAGTAAAACTTGGAGAAAAAACTTTACTTTTCAGTTCTTCAGGAATACCCTGGCCATTATCTGAAAATTTTACAATAATTGATTCATTATCGTTTTGTCTGACAGTAATTTCAATTTTTCCTTTTCCCGGATGATTTATAGCCTGAATGGAATTTTTCAGCAAATTATTAAACACTCTTAACAATTGGTCTTTGTCGGCTAATACATAGTATTTTCCATCTGCATCAAAATTTATTGAAATGGCGGTTGTATGCTTATAAAGGTCCAATGAATTTCCGATAACTTCAGTGATTTCAGTTCGTTCCAACTTTGACTTGGGCAATTTTGCAAAATCTGAGAATTCTGATGCTATAATAGAGAGTGACTCAATTTGTTCACTAATGGTTTGTGTAAACCGTTTTAGTTTTAAATCCCAGTCAGGAACTTTGTCGTCCCATGCCTTTTGCAGGTATTGCACACTGAGTTTCATAGGTGTCAGCGGATTTTTTATCTCATGTGCAATTTGCTTAGCCATTTCCCGCCAGGCACTTTCCCGTTCTGATTTAGCAAGTCTTTCGGCACTTTTAGTCAACTCATCAACCATTCTGTTGTATTCCACAATCAAACTACCAATCTCGTCATTCTTTGCCCATTCTATTTTTTCAATGGTTGTTCCTAATTTTATCCGGCTGATTTTTTCTTTTATCAGTTGTAACGGTTTTGTGATATAATTAGAAATAACAAGAACAATAAAAATAGCAATCGCAATAAGGAGGACATAAATATTAATAAATGCGACCAGAAAGTTAGAAATTTCATTTGTCAACTCGTCTTGTTTAGCAAAATAAGGCAGGTTAATGTAAGCGATTAGTTTATTTTGGTTGTTTCGGAATGGCAGAAAGGCAGATAAATAATTGTAATCCCCGATGGATTCATTTTGCACATACAAGGATTTTTTATTGCCATACATATTTTCAAAAGCCAAAGGATTCATTTTTATTGAAATTAGTCCTTTTTGAAATATTTCAGGGCGTGATGTAGCAATAAGTGTCCCCTTTGTATTATACAGATTTATATCAGAAAAAAACACCAGGGAGAATTTATACAGCAAATCAGAAAGATTTTCAATAATTTCCGGCGTTAGCGATTCTTCGGAGGCCAGCTTATGCTCCATTTCAATTAGAACAGAATGTGCTTTTTCGCTTAAAAAATCCTGATTTTTTTTATTATTTAAAGAGATTATATAGTACAAAGATCCTATACCGATAAATAGAAAAGAAATGATGATTAATAGAGTAATCGAAATTTGAAGCCGCTTTTTAAAACTCAAGCCGGAAAAATGAATATTTTGAGGTGGACTTAGGATAGTGAGGATGCAAAACATGATTAAACCATAAAAAATAAAAATGTATGAAAAGGGTGCAACAATATCCAGAAAATTCAGACTTTCCTCGCTTACCAATAAAACATTTTTATGGTCAACAGGAAAATACAAATGGCTGAAATTATTTTTACTAAAAAATTTACTTGTATCAGAACGAATACCATAATGAGACAGGTTCATCGAATAAAAATACTTTCCATAGTGATATACCAAAACTCCATTTTCATACCTTGCCCAGGAATATTTTGTCCAATCTGGAGATTTCTGTAAATCCTTTTCCATTAACAGTTCCGGATATCCTAATCCCCTGGGGATAAACTTAGTATAGAACTCAATGTATATTTTTACAGGCACTCGCGAAATAGAATAATCTATAAGACCTAAATAGTAATCAGCCTGATAATCAAAATTTAAATAGTAGAGATCTTTACTTGCTGTTTTTTTCCCATATTCATCTATTTTATCCTGAAAATAATCGAAACAGTTGGTAGTATAGTCTTCAGGTTGAATATCCAACATTTTACTGTTGTCGCAAATAGTGACAAGAAAAGTGTATTTATTCAAAAAGCTTGTAAAATATTTTTTTTTAATAAACGAAACTGTATTATCTAAATCAGCAGCATTGGGAAATGGGTACTTATCAATATATCCCTGCAGAATTGTATCATTTTTTATTTGCCCAGAGATAATACCAAACAAATATTCCATAGCCGGATCTCTTTCAACAGCCAACTTTTGAGCAATTATTTTCCGCTTTTCTTTTTCATTTTCGCTATTTATACGAAATAATAAAAAGGTAGTACAAAAAGAAAATAACAAGAGTAAATATAAGGGTACGAACAATTTATTTGAAGACCTCTCCCATCTATTAAAAAGCCAAAAAGAAAGGATATAAACAAAAAGAAACAAAAAGCCAGGAAATGTTATCTTAAAAAGTAAGTGAACAACAATAAAAATAAGAATAGTGAATATTCCAAAAACGAGAGTGGAGAATTCAGGCTTGCCAATTTTTTCAAACAGAACCTTTAACGGTTTATAAGTTAAAAAGACAAATGAAAGAGTCAATAATCCGGTACACAGGAATCCAATAACAGTAAAGCTGCTTATACTCGTTATATAATTTAAATTGAACGAAATATTTGAATTAATAACCAGGCTTTTTAAAATCGATGATAACAAATAAAACAGCAAAAAAGTAAACGAAATCATCATAAAGGTTATAATAATAGCTGCTGATTTGCTCAATTTTTTCAGGAAAGAATAGTTAAGGTGTTGGAATAATGTCAATGAAATAAAAAACAATACAACCGTGTTTAACAAGAAATCCCCCAGCGAAGGAAATATTAATGATCCGGCAAATATTGTAGGACTAAACAATTCAGAAGAAAATAAAATTCGGGGGATTTGAAAATAGTAGATGACAAATCTCAATATAAAAATATCTACTA
>CAVXTE010000081.1:0-43423 GCA_963764475.1 uncultured Bacteroidales bacterium
TATTGTTGTAGCGTCTCCCTAAAGCTGAGTTACGTATTGCTTGAAGTGGTAGGCCAGCGAAATGCCGACGACTTGGGCACGGAAATTTCCTTTCGGCGCGGACATGTAGCCATAGGAGCCCGCAGGCTGAAGGCATTCGGGAGCCTGTAGCCCAAATTGGCGTTGGCCTGCCAGACGAATCCACCGGCCACGTCCAGCCCGCCGCCGCCGGCAGCGCCGACCAACCCTTCCAGCTCGAAGAACAACGGCGTCTTCGCGATCGGCAGATGCAGGCCGCTGCCAACCAGCCCGGTCATGTAGCCGCCGGCCTGACCACTCCAGGCCGCAAGACACTGGCCGCTGAGGTACAGCTTGGGAAACGGAAAATAATCGCCCTGAAAGCCCAGGGTGTCGACATTCAGGTCGGCATGATGATTTCGCCAGTCGGAGCATCTTCCAGGTAGGTCTGCTGGACGAACCGCAGCCGCATCTTTTTCTGCACGAAGCCGTCAAGGTCCGAGACCATCACCGTGCTCCGATCGATGTCCGGGGTGCCGTACCGATAGCCGACTTTGGCCGTATAACTCGCGGCCCGGAAATGTGGCCGGGGGATTTCACATAGCCGCCACCCAGTTCGAGAAAGAGGGAATCGGAGATATTCTGCTGGATAGAAGCCGAACCATCGAGCAGCAGGCCGCCGCCGGTTGCAACCTTGCCGCCGCCGGCCACGCCTGCGGAAACGGATAATTTCAGCGCGGTGGTAGACGCCAGCGCGCAACCGATAGCCTCCGCCCAGCAGGATCTGCATATAGCCGTTGCTTTGGCCGCCCATGGCCCCTTCCGATTCGATCTTCAGGAACAGCCGCCTGTCGAGGTAATGCTGCCATTCCGCCCCCAGGAGTTGAATGGTCGGATGCTGGGTGTCGCCGCTATCGGTTTTCACGCCATCCGGAATGCGGTAGTCGCGGTAGACCAGGGAAAACTCCTGAACGGAAACGGGCAAGTCGAGGTTCCCGGTATTGTCGATATCCAGTTCGGGCCAACCATGGGTTAGCAGCGTCCTGAAAGGGTACTCGTAGGCGATATAGGGCTGCAGACTGTGGATGCTGCCGTTGGGGAAATCGACATAACTGGCGCCGGCGCCCAGATTACCCCAGTCGGTCGACTTCAGGGTCACGCCCAAGTGCGAACGGACCATCAGTCCGCCGCCCTGCAGCGTATAGCCGCCACGACCGCCACCGGCGCCGACAAACAGCCCGCCGTCCAGGTCGATTCTGTCGGCCAGTGGCATACGCAGGTCTCCGGCCAGCCCCAAGGTGATGAACCCGCCCCGGTCACCGGTGATCGCCCCGTAAGCGGCCGGCCCGATCGACAACCAGTCATTGGCATCATAGAGAAAAGAGCCACCCATCAGTCCCATCTTTTCATCTTCGGGCAGATTCACCCTCTCAAAAGTCATGCGCAGCCTGGCCGGAATGACAGTTACAGGGTCTCCTGAGGTTCCGCGGCAATCGCCGAGAAAGCCGTTGACGCCAAGGTGACCAGCAGAACGGCACATGTCGTCGCCAGCAACACCCCAATCTCCTTGAAACTCTCAATCATTTATAATCTCCTGCCATGGAAGAGTATTGGCCGGGGAAAAGGGCCAGATCCGCTTTTGACTTATGCTCATCGCCTTTGTTGTTCCATCAGTTCAGTCGCAGCAGAGCCTTGATCTTGGCTCTGCTTTCCGCAATTTAGGATGCCGTGGCCCTACCCTTTCTTTCGGCCTGCCGGCTTTTCCAGTTGAGACTCTTGAGCTGATCGGCCAAGGCGGCCTCGGACGCGCCGGTTCCGGACAGCGTTACTCCGAGGGGAAATCCCTTTATCTGTTGGTCACACCGGGACACAGACCAGCAAGCCGGACCGGTTATTATCTGCCTGGGGGCTCAGCACCTGTCAGCCGCCCAGGTGAAAATGGTCGTGGATCGTTCGGGCCAGTTCGGGGCCGATGCCCTTGAGGGCGGCGAGTTCTTCGACCGTCGCCTCCTTGACCCGTTTCAGGCTGCCCATTTCCTTGAGGAGTTGCCGGCTGCGTTTGGGGCCCAGCCCCGGGATTTCGATCAGGCCGGTGGTAAGGGCTCTTTGTGACGCAACCGCCGGTGGAAGGTGATGCCGAAGCGGTGGGATTCGTCGCGGATGCGCATCAGAAAGAGCAGGACCGGGTCGTGGCGCTTCAGCGACAACGGGTTCTTGCGGCCGGGCAGGAAGACCTTCTCGCCCTCCTCTTCCTTTTCCTTGGCGATGGAGGCCAGGGCAACTTCGTCGGTCAGGCCGGTTTCGGCCAGGACCTGGCGGGCGATGTTGAGCTGGCCCTTGCCGCCGTCGATCAGCAGCAGATCCGGCACTTCCCGCTGCCGCTCAGGTCCGAGACGGCGTTCCAGAACCTCGCGGATCATGCCGTAGTCGTCCGGTGTGTCGCCCGAACGGATCCGGTAATGGCGATAATTACCCTTGTCCGCTTCGCCATCGCTAAAGGCGACCAGGGAGCCCACCGCATGTTTGCCGTCCAGGTTGGAGATATCAAGGCACTCGATGCGGAGCGGCGGCTGCGCCAGGTGCAGCTTCCGAGCCACGGCGGAAAGCAGGGCCCGGCTGGAATCGGCCTTCTTTTCGCGGTCGGCGAAGACCTGGGCTGCATTGGACTCGGCCATCCGCGGACAGGGCCACCCCCTCCCCCCTTTGCGGATGGCGGAGGCGAACCGGCCCACCCTGCCGTTTTTCGCCCAGCCAATCAGCCAGCAGTTCTTCACGCTCCGGTTCCACCCCCACCAGTATTTCGCCGGGAATCTGGCGGTCATCCTGGTAGAACTGGGCCAGAGCCCCGGCCATCACCTCCGGGTCGTCGCCAAGGGGATCTTCCAGCACGAAACCCCGCTGACCGGTAACCTGCCCCCTCCGCACGAAGAGGACCGAGATCACCACCGTCACTCCCTGCCGGACCAATCCGAAGACGTCGAGGTCCTTGAAATGCGCACCGGCCACCACCTGCTTCTCCAGGGTTCCCGCAGTGAATGGTAGACGATCGCGAAAGAGGGCGGCGCGTTCGTAATCCAGGGCGGCAGCCGCCTCCCGCATTCTTCGCTTCAGGTCTTCGGCCAGTTCCTCCCGCCTGCCCTCGAGGATCTTGATCACCTGAGCGACGGTGTCCAGGTAATGCTGCCGGTCCGCCATGCCGGCGCAGGGGGCCTGGCAGCGGCCCATCTGATATTCAGGCAGGGTCGTTGCCGGGCTCGCAACTCATGGGTTTTGCAGGTGCGGAGCGGGGTAGAGATCCCGCGGAGAGCCGAGGGTTTCGCGCATGGACCGAAGCCGAGGAGTAGGGTCCGAAATAGCGGGCACCGTCCTTGCAAGCCGTCGCCGGGTCATCAGAGCCCGGGGCCAGGTCTCGTTGACGGTCACCTTCAGGTAGGGATAGCTCTTATCGTCGCGGAGGATGACGTTGTAACGGGGACGATACTTCTTGATCAGGGAGGACTCCAGCAGGAGCGCCTCCTTTTCGGTGGAGGTGAGGATGGTTTCGACCGTGGCGGTCCGGGAGAGCAGGGCCTTGGTCTTGGGCTGCCCGGCGCGGGCGGCGTCGCGGTGGGAGGTCAGGCGGGACCGGAGGTCGACCGCCTTGCCGACGTAGAGGACTTTGCCCTGCCCGTCCCGCATCAGGTAAACCCCGGTGGAGCGGGGAACGGACTTCAGAAATTCCGGGATTCAGGGGCATGGAAATCAAAGGCAAAATTAAAAAGGCAAAAGTGCAAAATTTAAAGCCAAAAAGCCGCCAACCGATTTCCGGAGTTTCAACGAGATCGAACTTAATTATAGGCACAAATATTCAATCCGTCCTTGCCTGCCGGCAATTCTGCGTTTTGAATTTTGCATTCTGCATTTCGGCTTGAGCCGCAGGCTCAAGCCGATTCGCTCACCCCGAAGATCTCCCGGTAGAGGATACCGTTGACCACGAAAAACATCGGGATGGCCCAGATCAGCCCCAGTCCCAGCGGGATCGCGCTGACCAGATAGATCAGGGCCATGACAAGATAGAGGCCGAAGACCTTGAACCAGTGCTTGGAGATGGCCCGGCGCGAGGCCTCCATGGCCTGCCAGGGTCCCAGACCCTTGTCGACGATCAGCGGGATGGTCAGCGTATAGGCAATACTCAGGTAGATACCCGGAATGATCAGCAGGATGAAGCCCAGACTGGTGAAAATCCAGGTCAGGAAGATGGAGATGACGATGGGCAGCAGGAACGAGAAGTAGCCGAAGGACAGCTTCCAGTTACCGGCAGATCCACGGCGCGGCGGATGCCGATCATCATGATCCCGGCTATGAAAGGGTAGATGGCGATGGTCAGGGTGAGCTGCAGAGCTGCACCCAGGGCGACTCCGTTGCCGTGCCCCCCCAGCATGCGGGCCAGCACCCCTATAACCATGCCGGCTCCGATGAACAGCAGGAATACCGCCAGCAGCGCGCCCCAGATCGGCCCCTTGACCCCTTTGGTTTTTCGCCAGGCCTCTCCGATGATTTCTCCGATGGTGAAGTCGTAATCGGGATTCGTCGAAGACGGTCCGGGAGGAAAACTCCTGGGGCCGGATGCGGAAGCCGATGCTGATGCGGAGCCGCTTGTTTGGCCGGGGATTTCCACTCCGGGCGGCGGCGGTTTCGGGGCTGCGGCATTGGAGGCACCGGGAGTGATGCCGGGTGCGACTTCGGGGTTCGGCCTGGTCAAAAAAATCTTTTCTCCGCACTGGGGACACTTGACACTGGCCCGCTGCCCCACCGGGATTTTCTCGTCGGCGATTTTCCCCACCCTCTTCTGGCAATTCTGGCAAAAAATTTCCATGGTTTACTCCCCCGATTTGCTGGTTCCCCACTGTCTGAGCAGCAGTCTTTCCTGCGTGTACTGTCGTTAAGGATATACCGGAAAGGGCCGGGGCTGGCAAGAATTTGAAGCGACCCGGCATTTCCACTCGTCAACCGGTGTCAGGCAAGCGCCCGGGGAATCCTCCGAGCTGAATCATGAAATGGCATTGGAAACAAATCGGCTAATCCCACGGCAGGCACCGAATCACGATGGTTTAAGCATCAGAAGTAGCGGCCGATCTGCACCAGCACCGAGTTGATGCCGCGGTTGTCGTGGTAGAGATCGCCGTTGGAAAGATGATGGGGTCTGAAATTGACGAAGTAGATCGATCCGGCCTGCTTCGGTAGTCGCAGCCGATGCCGAACTGGGGGTTGAAATTGATGCGCAGTCCCTGGCCTTCGACCTGGAAGTCGCTGTAGATCAGGCCGATGCCCGCCTCGACATAAGGGCGGAAACGGGCCGATTCCGGGGCCAGGTAATACTGGGCCAGCATGTTGACCGAGGAAAACAGCCGCCGATGGCCCAGGTAGGAGGCGAATCCCAGGCTGGTCTCCAGTTTGAAGCGGAGCGGTTCGGGGGCCGGATGGTCCCAGACCTTGTCGTAATCGTACTGGGCCACCCCGGTCAGCTGGGCAAAGCCGAAGGTGGGTTCGGGGTCGTAGGAATGCCCCAGGGTCAGCGCCAATCCCAGCCTCCCCGGATCGGACAGTTCGTGGAAACCGGCCCTGGCCTCCGGGACCATGGTCAAGACCAGCGGTAAAATGAGGAACAGCCCCAGCCAGGTTCCGGATTTCAGCATATTCCCAATTCCATTAGATTTCTTAGCTCTTGGTGCCTTTATCTTCGTCCAGTTCTTTACATGCTTCGTACTCGGCATGAATCAAGCGCCGACCGGCTTGGTTCACCAGTTCGCAGTACTCGGCGATCACGGGGTTCCGGCGCCGCAGCTCGGCAAGTTCATTTTCCTGACTCGGATTGAGCTTTTTGTAGTCCTGGAGTTTGCCGCCGAAATAAACAAAGATCAAGGCCGGTCCGACGAAAAGGGCCAGGGCCACGGTTTCCAGCCCCTCGCTTGATGGCGTATCCGAAAGTATCCCATAGGCCATCAGCGACAGTCCGCCGAGGGCCAGGGCCATAAGCAGCAGGGAGATCAGGATGTACTCTGCCCCGGTCGCGGAAGATAGCGGCCGGAGGCGGAGCGTTGAGGTCGATTTTCATCGACGATTTATAACCCGCATCCGGACAAGTCGCAATGCGGCGCTGGAAGGATTCGCACATTGCCGGCATGCCGGGCATCCCGGACCATTGACTCGGCTCGGCACGGGCTTGCCGAAGGGGTGTTGGACGAATCTCGATGATAAGCGATTTTCCCTTCGATCATCGGGTAGACGGAAATGATGGTTGCCATGCCGAGGCCGGGGATTTAAGGTTATCCTTTAATGTCAGTCAAAACAAATCCGGCCGATAAAGCCGGCCCGACAGGTGTCAGATGAGCAAACCCGCCTCTCCACTGGAATTATACAAACTGCTGCCCAAGAACAACTGCGGCAAGTGTCTGCTGCCCTCCTGCCTGGCCTTTGCCGCCGAGGTGGCCTCCGGCCGCCGACCGCTGAGCGACTGTCCCGAACTGGACCCCGCCGCTATCGCCACTCAGGGAGAATCGACACCCCGGAAATCGGACCGGCGCGAGGCGGAACAGGCCGAGTTCATGGAGAAGCTGCGGCGCCGGATGGGCGAGATCGACCTGGCGGTGGTCGCCCCGGTGATCGGCGGACGCTATCGCGACGGCAAGCTGGTGCTCAACTCGCTGGGCAAGGATTTCAGCATCGACCACCAGGGTCTGGTCAATTCCGAATGCCATATCATTCCCTGGGTCGAGGCGCCGCTGCTCTCCTACATCTGCCATCCCACCCACGCCGAAGTCACCGGCCGCTGGCTCTCCTTCCGCGAGTTTGAAGGCGGGATCGACTGGCAGGGGCTTTTCACCAGCCGCTGCGAGACCCCGCTGCGCCTGCTGGCCGACGCCCATCCCGACCTTTTGACCGACATCATCGATCTTTTCCGGGGTCGAACCATCGAGTGGTACCAGGCCGACATCGCCCTGGTCCTCCATCCCCTGCCCCATGTGCCGATCCTGATCTGTTACCAGGCGCCGGAGGACGACCTTGAGTCGGTGCTCAACATCTTCTTCGACGAATGCAGCGCGGTCAATCTGCACATCAAGTCGATCTTCACCCTCTGCTCCGGTCTGGTGCAGATGTTCGCCAAGATCGCCGAACAACACCTATAAAGAGGGATTGAAGTTTTTTCGAGTTATTGATCTATAGGACTTTCCCAATGGACTGTTAAAAGGAGACCGCACCGCATGGCCCTGAAAGCGACCATTTTTAAAGCGCACCTGGAGATCAGCGATCTGGAGCGCCAATACTACGGGAGCCACGCCCTGACCGTCGCCCTGCACCCCTCGGAGACTGAGGCCCGGATGATGATCAGGCTGCTGGCCTTCGCCCTCTATGCCGACGAGCAGCTACAATTCACCCGGGGGTTGAGCTCGGTCGAGGAACCTGATCTATGGCAAAAAAGCCTGAGCGGTGAGCTCGAACTCTGGATCGATCTGGGTCAGCCCGATCCCCGGCGATTGCGCCAAGCCTGCGGTCGGGCTGCCCGGGTGGTAGCGGTCACCTACGACAACCGGGCTGCTGAGGTCTGGTGGCGGAAGAACCGGGATGAGTTGGAAAAATTGCGCAACCTGACCGTTCTGCACCTGGCCGTATCCGACCAGGATGGCCTGGCCGCTCTGGCCAGCCGCAATCTTTTGCTGCAGCTGACCATCAGCGATTCCATCATCTGGCTGACTGCCGACGACCGCACGTTGGAAATCAGTCTGAAAAGGCGGCAGAATTAACCGGAATTCTTGACCTGGGTCAAGGAATGGTCTGCCGCTTCAAACTACGATAGTTTGAAACAGCTTCAAATATTCATCCCAACCTGGGAGCCTTGCCATGATCCCTGACGATTCCGCCGATAAGACCTATAATGTATTACCCGGCCCCAGGATGGGTCTGGTCACTCCCGACTATCTGGAGCGGATCGCCGCCCTGGTCCGCAAACACGAAATCCCCTTCCTGAAGATCACCGGGGCGCAAAGACTGGCCATCGCCGGCCACACGCCTGAGGCGGCCGCCGAGATCTGGCGGGAGCTGGGGATACCCGGCGGGCCGCGGAAACCGGCCGGCATCCATTATATCCAGGCCTGTCCGGGCAAACAGTGGTGCAAGCACGGGCGCCGGGATACCCTGGCCCTGGGTAAAAGGATCGAAGAGGTGCTCCTGCCCCTGACTCTGCCGGCCAAGACCAAGGTCGGTATCTCCGGCTGCCAGTTCAATTGCTGCGAGAGCTATCTGCGCGATCTCGGCATCTTCGGCACCGGCAAGGGCTGGATCCTGGTCTTCGGCGGCAACGGCGGCGGCGCGCCCAGGATCGGCGACAAGGTCGGCGAGGGCTTGAACGACGAGGAAGTGGTCGACCTGGCCCGACGTTGTCTGGAGTTCTATACAGTGCGGGCCCGCAAGATGGAACGCACCGGCCGTTTGATGCGCCGGATCGAGCTTGCCGAACTGACCGATTATCTCGGGGGGAGTCGATCGGCATGACCCATCCCCGGATGCGGCGAGAGCAAAGGACGGTGGAACTGATGATCGCACTGTACTGTCGCGATCATCACCACCCGGAAGGCGATCTCTGCCCCGATTGCCGCGCGCTTCGTGACTACGCCAGGTTGCGCCTGGCGCACTGCCCCTTCCAGGAGAATAAAACCACCTGCGGCAACTGCCCCATTCACTGCTATAAACCGGCCCTGCGCGAGAAGATCAGGGAAGTCATGCGCTATGCCGGACCTCGCATGGCCCGGCGCCACCCCCTGCTGGCCCTGGGCCACCTGCTCGACGGCCTGCGGAAGCGGCCGGGCCCCCGCAAAAAACCGCCATCCGCCCCCGGTTGAATCTGGGGCGGTTCAACCGGCAAAACCCTTCCCTTTAGCAATACGGTTTTCTCCCCGCTGTAACACCTTGGACGTTACGTATTGCTCGAAACTTTTCTTTGATAAACTCATCCATCGGTGTCGGTACATCTTCTTTAAACAAAACCGGAAACAAATCCACCGTACATTTAACTTCATCAAAATATTCATGCGGATACACCGGGTAACTTTTCCAGTCCCCTGCCCTGCCTTTGATCAAAGCGGGGCCGGTCCCGAAGAAAACCCGGTCGGAATATCGGCCTGCCGGATATACTTTTTCCGGGTTCCAGGTCAGAATTTCCCCGAATTTCCTGAGTTTTTGCATAAAATAAAAATCCTCCCCGCTTTTGTGCGGTGTTATTCCTCCTATGGCTTTGTAAGATTTTATTGGCAAGGCAATGGCCGAGCCGATGGCAGTAAAACTATATGGATTGCTTATCCGCCAAAGATTGATCGCATAATAGCGCATGTAAATTTCGTACCGAAGAATTGCCCTGTCATTTTCCTCATCGCAGGTGAGTTCATGGTAATATGGCACAGATAATGCTACAGCGGCTGGATTCTTCCTAAAATTTTCAAGGATTGAGTGAAAATAGTTGGCATTGAATTTAGTATCGGCATCAAGGCTGATGAGGATATCGTCATCTGTTGCCTGGGCGGAAATCCTATCCATCGCGACTTTTCGTGCCCAGCCAACCCCAAAATTCTTTCCTCTCCAGCCCCTTCCTTCACTGCACATGTCGATGATTTCAATGTCAATGCCACTTAATTTATCAAGGTATGCCAGCGAGTTTAAGTTGTTTTCACAAATGTCCAATTTCTCGGGATTAGTCCACCACTCTTCAGGTTGGTTCACGCAAGCAACAAGCTTACTATTCTTATGTGTCTGGATTCTCAAACAATTGATAAATTGAGGCAAATAGTCCAATTCATTAAGCGCGGGTAAGGCCACAAATATTCGTGAGTCCTCTGTATTCATTCACATTCTATTTTTATCCGGTAAAATTAAGGGAAATAATTTCCGGTTCGTTTTTAACATTTCCGTTATCTTTGCGGCTTGTTAAAAGCGTTTAGACGCCGATCAACTTCAGGATGAATTGATAACAGCCAAAGAGACGAATGTTAGTTAATATTTCAAAAGATTAAGAGAAGGTTTATTTCATGGATAGGAATACAATCACAGGTTTGATAGTTATATTCGTGATCCTGATTGGATACAGCATCTGGGTAACCCCTTCGCAAGAAGAAAAGCAGGCGCTGCAACACAAACAGGATTCGATTGCCAGGGTAATGCATATCCAGGATTCAATTGCAGCCATAAAATTCAGGGAAGAGAAAATCCGTGATTCGCTGGCCAGTATCCACAAAACAGAAATTGTAAGGAACGATACGGTGGAAGCAGTAGCTGTAGACCAGGACAAATTGGGTGCATTTGCAAATGCGTCTGTTGGAATCGATACGGTTTATTACCTTGAGAGTGATTTGATGAGACTGGGAGTTTCATCAAGAGGCGGCAAAATCATTTCGGTGCAACTGAAAGAATTCGTGACCTGGGATTCGCTTCCATTGATGCTTGTCGACCCGAATAAGGCAATATTCGGAATGACATTTTTTTCAGGCGGCCGGCTTATTAATACCGACAATCTTTATTATCAGCCGGTGGTGCAGGAAGGAGAAAATGCGGGTGATATTGTGGTGAGTAAAACGGGATCCGGAACCCTGTCGATGCGGCTTTATGTGAACGGAGAAGGTTCACAGTTTAATAAGGACCATTACATTGAATACATTTATACGCTTAAAGGGGATGATTACATGATGGATTTCGACATCAATTTTGTCGGAATGGACAAATACGTCGATGCGGGAACCAATTTCATCGACCTGAAATGGAAAAACGACCTGCAACAGATCGAACGAACAGTAGACCGTTTTAACGGCCCTACCATTTATTATAAATTTTACCAGGACGAAGTGAATTACCTCTCCGAAACAAAAGATGATTCGGAGGATTTAACGACCAGGATTAAATGGGTATCACAAAAACACAAGTTTTTCAGTTCGACTCTTATTGCCAAAGATTATTTCCTCAACGCAAAAGTGAGCGTTGTTACCGAAAAAGATAAAGCACCGCCCTACCTCAGGACTATGGACGTTGATATCGGATTACCTTACAACATATCGGGTCCGAATAACATTCAGACGATGTTATATTTCGGACCGAATAAATACAAAACATTAAGGCAATATCATCTTAGCCTGGAACAGCAGATACCTTTAGGCTGGAGCTTTTTCCTGATGCAATGGATCAACCGGTATGCCGTGTTGCCGGTTTTTAACTTTCTTGAGGGATTCGGATGGAATTACGGGATCATCATCTTGGTTCTAACTATCTTGCTGAAAATCGTTTTGTTCCCCGTTGCCTATAAATCGTATATTTCATCTGCCAAGATGCGGGTTTTAAAGCCGGATATCGAAGAAGTGACAAAGAAGTTCACGAAGAAGGAAGATGCGATGAAGAAGCAACAAGCAACAATGGAACTTTATCGCAAGGCTGGAGTAAACCCGATGGCAGGCTGTATCCCAATGCTGCTGCAATTCCCGATACTGATTGCTATGTTCCGGTTTTTCCCTGCAGCCTTTGAACTTCGGCAGCAATCATTTCTTTGGGCAACCGACCTTTCGAGTTATGACTCGATCCTGAATTTGCCCTTCAACATTCCATTCTATGGATCACATGTAAGTCTTTTCACACTGCTGATGACCGTTTCGACGATCATTTACACAAAAGTAAATAATGACTTGATGGGGACATCTCAGCAGATGCCGGGAATGAAAACCATGATGTACATTATGCCGATCATGTTTTTAGGCATATTTAACAACTATGCATCAGGGCTGAGTTATTATTATTTTCTGGCTAACATACTTACGTTTGCACAGATGTGGGTGATCCGTCAGTTTATCGATGAAGATAAGATCAGACGCAAAATTGAAGCAAACAAGAAGCGACCCTCGAAAAAGAAATCAGGTTGGCAGAAACGACTTGAAGATGCTGCAAAAGCAAGGGGCTACAAACCACCGAGAAAATAACTTTCTTTCGGGTTCCGGGTTGAAAATTTAACATGGAATCTGAAACATGAAACCTGAAACTGACTTTGAACTTTCAGATCACATCAGAATACAGGCCAACCGGCGATCAGCCTGAAGCCATACGGCAACTTGTCGAGGGATTGCAAAGAGGCGATCAGCATCAGGTTCTCTTAGGAGTTACCGGTTCTGGAAAAACGTATACCATCGCCAATGTGATCCAGGAAATACAGCGGCCGACCCTTATTCTGAGCCACAATAAAACACTTGCCGCACAACTCTACGGTGAGTTCAAACAGTTTTTCCCTGAAAATAAAGTTGAATATTTCGTTTCCTATTATGATTATTACCAGCCCGAAGCTTACCTTCCTGTCACGAATACCTATATTGAAAAAGATCTCTCCATCAATGATGAAATTGAAAAGCTGCGGCTGAGTGCAACGTCTTCATTGTTATCTGCAAGAAGAGATGTCATCGTGGTATCGTCTGTTTCATGTATTTATGGTATCGGAAATCCCGAGGATTTTACCAACAATGTGGTCCGGATTGCAAAGGGTGAAGTCATCCCACGAAATAATTTTTTACAATCGCTGGTTAATAGCCTTTATTCGAGGAATGAAATAGAGTTTACGCGGGGCAAATTCAGGGTAAAGGGCGATACAATTGATATTTTTCCGGCGTATGCTGATATTGCCTTCCGGGTCATTTTCTGGGGAGATGAAATCGAATCCATCGAATCATTTGAACCCATCAACGGGCATAAAATAGAAAGCTTTGAGACATTGAATATTTATCCTGCCAACATTTTTGTTACTTCTCATGAAAAGATGAAGGCTGTGTTGCACGACATTCAGTCGGATATGTTCCGGCAGGTTCAGTATTTTAAGGAAAACGGGAAACATCTGGAGGCCAAGCGGCTCCAGGACAGGGTAATCTACGATATCGAGATGATGCGTGAACTAGGATATTGTTCGGGGATTGAGAATTATTCGCGCTATTTCGACGGTCGTCAGCCCGGAACCCGCCCTTTCTGTCTCATCGACTATTTCCCTGATGATTTTCTGCTCGTGATAGACGAAAGCCATGTAACGGTGCCTCAGGTCAGGGCGATGTACGGTGGTGACCGTTCACGCAAGCAAAACCTGGTGGAATATGGTTTCCGGCTACCGGCTGCAATGGACAACCGTCCGCTTAAATTTCCCGAATTCGAGGCCATGGCAAACCAGGTAATCTATGTAAGTGCTACACCTTCGGAATACGAGCTTCAGAAATCAGAAGGTGTGGTTGTAGAACAACTTATACGGCCCACCGGATTGCTTGATCCGATAATTGAAGTACGACCTAGTTTGAACCAGATCGATGACTTGCTGGATGAAATTGACAAACGAAAACAAGTTGACGAACGAACGTTGGTGACAACGCTCACAAAGAGAATGGCGGAAGAACTAACGAAATACCTTGTAAAACTGGATATCAACTGTCGGTACATCCATTCGGAAGTGGATACGCTGGACCGAGTTGAAATTCTCCGGGGTTTGCGTCTCGGTGATTTCGACGTTCTCGTAGGTGTGAATCTATTGCGTGAAGGACTTGACCTTCCTGAAGTTTCACTGGTTGCCATACTTGATGCTGACAAGGAAGGCTTCCTGCGGTCTGAAAAATCGCTGACACAAACGGCAGGACGTGCTGCACGCAACCTGAACGCCCGGGTTATCTTTTATGCTGATAAAATGACGGATTCGATGAAAAAGACCATTGACGAAACCACACGCCGGCGCGAGAAACAATTGAAATATAATGAAGAACACGGGATCACTCCAAAACAGATCATTAAATCAACAGAATCTATATTGGGCCAAACTTCCGTAATGGATACAAAAAGTGCCGAACAAAAAGCCTACATTGAGCGGGAAGGTATTGATATTGCCGCTGATCCGCTGATACAATACATGAATAAAGAACAGCTCGAAAAAGCAATCGCCAAACTTGAGCGTCAAATGAAAGCTGCTGTGAAGGAACTGGATTTTATCGAAGCTGCACGCTTCCGGGACGAGATTTTCGCATTGAGAGAAAAATCATCCCAAATGTGACTTCTTTATTTTAATTGTCATTTTTTTTGAGCTTTCTAACCAGTCCCAATATTTATTTTTTATAAAATTAAAAAAAACAATAAACATTTTCTGTGTACGTTAGTTTCTATAAATAGGAATTATTCTTATTTAAGAAATAGTATACATGTCTTTCGAAAATATACGAGATGAATTGGTAGAAAAGGGACTGAAAGTCACTCCACAAAGGCTTGCAGTCCTTGATGCGCTGAAGAATGGAATGAACCATCCAACCGCTGATCAGATCATCGCGTTTGTAAAGCAAAACAATCCGAACATTGCAACCGGAACCATTTACAAAATACTCGAAACATTTGTAAAACAAGGAATGGTGAAAAAAGTGAAGACGGAAAATGATGTAATGCGATACGATGCCATACTCGAAACCCATCATCATTTGTATAGTTCCGATTCGAATCGGATCGACGATTATTATGATCAGGAATTGAACGATATAATTCAGGACTATTTTGCAAATAAAAATATACCCGATTTTGAAATCGAAGACTTTAAGCTTCAGATAATCGGGAAATTCACTAATAGCGACGACAAATAGAACTAAAATTATGTTGAAAAAATGGTTAAAACTAACGATAGCTAAAGGAAATCTACAGAAAGTGTTGAAGGTTCAGAAAAGAAAAAATACAATCCGTTACATTGTAGGATTGATGAACCAGATCATTGCAAATAAATGCAATAAACTCATCAATCGCTTGTTCGACCATTTCTACAAATCCGATAAAGAACTGGCAACGGAAGTTGCCAAAGATCTTAGCGTGAATATTAAACCATAAAATTTATATAAGAATATGAAAGAAAAAAGTATTGAACTGTTAAACAAAGCAATTGGCGATGAACTGGCAGCAGTTCACCAGTACATGTATTTTCATTTTCATTGCGACGACCAGGGGTATGATCTGCTTTCCGGCTTATTCAAAAAAACTGCGATCGAGGAAATGATGCACATTGAGATTCTCTCCGAACGCGTTCTTTTTCTGAAAGGTGATCCGGAAATCAAAGCGGCGGCTGATGTTCAGAAAATTCACAAAGTAAAAGAAATGCTTACTCTTGCCAGGAAGATGGAAGAGGAAAGTGCCCGTGATTACAATCTTTGGGCAAACGAATGTTCACAAAATGCCGATTCTGCTTCCAAAAAGATTTTTGAAGCATTGGTTGATGATGAAGAACGCCATTTCGATCAGTATGATGTGGAACTGGATAACATGGAAAAATTCGGGGATAATTACCTGGCGCTTCAGTCTATCGAGCGAAGCAAAACGATTTCAACAAGAACAACAAAATTAATTAACATTTAAATTTTTAAAACTATGGAAGAAAATCAAGAACAAGTGATTTCAATGCCGCGTATCGGAGATCCGGCACCGGCTTTTAAGGCATCAACAACACAGGGTGAGATCAATTTCCCGGCTGATTATAAAGACAGTTGGGTTATTTTGTTCAGCCATCCTGCTGACTTCACACCCGTTTGTACTTCAGAGTTTATGACGTTTGCCAGTCTGGAGGGAAAGTTTGGTAAATCGAACTGCAAACTGGTCGGTTTATCTGTCGACGGTCTTTACAGTCATATTGCATGGCTCAGAACTATCAAAGACAAAATCGAATACAATGGATTAAAAAACATGGAAGTTAAATTTCCTTTGATCGAAGATATCACAATGAATGTAGCCAAAAAATATGGTATGATCCAGCCGGGCGAAAGCACAACAAAAGCAGTCAGGGCCGTATTTTTCATCGATCCGAAAGGAATCATTCGTGCAATTATTTATTATCCGTTGAGTTTGGGTCGTAATTTTGATGAGCTATACCGTGTATTGATCGCGTTGCAGACGGCCGATAAATTTTCTGTTGCAACACCCGCCGACTGGCGTCCGGGAGACGACGTGATCGTTCCTCCTGCCGGTTCTTGCGGCTCAGCCAAGGACAGGATGGAAGCGACCAATGGCGATATGAAATGCTATGACTGGTTTTTCTGTACACAAAAACTGGATAAAGAAAAAGTATTCTCTGCCATAATGGAAAATTAAAAGTGGATTCACTTATTTTAAAACCGTTTGTTCTTTTTGAGCAAGCGGTTTTTTATTTAGGTTCCTGTTTAATTAAAAGTGACATCAACAAATAATTTTTGTTAATTAATTAACATTAAAAACAGGATACCGTAATAGATTTTTATCTTTGCAGCCGAAAAAAGAGGTTAAAAACCGAGAAGAAAAAAAGTTAATGTCGAAGAATTTATATATAGCGCCGGCAGAGGCCGAATCCGGAAAATCACTGATCGTAATCGGGATCATGAACATCTTGTCGAGGCACATTAAACGGCTGGGATTTTTTAGGCCGATCATACACCTTGAAAAGCAGAAGGACCACGATATCGAACTCGTTTCAAAGCTTTATAACCTGCCGTATGAACACAATTCAATGTATGGCCTTACAAGCAATGAAGCTCTCGATTACATCCAGGCTGGCAATACAGATGATTTATTTTCGGGAATCCTGAACAAATACAAAGCACTGGAAGCAGAATGTGATTTTATTGTATGTGAAGGAACAGATTTTACCGGATCTATGAAGCCTTTTGAGTTTGATTTCAATGCTCAGATGGCCAACAATCTTGGAGCTCCGGTATTGATGGTAGTAAATGGAAACGGAAAAAGTGTGACCGATATCGCCGATACGATTCAACTTATGAGGGGTGTGTTGACGAGGGAAAAATGTACATTTCTCGGAATTTTCGTTAACAGGGTTAAGAATTCGGATACTGATGCAATTAAGGAGGTCCTTGAGAAATACAGGTCGGAAGATGAGATCGATTTTGTAATACCAGAATTAAGCCTCCTGCAAAACCTTACGATCCGGCAGATCAGCAAAGCACTCAAAGCAGTATGGATTTACGGTGAAGATGCTGTACTCGATTATGACATCAATGATTTTAAAATCGGGGCGATGAGCATCGAAAACATTCTTAAAAATACAGAAAACGGAACATTGGTCATTACTTCGGGTGATCGAAGTGATGTTCTGATCGGACTGTTTATGACACTTCTTTCTGATAACTTTCCTAAAATTGCCGGAATCATTCTCTCCTGTGGTTATAAACCAAACACTGACCTAATGAAACTCATCAACGGATTGAAAAAGTTACCTGTTGGGGTGTTCAGTGTGGAGACAGATACGTTTACGACAGCGATGAATATTAAAAACATCAAGCCTGTTCTTTCGGCCGATAATGACCGAAGAATGGCTGTTGCCGTTGGTCATTTCGACACCTATGTCGATCCGTTGAAGCTGAAAGATAAAATCGTTATTTCACCAGCAGGTGTTGTTACACCGATTATGTTCGAATACCAGCTATACGAGCGGGCCAGTTTGCAACGCAAGCACATCGTATTGCCCGAAGGAGAAGAGGAACGTATATTAAGAGCGGCTGAGATCCTGACACGCCGTGATGCTGTTGCTCTTACTTTGCTTGGAAATGAAACTGAAATTCTGAAAAAAGCAGATAATCTTCACCTCAAGCTGACTGGCGTAAATATTATCGATCCTTATGACAACGACCTTATCAACGACTACGGTTCAACTTACTACCGCCTTAGGAAACACAAAGGCATTAGTCGTGAAGAGGCCCATGAAATTATGTATGATGTAAGCTATCTTGGAACAATGATGGTTTATAAAGGCCATGCGGATGGAATGGTTTCCGGTTCGGCACATACTACACAACATACTATACGTCCTGCTTTTGAATTCATTAAAACAAGGCCCGGATTTTCCATTATATCGAGCTCTTTTCTGATGTGCTTTGAGGACAGAGTCCTCGTTTATGCTGATTGCGCATTCAATCCGAATCCAAATTCGGAAGAACTTGCAGATATTGCAATCAGTTCTGCAGATACAGCAAAGGCATTTTCCATTGAACCAAGAATTGCCATGCTCTCTTACTCTACAGGAGCTTCGGGCAAAGGTGAAGATGTGGAAAAAGTGCGAAAAGCTACAGAAATTGCACGCAGCCGCAGGCCCGACCTGAAAATTGAAGGTCCTATCCAATATGATGCTGCCATCGATGCGACTGTTGCCAAAACAAAAATGCCAAACAGTGAAGTAGCTGGTAAAGCGACCGTTTTTATATTCCCCGACCTGAACACAGGTAACAATACCTACAAAGCGGTTCAGCGGGCATCAGGAGCGGTAGCGGTAGGGCCGGTTTCACAGGGTCTGAATAAACCTGTGAATGACCTGAGCCGGGGTTGCACAGTAAAGGATATCGTCAATACGGTTCTCATCACAGCCATTCAGGCACAGATGGCATCCTGACAAATTCTCAACAATTTATTGTGATTTTTTGATCGATCCATAAGATCGAAGTATTAAGAAATAAGCGATAGTGTTTGATCTATTTTATTTCTCTGATTGTTCCTTACGAAAGGAATCACCAATCTTTTGAATAAAATTTTTACCTCCGATGGCTGTTATCACAACTGAAATAGCTCCAATTGTGATAAAAATTGTACCAAATCCTATGATCACAATTTGGCGGGCTACATCAAGCTCAACAAGTGCAATGGCCGAAAAGAAGAGTAACAGAACAATCCTGACAAACCGTGCAATCAGTGAAGCCCGCGGAATTTCTTCCCTGTACAATGATTTTAGCAGTGAAGTCTGTGCCCATAATGACAAAAGCCATCCCAAACCGAATATCAGAACAGCTGTAATGACCTTGGGCAGAAATAATATCCCTTTGCTCAGGAGATCGGAGAGCATGGTCAGCTTCCATGCGATCAACGCATTATCGAGAAAGATTAAAAATACGATGGCATATCCGATATTACCGATGAAATTGAAGACTCCGTAACGGACATCGGCTTTAGCGAAATCAGCTTCCCAGCGCGAACGTTTCATAAAACGGTCAATTCTGATAAGTATGGCGATCTGTACCAATAATCGCTTTATAAACCAGCCTATGACCCATCCGAGCAAAAGTAAAATTAATCCCGCAAGCAAATTAGGTAAATATCCGATGATACTGTCGGAAAAAGTAAAAAAATGCTTTTCGAGTGTTGTGTCCATTTTATGCCTCCTTTAGTTTTTTTTGATTTTTGAAAAGCGACAGAAAGAATGATTCATGCTCCTCATATTCTTCGAGCCAGAGAACGGGGCAATCCACCTGTTTTGTAATTTCCATCACGAGCGATTTGGAAAAGAGCAGTTCAAGAAAATCGCCCGTCTTGCCACCCATAACAAGCAGATCGTTGCCAACTGAAAGTTTTAAAATCCCTATAAGAATATCAGTTTCAATAACAGTTACAATTTTTGCAGAAAGGTTGTTCTCGGTTAATAAGGTGTTTATATCGTTCACTTTTTTTTGCTGATCCTGGAGCGTCATATTTGGGTTCAGAACAACACCAATTTTTATTTCAGCACCAAAATATTCAATGAATGCCGGTGTGATTTCCGCAGCAAGTTGAGTATGAATATCACCACCATACGGAATCAGTATATTCTTTATTTGTTTTGATTTTATTTCACCGTGAAGGATGGCCAATTCGGTTGTAGCTTTTTGTAAAACAGAATCGACAACCGAGGAAAAGAAGCGTTCGAAAAAAGTACTTCCTTTCTTGCGGTCGGCCAGGATAAAGTTGCAGTTCTCCTCAATAGCCGTATCAACAATACCCTTTGAAATCCTGTGGGAAATTTTGATGATCGATTTTGCTTCTACGTTATTTTCTTCAGCATAATCGAGTGCTTTTTGAAGGAATTCATTGGCTCGGGTTGTATCCTTCATACCGGCTTTCAATTTTTCTCCTTCCATTAATTCAATAATGTAAAGAAAAATGATCTTCGCATTGTGCTTTCGGGCAATGGCAAAAGCAATAAGCGATAAACTCTGAATATTGGTTTGATCGGAAAAGTAAACCAGGAGGTTGTATTCTTTCTTTGTTATTTGTTCCAATGTCCTGACTTTTCTGGCGTATTCAATCTCACGGCCTGAAGCATAAAAACGGTAAACAAGCAACCCGATACCACTCCAGATGATTGTAACAACCCAGGCCAAAATACTATATTGAAACATAAATATAGCGAGAAAGAGTAAAAACAATATCCCTACAATTGTCAGATACGGATAAAACGGTACCTTGTAACCACGGTCCAAATCTTTTCTCTTTTTTCTTAAATTAATCATGGCAAGGTTTACCTGGAGAAAGAGCATCAAAAACATAATATCCGCTGCACTGGCAACATCTTCGATGGGAAGTGAAACTGCCATGATTACGATAATGACAAGGGAGACCATGATAGCATAATGCGGTGTAAAATTTTTGGGATGAACCTTACTGAAAAATGATGGGAAATTGCGGTCGCGACCCATGGCGAAAGCCACACGTGAGGATGAAAAAATGGTAGCATTTAGCGCAGATATCGTTGAAATCAATCCGCCGATCAGGAGCATAACCCCGCCACCAACGAAAAAGTTACGGGCAACATCAACCAGGGCAATTTCTTTTTGGCTCGCAAGGTAATCCCAGGGAGTCATTCCTTCAGGTTTTACAGTCCCTAGTGCAACAAAAGAGACTAAAATATAGATCGGGACAACAATTACCAATGAAAGGAAAACGGCTCTCGGAATATTCTTTTTCGGATTTTTTATCTCTTCCGAACTTTGAGCGATCACTTCAAATCCCTGGAAAGCAATAAATGTCAATCCCATGGCTTTAAAAACTCCACCTGTACCGTTGGGTAAAAAAGGGCTGAAAGTAGCAAGCCAGTCTCCCCGGCGAATGATCAACTCGAGGCCAAAGCCAATAAAAATAAAAAGGATGATGATTTTTGTGATGGTAACAAGATTACCAATTTTTCCGGTTTCGGAAGCTCCGCGAAAGTTGACATAGCCAAAAAGAATAGCTGTACCGACTGCCAGAATTTTCTGTGGGGAGAAGAATCCCCAATGCGGCAATGCTATTGAAAACTCGGTAAAAACATGTTCGAAATAAGCGCCAAAACCAAGTGCATAAAGGCTGCAGGCAACTGCATGTGCAAACCAACTCATCCAGCCGGATAAAAAACCATTCCACTTCGGCAAGCCTTCTTTCACCCAAAGGTAACCACCTCCAGCATCGTGGTAACAAGAACCCAATTCGGCGTATGACATGGCTGTAAGTAAAGCAATGATGCCATTAAGTACAAAGCTCAATATCAAACCAGGCCCTGCAACGCCGGCAGCAATTCCAATGAGTACAAATATCCCAGCGCCGATCATCGCTCCTACCCCGATCAGTGTAGCATCGAGGGTAGTCATTTCGCGGGCAAGCCGTACTTCGGTATCGTATTTTTTCACGCTATTCCTGTTTTAATGTTTTCGAGTGGCCTGATAAAAACAATTTTCAAAAATAGTAACTCTTTGATTATTTCAATTGAAAGCTGTATTACAAAAATACAATTTACGGTTGATCCTATTCATTATTCTTCTTTCACTTCTGTACTACAAATTACAGTGCCGTTCAAGAATTTCTTTATAATCATCTCGTTTTTCGCTGATAAATAATATAGGTATATGGATACGGGTTTTTTTCATCTGGTTCCAGGAAATCTTCTTTCGAAATAATTTCCCAATCCTTGCGATCGAAATCCGGAAAAAATGCATCCGCTTCAAAATTCTCATGAACCCAGGTAATATAAAGTTTATTCGCATGCGGCAGAAATTGTCTGTATACCGAAGCCCCACCAATGATGAAATTTTCATTTTCGGGATCCATTTTTGAAATTGCATCATCGATGGAATAAGCCATGATACAGCCATCAATTTCTTCCCCTTCAATATCTGTGAGAATGATATGCGTACGGTTCGGCAGCGGCCTGTTGGGAAGTGAATAATATGTATTTTTTCCCATGATAATAGAATGACCTGTTGTAAGTTTTTTAAACCGCTTCAGATCTTCTGATAAATGCCATAAAAGCTCGTTGTTTTTACCAATGGCATTGTTCCGGGCTACAGCTACAATAATGGATATATTTTTCACTTTCAAAGGTTAATCAATTTTTTCAATTTTAGTCACGCTTGCTCATTTTAGTTCACTTTTCAAACAGAAATTTGTCCCTTAATATGCGGATGCGACTGATAATTGACAAGTTCAAAATCTTCAAATTTAAAACTAAAAATATCTTTTACATCAGGGTTAATCTTCATTACAGGCAATGGGAAAGGATTTCTTGTCAATTGAAGCTTGCATTGTTCGACATGGTTCAAATAAATATGTGCGTCACCAAGTGTGTGCACAAAGTCTCCTGGCTGCAGACCAGTAACTTGTGAAACCATCATCGTCAGCAGAGCATAAGATGAAATATTAAACGGCACCCCAAGAAAAATGTCACAGCTTCTCTGATACATCTGGCAGGAGAGTTTCCCATCCGCGACATAGAACTGAAAAAAAGCATGACAGGGAGGCAAAGCTGCACGTCCTGCTGCAACATTTTCCGCAAATGATTTCCCAGGCACTGGAAGAACACCTGGATTCCAGGCGGCGACTACCATTCTCCGGCTGTTGGGATTAGTTTTTATTAAATTAATCACATCGGAAATCTGGTCGATACCCGTATTATTCCAGTTTCGCCATTGGGCTCCGTAAACCGGACCTAAATCACCCTTCTTATCAGCCCATTCATCCCATATCGTGACATTGTTTTCATGAAGATAACGGATGTTGGTTTCTCCCTTTAAGAACCATAACAATTCGTGAATAATCGAACGCAGGTGCAGTTTCTTTGTCGTAAGCACCGGAAATCCTTCTGCAAGATTAAACCGCATCTGATAACCAAAAACACTGATTGTACCGGTCCCTGTGCGATCTTCTTTGCGAACGCCATTGTCAAGTACATGGTTGAGCAGATCGAGATATTGCCGCATATAATTTGATTGTATAAAACTGCAAAAGTAAGTCAATGATTTTACCCAAAGCAGATGATATGCTCCAATCTTTTAAAAGAATAATCGGAGTTTTCAACAATCATTGATTTAGTTCAAAAAAAATGAGAAGAGAGGGAAAGTTCAACTAAATAGGGTAACATTTATTCATCGGATTCTTCCTTTTCTCTGCGTTTTATTTCATCCCTTATTTTGGAGGCTTTTTCATAATCTTCTTTATCCACTGCTTTCTGAAGTAGCTGTTTCAACTCATCCATGGTACTATTCTCAAATGAGCTTTTGGAAGATCGTTTGACCTTTACTTTTGTTTTACCACCCTGTTCTTTCTCTTCATCAACCACGATACCTGCTGCCGACATGATTTTTTCATTGGTATAAATAGGGCAATGAAATCGCAAAGCAAGTGCAACTGCATCCGATGTTCGGGCATCAATCCGGTATTCACCTTTATCATTTAAACATACGAGTTCGGCATGAAATACACCCTCAATGAATTTATTAATGACCACCTCTTTTATAGCTATGTAAAAGGTATCGGCAAAGCTTTTGAACAGATCGTGGGTTAACGGCCGGGAAGGTTTCATTTTTTCAAGTTCGATGGCGATAGCTTGTGCTTCGAACCCACCGATAATGATAGGCAATCTGCGCTTACCGCCATTTTCTCCTAAAATAAGTGCATACGCCCCACTCTGCGACTGGCTGTACGACATTCCTATAATTTCAAGCTTGATTTTATCCATCCCTCAGTTACTGCCTGTATATTAAACAATGAGATAAAAGTATTAATTATTTTATAGTATAGAAAAGAATTCACAATGATTTTCCAGAATTTATCAACATGAGAATGTTGGATAACTTTTACAAACGACTGATTTAGTTTTATTTGGCTTTCGAAAAACGATGGGTGAGCGATGGGTCGTAAATATGAATAATTATTGCCTATTTCAAAATACTTCTTATTTTAGCGCCTGATTTCCAAATTTAAACAATTAGTTATGAAACGATTTTTCACGCTTTTAGGGATTTTATCTGTCCCTGTATTCACATTTGCCAGCGAAGCAGACCTCGTCATTCCCGATGGTATGAAAACAGAAACCATCCTGTATTGGGGATTTCTGATCACTTTCGCAGGATTTATGTTTGGTTTGTTCCAATTCTTAAAAGTTAAAAAATTGAGAGCACACAAATCAATGTTGGATGTAGCTCATGTGATTTATGAAACCGGCAAAACTTACCTCATTCAGCAAGGAAAGTTCCTTGCCATTCTGTTCATTTTTATCGGTACAGCCGTTGCTTTCTATTTTGGCTATCTTTCCGAAGCCAATTTCGGAATAGGCGGTGTTCTGATGATTCTTGGATGGACTATCATCGGTATTCTTGGATCATACAGTGTAGCATGGTTTGGAATTAGAATGAACACCCTGGCGAATGCAAGAATGGCATTTGCTTCGCTTGAAAGAAAACCTATTAAGTTATTGAATATTCCTTTAACTGCCGGGATGAGTATCGGAGTCGTACTTGTTTCACTTGAACTCATGATGATGCTGATCATTTTAATGTTTGTTCCCGGGCATTATGCCGGAGCAAGTTTTATTGGATTTGCAATTGGAGAATCACTGGGCGCTTCTGCCCTTAGAATTGCTGGTGGTATATTCACAAAAATTGCCGATATTGGTTCGGACCTAATGAAGGTTATTTTCAAGATTGGCGAGGACGATCCAAGAAATCCAGGTACCATTGCCGACTGTGTTGGAGATAACGCGGGAGATAGCGTAGGACCAACTGCAGACGGATTTGAAACCTATGGAGTCACCGGTGTAGCTTTGATATCCTTCATTGTCCTTGCTGTAACAACGCCGGAATATCAGGTTCAATTATTGACATGGATTTTTGTAATGCGTATCCTTATGATTGTGACCTCTATCGTTGCTTACTGGGTAAACGGTTTACTGACAAAAGTCAAATACGGTACGGCTGATGATTTGGATTTTGAAAAGCCCCTAACCGCGCTCGTATGGATCACCTCTATCCTTTCAATACTCGTTACATTCGCAGTAAGTTATCTTACCATCGGTAAACTTCCAAATAATTTGTGGATTACCCTGTCAGTCATCATAAGCGCAGGTACATTAGGTGCTGCTTTGATCCCTGAATTCACTAAAATATTTACCAGCCCGAAGTCTACACACGTAAAAGAAGTCGTTGAAGCATCCAAAAAAGGAGGCGCTTCTTTAAACATTCTATCGGGACTTGTTGCCGGAAATTTCAGTGCATTCTGGATGGGCATGGTTTTTTTCATGCTGATGTTTATCGCTTATTATGCCAGTACTTTCGGACTCGCCAACTTTATGATCTACCCGTCAATTTTTGCGTTCGGTCTGGTAGCTTTCGGTATGCTTGGAATGGGTCCCGTTACCATTGCGGTGGACAGCTATGGCCCCGTAACTGATAACGCCCAATCCATCTATGAACTTTCGTTAATTGAAGAAATTAAAGATGTTGATACGGAAATTGAAAGAGACTTTGGATTTAAACCCGATTTTGAAAAATCTAAACATTACCTTGAAGTAAACGACGGTGCCGGCAACACTTTTAAAGCAACTGCAAAGCCTGTATTAATTGGTACTGCGGTTGTAGGAGCTACGACAATGATTTTTTCGCTTATCCTTGTCATTAAAAAAACATTAGGGGTTGAGCCCGAACAAATCCTGAATTTGCTGAATCCCTATTCCATTCTCGGATTCCTACTTGGCGGCGCGGTTGTCTATTGGTTTACAGGTGCTTCTATTCAGGCAGTAACTACTGGTGCCGCACGAGCGGTTGAATTCATTAAAAAGAATATCAATCTTGATCCTGATGCACCCAAAAAGGCTGATGTTGAAAAATCCAGACAAGTGGTTCAGATTTGTACTGTTTATGCTCAGAAAGGGATGTGGAATATTTTCATAGCTATTTTCTCTTTTGCCCTTGCATTTGCATTTTTGTCTTCACCCCATACTTCCAATGCACCGGTTTCATTATTTGTCAGTTATCTGTTGTCAATAGCATTTTTTGGATTATTTCAGGCAATTTTTATGGCAAATGGAGGTGGCGCATGGGACAATGCTAAAAAAGTGATTGAAGTTGATATGAAAGAGAAAGGAACCGAATTACATGCAGCTTCTGTAGTAGGTGATACTGTTGGTGATCCTTTTAAGGACACATCATCCGTTGCACTTAATCCGATCATTAAATTTACGACACTTTTTGGTTTACTTGCGATGGAGATTGCTCTTGCTGAGCATTTCCGGCCTATTGCAATTTACATTGGGTTCGCATTTTTAGTTGTGGCTTTATACTTCGTTTATAGATCCTTTTATAAAATGAGAATCAATCAGTAAGGTTTATAAAACTTTTTAATGAGCCCTGCAATAAGCAGGGCTTTTTTTGTTTAAGACAATCTAAACCAATAATGGCAAATCCCTGAAACAATTGCAAACAAAGCAGGAATATTTCTGCCACAATGTCCTGATTTTTGACATGGCAGGTTATTTGTAAAACTTTGTGGTTTTGATACCTTTGCACAGGGAATTTGAAAATCGTTAAGATATATGAGCAAAAAGAAAAATAACAAGAAAGAATATAAAATGAAGAAGGAAGATCAAAATTCTGAAAAAGAAGAAATGATGGCCGCTGAAGATAAGGAACAGACTGAGACTGCTGTTAAGGGAAAATCAACGGAAGAGATGGTTCCTTCTGCCGAAGAATTGCTGGTAAAAATTGACGAATTGAATGATAAATACCTCCGGCTTTATTCTGAATTCGATAACTATAGAAAACGGACACAAAAAGAGCGGATCGAACTGGGCAAATACGCATCCGAACAAATGATCGTCGATCTGCTTCCTGTTCTGGATGATTTCGAACGGGCACTGGAATCTGCAAAAGCAATTGAAAACTGCGATCCGGTTAAAGAAGGCATGGGATTGATATATAATAAATTTATAAGTATCCTTGAGAAAAAAGGATTGAAACCCATTGAATCCATAGGAACAGCATTCGATACGGATTATCATGAGGCTGTCACATTTATACCTTCCCCTTCCGATGAATTAAAGGGAAAAGTTGTGGATGAACTGGCAAAGGGATATATGCTCCAGGATAAGGTTATCAGATATACAAAAGTTGTCATCGGTCAATAATAGATTAAAACGAAAGTTTTAAGACAGGGAAATTACATGTCAAAGAGAGATTATTACGAAGTTTTGGGTGTTTCGAAGAATGCTTCTGAAAGCGAGATCAAGAAGGCATACCGCCAGATGGCATTGAAGTTCCACCCGGATAAAAACCCGGATGACAAGGAAGCAGAAGAAAAATTCAAGGAGGCGGCCGAAGCGTATGAAGTTTTGAGTAATGCTGAAAAAAGACAGCGTTACGACCGCTACGGACATGCCGGAGTTGGCGGTGCCGGATCAAACGGATACCACATGTCAATGGATGACATCTTCAGCCAGTTCGGCGATATATTCGGTGATGCCTTTGGAGGTGGTTTTGGAGGATTCGGCGGTTTTAGAGGAACACAACAGCAGCGAAGAAGAGTAAACCGTGGTTCGAACCTGAGGGTTAAAGTTAAACTTTCACTTGAGGAGATCGCTCACGGTGTTGAAAAAAAGATAAAGGTAAATAAATATGTAAGTTGCCATACCTGTAACGGATCTGGTTCAAAAGGAGGAAAATCATACAATACCTGTTCTACCTGCCACGGAACGGGACATGTAACGCGCGTGACCAATACCTTTTTGGGACAGATGCAGACTTCGTCAACCTGTCCTGTTTGCGGTGGCGAAGGCCAGGTCATTGTCAACAAATGTCCTGTTTGTGCTGGCGATGGTATCGTTAAAGGAGAAGAAGTGATCTCGATGAAAATTCCGGCCGGAGTTGAAGACGGCATGCAGTTATCAATGAGTGGTAAAGGAAATAGTGGTGCCCGAAACGGCGTTCCGGGCGATTTGATTATTCTGATCGAGGAATTGCAAAATGAGTATTTCGAAAGAGACGGAAAAAATCTTTTATACGATGCATTTATCAGTTTTACCGAAGCTGCTTTGGGAGGACACATTGAGGTTCCGACAATTGATGGTAAGGCACGGATTAAAATAATTGCTGGGACACAGGCTGGTAAGGTTTTGCGTCTGAAGGGCAAAGGGTTGCCTTCGGTGAATTCTTACGGAAACGGCGACCTCCTGATTAACATCAATGTATGGACCCCTAAAACCCTGACAAGCGAGGAACAGGAAATATTGTTAAAGTTGGGCAAATCGCCGAACTTTATACCAAATCCAACAGATAAGGATAAAAACTTTTTCTCACGCATGAAAGAATATTTTTCCCACTGAAGTATTTTAGCAGGGATAGTAAGAATGGTTTTTTGGAATCGGAATTTAGGATGAAACTAATTTATCAGCTATGAATGCCTTGTTTGAGGCACAAGGAGTAACAAAAAAATTTGCTGATCATGTAGCACTTCATGACATCAGCATGACCATACCAGAGCATACTATTTTCGGCCTGCTTGGTCCCAATGGAGCCGGCAAGACGACCCTGATCCGCATAATCAATCAGATTACTGCGCCTGACAATGGTTCCTTGTTTTTTAAAGGTCAAAAACTACAATCGTCCGATATTTATCGTATCGGCTATTTACCTGAAGAAAGAGGACTTTATAAGAAAATGAAAGTCGGCGAACAAGCCATGTACCTGGCGCAGCTTAAAGGCCTCACCAAATCGGATGCCCGGATAAAGCTGCATCATTGGTTTGAAAAGTTTGAAATCCTGGCATGGTGGAATAAAAAAGTAGAAGAGCTTTCAAAAGGTATGCAGCAAAAAGTACAGTTCATCGTTACAGTGGTTCATCAACCGGAATTACTGATCTTTGATGAACCGTTCAGCGGATTTGATCCCATTAACGTGAACCTTCTGAAAGATGAGATCCTTGAATTTAAAAAGAAAGGAACGACCATCATCTTTTCGACACATAACATGGCATCTGTAGAAGAGTTGTGCGATCATATTGTTTTGATCGATAATGCCGAAAAAATTTTAGAAGGTAGCGTTAAAAAAATAAAGGAAGAAAATAAATCCAACCGGTTTGAAGTCGTTTATGCTGGGAATAAAAGTAATTTGCAGGAGATATTAAGTACTAGTTTCAAGGTTATTGAAGAAACGGAATCAGATGGATACACAACTGCAATTATAAAAATTAAAAATGGCAAAACTCAAAATGATTTGCTGGCTGAAATGCTTCCGCATAGGCTGATCAGCTCATTCACCGAAATTTTACCGACGATGAATGAGATCTTTATTTCTAAGGTTGAAAAAAACAAATCGAAAGCCTGATGAATAAGATTTTTCTGATCATAAAGCGTGAATACATAACGAGGGTCAAAAAAAGATCATTCATCATCATGACTATTCTCGGGCCGCTTCTAATGGCATGCCTTTTTATTGTTCCGGTTTATATTGCTCAATTGCAGGGTGAAACCAAAATGATCGGCGTAGTTGACGAAACAGGTCTTTTCGCCGACAAGTTTGAGAATACCGACGATATGAAATTTCTGGTGCTGAACATCAGTGCCGATCAGGCAAAGAAAGAAATCGACAGCCTTAATCTTTATGCTTTACTTTATATCCCAAAAACCGAGCTGAGTGTTCCGCAGTCAGCGAAATTGTATTCCACTAAGCAACCGAATATCATCGTGACCGGTTATTTGAAAAATACGATGCGAAACGAAGTGGAAGCTTTGAAACTGGAAGCATCAGGAATAGACCCGGATGTATTAAAATCCGTGAAAACTTCCATCAATCTTCTAACGATAAAACTCAACAAAGGAGGACAGGAAGAAAGCAGTTCCACAGAATTAAGCATGGCTGTTGGTTTTATTGGAGGAATCCTCATTTACATTTTTATTTTTATGTATGGCGCACTTGTGATGCGCGGTGTAATTGAAGAAAAGACAAATCGCATCGTCGAGGTCATTATCTCATCGGTGAAGCCCTTTCAGTTAATGATGGGAAAAATAGTCGGTGTTGCAATGGTAGGATTTACCCAGTTTGCCTTATGGGTAATCGCTACACTCATTATTGTAAGTACATTTTTGTCCTATTTCTCATCTGATATTTCAAGTTATAAATCATCGCAACTTAAACTGAAGGATGAAACCATTAAAGTAGATAAACCTGCCGAATCCACTGATCAATCGTTAATTTACGACAATTCGCAGGATGAAATCAGCAACGAATCAGTGATCGCTATATTTGAATCGATCCGGTCGATCAATTTCAGGGTTATCATTTTTTCTTTTTTGTTTTACTTTATAGGTGGGTATTTGCTTTATGGAGCTTTTTTTGCAGCCATTGGATCTGTTGTCGATTCGGAAACAGATACGCAACAATTTATGCTACCACTAACCGTACCCCTGATTTTATCGATCATTCTTGCCCAGTTTATCATTTACAATCCTGATAGCCCGGCAGCATTCTGGTTTTCGATCATCCCACTGACTTCACCGGTTATCATGATGATCCGTATTCCTTTCGGGGTATCTCTTACAGAGCTATACCTCTCAATGGCTTTGCTCATAGCAGGATTTTTCGGAGCCACCTGGCTCGCAGCCAAAATCTACAAAACAGGTATACTAATGTACGGCAAGAAGGTAAGTTACAAAGAGCTCTGGAAATGGATAAAGTACCGAAACTAACAATAATCGGTTATTCTTTATTCGAAAATCCTTGTTCTCTGATTGTTTGTTTCATTAAAAAATAATGTTGTAAATGTTGTATTTCAATGGGTTATCAGACCATAAATACCTGTTAAAAAATAAAATTTAATCAATCATTATTAATTGGTATTTTAAGATTGTTATTCTATATTTGCACCCTCGAAAAATTAGCGTAATTAATATAAATTCAGACAGAAATGCAAAACAAAGGAGCTATTAAATTTTTTGCAATTTTATTCACACTGGTCTGCTTATTTCAGCTTTCGTTCACCTTTATTACCGCCAGAGTTGAGTCGAAAGCAAAGGACTATGCAAACAGCCCGGTAACACTAAAAATAGCAAAAGAACTATCCAAGGGGGATGAATTGAAGGAGAACTTTTATGTCGACTCAATAAAAAATGCCCGGGAGAATTATTACCTTGACTCGGTTTCGAATGAAGTTGTTTATAACCTGCTTATTCGTAAATATACCTTCAAAGAATGCAAAGAACGTGAGCTAAATTTAGGTCTTGACCTGAAAGGTGGTATGAACGTAACCATGGAAGTATCAGTTGGTGACGTCGTCCGTGGGCTTTCAGGGAACAGCCAGAATCCTGTTTTTCTTCAGGCTATGAAGATGGCTTATGAAAAGGAAAAAAACAGTCAGAAAGATTTTGTAACCCTGTTTGGAGAATCGATAAACGAAATTGATCCTAATTTCAGTTTGGCCTCTATTTTTCTTTATGAATTCAAAGATAAAGGGATTACTGCCAATTCAACGAATGCGGAAGTATTGGCTGCTATAAGAAAGGAAACCACTGGCGCATTCGACCGGACTTTCAATATTCTTCGTACACGTATCGATAAATTCGGGGTTACTCAACCAAATGTTCAGAAAATAGCTACCTCAAACCGTATACTGGTTGAATTGCCAGGTGTGAAAGACCCGGATCGTGTAAGAAAACTTTTACAGGGAACAGCCGCACTTGAATTTTGGGAAACATACAGGTTCAGTGAAATTTATCAGTATTTTGCTGAAGCAAACAGTAAACTTGCTGCCATTCAGGCTGAAAAAGGGAGCCTGGCAGATACAACAGCAGCTAAAGAAACCGCATCAGCAGAAAAGACAAAAACAGAAACTGCTGCCAAAGAAAACGACACAACTGCCACCCTTCTCGAACAGCTTAAAAACGATACAACCCAACTGAGCACTGAAAACAAAAATGCAGAAGATTATGCCAGGAAAAACCCGTTGTATGCCGTTCTTAACCCGGCATATGAACAGCGGCAGCAAGGGCAATATTATCCGAGTCAGGGTGCTGAGGTAGGATATGCAGCAATAAAAGATACCGTCAAAGTGAACCGCTATCTCAAGGAAATGAAAGGTGTGTTTCCGCGTGATTTAAAGCTGGCATGGACGAGCGAGCCAAGGGTTAAAGGCTCCGGAGTTCTCGAACTCATTGCTTTAAAGGTTACGAATCGTGATCAGAAACCAGCACTTAGCGGAGGACATATTGTTAGCGCAAGGCAGGATTATGATCAGAATGGACGGGTAGAAGTCAGCATGTCAATGGATGCCGAAGGGGCAAAAATCTGGAAAAGACTTACAGCCGAAGCAGCCGAAGATAACAATCGTCAAATAGCAATTGTTCTCGATGGTTATGTCTATTCCTATCCACGGGTCAATGGTGAAATTCCGAACGGACAATCGTCCATCACCGGAGGAAATATGTCTATTGAAGAGGCACAGGACCTTGCCAATATTCTGAAAGCTGGTAAGCTTCCTGCACGGGCCCGTATCGTTGAAGAAGCAGTTGTTGGTCCTTCACTCGGTAAAGAAGCCATCAATGCAGGAATGTGGTCGTTTGTCATTGCTTTTGTCGTGGTCATGCTGTATATGTTCTTGTATTACAGCCATTCGGGCCTCGTAGCCGATCTCGCATTAATGACCAACGTGTTTTTTATTTTCGGGGTACTCGCCTCCTTTGGAGCGGTGCTCACATTACCTGGTATTGCCGGTATTGTTCTAACCCTTGGTATGGCTGTGGATGCAAACGTGATTATCTACGAGCGTATCAAGGAGGAAGTGAGAGCAGGTAAAGGGCTGAGGCTGGCTTTAAATGACGGTTACAAAAATGCATATTCTGCCATCATCGACGGTAACGTTACTACCCTCCTGACTGCTGTTATTCTTTATATTTTCGGTTCAGGTCCGGTACAAGGTTTTGCCACAACCCTAACAATCGGTATTATTTCATCGTTGTTTACATCTATATTTATTTCGCGCATAATATTCTTATGGATGCTTAAACGGAACTTCGAAGTAAAATTTGCAACGAAGTATACCATTAATGCATTGGCCAATGTCAATATTGACTTCATGGGACTTCGGAAATACGGTTATATTATTTCCATTGCAGTTTTCGTTATCAGCCTGGTTTCACTGGGCGTCCGTGGACTAAACTACGGGATTGATTTTTCAGGTGGACGTACCTATGTAGTTCGATTTGATCAGGATGTGAATACAGCTGATATCAGGGACGCTCTTACTACAACTTTTATAGATGAAAAAGGTCAGAATGTTCCACCCGAGGTCAAGACTTTCGGGCCCAATAACCAGGTAAAAATCACAACTAAATTCATGATCGACAGTGATGCCGCGAATGTCGATTCGCTGATCCAGGCAAAACTTTTTATCGGTCTCAAACCTTTTTATAAGGATCAGTCGATTGAGTTCAGTAAATTCAGTACAGAAACAGAAGCCCAGGGAAAACTACTTGGTGTGCTCAGTTCTCAGAAAGTAGGACCAACCATTGCGGATGATATACGTAATGCAGCATTCCTTGCGGTTACATTCGCTTTGATCGGCATATTTATTTACATAGCCATTCGTTTCCGTCGCTGGCAATTTGGCCTGGCAGGTGTTATTTCCCTATTCCACGATACGATCATCACTATCGGGGTGTTTTCGCTGTTATATAATTTGCTGCCTTTCAATATGGAAGTAGATCAGGCATTTATAGCTGCTATTCTGACGATTATCGGGTATTCCATCAACGATACTGTGATCATTTTCGACCGGATCCGTGAATACAGGACATTGCATCCGAAACGTGATCTGAAATTGAATATTAACGGGGCCCTCAACAGTACACTTGCCCGTACCCTTAACACCAGCGGTACGACCCTGATGACTATCCTAATCATGTTCGTCTTTGGTGGTGAGATTATCAGAGGCTTTATGTTCGCATTGTTTGTCGGTATTTTTATGGGAACTTATTCATCCCTATTCAATGCTACACCAATTGTTTATGATCTTTTGCTCAGACAGAAGACAAAAAAGGAAGTGGCAGTTAAAAGCTAACAAAGCAATTCCAATACTGAATTAAAATTTTAAAGTCTCCTGCAGAGGAGACTTTTTTTTATCTTTGTCCTGATAATTAGGGTATGAATAACCTGCTATTGTTTTTGAATATGGGCGGGGGCGAAATATTTATTGTCGTCCTGGCGATTTACCTGCTTTTCGGGCCAAAAAAAATACCGGAATTTGCCCGTATGCTTGGGAAAGGCCTGAATGAGTTGCGACGCGCCACCGATGATATAAGGAATGAGATTAAGCGAGAAGCTAATAAAATTAAGGACGATATTGACGTCAATATTAAGGATCCGTTTCAGCCCAATGTAAAAACTGCTTCAAAGAATGAACCCAAACCGGCTAATGAGGGGGAAAAGAAAGAAGACACACCACAATCCCGCAAAGACCCTCCTGCCAGTGAGGTGACCAATCCCGGATGAAATGAAACCATTTTCTTTTTTGTCAAAAAGCTTCAACGAAAAGAAATTATTTTCATTGATACTTGTCGGCGTGGGTTGCCTGATATTTATGCTCCTTGAAATAAAGAACAACCGGTTTTGGCTGGCTGATTTTGAGGTTTATTACAAAGCCGCCGGAAGGATTTTGCACGGAGAAAACCTCTACAGGATCGCTGCCGACGATTTTTATATTTTCAAATATTCTCCTGCATCTGCCATTTTTTTCATTCCTTTTACTGTTGTCCCCTTTTTTGCAGCTAAGATTATTTATTGGATCATGCTGACTGCTGCCATCGTATTTGGCTTTGTTCTTTCTATAAAGTTAATTGCCAAACGTTTCGATTTATTGCCGGCAAAAAAAATCAATTTAGTTGTGTTACTGGGTGCATTGATCCTCGCAGTTCATTTTCAGCGTGAATTACACCTCGGGCAGGTTAACCATCTGTTGCTCGTTTTTTATCTTTTATCCGCACTATTATTTATCCGTAAAAAACCGGTTGCCTCTTCGGCTATACTCGCAATGAGCGTGTTTATCAAACCATTTGCTTTTATTTTTATTCCCTATTTCCTGGTTAAAAAAAATTTTAGGGCTGTTTTTTGGTTTGTCGTATTTTCACTTGTTATTTTTCTCCTTCCTCTCATATTTTACGGTCCATCTAAATTTTTAGATCAAAACCTTGGATGGCTCACGGAAATGAAAATTGAGCTGAATAACAAACAGGATGTATTACAATTGGCGAACCATACCATTTTTTCTGTAATCGCAAGGTATTCACCTTTACGGTTAATTAATTTTACAGATGACATCACAAAAATTTATCAGTTCGTTCTGCTGATTTGCATCGCATTAATGGTATTGTGGTTCATCCGGCGTGGAAAAATCAATCCGGCAGGTGGGACACCTGAATTTGCATTGCTGATCAGTCTTATTCCGCTGCTTTCATTTACCAGCCAGAATGCATTTGGTTTCACCGAACTGCTTGTATTTCTCCTTCTTTTCCACTTTAATAAGCTCTCCTTCGTCGAAAAAATAATGTCAATCACAGGATTCCTCTGTATCGGTGGTAACATTCATGATTTATGGGGAAACAAACTATCTGGTTCAATCAACGATCTGTCGCTCATCTCCATCGGAACGATCGTTTTACTTATTGTTCTTTTCAGAAAAAGAATGCAGGCAGTTTTATGACTTTACCCACAATTGAAAATTCTAAAAATCCATGAACTGTTGGAATAAAACCTGCAAATAAGATTTCCCGTTTTTAATGACCTGCTTCTCATTTTCAGGACTAATTTTCTTTTGTATATAGCGATCCGTATTCCTCTCATAAACGAAATATCCTTCCGGACTGATCCATCCCGGTCCGTCGTTTGCTTCGAAGTAAGCGAAATGTGGCGAATACGGGTTGTACAGGTTTTTGCTCCATTGAAACGAACTGGCATCGAGCCCGAGTTGGTGCAATAAAGTCGATGTAACATCCACCTGAGAGGCAATACTGTCGAAAGTAGTATTTATGAATTGCTCCCTCACCGTATTTCCATAAATCAATAAGGGTATTTTCCTGTATTCCCGGGATAATACCGACCAGTTTTTTTGTGAATTATGACTGTGATCAGCAACAATAATGAAGAGTGTATTGGCAAACCAGGGTTGGTTTTTGGCTTTTTCAAAATACTGGCCAAGGCATTTATCCGTATAGTGAACCGAATTAAGAAAATCATTTTCCAGATCGGCAAAATGGATCAGGCTGTCTTTGGGTTCATCGTAAGGTGAATGTGAACTGCAGGTAAACAAAGCGGAGAAAAACGGTTGGGGTTCTTCCGATAGATCATTTAACTGCTTATCGAGCACATATTCATCATATATTCCCAGTTTACCGCGTGGCAATGACGGATCAAAATCAGAACCTTCCAGTATCCGGTTAAAATCATTTACCATCACATACGATTTGATTCCGCCATAAATAAGTTGACCGCCAAAATAAAAGGAGGTTGAATAACCCTCACCATTCAGAATTCGCACGATGCTCGGCAGTTTTTGTATTTTATCCAGAAAATGGGTGACCGATGTGATGGGCGTGGCCGGAAAGCCACTGAACAAAGCAGCCAAACCCTGTTCCGAGCGATTTCCTGTAGCATAAAAATGTGTAAATAAGATGCCGTTTTTCTGAAGCTCGTGAAAATTCGGTGTAATGCCTTTGGCCCCGCTAATGGATTCGATGGCATCAGCCGTCCAGCTTTCCAGTATCAACATGACAATATTCGGACGCTTCGTATTCAAAATTGAAATTGTTGTATCCACCGGTACTTCATAAAGTTTTTTGACGGTTTTTTTTGCTTCTTCAGGAGGATAAAACAGATAGGGATTCTCATTTTTATACTCACTGTTTTCCAAACCACTGATCAAAAAACTATACCCCGAATTGACTGCCGCAGTATTCAGGATACTGTGCTTCGAAAAATAGGATTTACTCTGATTGATAGGAATTGCTTTTAAACCTCCCCGGATACCAATGAAGAGAACCGGAGGAATTAGGATAAGAAAAACCAATGAAAACAGAAGATTTCTTTTCACCTTATTAATGGTAAGGTAAAAGACTTTCAGATACAGGAAAAGGAACAGCAGATACTCAGCCAATAGGATTGCAAGCAGCAAAAAGAATGCGCTGGTTGAGGCCGAGTTGTATACTTCTCCCGGATTGCTCAGGTAATGCAATGCCTTAAACTGAAGCTTTGTTTTCCATTCGCCGTAAATGCCCAATTCACCGGTAGTGATCAGAAGGTAAGTCAATAAAATCAGGCCAGTATAAAAGTAATGAGCAACATTCAGCCATTTCGGTTGAAAAACTGTTTGAACCAACAAAATGAAAAAAGGAATGACCATAATGTAACAGGCCGTTGACACATCAAGTGGAAGTGCATAACGAAACGTGGCAAGAACTTCTGAAATTCCAATATTTTCAACACGGACAGAATGCGCATAGTAAAGTAAAAAGACAGCCCTTGCGAATGCAAAGAGGAGCAACCAGAAAATAAATTGTCTGATCAGATTGAAAAGGATTCGCCACATAATAGATTAATTTCCGCTATTGAGGATTTCTTTCATTTTTTCAATTTGTTCTGAAGTACCCAGTACAAAGAGTTTTGAGCCGGCAAATAATTTGGTTTCGGGCTTTGGGTTGAGAATATAGCGGCCATCGGCGGTTTTGTATCCGATAATATTCGTTCCGGTCACCCTCCGTATACCAATTTCATTGATGCTTTTGTTCAGTGTTTGTTCGGGTAAGGTGTCGCAGACAATTTCCTCGAGTAGTGTAGGGTCTTCACTATGAATTGAAACATGCTCAAGAAATTCGACGATATCGGGGCGTACCACCAGGTTTGCCATATGTGTTCCCCCTACCCTTTCGGGCATAACCACATTATCGACGCCTGCCATTCGGAGTTTAACTTCTGAGCTTTCGTTCGAAGCACGGCTGATGATCACCATTCCGGGATTCAATGCACGTGCAGAAAGCACAACATATAAATTATCTGCATCCACTGGAAGCGTGGTAATTAATGCTCTCGCAGTTTTTATATTGGCTTTCAAAAGGATATCATCCAATGTTGCGTCTCCTTCGATATAGGAAGCATTTTTATTCATGGCTTTCATTACAACCTCATGATTCTGATCGATAACGATCATCGGGTAATTATGTGCCATCAATTCTCTGGCTGTCTGCTGGCCATTCCGTCCATAGCCGCATATAATAACATGATTTTGCATTTTTCTGATTGATTTTGTTCTGTATCCTTTTAAGAAAACACTGAGCTGGCCTTCAAAAAAATAAACCGACAAGGTTGTTAAGGCATATGCATAGGTCGTAAAACTTGAAATGATAAGAAACATTGTAAAGACCTTGCCTCCCGGACTCAGCCTATGAATTTCACCAAAGCCTACGGTAGAAATGGTAATAACAGTCATGTAAAGGGCATTCAGGAAATTATCCCCTTCGATCAGCATATAACCCAAAATACCGGTTACCAGGATTGCGAACACGAGTCCCAACCCGATAAGTACCTTGGTACGGCTTGTAAATCTTTCCATCCGGCTAAAATATTACGGCAAAATTAGTGAATTTCCTGTTTGTTTGATTATCAGTAAAAAGGATGAGCTTTTATTGTGGCCATTCACTCATGTCTCAATACGTTTTAACAAATTATTTCCGATCGCACAACTGAGACATTTTTTTTCGCTGCAATAACTTTCCCGAAGCTGCAGCAAGGCCTGTGTCGAAAAAGCAGTTCGTGTGCTCATGCCCAGTTGCTGCCATTTTCTGATGATGCTGTTATTCTCGCCGGGAAGCTGATCAAGCAGTTTAACGGAACGGTCGATTAAGATCTGATTGTTGCGTTCTTTACCAAATATAAACATAAATGGGATCACTGTATTGATGAGAATAAGGTAAATAGCAGATTTTCCAAGTATTTTCCTTCGCTTCGCAGAAGTTTTGCCAAACCGGTAATGTGTTTCCCAATATTCAGAAGCGGATACATCGAACAATTGAACCAGCTTTTTTATAGAATCTGCTTCGATGGTTTTTGAAAAAAGATGGGACGAACGATGGATGAGGTCTGCAAACTGCGAAAGCCTGATCGTTGGAAAGTTTGATGGGCGAAGCCTCATGAACCGCCAGAGATGCGGATCGATTGGAGACAGCATAAATTTTTTTCTCAGGAATGCATATTCTTTTTGCAGTTTCAGCGGGTATTCATCTTTATATTTTCCCTTCAACAACCCGGCCTGACCAAAAAGCAGGGCTTCAATCTGCATTTTATTATCCTTGTGTTTTGCCAGATAAGCTAACGGAAGAGAGCCGGCCAGCAGTTCAAACGGCAAAGCATTTACCCTGAACCCAAAATTACGTGCAATAATAATATAGAATGCCTGCTCCCAGTTGTTTCCGTTCAGTTTAAGTGATTTTTCAATTGCCCGGCCTTTCTTTTCAAGTCGTTCAACAAGCATTCTATCGAGCCAGTTATTCAAAATGAACCGATCGGCTTCGTGGATGCTGCCTTCACAGGGTATCCAGCTTAGGCTGCTCATAAGGTCGCTGTAACGTTCATACAAACCGGCATTGAATTTATCCTTAAGTTCGAGTGTAGGAATGAGTTCACCGTTTGTGCGCTTTATCTCTGCATCCTTATTGTAGACCACATGAAGGATGATGTTATCATAAGCTTTATCTTTATGGTGGTTGTGTTCGAACCATTCCGATGCGTTTACATGGATTTCGACATTGCCTGCCCACGTTGTATTTCCTGTTCGCACACGAGCATTGAAAAAATCAGGCCCCGAATCGGTATTGGGCATTCCGGGATCTTTCACCATACAATCTTCACCACCTGCAAGCTTCAATGTCTTACCGGTTAACCTATATTGCCAGATATAGTGAAGAAATTCCTCCTTCATACAATGAGTTTGGTATAAAAATAAGAATAATAGATCAAATCCAGAATAAATTCAAATTTCCCGATCATCAAAGAAAGTCAGTTTTATTAAAATTCAGGTTTTATAAAAGGTATTTTTAAGTATTGTGAAAAAGGCACATTGACTTTAAATCCTAATTTTATCTATGTGGGTATTTATTAATTGATTAGTTATTAATTCTCCAATTTCTTCTTTTTCAGATTCAGTATCTGAACCTGATTTTTCCCATCTGTTGATACCCAGTTTTGCGTTTTGATTTTATTGCTCATGATAACCCATGTTTTGGCCAGTTCGGAATTTTGACTCTTTATTGTCACAAATTTATCTGAAACAGTCCATTTAAACGGTAAGGTGTCATTTTGAGTTATCCCTAAAACACTATAATCAAATTGTTTCTCCCCGGTTCCATCACTATTGAATGTTATTGTTCCGATATTGGTTAGTGATACCCCTTGTTGTCCGGGGGTTTTTGTTTCTGACTTCACCACCATCCAGGTACCGACTATTCGTTGCGAACATGAAGTAATTAATGTTCCTATTAAAATAACCATTAAAAGTTTTACTATTGCTTTCATACTATAATATATTTAAGGATTTAATCATAAACTCATTGTGTTGTTCATACTTATAATACAACAATTATTTTTAAGTTAGCGCTCTACAAGATGTCTAAAAATTATCTTGCCAGAGGGTACTAATTTATTTTATTCGTCTATTTACTTTGTTGCTTTAGTCAACCGAATCTTCCAAATATAGTAAAGAATTTTTTAATTGTGAAATGAATTGCTGAAATAAATCTTTCAGTGGCCTGAAAATTCGCATATAATGTGAGGGTTTATCAAGAATTGAGAATTTGGTCTAAAGAAAGTGGAACGGCATATAGCTGCTCCGCTTTCTTTTATATCAAAACGTATATTTCAGATTCACTCCGCCATAATAATTGATCTCGTATGGCGCGGCTAAATAAGCATCCGGCAACTGGTTCAGGAATACCATATAATAATATTGTGTCCCTGTAATATTGTTGGCTCCGAAGTAAACATCAAGGCCAAAATGACCGAAAGTGTGTTTGTAACCAAGTTTTGCATTCAACAGTGTATAGCTTGAAGTTTGATTTAATTCATCGGAAGTGAAATACATGGCATCGCGGTAATTGAGATTCACATTACCATAAAGTCCCGGTTTTGTATCGATATCGAATCCGATGTTAAAAACTACAGGAGGTACTCCGGCTACCGTATTACCGCTGTAATCCACAACGATCAGGCTGTCGGCATCGTTGACAGTCGTACCAATTTTCTCGTATGTAAAATCTTTGTATTTAAAATCGGAATAAGTGAAATTTAAAAAGGGATTGAGTGCCGTTACAAAACCAGTACCGGAACTGATTGCAGCATACTTCACCAGCAATTCAAGCCCATTATTGTTCAAACTTCCGCCATTTGTAATGTATGAATACAGAGTGGCTGTATTTTCGGGGTTTGGAACGGCAACTGCTGTCATTTTATTCGAGAATGTTGCATTGAACATAGCAAGAGTATAAAACAACCGATCCTCCATCATACTTCCTTTTGTACCCAGTTCAAATTGTGTTCCCTTTTCAGGTTTCAGTCCAGGATTGACCTCGCCTGTTGTAGGGATATAAAAATAAGAACTCACAGGTGCTTTATAGCCGGTTGAATAGGAGAAATAGACAGATGCCGATCTGCCGAGCTTTTTATTGATGGCAAATGCAGGTGATACCATGTCATTATATTTTGCAGTGAATTCTTTCGGATAGGTGTTTCCCGGTTGATTATGCGTCGATGACCAAAGTCTGTCGGCAAAGCTGAGGTTCATGGTGCTGAGACCTACACCAGCAGTAAGGCTAAGTTCCCAGGGTAAAGCAAGTGTCCACTGCGTAAAATAAGAAGCCGTTCCGCTGGCTGTAGCACCGATGCTTTTCACTGCTCCGATTACGTTGTACCCGCCCGGATCTGTGCTATCAGTGGTCATTTTGTATCCATCTGCAAGACTTTCTGTTTTCTGCAATTCGATTCCGGTAATGCCGCTTAGTGAGACTGAATTCGAGAGGTTAAAATTCATATCGAAAGTTGAACGCAGCCCATAGCTAAGCGGACTTTTATCTGTCCACCCACCGGCTGAACTGTTGTCCATTTTTTGTGATGCGCCGAAGAAGGTAGTGGTGTTGGAAATATTACCGGTAAATTTGTACGTGTAGCCTAATCCGGCCCTGAACGATTTGACAGCCGAATGCGCATTGTTTTTAATGTATGCCGGGTTTCCTGAATAATCTTTTGTTTCGTATTGTTGAATGGTCAGCTCACCGTTTCGTTCGTTATAACTATCACTGTATCCCATGTATAATGTCATACTTTGTTTATCATCCAGTTTGAAATCACCCATTGCATTGACAAAATCCTTATGTGCTGCAGTGTGAGGCATATATCCATCGAATTTCTGATGTCCGTAATTTAAGAGAAGTGATGAATTTTTACCGCCGATACCAACATGTGTAGTTGAACGAAACAAACCATAACTGCCGAACATCACATCTTCACCTACAGAAACTTTATCTTTTGCTGCTTTTCGTGTTTCAAGGTTTACTACTCCGGCGATTGCCATTCCAAAAAGAGTTCCAGAGGGTCCTTTACTGACTTCCACATTACTGATTGAACTGAAGTCGATGTCGTCCATCACGGTAATGCCTTCTGCATCGGTAACCGGAATGCCGTTCAGGTAAACCTTCGATCCCTGTCCGTCAAAATTGCTATTGACTCCATTCGTTCCCCTGACACCATTGCCGTATCCCCTGATATTGAACTGCTGTCCTGCCGAGTTGGTCCTGCTTTCCATGAAAACACCCGGAATATTCGTATTGACGGCATCAGCAAGGTAAATACCCGTTCCTCTTTTTAGTTCAACCGGTTTTAACCTGACAATAGAGGCAGGTTGTTCCAGTTGTGTTTTGTTGGGATTCGAAGTGGCTGTAATCTCAATGGCATTGAGATTGGTCGCCGTTGGAATCAGTGCAATGTTTAATTCCTCATTGCAATTGGTTACTTTCAGTTTATAGGTTTCATATCCTACAAATGAAACTGTGATTTCAACCGGTGCCTTACAGTCGATGGAGAAGGCTCCGTTTTTATCGGTTGTTGTCCCTCCTGCTCCTTTTACCTGGATATTGGCTTCAGGGAGCAGGTTATTGGTGTAGGCATCGAATACTTTACCTTTTAATTTTCCATTTTGCGCAAATACACCGGTGATGTAAAAAATGCTGATTGCGAGTAAAAATATTTTTTTCATTTTTGAATGTGCGTTAAAGATTAATGATTTCAATTTTGCGGGCTTTGTTTGCCTTTTGCCGAAAATGATTTTGGGT
>CAVXTE010000082.1:0-8863 GCA_963764475.1 uncultured Bacteroidales bacterium
TAAGTGAAAATCGCCAGGCAAACATTAAGGCTCAGACGTATTGGCGGAATAAAAGGTGAAATCTCACGGACATTGGTTACCTGTTGCGAAAGTAAGATACCAAATGTAATACATGTTGAAACGATCACCGATCCGATATACATCAAGAGCAGGCTGTTGAATTTTCGATCGGAAAGTTGCTCAGATGTGACAAAAATAACCGGTAAAGCCAGTAATGGCAGCTTTATTCGGATGTCATTGAATGCATATTCAAAATCAGAAGTATAGGCTAAACCGATGATGTGGATTAGAAATAAGAACGTGAGTACAAGAGCTGGCCTGCTGTTAATCAAGGTTTTTAGCTTTTGCCTGTATTTGCCTTCAAGCAGCCAGTTTCCGACCAGGCTAAGTTCAGCAACACTCAACGCAAAACGTGAAACAGGCAGACTGATAATCAATAAAGTTAAAGATACAAAATAAATCGCCGAATGATTTATCTTTATTGATTTTATCATGGAATTGATCGCTCTGATTTGGGTTGCTAATTCAAGAATCCCGGATTATCGTTTATTTTTTGCTGTCGCATCCAATAAGGCTAAGTAAGAATCTGGTTGATCCAAAATTTCAACAGCTTTATCCACACTCTTATCATCCATGAGCGAAGAAATGATTTCACCTTTCTGATAATAATAACGGGACACTATCTCTAACCTTAGAATGGTTTCTATTTCTTTTTTATGACGTTGTATATCATCGTTCTTTTTTTCAGCCAGCTTATTTGCAAGATTATCATATTCGGGTTGAATATCATCAAAATACTTTTCTTCCTGTGCATATTTTTTCAGGTCTTGCAAAGTTTCCTCACATTTGGTTGTATAGCTGTAATCTTTGCCGCTGATATAATTAGTAAAGTCGTTAAAAATATCATCCGTAACAGTGAATTTATCAGGTGGTGCAATTGAAGGATGTTCACGTGCAAACTTATTGGCATAATTAAAAAAGAGAAATTTGGTCATCAATGAATAACTTAAATTACTCATTGTGTTGATATCCGTTTGTACATCCGGCTCAATACCAAGACCATCATAAACTGTCCGGCCGTTTTTGGTTTTAAATGAAGTGATCAGCGAATCGGGTGTACGCAAACTGTTTCCGTTGGCGTCCCGTTTTGAATAGTCGATCGCCTGAATACAGCGGCCGCTCGGGATATAATATTTTGCAACTGTAATTTTTGCCTGTGCGTTGTACGACAACGGAATAACATTTTGAACAAGGCCTTTGCCATATGTTCGCTGTCCAACGATCACACCTCTGTCGAGGTCCTGTATAGAACCCGCCACGATTTCGGAAGCTGAAGCACTCGCTGTATCCACCAGCACAACCAGCGGGATATCCTTGTCGACAGCCATGCTGGAGGTTTTGTAAGATTGATTTTTATTGGGTAGTTTTCCACGTGTACTCACAATCAACTGGCCTTTATCAACAAATATATTATCAATGTTAACGGCTTCCTGTAATAATCCTCCACCGTTTCCCCTCAAATCTAGAATAAATCCTTTTAGATTGTTGTTGTTTTTTAAATCAAGAAATGCCTCTTTTACTTCCTTTCCAGCATTTTGTGTAAATCCCGACAACCGTATGTATCCGATCCCATCAGCAACCATACCATAATACGGGATATTATCGATTTTTACATTTTCACGTGTCAGGTCCTTTTCAATTGGTTTCGGTGCGCCTTCACGACCGATAAGCAGTTTAACAGTCGTCCCCGGCTCACCTTTTAAAATTGTACTAACCTGTGTTGTAGTTTTACCTTTTGCCGTTTGTCCGTCTATTTCCAGGATTTTATCGCCGGCAATCAGACCAGCTTTCTGTGCAGGCTTTCCTTCATAGGGCTCCGAAATCACCACATAATCACCTTCTTTATGAATTAGTGCACCCACTCCTCCATACTGTCCGGTTGTGATGAATTTATAATCCTCAACTTCCGATTCAGGAATATAAACCGTATAAGGATCGAGCGATTCAAGCATCGCATCAATAGCAGTTTTGGTAAGTTCACCTGGTTTTATTTCATCCACATAATTCGTGTTCAGCTCTTTCATAAGCGAAACATAAATATCCAGGTTTTTGGAAATCTCGAAATTATTGGTATTTTGTCCCCACGACAGGATCGACCCGGACAAAATCAACACGATAAAAAAGCCCCTGAGGGTTTTGTTTAGAAGATTGTTCATTATTAATACTTTTTCAGAATTAACCAATTATTTATTTTCCTTTGGCTCAGGTACGGGATCATACCCGCTCCCCCCCCAGGGATGACATGATAAAAACCTTTTTAGCGTAAGCCATCCTCCTCTGAACGGTCCGTGTTTTTGTATGGCTTCTACACCGTAAGCCGAACAGGTCGGTGTGTACCTGCACGAGGGTAAAAAATAAGGTGAAATAGCCGCCTGATAAAAACGGATCAGAAAAACAAAAAACTTACCCAATAGTTTTTTCATATTCTGATTGTAAACGTTCGAAAATCATTATTATTTTCTGCTCAATCTCGCTGTATGTGGTCGTTTTATATGCTGTATAAATGAGCGCGAGAGCGATTGTTTTTTTTCTACCCCATAAGGACTGATAAAGGTTTTCCTTGTTTTTTCGGTAGGCTTCCCTGATCAACCTTTTCATCCTGTTCCTATCGACAGCTTTTTTGAAATTTTTTTTCGAGACAGCAATTAATACCTGAACGGGATACACTGACTCGGGATTTTTATTTTCAAGCACCACAACCCTGAAAGGAGGTATGGCAAAACTTTTTCCTTCCGAAAAGAGCTTGTCGATTAATTTTTTTCGTGATAATCGTTCTTCTTTTTTGAAAGTCTGCATCCGATACCAGTCTGGGTATTTTGACGAAATGTAAACAAACCAGGGATCAATTATTTTTAAGATGTTCCTCGATTGCCATCGTCATCGAGGGAGCTGTCTTTGTCGGTGCAATAATATCGGCTTTCATGCCTGCATCTTTAACGGCTTTAATGGTGGTAGGGCCAAAAGCGCCAATCAGGGTTGAGTTTTGTTTGAATTCCGGGAAATTTTTGAACAATGCTTTTACTCCTGCCGGACTGAACAATACTAACAGATCGTATGAATTGATATTCAGATCGGATAAATCGCTGGCCAGTGTTTTATAAATGACTGCTTTTGTAAATTTTATTTTGCTGTGATCCAACTCTTTTATTATACTCAATTTATGAATATCGGAACAAGGCAACAAAAACTTCTCTTCCTTATGCTTTTTAATGACTTCCATCAAATCAGCAAAATTTTGTTTTCCGCTGAAAATTTTCCGCTTCCTGAACTGAACATATTTTTGAAGATAAAAAGCGGTGGCTTCTGAAATGCAGAAATATTTCATCGTATCAGCGATTTCCACACGCATATCTTTGGCAATCCTGAAAAAATGATCGACGGCATTGCGGCTTGTAAAAATAACCGCTGTATAATTCTGGATGTAAACTTTATCTTTCCGGAAGTCACTTGCAGTCACACCCTCTATTGTGATAAATTTTCGGAATTCGATGTTGACTTTGTGTTTCTGAGCGATTTCAGCATATGGTGATTTTTCAAAATCCAATGGCTGAGGTTGTGATACGAGTATATTTTTAACTTTCACCTTCTAAGTCCCCTCTTTATTTTAAAAACGGTTTTTAAACCCCAAATAAGGCTACGAAAATCATGTTAAATAAATCATTACCAGCTTAGTAAGTACTAAAAGCGGTACAATTTCGAACGTGCAAAGATATAAAATTCTGTGGAATAATGAAAATTTTGTAAAAGACGAACTCATAAAAAGCTCCCTTAATAACCTGTATATAAACGCTAAAACCCAGATAATAACTCCTGCATAGAGGACCTCAGGCGAAGGCAAATAGACAGCCAGGATCAAAACGGGTAAAAGGATAAATCCGACGACCAAATTGAAAATAAAATTTATCAACAAAAATTCTGAGAGGATCACTTGATTCCGGAACAGGTTACCCATAAATGTCAGGATCGCATTTTTCAGAAACCAGGAAATTAAAACGAGCAGCATAATTGCCGAAAACATCTTCAGCCCAGGGAAAGTAAATTTAGAAAAACCAGGAATCCCGTTTATCATAAGATAAATCAGAAGCGACATACTTACAAGGTATGTAATTAAAAGTGGAATGGAAATACGCTCTCTGAATATATTTCCTTCCCGGGTAAGTTGGTTTAGATAAAATGTACCGGTAAACGAACGGAAAATCTGGATCAGTCTTTTCGGATAGTAAACCCTGACCCAGGTGATAAGTCCAATGCAAATCAGCAGATGAATTGTGATCCAGTCAGCATTGTACAGGTGGCGTTCAGCAGGTTGCCTGTCCTTTGGTTTTAATAGGTGATTGTAAAAAACAGATGGCCTGCTAAGATTTTTACCCTTAACTGAATATCGCATCAACGAATCGGGTGATGCGATTTTATCAAAAAAATGGTATATCGTATCAATTTCTACATGACTATTTGAGGAATCACCAAAAAAAAGTTGTGGCGATATAGAAGAGTTTATAGTGTCTTGTTGAGCTATTGAATCTAAGTTGTGCACAGTCGTTATTTTCACTTACAAAATTAAATTAATTTTGATTGAATTCTCTATATTTGCGCCGGTAACATATTGGCTTAATTCTAAAATCATATAATCTATGTTCAATTTTATTTTATTTGGTCCTCCGGGTTCGGGAAAAGGAACCCAATCGGTGCGTGTTGCAGAGAAATACAATTTTGCTCATATCTCTACCGGAGATATTTTCAGAAAGAATATCAGGGAAAAAACTACGCTTGGTTTGCGTGTTCAAAACATTATCGAAAAAGGTGATTTGGTTCCTGATGAACTTTTAATAGAAATTCTCGAAAATGCAATGGATCAGCAGAAAGGTGTTAAGGGATTTGTGTTTGATGGTTTTCCGCGAACGTTACAGCAAGCCAACGACCTGGATAGGATGCTTAAGAACAGGAACGAAAAGGTTTCATTGGTTCTTGCTCTGGATGTAAACGATGAAGAGATCATCGGAAGGTTGTTGAAACGTGCTCAAATAGAAGGCAGGAAAGACGACACAAAAGAGGTTATTGAAAACCGTATCGATATTTATAACAAACAGACCCAACCACTCATCGATTTTTATAAGGGTAAAAATAAATTCCAGTCAATCTACGGTATTGGTGGCGTAGATGAGATTTTTACGGGGATCTGCAAAATTATAAATGAACAGTTGACCAAATGATAAATACTGATTAAAGTTAAAATCGTTGAAACTGTTAAAACCTTAATCTAATTCCTTTGAAACCGAAACCGTAGTATCATCATTATAATGAATCTTAAAGCCTAATTTTCTGAAAACAGACACCATGGCTTTGTTATCTTTGGTGGTTTCGGCTACAACGCGTTTAATTCCTGATTGCTGGGCAATTTCAAGACAATAGTCAGTCAGAATGTAACCCAGATCCTTATGTTGCCATGCATCAGTAACTAAGACGGCATATTCTGAAACAACCACATCAGGATCGGAAATAAGCCTGCCAACTCCGATCAGTTTTTTCTTTCCATCTTTATCAATCTCAGCAACAATAGCTGTTTCGCGGTCATAATCGATAAAGCAAAACTGAGTAGCTATTTCGTGTGCATCGAAAAAGAAATCGTACCTGAACCGGGAATAAATGGATTCTTTTGAGCAACTGGCAAGGAGTTCGAGCCACATGGGTTCATCCTCGGGCTTTATTGGACGTAGCAAAACTTCTGATCCATCGCTTAATGTTGCTTGTTTAATTAAACGTTCAGGGTAAGGACGAAGGATCAGATGGGAATAGTCTCGGGTTTCTTTACCCAATAGATCCTGATCAACGACGATCCTTGCATCAAGGGCCATCACGTCTTCCGGGCCGACAATGAGGGGATTAATATCTAACTCCTGGATTTCAGGATAATCGGCAGCAAGATAAGAAAGCCTGATCATTACTTCGATCAGTTTGTCTACATTCTTCGGTTTGCTGCCCCTGTAACCCGTGAGGAGCGGATAAATCTGCAACGATTTGAGCATTTGCATTGCAAGTCTTTCATTGAGCGGAGGGAATTCGAGGCGGCGGTCTTTAAAAAGTTCGGCGGTTATACCCCCCATTCCGGCAAGCATCAGTGTTCCAAAAACCGGGTCCTTTTTAATTCCTAAAATCATTTCGACAGCATCTTTAGATCGAATCATTTTTTGGACAGTGAGGCCTTCAATTTTTGCCTCCGGCAATTTCTTTTGTACAGAAGCAATCATATTTCTATACGTCGCGCGGAGCATATCCTCGTTTTCGATATTAAGGGCAACGCCTCCGACATCTGATTTATGTGTGATATCCGGCGAATAGATCTTCAATACAACAGGATAATTTTTTTCACGCGCTATTTCGGCAGCTTCATCTTCTGTGGTTGCAACTTGGGGATGTGTGGTAGAAATACCGTAATCGTTAACCAACATTTTAGAATCATCTTCTGATAATATCTTCATTTTCGGAAAGATCTCCTTCAGATATTTTTTTCGTAATTCATCTCTGTCGTAAGAAAATGAAACCGGAATTTCACGGGGTGTTTCAAACAGCATGTCAAGATTCTTTGAATAAAGAGAGAGTGTCATAAATGCCCTGATCGCTTGTTCGGGTGTATCGTATACGGCAATTCCGGCATTATTAAAAATAGAAATACCCTTTCTCATGCTGGCGCCTCCCAACCATGCCGCTAAAATCGGTTTGGAAGTTTTATCAGCCAATTGCGTTATCGCAATTGCTGTTTCTGTCGGAGCTGTCATTGCTTGTGGTGTAAGAATGACAAGAACAGCATCAACGTTTTCATCCGTCAATACAATTTCGGTGGCTTTGGCAAAACGTTCGGGCGGCGCATCACCTAACACATCAACAGGATTACCATGCGACCAATAAGGAGGTAAGTAATCGTTCAGACTTTTCATTGTACTATCTGATAATTCAACCAGTTTGCCGTCGACCGAAATGAGTGCATCTGTCGCCATGACACCGGGACCACCTGCATTTGTAATAATAGCTAATCCAGATCCCCTTGGAGCCCTCCTCCTTCCGATAAGATCAGTAAAATCAAAAATATTTCCAATATCGTAAACCCGGGCCAGACCGGCTCTTCTAAAAACTGCATCGTACACATCATCTTCCGAGGCCATGGCACCAGTGTGTGAAGCAGCTGCTTTGGCCGATTCCGGAAAACGGCCTGATTTATAAACTATAATCGGTTTCTTGCGTGCAAAACCACGGGCCGCCGACATAAACGCCCTTGCATTGGTGATCGATTCTACATACAGAATAATGGATTTCGTGCTCGGATCCTGCCCAAAATAATCGATCAGATCACCAAAATTTACATCCATTGAATTTCCGATTGAAACAAAATAAGAAAACCCGATATTGGCCTCATTCGCCCAGTCGAGAACCGAAGTACACAAAGCTCCTGATTGAGAGATAAATGCCACATGCCCCTTTTTCGGCATAGTTGAAGAAAAAGAAGCATTCATGCTTAAACCCGGAACCAGAATGCCAAGACAATTGGGACCAATAACACGCATATCAGGAAAATTCCCAAGTGAATTTTTAACTTGTTCTTCAAGCAATTTACCTTCCTCACCCGATTCTTTAAATCCCGCCGACATAATAATAACACCGTGGATGCCAGCTTCACCACATTCATTGATGAGTTGAGGGACTTGCTTGGCAGCGGTCATTATTACTGCCAGATCAGGGATTTTTGGAAGGCTTTTTACATCCGGAAAACAAGGGATTCCGAAAACCGCTTCCCGTTTCGGATTCACCGGATAAACAACTCCATTGTAACCGCCACCAACTAAATTCCGTAAAGTAATCCCGCCTACACTCATTGGTTCGTTTGAGACTCCGATCAAAGCAATACGCTTCGGTTTGAATATGCTGTCAAGTTTTTTTATAGGCATTTTATCGATTTTAAACTATTTATCTTTCAATACTTTATTCTAACTATTTGCGCTGTGAATCTTCTCACAAATATAGGAAACAAATTCAAATAAAATTTGAAGCCGGATTGTAAAGGTGTTTATTTCGGGATGGGAAAAATTTAATATTGGCAATTTTTTTAGTTGCAGCAATTACATTTTTAAAGTTTCAAATACAAAAAAGGCTGATCAGATGGATTATCCATCGTGAACAGCCTGTTTCAATCACTAAAAATTATTTAGTCAGCCTATTTTTTAATTACACCGATAGGGAGAACTGTTTTCCCCCAGGATTCGTTGATAACTTCTGCCATAGCAAGGTAAATAGCTGAAAAACCACAGAAAATGCCTTCAAATCCAGCTACTTTTCCTATCGGAGCAGAACCGCTCCAATCTCGGATAGCGAGAAGGAAGAATAAAATCCACAATGTCAGGAATACTGTTTGCAGAGCCCGGTTTGTTCCAAAGGTTCCAATCCACATGAAGAAGGTAAACAATCCCCACATAAAGAGGTACCAGCCCATAAAACCGGCAGGGGGAGCTTCGAGCCAGTGCATTAGCGGAAAAGTAATAAGAAAAACCAGGGTCAGCCAGAAAAGTCCGTAAGACGTAAAGGCTGTTGTTCCGAAGGTGTTCCCTTTTTTAAATTCCATAATGCCGGCAATAATCTGGGCAATACCACCATAAAATACTCCCATCGCCAGGATCATAGAACCCAGTGGGAAAAAGCCTGCATTGTGGATATTTAGCAGGACAGTGGTCATTCCAAACCCCATTAATCCAAGGGGTGCGGGATTTGCTAATTTGTTTTCCATTTTTTTATGTTTTAAATTTATTGATTTATAACA
>CAVXTE010000083.1:0-15832 GCA_963764475.1 uncultured Bacteroidales bacterium
TCTAATAGCCGCTAATAATGCAAATATCAATTTAACAACAAATGAAGATGAACTTGATAATGAAATTTTATGGAAAATTGAAAAGGGGAATTTAATATGTAAAAAATAAACCATTACTTCTCACTCCCAAACCGACGCAAGTCTTGTGCAGTCAGCTTTAGTATGGCAAACTTGTGCCAGGTTAACTAACTATCCTATCAATTTTATTTTTACTTTTGGGTTATAAGTTCTAAATTAAATTTCAAATAATTAAAGTGAGTAAGCAAGGCATAAGTCAACAGCGTACTTAGCTCGCACACAAGACTTGCACTAGTTTGTGTTATATAAGAAAAGTTGCATTTAAAATGCCGAAATAAACCAGTCCTCATTACAAAGGAGGACTAGATTGGGTGGCTGAGATTGGGGATGTAGTTGGGCGAAGGGATACATCTCAACTATTAATCTTTTTGATAAAATGTTTTCGTAAAATATCAAGTATATTTGTCTTTGTATTAATTTATTTCAGTATATGAAGCCTCCTACAAAATTAAAATCGTCAAACAAATTTTTTAAGGTATCTATTTTATTTATTTATTTTACCTCAATAATATTAGGGTGTAAACAAAAGCCTGATGAATTCTATATTGATGGTTTATTCAAATATAATATGCAAGATTATTCTGGAGCTCTTGTTGATATTTCAAAAGCTATCGAATTAAATCCTGAATTTGATTTAGCATATTTTACACGGGGATTAATAAAATCAAAAATAAAAGATCATCAAGGCGCAATATTAGATTTCACTAAAGCCATTGAAATTGATTCTTTAAACTACAAATATTTTATAGGCAGAGGTAATTCATATTTTGATATAGAGAATTTTGAAAAGGCCATAATTGACTTTAGAAAATCAATTGAACTTAATGACACTGCGGTATTTGCCTATTATAATCTTGGATTAATAATGTCAAAAAAAGATAATTTCAGCCAAGCAATAAAAAATTATACAAAAGCTATCAATCTAAATGCACATGACATAAAAGCATATTACTATCGGGGTGTAATAAAAGAAAAAATTGAAGATTATCCGGGTGCAATTGAAGATTTTACGAAAACAATTGAGTTAAATCCAATGGATACTAATGCTTTTATGAAAAGAAGTGATGTATATTCAACGCTTAAAAATTATTCTTTGGCAATAAATGATTTGAATAAAGTTGCTGAGTATAGCATAAATCCTTCAAAGGCTTTTTATAATATAGGTTGTATTAAATTATATATTGGTAAATATTCAAGTGCTATAGAATTTTTTAGCAAAGCAATAGGATCAGATTCTTCATACGATAATCCATATTTTAATAGAGCTATTGCTAAAGAAAAGCTTTTGGATTATAGAGGAGCTGTGAACGATTATTCAATCTTTATTGAAATTAATCCAAATTCAGACTTGGCCTACTATACTAGAGGCTTGGTCAAAATACGATTAAAGGATTCCTATGGAGCAATCAGTGATTTTAATAAGGCTATTGAGATCAATCATAACTATGCTGAGGCTTATTACAATCGTGGATTATTCGAAATTATATTACCAAAATAAAGATGATGGTTGTCTTGACTTAAGTAAAGCTGGTGAATTAGGTTTCTTAAAAGCTTACCAATCGATCAGAAAATATTGCCAATAACAATATGATTTTATATTCTTATTACCCGCCGCTGATATAGGTTTGTAACCCCCTCGCTGCTTTGGGTTTGCAACCCAAAGCACTTAAGCAACGATAAAACTGCCCCTCAACTCCCTGCTCTCAGTATAGTCTCCAGAGTATGCCTGGTGATGGAATAATCACCAGATTATTGAATCAACTGTTAAAACTTAGCCACCGATTTCTGTGTATGGATGTGTATGTAAAATTTCAGATGCGATCACTTAAAAAAGAGGCGTCATGAGCTTATTTTTTTATCGCTTTTGACTACCTTTGCAGAAATAAATAACAATGATGAATACTCAAATAGCTGCATTGCATAAGCTGCCCAAAAATGAAAAGATAGAGTTGGTACAACTTCTTTGGGAAGATATCGCAAAGGACCAGGAATATGATTCACTCCCTGCGGATCATAAGTCAATATTGAATGAACGGCTGGAAAAAATTTACAGGGAAAGGCTGAATTCAAATCGTGGGATGAAATACGCCGGAAATATCAAGATGCCTGATGAAATATACAATCAGCATTTTATCGGATGCTGTCGATGACATTGATGAAGCCTACCTGTGGTATGAATTAAATCAATCAGGCCTTGGAATGGTATTTATTAGGAAGGTTGGTGAAGCATTTGACTCAATTTCCAAAAACCCATCAGGATATGTAAAAATATATCAGGAAACAAGAAGATTCCTTGTTCATAAATTTCCTTACGGGATTTATTACTTGACAGATACTGAGAAGAGAGAAATTAAGGTAGTTGGTGTTATTCATTTTAAAAGAAATCCGCGCATTTTAAAGTATAGAACTAAAAAACTATGATAAAAAAATCATTCTGCCAGAAATATTATATTGCATTCGCCGTTTCCTAATTCTCGACTTATTAACAAATTAATGTTATAATTTAGACTTATCGCTTCAAAGCTCTACCCTTTATAGTTCATAATTTTGCCTGAATCTGCGCAGTTTAAAGCACGACGGCAGAAGGCAAAAAACAGGATGAATTTTTATTCAGAGGAGCAGGTATGAAGCGAACAATCCAGTCACTTATTTTATTTTTTTTTCTTCCTTTTTCAGGACAATTTCTTTTAGCCCAAAAGACTTCCATTTACCGTGAGCCTGAAGCAACTTACCGATCAGGGGTCGATCTGTTTGAAAAAGAGAAATACGGCGCCGCTCAAAAGGAATTTGAGTGGGTGATCGAAGCAGTTGAAAATCCTTTATCGGAACTCCGCGTGAATGCCGAATATTACGATGCACTTTGTTCGCTTGAACTTTTTAACAGGGATGCTGAATATAAATTCACCGAATTCATGAAGAACCACCCAACCACTTCACGGGCAAACCTGATCAATTTTCAGTTGGGGAGGTTAGCTTATAACAATAAAAAGTTTAATTCGGCCAGGGATTATTTTGCTTCTGTGGATGTGACAGAACTTGGCAGCGAAGAGGAATCGGAATATTTTTTTAAGAACGGCTATTGCTTTTTCAAAACAGATGATTTCGACAAAGCCAAACAGGATTTTGAAATGATTCGGAATCCGGATTCAAAATATGCATCCCCTGCCGCTTATTTCCTTGCACACATTGCTTACCTCGAAAAGGATTACGATAAAGCATTGACGGATTTTAATAAATTGCTGGATGATCCGAATTTCAGTGCGATTGCTCCTTATTATATTGTCCAGATCCTTTATGCCCAGGGGAAATATGAAGATGTGCTGCAGCAGGCACCGCCGTTATTGAAGCAATCGACCGAAAAAAGGGCTCCTGAAATCGCGCATATCATCGGTGAATCGTACTACAGGACAGACCGGTTTAAAGAAGCGTTGCCCTATCTGCAGCAATATTATACAACAACACGAAGTTCAGTGAGCCGGGAAGATCAGTATACAATTGGCTATGCATGTTATAAAACCAAAGACTATGATGAGGCACTGAAGTATTTCCAGAATGTGACCGGGCCGCAGGATTCACTCTCGCAGTATGCCTATTATTACCTGGCTGATTGTTACCTGAAGACAGATCAGAAAAAGTTTGCCGCCAATGCTTTCAATGCAGCTTTTAAATTGCCGTTTGATAAAGAAATCAGCGAAGACGCCCTGTTCAACCAGGCTCAGCTTGCCTTTGAGCTTTCGTACGATCCGTATAGCGAAGCCATCAAAGCCTTACGGGAATATCTTAAGAGCTATCCCAACTCGAGCCGGAATGATGAAGCCTATCATTTCCTTTTCAAGATCGCCATGGCTACGCGTAATTTTGAGGATGCTCAGGAAGCGATTGAAAACATTAAGCGAAAAGGGAAAGATTACGACCGGGATTTGCAGAAAATTTCATATTACAGAGGCATTGAACTGTACAATAAACTGGAATATGCGGAGGCATTGCTCATGTTTAAAAAGGCCATCGCTACCGCAGCCGATAAAACCATTGCTGCCGAAGCTACCTTCTGGGCCGGAGAAGCCTGCTACCAGCAAGGCGATTATGCAGGTGCCAAGAAACTATTCATGGATTTTTTGTCGGCTTCAGGAGCAAAAGCATTGCCTGTTTTCACTATCGCCTATTATGACCTGGGATATGTTAATTTTAAACGGCAGGATTACAACGGAACGATTTATTACCTGAACGAATTCATTTCCAAAGGTTCGAAAGAAGATCCGAAAATGATCGCTGATGCTTATCTTCGGATAGGCGATTCATGGTTCATCAGCAAGGGATACGATAATGCACTCGACTTTTATAACAAAGCCATAAAAATGGATGTCATCGATGTGGATTATGCATTGTTTCAAAAAGCAATTACCCTGGGTGTCCTGCAGCGCTATGCTGAAAAAATACAAACGCTGAAGACCCTGGCAAACAGGTATCCAAATGCCACGAACATAGCGGAAGTATACTTTGAATTGGGGAATACCTATCTTGTCAACAAAGACAATGAAAATGCACTGATCAATTTCAAAAAAATAATTTCCGATTATCCGTCCTCCAGTTATGCCGTCAGGGCGATGCTCAAAGCGGGGCTGATCTATTACAACAGCGGACTGAATGACCTCGCGCTGAACACATTTAAAAAAGTTGTCAGCGAATACCCGGATTCACCTGAATCGAAAGAAGCACTTGGCAGTATTAAAAATATTTACATAGATATCAACCAGGTGGATGAATACATTGCCTATGCGAGTGAACTTCCGTCAACTGAAGTTAGTCCTACTGAACAGGATTCGTTGACTTATATTGCCGCTCAAAATCTATATATGGAAGGCAATTGCAACTCGGCCATGCCTTCGATGGAGGCTTATCTTGAAAAATTTCCTGTCGGTGCGTTCCGGACGAATGCAAGTTTTTACCTGGCCGAATGTGAATCTGCCTCAAACGATCTGCAAAAAGCACTTGAAAATTATGATTATGTGATCAGCAGCCACAACCATGAATTTTTGGAGAGTTCGCTGGTTAAGGCAGCACAAATCAGTTATTCACTTGAAGATTATACCAAATCGCTCGAATACTATACGTATTTGGAACAGATAGCCGAGCAAAAACAAAACCGGACAGAAGCGATTTACGGACAGATGAAATGCAATAATAAACTCGGACATTATGCGGACGCTTTAGATGCTTCGGAGAAACTGCTGCAAACAGAAAAACTGAGTGACAACCGCAGAGAGGAAGCATTGATGATTCGGGCAAATGCTCTTTATTCAATGGAGAATTATTTGGAGGCTGAAAAGGCCTATAAAGAAGTTGTTGCCGTTTCGCAGGGTGTTACCGGCGCTGAATCGAAATATAAGATAGCACAAATCGAATTTTTGCAAAAAAACTATGATTTAGCCGAAAAGGAAATCTTTGATTTGATCAAAAAATACGCAGCATACGACTACTGGGTCGCCAGCGGATTTATTTTGTTGTCGGATGTGTATATGAAAAAAGGCAATACATTCCAGGCAAAGCAAACGTTGCAAAGTATACTCGATAACTATAAAGGCGAAGACCTCAAACGGATCGCAAGCGGTAAGCTGGACGAAATATTGTCAGGTGAAAATGCTGCAAAAAAAAGTGAAATACGAGCTGACAGCCTTGAAAATGTTCAGGATACACTGAAAATTAACGGAGATAATCTGAAGTAAGACGACAATGAAAACTATGAAATACAACCGGACAAAAGGATATATTCCCTATTTTATCAGTCAGCGCATGTTAAGCAAGCAGGTCAAACTGATATTTTACTCCTTTCTCATGATCCTGCTGATTCTTATAAGCCTTTTATTTGCAGGTAAAGCTGGGGCACAGGAAGTGAACGATTCACAGGAGATCACGGTCGAAGCACCTTACCAGCCTTCGGTTTCGGAAGCCTATAAAATCAATTTGTCTCCTCGAATTCCCGAAGGCAAACTGGAAAAGCCGGAGTTCAGCTACCAGATCAAATCAAAAACGTTTGAAACACCGGTGACGCTCGAACCCATCCAGCCGGCGAAAATCGTCGGGGAATCTGTATCCAAACTTTACAAAAACTACATTAAAGCTGGGATCGGTAATTATACAACCCCTTATTTCGAATTTTTTGCTAACAAGCTTCGATCGAAAAAAAATGCCTTTGGTGTTCACCTGAAACACCTCTCGTCATCCGGAGCAATTAAAGATTATGCTTATCCGGGAAGCAGCCTAACGGAGGCTTCCGGTTATGGTAAAAAGTTTTTCAGCGATCATACCTTTTCTGCGGAAGCATTTTATAAACATACCGGCGTTCATTTTTATGGTTACCGGCCGGAAGAATTTCCGATGCTTATCCTGTCGAAAAAGGACATCAGGCAAAGCTTTAATCAACTTGGGTTAAATACTTATATCGAAAGCAATTATGTCCGTGATAAAAAATTGACACATTCCTTTCTATTAGGATATTCCTATTTGTCGGATGCTTTTAAAACGCACGAGCAAAACATCCGCTTCGATGCAAATCTGGATTACAGGACAGGATTCTTTGATTTTTCTGAAAGCGAACATCTTGGCCTTGAAGCAGGCGTTAATTATTATATCGATGAAGATTCGCTAACCAGTGAGAACAGTGGAATCATAAGGTTTGCACCTAATTACAAACTTGCCTTTGCGCAGTACAGCTTCAAAGTCGGATTGGATGCCCAGGTTGAGCAGGCACCCACCACTTACTTTCACATGTATCCGGTTGTACGCGCCGATGTTCAGGTGGTAAAGGATGTGTTGATAACCTATGCAGGGATTTACGGTGAAATTGAAAAGAATAGCTTTCAATCACTGAGTTCAGAAAATCCGTTCATCATTTCTACCATTGAAAAACGGTTTTCGAACAATAAGCTGAGCCAGTATGGTGGGGTGAGAGGCCACATTTCAAAAGACTTCGATTACAACCTGAGTTTTGTAAATTCTACCATTGAGAACATGCCCTTCTTTGTAAATGATACGACTTCAGTTCTCGGTGATGGATTGAATAACCAGTTTACCGTGGTGTACGATAAGGTAAAATATTCGAGGGTGATCGCGGAGTTCAGTTTTCATTACAAAGATAAATTCAATGCGATGCTGCGGGGAAAATACAATAACTACTTTCTCGAAAATGAGACGGAACCCTGGCATAAACCGAACCTGGAAATTTCCCTTTCGGCCGATTACAATATGCAGGATAAAATACGGGTGAAAGCCGAACTTTTTACGACCAGTAAAACGTATGCACGCACTTTTGAAACAGTTGTTTCGAATAACACCACTGCCATCACTGAAGTGCCTGTTAAACTGGATGGCTTGTTCGACCTGAATCTTGGATTGGAATACCGGTATTCGAAATTGCTGTCGGGATTCATCAATTTTAACAACATCCTTGGTCAGCGATACTACAGATGGTATAATTATCCTTCGTACCGCTTTAACGTGATGCTGGGAATTACCTATTCGTTTTAAAAGTTAGGATAGTAACTGTTTATAAACATAAATTTATCGAATATAATTTACACCAATGCCTGCCGAAAAGAATAACAATTTAGGTAAACACAGAGGAAAAAAACTTCGCAAGGGAAGAATCGTTCTTGTTCTCGGCCTTTTTGTGCTTCTCGCAGGATTCGTGATTTACAGGCCGGTTGCGAGAAAACTGGACAGGTTTATCAATCCAAAAGCAATAGGTACGGTAAGGGTGAACCGGTACAGAGATTTTAACAGTGAACATCTGGTCCATGCAAAACAACTCGGCATCACTCCATTTAAAACGGAAAAGCAATTCAACGCGGAAAAGAAGGGCCTTGTATCAGAAGGTAAACTCGAAAAGATAACAAATGGAAATCAATATATCATTAGTAAACTGGGCCATTCTCATCCGTATCTTGTTCCTGAAGCAGCCAAATTGCTCGATGACATCGGAAACCACTTTGCTAAAAAGCTCGATGAAAACGATAAAGGAAGATATTATTTCAGGGTAAGTTCATTGCTCAGGACGGCCGAGAGCCAGAAAAAACTGAGTCGGTCCAATTCAAATGCAGCACAGCAATCGGCACATTTGTACGGAACCACCTTTGATATAGCATATTCGGCTGTGGTCAAAAAACCTTTGCCCTGGATACGACGAAATGTAGCGGATGCTTCCGTCATTAAACTGCTTTCAGATGCTATCGGGGAGCTTAAGAAAGAAGGCCGGTGCCTTGTTGTGACTGAATACAAGGAAAAATGTTTTCATATTACGGTCGTGAAATAAGCGATCAATGAGTTTTTCCCTTCCAAACCGTATCTTTAAATATTCAATTTTCTATTTACAAAAAGGATTATATTGGCCCGGATTTCTATATTTGCTATTTAATTTGGTAATTGTGCTTTTGAAACTCCGGATCGAATTATTTACTTGATGGAATTCATTAAAAAGATAATTCACATACAGATTTTATTGTTGATTCCCTTCACCTTGCTGAGCCAGGAAAAGTCGAAGCCGAAAGATTTATGGTTCACCGAAGCAAACGTACAGCCCGGCATACTTTTAAAGACCTATCCCAGTTTTCCGGAATCAGCCGGAACCTGGATCGTCGATTTGGGATTCATCAAACAAACCGATGGTTCAAGAAAATGGCATCAGCTTTATCACTACCCTAAAACAGGATTTTCAGTCATGTATGCGGATTTGGGTAACAAGGATGTGCTGGGCCATTGCGTTGGATTTTATCCGCATTTTATATTTGAAAAGGCGATTCATAATTCATTGGTTGCAGGAGTAAAACTTGGATTGGGGCTGGCTGTTTTTAACAAACAATATGAAGCATTTGACAACCCCGACAACATTCTGATCAGTTCAGCATTGAATGGTTTGACAACAATCCGGGGAGAAGTTAGCTGGAAAGTCAGCAAAAAACTGGCTCTTTCAGGAGGTGTTAACTTGTGGTATTTTTTTAACGGACATTACAAAGTGCCGGGCATCGGGGCTACAATACTTTCATTATCTGCAGGTGTTAAATATAAATTCACTCGGGTTGAACGAAGAATAAAATATGAGCATTTAGATAAACCTGATCGTAAAATTAGATTTGCATTATCTGTCGGTTTCGGCATTCACGAATTTGAAGGTGTGGTTGAACCTGCCGGAGGACCGCAATATCCTGTTTACATGGGTTCGTGCTATGTAACAAAAAGACTTTCTTATTTCAGCAAAATAAGTACTGGTTTCGATTTGAATTATTACACAGATTACCACGATTACATCATCAACCAGCAATTATTTGATGACAGGGAAAAGCTGAAATCGACAACCGTTGTGTATTACGTTGCCCATGAATTTCTCACCGGTCATATTAGTTTGTTAATTCAGGCTGGGATCAATATTTACAACCCGTTTGCAAAGGAAGTTGATAAACAGGGATTGATCGAACAGAGTGATTTTGACATGTTGAATTCGAACAAACTTGGTATCCGGTATTATTTTACCAATTTTGATGATATAAAATTAAAAAACTCGACGTATTTGGGTATCAATCTGAAGACCATTGCTTTCAAGGCAGATTTTGCAGAAGTAAATATCGGGTTCCTGTTTTAATCAATAATTTTTGGAAAGCACGTAAATAACCCCCTGTTCGGAGGTAATGTAGACCTTATTTTGACAGGAACAAATGGAAAACAGATGCCTGTTATCTTGAAGCCAGAAGTTACTCCATTTTTCGCCGCCGTCAGAAGTCACTGAATAATGGCCGTAATTCCCGACGGCAATACCATGCAAACTATCGCTGAACTCCATATCGTTGAAAGCTGTTCGGTTTTCAAATGCCGAATTGGGTTTAATGATCGTTTTCCAGTCAATTCCGTTATTGTATGACTTGTAAATACCACCATTATTACCGGCAGCAACCAGTTCAGATTCAGAAAGTGATGCAATGGAAACATAAAAATCACCAATAATTTTAAGTTGGCTGTACGACGAACCGTAATCATCCGAGCGCGCTGCATATCCGTACCCTGAAATGTAAATACAGTTTCCTGAACTGCAGGTTATTCCTTTCAATTCATGCTCAACCTCCTTGAATGACCAGGATTTACCGCCATCAGATGTGCTATAGACAATGCCTGTTTTGTAATTTTCGCCACCTACAAAATAACCCCTGAGGCTATCTTTGAAACAGAAACGCTTGATCGCCGGCCGTTTTGCAGCATCCGCCGGAACATTGCTGCCAAACCAGTTTAATTCCCAGCTTTTACCAAAATTCCGGGTGACAAACATATATAGGTCATCGCACCCCGCATAACCGACCGAATCATTAATAAAACAAAGTGTGTAAACACTTTTATCGGCATCGATCTGATAAGATGTCCAGCTAATTCCGCCATCTTCTGTACGAAAAATGTATCCGTACGCACCCCGCTTACCACCGCAGGCAAAACCCAGTGAATCATTTACAAATACGGCATCGTTCAGGTCAAGTTGGGTGTTTATCCTCAGCACAGTAGACGGATAAGTTTGCTCGAAATATACCTTCCGGCACGACTGGAGAAAGGTTACCAGCAAAACACTACCTGAAACTAAAATAAAGTAAAAAATCGACCTTCGATTCATCTGCGCGAAGTTATTAAATTATTTAAAGAATCCAATCTGGCTGGCTAAACTAAAGCCAATGTTCATATAAAGTCGTCAGGTTTTTGAATTATCACGAAAGTTGCCTGACAAAATCCTGAATAAAATTGGGGTATTGCTTTCTTCTGTATTGAACGATCCATCTGGGATGGGGAAGTGGAATAACGGTTTTAAAAAATTTATGAGTTTCATTTAATGCATTCAGGAATTTGTAATTTTTGCCGTTGCCAAGGCAATAACAACAATCGGTTTCAACACCAAACGAAATAATTTTGTTCAATGAAGCGACAATAAAAGGGGTAAATTTCTTTTCCAGTACTTTTGAATCGTAATAGTTGTAATTGATGCCGTTTTTTGTGAATCCCAGCGGACAAACGGCATGAATTAAATATTTGGAATAAAAGGAGTCCGTGCCACCGAAAGCTTCGATCATGTCGTAAATAAAACCCGCCGACGGTTCGGTTATTTTCTTCAGGTCATTTTTAATCCCGCATCTTTCCTGTAGTTTGACTGGATCGGTAAAAGGAATACCAGTCACACCGCCTCCTAACCGACCGGGATTGATACCAAGAATCAGCTTACGGGTTTTTGTATCATTATAGAACCTGCGGTAGAAAGAAGACGAAATTTCAAGGATGATTTCATTTTTATAAGGATTCATGATTTCGATTCCTTCGGGTAACGAAACAGAATGTTGTAGCGAACGGTTGAACCGGATAATTTTATCAGCAAGGGTCATGTCTGTATGACTTCTTTGTTCAGGATAGATTTAAAACGTGTGCTGCTTATGTAATGATCGGCCAATATTTTACCATTGTAAATCAGGCTGTAAACGCCGAATCCAGAAGGTGCCTGTTGAGCTTCTGCAGCGGATTTCAGTTCTTTTATATTTAACTGAATATTGAATCCAGCAGCAGTTTTTTTCAAATCCTCCACTGACCGGATAAAAAGCGGACACTGGTTGGCATAAATAAGGTTCAGCCCCTGATAACCAGGAGAATTCGTATTCCAGTCATAAAACACAGGATCAGGATGGTTATTAAATTTCAGAACCATGAGGTCGAACCGTTCTTTTGAATCGACACACACAAACCCGTTTCTCAGAAACAACGTAGCATCGGGCATCCAGGTGCCATTTGTAGCCATTACCGCAACACCTGCTTTACCGGTCTTCCTTGCATCTTCAATACAATGCTTGACCAATTGCGAACCGTAACCATGATTCAGGTTTTTTTTTGGATAAATCCAGATGCAGTGAATGAACATGTAACTTTTAGCAGAAACCGGGCGCCAGGTATATTCTCCTGGTACATATTCAATGAAACCGGCCGTTTCATTATCAACTTTTAAAAGTTTCAGTTTAAGGCCTTCTTCCATTCGTTTCAGCATCCATTCAACTTTCAGTCCAAAACCAGGATACTTAGGATTTTTTACACAAAACAATCCCTCACTGTGAACATTCTCTGCATTTATTTCAACTATGGAGAACGAGTTCATGACACATTTTTACCCGAAGCTTTTCAGAATGGCCAAAAACTGTTGTCATTCCAGACTTTTTCCTTCAAGTCTTCATTCAGCCGGTGAAGCAATCTGTGATGGCCGCTTTCCCATGCCGCCAGCATTTGATATGTTTCTTTTTCCATCGGGTCGGTAGCTTCCTGGCCCCGGTCGGAATAGATTTTAACAGCCCGTGTCTCAAAATCCATAGCTGCTGAAATGGCAGCCGCTTCAAAGCTCGCTGCAGAAATTTCCTTTTTTATTTCATCCGAAAGAATTTGTACAACAGTATCTTCGTTCGGATCTTCCTCGTGTTTATCAGGCTTAACGAATTTCTGATCCTGTGCGTATGATTTAAACTGTCTGGAAAGAAATTTGATATGTTCATCTTCTTCCTCGGCCATCATTGAAAAAATTTTCTTTGCTGCCTTACTTTTTGATTGCTCTGCTACATTCGAATAAAAGGCTTTACCTCTTTTTTCCAGCAATATCGCTTCTTTTAAAATATCTGTTGGTGATTTTGACATGGTTTTAATAATTTAAAGATTACTGATCATTTCACTTCTAAAATTTATGAGACGCAAATATAATCAATTGTGCTAAAACTTGAATCAATTGCTATCATATTTTAAACGGAATGAAAAATTTCAGGAAAATTAATTATTGATTTTCAATTCTGTGACTCTTTTATGTATTTTTACCCCACGACTATTTCAAAATCTGTGAAAGATAATCAACCAAAAATCCTGGCTTCTCTTTTTGAATCCTGGGCGGGTGAACAGCCCGTTTTTAGTTACCTGCTTCCCGGTTCCGGGTCAAACAGGAAATATTACCGGCTTACGGGCAAAATCAGGAACGCCATAGGTGTAATCGGTGAAGATCATGATGAAAACAAAGCTTATCTGACTTTTACTTCACATTTCAGAAAACACGGACTCCGTGTCCCGGAAATCTACCTTGCTGACGAAATAAATGGAATCTACCTGATACAAGACCTTGGAGATGAATCGCTGTTCAGCCTGGTTTCGAAACGAAACAAGGATTCCGGGATTACAGAAGAGATTAAGGAACTTTATAAACAATCGCTTGATGAATTAATAAAATTTCAAGTGGTTGCCGGTAAAGATCTGGATTATTCGGTCTGTTTTCCACGAAGTGATTTCGACAGTCAGTCGATGCAATGGGACCTGAATTATTTCAAATATTATTACCTGAAGCTATTTAACATTTCGTTTAACGAGCAAAGCCTTGAGGATGATTTTCAGGAATTGATCCGCTTTCTGTCTGATGCCCCTCACAATTATTTCATGTACCGTGATTTTCAATCCAGAAACATCCTGATCTTTAATAATCAGCCCTGGTTTATTGATTTTCAGGGTGGGCGGAGAGGGCCGCTACAATATGACATAGCGTCACTTCTTTTTCAGGCTCGTGCAGGTTTGCCTCACGAATTCAGGGCTGAAATGCGGAACTATTATATTCAAAAGGTAAGCAGACTTGTCACAATTGATCAAAATGCATTTGAACAGTTTTATTACGGCTTTGTTTTAATTCGCATGCTACAGGTAATGGGAGCATATGGATACAGGGGATTGATTGAAAAAAAACAACACTTTTTGGAAAGCATTGAATTTGTAACCGAAAATATCAAATGGTTCGTCCAAGCGGTTAACCTGCCTGTCGGGCTTCCGGAATTGTTTTCATGTTTCAGGAATATGCTAAATATTAAATAATATGGCAAAACAGAATAAAACAAGTGACAAACTTCTCGTCGAGATCAGCAGCTTTTCATACAAAGCAGAAATGCCGGTCGACCGTTCCGGCAATGGGGGCGGATTTGTTTTTGATTGCCGTGCATTGCCGAATCCGGGCAGGACGCCAAAATTTCAACTGCTCACAGGAATGGATGAACCTGTCATCGAATACCTTGATAAAAAGCCTGAAGTGAACCATTTTTTAACAAATGTTTACAATATCATTAGCCAGACGATCGATAACTATATCGAACGTGACTTTACGCATCTTATGGTTAGTTTTGGTTGTACAGGTGGACAGCACCGTTCGGTATATTGTGCAGAATGGCTCTACAACCGTATTATCGAAGATTATAATATCAAAATCGAAATGAATCACATAATGCTCGAAGAGTATTAACTGCCTCTCCTTTTCTTGAATTAAGTCAATCAGGAATTATATCACAGATTTTATTTTAAAAAGTCATAGACTTACCGTTTACAATAAAGCCCATAGAAATTATATTGGAAATGATTTTCCAGTCAACCTAAAGAATTTTGCGGAGCCTTCCTTTAGTTTTAATATTTTCGCGGTATACTTAAAATCGTTTATGTAATGTCTATTCTAATTACTAATATTAAAAAGCTGGTTCAGGCAGATAACAAACCCTTGATGTATCGTGCCGGGAAAAAAATGGCAACGTTGCCGGTAATTGATAATGCATATTTATATATTCGGGAAGGCTTCATTGCCAACTATGGTAAAATGCAGGACCTAAAGCCGGAAGCAACGCAATCCGATTACAAAATTGATGCCACGGGTAAAATGGTTTTCCCTTCTTTTTGTGATTCGCATACACATCTCGTTTATCCGGCGAGCCGCGAGATCGAATATGTAGATAAGATCAGGGGTCTGTCGTATGAGGAGATTGCTAAACGTGGAGGAGGAATCCTGAACTCTGCCAAAAGAATGCGCGAAACCAGCGTTGCTGAGTTGGTAGAGACTGCATTGAACCGTCTTGAAGAGATAAAATACCTTGGTACGGGTGCTGTAGAAATAAAAAGTGGATATGGGCTGGATACCGATGAAGAACTAAAAATGCTTTATGCCATTCGAAAACTGAAAGAGTTGACGCCCCTGACCATACGGTCCACTTTTCTTGGAGCGCATTCCATTCCGCTTGAATACCGGGGGAAACAGGATGAATATGTCGATAAAGTCATCAATGAAATGATACCGATGGTGGCTTCTGAAGAACTTGCCGATTATATTGATGTGTTTTGTGATAAAGGTTTTTTTACTGTGGAAGATACTGAACGGATCCTGATGGCTGGAATGAAATATGGCTTACGGCCGAAAATCCATGCAAACGAACTGGATTATTCCGGTGGGGTTCAGGTAGGGGTCAAATACAACGCTTTATCGGTTGATCATCTTGAGTATGTGGGTTCAGAAGAGATTGAGGCACTTAAAGGTTCGGAAACAATGCCGACGATTTTGCCCGGAGCTGCTTTTTTTCTCGGATTGCCGTATGCGCCTGCACGTAAAATGATTGATGCAGGCTTGCCGGTTTGCCTGGCGTCTGATTTTAATCCCGGTTCTTCTCCTTCGGGGAACATGCAGCTTATCCTTTCTATGGGTTCTGTGCTTTATAAGCTCACACCTGAAGAAGCCATCAATGCAGTGACGATCAATGGTGCTTATGCAATGGGTGTAGAAGATGAGCTTGGATCGATCACAGTCGGCAAAAAAGCAAATCTTTTTATTACTAAAGAGATTCCTACCCTTGAGTTTATGCCGTATGCATATGGTAGTAATAAGATTGACCAGGTTATTATAAATGGGAAATTGCAATAACAGTCC
>CAVXTE010000084.1:0-8072 GCA_963764475.1 uncultured Bacteroidales bacterium
GTGACTCCGCTAAAAAAAGAATCGTCAGTGCTTTGCAATATGTAAACGAAGAGGACCCTTGTTGTGTAAAAGGTTTTAAAAATAATTTGTTCCGGTTCACTTTGCCTCAGGTTTGTGTTGTCACCAATGGGGAGCAAGAAACAGAGAAATGGGTATGCTTATATCGCGTTGTAAATACAATGGTCCGGATCATACACTTATTTCTCCCGAAAAAGCGCATAGAAACCCGGACCGGTAATTGGAATGTGAATTGTGAACTGGCCTCAATCAATCACCATCACATTGGGTTCACTGATGACCCCTGCTTCTTTCATCACTGCCTTTAGATTGGGATCATCCATCATTTTTTGAGCTTCTGCAGCATTGCTGGTCTGATAGATCATGTATACATTTTGTCTGTCATCGGTCCTTCTTCCGACGGCAAGTTCTTTCAGCCCGGCATTTGTTCTCCGTTCTCTGTCTGCGTCATAATATTTTTTCCAATGATTATAATCATTGACCCTGTGACTTAAAATTACTGTTTGCATTATCCTAAATTTTTAGTTATACTTCCGTGGTCACTTTGGCCACAGTGAAATTATTTGAATCTGTAGTTTCATAACAACCGGCAAACCCAATGGTTGTCTCTGTTTCGGGTACCGCAATCACAATCTGATCTGTAATGGCCGCATTATGTGATCGTTATATTAAATTATCTCCGGATTATTAACCATTTTTAACACAACTTTAACAGCCCTAAAATATACCAACCAGGAATTATGGTATCAAAGTTTGATTAATAAATTGATTCTCGAAGCTAAACAAATATTTAACAATGTTTTAACAAAACATTTCGAACTATACCCAAAGAGTTTTGGTTTATATTTTACAATTTCAAATTAAGATATTTAAGGTCTTTTTAATTAGTACTGTTTTCACATCATCAACAGGAGGTTTATTCCATTTGAATAGGGATTAAATAAACAACAAATGACAAATGTTTTTACCTTCAGCCTTCCATGGATAGAACGAACAGGAAAAGACCGTCTTTTGTATTTACAAAACCAGCTTCATCTTTTGAAGCCTAAAATGAAAGGAGCTTCGTCATGAAAAAAGTTTATTTCGCTAATTTAATATGCATTTTGTTGGCGCTGATTGCCACATCTGTCAATGCACAAAATGATCCTTTCCATTTGACCCAGCCGCGCAAAGTTCAATCAAAGGATATTCTTCTTCTCTGGATGGAGGATATCGGAGGCGGTACTGTTAAAAGTTATCAGAAAGTATACCGTTATAATACCGAAGGCCTGTTACTCCCGCCGGATTCGGTTGATATTGATACAATGTTTATTAAAACACCGCGCAGGGAATCCCTGCGGTCGGGTAGTAATTCCTATGTTGATGTTGCTACAGGCAGGTTTAATGTGGATCCCTACGATGATGCAGTAGCTGTATGGAGAAATTCCCAATCGAACCAGAAAATTGAAGTTATGATCAGTCATTTCGATTCAACCGGGTTTTACTCAAATACTTCAGCGGCAACAATAGATGCAGGAGAAGATATCAATCAAACCAGTGAAATTTATGTAAGGACAGGTAATTTTGATGCAGATCCTGAGGATGAGTTTGTTGTTGCATTCAGGGATATTACCGATTCGGTAATTTTTTACGTCTATGATGTTGATTCGACATTACAACCTCATTTTATGAAAAGGTTTTCCGATACAAAAGTCGCCGGATCTTCACTTACCCATTTTGTGAGATATTTTGTTGAAACAGCCGATTTAAATGGCGATGGCGTTGATGAACTGATCTCCGCAACCTGGGAAAGTGCGGTCACAGGAACTGCTGTACCTATAACAATCAGGATTTATGCTTTCAGCAATGGGATGATCGTACCAAAGGGATCGGAAACAATCCAGGTTCCGAAATCTTCCGTTACCGGATTGCAGGATTTTGCAATGGCGATGGTACAGGGACAGTTTGATGCAGACCAAAGTAAGGAACTTGCTTTCAGTGCAGTTGTAAAATCAAACTTTTCGCACATTGATCACAATTATATTTTAAACGTCTCGCAGAACCTGCAGAATGTTTCAGTTGGCCCAGACCAACATTATACAATGATCAGCGATTTCCCTTTTTACATCAATGACATCTCAGAATTTGGACTTACAGCCGGCGACCTGAATGGCAACGGAAGGGATGAGGTTGTATTTGCTGCAGGTAAAAATATCCGTATTCTTGAAGTTGCGGACGATTATTCATTAGGATTGAAAGCAGATGTTGGGGTGGCAAATGGAGGGCCAAGCGATTATACGCAGAGCTACAACTACCTGAAAGTTTGCGATATGAATATGGATAACCGGGGAGATATTGTTGTTGTTAAAAATATAGTTTCCGGGGGCAATCAGCACGGCTTTGAAATTGCTGCTGTAACATTTCCAGATACGACACTCACCAACGGGAATGTGGTTATAGCGCGCCAGCTTGGAGATGAAAGCCAGAATGATGTGTATCAGCCGTATGCAATTGCGGTCGGAAATTTTGACGGTTTTGATTTTACAATCGGGATGCCCTCGCTGTATCATGACTACGGCATTGTACAGCCCATTGTGCTCCTGAATGCCCCTCCGGTCCATTTTGATAAAATTAACGGGATTATCGACGATGTTAATGCTTGCTACAACGGCGGAGATTGTGATTTTTGGTCTCAATATACAAAGCAATCTGACAGTTCAATCGAAGTATCTACTCAGATTCATAATGACTGGGATGTTTCAGCCGGAGCCAAGGTAGAAGGATCAGTTGAAGCTTCCCCGATGGGGGTAGGTGTTTCGACAAATTACAAAGTTTGGGCTACAGGTAACTTTGGACTGCATTTCAGCAAAGATTCAACCAATAATCAAACGATTACCGTCAGTGTGCAGGTTCAAGCACGTGACGACGACCGGATATTTTCCACAATCGAGGACTATGATATCTGGGAATACCCGGTATTTCATGGTAATGAGCCATTTCCGCGACGATCTTATTTCGCACTGGTACCCAAAAATGTTCAGGCAACCTGGTATGGAAGTAAAAGCTACTTTGCCAGGCAGTACATTCCTGACCACGAGGTTGGCAATATAATGTCCTATTATCCCTACGATACATTATCAAATAATCCGGACCTATCGCAGACCATCCGTGCAAACTACAGTGCCGACAGGTTTTCATTGGACGGTTCGTCTTCCTACGACTGGAATTTGTCAATTGCTAATTTTCAACAAAGCGGAGCGAGTAAGGAAAGAAATCTGGGAATTGATGCCGGCCTGGAGCTTGGCGGTTTTTCGTCAGAATTTAAGTTCTCAAATAATAAAATGACCACCCATAAAACAACGGTCAGTAATTTGGTCGATCTGAAGGTTCACCTCGGAAATGTAAACATGGGTATCGGCGATGTAAAGTATGCCGTAACACCCTATGCATACTGGGGAACCAATGATGCACTTGTGGTTGATTATGCCGTAGAACCGGAACTTTCTCCACCGGGTTATCCTGCAACCTGGTGGCAGGACAACTATGGAAACAGTTCCGATCCGACCTTTGTACTTCCCTGGCGCCTTGATCCTGAAAAAGGATTTGCACTGAACGAACCGGCCAAGCGATACCAGACAAAAGATATTACTTTTTATCCAGCTACTCCAAATACAGGCGATACACTTGAAATAACTGCACGCGTAAGAAACTTCAGCTTTGTTGCAACACCTGATCCAGTAACCGTCAGCTTTTATATCGGTGATCCCGATTCGCTGGGAACACCCATTATCGGGATAAACGGAACCAACACGGTGAGCACTTCCGGGCCTGTTCCTGAGCGCGGAAGATTGGATGTTGTCATGAAATGGGTCGTTCCTGCAGGACTGCCAGCATACCCAAGAATATATGCCGTACTCGATCAGCAGAATATGATACCTGAAATCCACGAGGATAATAATAAAGGATTTAACATACTGGGATCTCCCCCCATCGTCCCGAATGCAGTCCATGAATATTCGGTAAATTCTGATGGCTATGCCCTGTATCAGTCCTATCCGAATCCATTCAAAACAAATGCGAATATTATGTACACAATTCCGCGCTATGAGAAAACATCCATAAAGGTTTTCAATTACCTGGGGCAGGAAATTGCTACACTCGTTGATAAATATGAGCCTGCAGGCACGTATATCGTTCCCTTTAACGGAACCGGACTTGCCAGCGGTGTATATTATTACAACATTCACACTGCCACTTTTAATGAAACGAAGAAAATGATCTTGCTTCAATAAAGTTGCTAATACAACGAATTGAGTATTTAGCGAAAAAAGTGACCTTTATAATGAGGTTGCGTGGTCACGTTACATAACTGCTGTGGTGATATTCTCTTGCCAAAGGCATCCTTGAGACGATATTTTGTCAATGGCTTTCAGTGAAATATTTTACACTGATTGATAAAATGTCCTGAGAATTTAGACAGAAACAGCGAGGAGTCATTCCTGTGATCCGAAAAAATAAGTAAGGATCTGATCCGTTCGTTCACGCCAGCTTGCCCATTGGTGTCCGTCGTCAACTATTTGAAAAACATGATTTATTCCTGTTTTCGCCAGGGTTTTATCGAATTCCTCTGCAGCCTGCCTGAACGTCAGGTCATCCATTGTTCCGCTTATTAGATCGTATTTGCCGGCATCAATCCAGATACGAAATAAAGATAATTTAATCCCTTTTTCCTTCAGATTTTGAAGTGCTTCGTAAAGGTCTTTTGAAATTGTCGGTGACTGTCCTGCTGCACAAAGGAATATATCCGGATGTCTGAACGCTGCAAGTAGTGCAAGATGGCCACCGCTCGAAATACCAGCAATGCCTCGGTGTTTTGGTTGATTAAACGTTTTATAGGTGCTGTCGATCAAGGGAACAAACTCATTGCAAAGCACCTTTAGAAATGCGTTTTGTTTATTACCAACGTATTCTGCATGCCCTTCGGAAGTTGGGATGAAAACCGCGATAACAGGGTTGATTTTTTTCGCAGCAATAAGGTTATCCAAAACCGTCGGGTAATTCATAAAATCCATGGCTTCAAAACCATTCAAAATGAATAAAACATCACATTTCGATAAACTATCGTATCCAGCCGGTAAATAAACACGAACGATTCGCGGGCTGATGGAGGTATCCTGGCTGTCGAATAAAATACTGTCGATCGCGCCATGAGCTATGTCCGGATGATATTGCATAACCGGATTGCTTTTAAAACCGGGCATAGCAATTTCAGAATGCGGAGTGTAGCCACTGGGCGTAATGACCGGATTTCTCGGATCGGTAGCATTAAGGGAATCAATCATCAAAACATAATCCAGACGGGTATCGGTTGGAAGTGTATAGGAAACATAGAAGAACGTATTCACACCGCAGGGAATAGCCTTCATGGTATCAGGCGCCGACCAGCCCCACTGAAGATCACCATTAACAGCCACATTTATCGCTTTACCATACCAGAAAAGATTCACAATACTATCGCGTTCTATAACCGGAGTATGAGGTGTATTTGCCAGGTATTTGCTGACTGCTGAATCGCGCCTGCCTACAGGAATATCTGAAATTTGCCGGATGAAAGAACCGAAACGGGTATCATGAAAATCGCGCGTATGCGGAAGAAGACTCAATTTTCTTTCCGGATGTTTACTTTCACCGCAGCCTGAATACAGGAGTACAAATACAAAAGCAATCACAACAAAGGAGTACCACTTTCCGGTGTAGAATTTTATTTTCCCAGTTACTCTTCGCTTTTTCATTGATTTATAATATTAAACTGCACGATCCCGGGTTTTTCAAAGGTAGGCTTATTAATCCTGAATACGTAAAAAATTAACGAGTATCAATAGCAGGACATTAAAAGCTGATCGGGATGGAACAAAAGGAATATTTACAATCGGTCATCCTTAAGGAATTCGTCCAGGGTATATTTGAGTTTTTCCCCACCAATCACCAATCACTAATCCTGTTCCTTGTTTCTTTTAGCCGGCGGTCCCAGTTCCTGCTATCGCACAGGCCCAAACTGGAAGTCTTGAACCCGCGGAGGCTCAATGAATGATTTGAAAAATAATATTGATAATCAGGTTTTATAGTCCTGAGAGCGCTAAGGCAACTGAGAGGTTTTCCCTAAATTAGGGATTACATAATCATTTTTATCCTGGTTGTTTACCTGGGAATCCATGTTTATATCACTTTTTATGTATCCCTTAAATCCGGCATATAAATCCCAGGGAATAAGATCTGCAGTTCCTATAATGCCGTCTGCATTTCCATCGCCGGCAATCATCCCATAAATTCCGGGAGCTAAGTAATTACAGCCATTCAGACTGCCATAAACCGCACTGGAAGATGCCGAAAGATCGCACTGATAGGATCCGGCATTAAATAGCATAGGATTGGCAGATAAAACCGGAATGTGGTTTCGATGATAAACGACCAGAAATACATTGTCGGAAGCTCCAATGCCTGTTTCAAATTGAATGTATGGGTCCCCGTTTATTTCAATAACATTTCCATCATCTTTTAAAAATACAGCATGCCGGCCAACAGCTGTTTCATCAGTGGCAGTAAATGCATCAGAATCCGATGTGCGAAGTTCGAGTAATACCCAGTCAACGATTGCTGAAGAAGGGATCGCCGGAACATTTTCAGTGCCATTGTAATTCCATGGGGGACCCGAATAAGGCTGTGAAAGGGGGATGAGGGCATTTAATCCGGTATTCATAGATGTAGTCTCAAAGGGACCTTCCATGAAAACTTTTAATGACAGGAGAGTAGGCTCATATTCCCATTCTACAACCCCCATTGGATCATTATCGTAAGATTCGCCTGAAAAAGCACCTTGTGCCCAGGAAAAAAGAATGGTCCCCAGGTTATTGCTGCGGCTCACATTATAATTACTTCCCCAGGTATTGGTGGGAAAGACGGCGTTAGCAATGGTTAAATTCTGAGAACAATTCAATTGAAGCAGTGTTCCACCGCTTTGTCCGTTCCGGAAGGTACAATAATCAAAAGGGTAAGCCGGATCTACCAGGCCTCCGTACAGGATATTTACGCCACCCTGATCCATGTATTCGAATATCGTATGTTTGGCTGATACCAATGCCGTGTTTTGAACGATAAAAGAATAATATCCTGTAGAATAATGGGTGACAATGTTTTTGTCAACAACTGTTGCCCGTGATTGAAAAATGCCACCTGTATTAACCTGCAGGTCATAGCCACTGCCCATTTGTAATTCGCTCCCTGTTAACATGTCCAGAACACCTCCTGATTGTACTGTGAGATTATTGTTACACTTAAACAAACTACCCTGAAGCCTCAGCGTTCCTTCAGTAATTGTAACCGCACCCGACGTGTAAACCCCTAAATCACCCAAAATATTAACAATATTACCCGATGATGATTTATCAATATTTACAGGACCCAGGTCATGTACTGAAGCGGACTGTATTTGAATGGTTTGCCCTGCACTGCCGGATAAAAAGGTATGACATTGTTCAATAAAACCACCTCCGTCCAGGATAATATCACCATAATAATGATGATTGGGAATAGCGGAATAAAAAGTCCATCCACCTGATTCCAGTGTAATATCTCCGTAGATATTTAAATCGAGCGCTGTTGTAAAGTAATTATTTGATTTGTTTACCGTGATATTGTAAAAATCATAAACGGCCAGTGAAGGGGACGTTAACTGCTGAAAGTTGCCCCCGGTAAATGTAACCGTTGAGGTTCCTTCTATGAATCCCGGGCTGGGATAATTATTGTCAATCCATGAGGCAGTAATATTTATGGATGCATTGGTTGCGCCTGAAGCATCAAGTTTTGAGGCTGCGTCAATGGTAAGTGTTGATATATCAAGAGAAGAATTGGTCATCATTTTGATATATCCATCCTGAATGTAGGTTTGATTCGCTACAAAACAATATTGATAAGAACTGCCGGGAGTAGGATAAATGGAAACATAGTTCGTGGAAGAAGTTTTATCAACAGTCAGGTTATAGAAATGGTCGCTGTAGCAATTTTGGTTTGAGTTTCCG
>CAVXTE010000085.1:0-34398 GCA_963764475.1 uncultured Bacteroidales bacterium
AGAATATTTTAATTTTCAGGCAACCCATGAAATCCTCCGAAGTCTGATAGTAAGTTATGGCAATTGATGAGTGGCGACGAAAAAATACTTGAAGGATGTATTGCAGGAAAAAGACGGGCCCAAAACCAACTCTACCAAAGGTTTGCAAAGGGTATGCTTGGTGTGTGCCTTCGCTATGGCAGAAATCTGGCCGAAGCGGAAGATATCCTGCAGGATGGATTCATCAAGGTATTTAAAAATATTAAAGATTTCAGGCATGAAGGATCGCTGGAAGGCTGGATCAGAAAAATTATGGTGAATACAGCGATCACTCAGTTTAACAAGAATAAAATGAAGTTTGTTGAAATCAGTGATGAAATTGCGGTTCAGCAAGATGATCAGGATGAAACATTAAATGTAAGAATTGAACCCGAAATGTTGTTAAATCTTATTCAGGAAATGCCTGACGGCTATCGCATGGTGTTAAACCTTTACGTTTTCGAAGGGTTTAATCACAAGGAAATAGCTGAAATTTTAACGATTTCGGAAAATACGTCCAAATCACAATTATTTAAAGCAAGAAAATACCTAAAGCGCGAACTCGAAAAAATAATGAAAACGGACCTGCAGGTGACATCTAAATGAAAACCGAGTTTAAAAATATGGATGAAATGCTTCAGAAAACACTTGAAGGCTTTGAAAAAAACCCTTCTGCAGGTGTTTGGCAACGGATTTCACGTACTCTTTTCATTGCCGACTGGAGATTTTACATTGGCATGTCGGTTATCGTTGCCGGGCTGGTGGTTCTGTCGCTGTTGCTACCGAAACATGAGCCATCACAGAAATTAATCCCACAAAATAATGCTTCGGCTACCAATTCCGTGAATTTACCAAGCAATGAAAATAAAACAGAACAGCTGGGAACTCCATCTTTATACGAAGAAAAAGTTTCAGAAACAAATACTCAATCAACAGTTCAGTCAAAACGGGCTGAACAGCTAACTGAAGTCATCAAATCCTCGGTATCATCTAAAAAAGAGAAACAGGATGTTTCAATATTTGAAGAAATTGATCCTCTTGAAACAAACCAAACACCGGAAATTCAAACCATGTTTCCCGATAGTAAAAATGAAATCTATCCGGGGCTGGTAAAACTGAACACATCCGAAACCGGAATTCTTTTAAATCCGCTGTTTAATTCAATTCATTTTATGGAAAATCAATTGTACCCCTTTATAAATCCGCGTACTCCAGATCTTCATTTACCGGCAATTCCGGAAGATGATTACGCCAAAATGAACTATCTTTGGCTATCCTTTCATATCACTCCCGAAGCTATTTTCAAACGGGATGCGAAACAACAGGTAAAGAAAGCCCTTGATTTCGACTTAACCGGGATCTACAGAAAACAGGATTGGTATGTGGAAGCAGGTGCAGGAATAGCTCTTTCAGAAGATGATGGTACATTCAACATAAATTATACTCAAAACGATAGCATCGGCTATTTCTATAAAGTTACATCTTTCGATATTGATCCGGCAACAGGTAAACCGGTTTTCAATACCGATGTTGAAGGTGTTTATGATACAGTTCCATACAATCAGACCAGGGTAGTTAATAACAGATACACTTATCTCCGTTTTCCGGTATATGGCGGCATCAAAGTATTTGACTACAAAAGGTTCTCCGTATTCCTTAAGACAGGTGCAGTATTTTCGGTTCTGACCAATAAAAATGAATCAGGAATTAATTATATCAATGATAAAGCCACATGGATACAGATCACGAATCGAACACCAGAACGGATACACTCAACTATACAGCTTTCGGTTGGTGCGGGTCTGATGTACAAAATATCCAATAGTTTGGATTTAAGTATAGAACCTGTATACAATTATTATTTGAATTCACTGTATGAACAAAGGTTTAATTCGAAATCACCGTGGTCAGCAGGACTTCGGACGGGAATTAATTTTAAATTTTAAACGTTTTGATATCTAAAAATTTACATATCGTTTCGTTAACTGTAATTTTTGCACTCATCCTGTCAGGAATTTCAGTGGCCCAGCTTCTTACTGTGACAGGACATGTGTATGATGAACAGACCATGGATCCTGTTGCGGGCCATCCGGTAGAGTTGCAGCTCACTTTTCAGGGAATGACCCAGACTTATGATTTCATCACGAATAATGTTGGCATATTTGGCGATTCCATCCCCGTTAACACGATCGGATCACTCTACCTTTGGACGCTTGATTGCGTAGATAGTATCCATTCTTTCTCTGCTAACTTCGACTCAACTAATAATTTCTTCTCGTATGACTTTTACATTTGTACCGACAGCATTCCGGGGCCCGGCTGCGATAACAGTTTTACGTATGTGACCAATAATGGCTTAGATTTCACTTTTACAGGCGCCTCTACTCCTGTTGAAGCCGATTATTATTTCTGGGATTTCGGAGACGGAGAAACAGGGACCGGCAAGATAATATTGCACACTTACGTTGTAAATGCCCCCGAAGTTTATACGGTTACGCTAACCACTATGATTGCTTCCAGTCCGGCTACCGGTGATTCCTGTGTAGCTGTTTCCAGCCAGGAAATCGAGGTGGGCGGACAGGGAGGAAACTGTATAAACTGGTTTCAATTTTCGACCAGCGACTACATAACCTATAACTTTGCGGGTTTTTCTGATCCGGAAGCGCAGATATACCTTTGGGATTTTGGTGACGGCAGCTCAGGAGCCGGTCAAAACACTATTCATACATATGATCCGAATAATGGGGGTTCATTCCCGGTAACATTAACAACGATTTACACCATTGCCGGTACAACAGATACCTGTGTCGCCACTTCACAGCAGACTGTGATCGTGAACAATAACCCGCCATGTCAGGCAGATTTTTATTTCATTCAGGATAGTATAAGTGAATTACAAGTTAACTTTTTCGATAATTCTACCGGCCTGATTACGACCCGGTCTTGGGATTTCGGGGATGGCTCCACATCTGCTCAGTTGAACCCTATCCATCTATTCCCGGGTCCCGGAAATTATAATGTTTGCCTTGCCGTTGTGAATGACAGTTTAGGGTCCTGTTCCGATACAAATTGCCAGTTGGTTGAGATTTCGCTTTTACTACATGCTGATTTCAGCTTCTCTCTTGACACACTTTCAGGATTGACAAACAATTATATGTTTACCGATAATTCGTTGGGCTTACCCGATAGCTGGCTTTGGGATTTTGGGGATGGAGAGGAGTCGACCATTCAATCGCCGGTTCATCAATATACCAGTTCCGGAGATTATGACGTATGCCTCCTAGTTACACGCAATTATCCGAACATCGGTCTTGTTACGGATTCACATTGCGAAACGATCACAACTCCCGAATACCTCGATTTCGGCGGGCAGGTCTTTCTTGATAATTACCCGCTCAATAATTATAATGGGGATACCACTGTTGTTGATACCGGCATCGCGTTTCTTTACAGAAAGTACTACAATGCAGTAATACCAGTCGATACAAATATTTTCTTCCAATACGGTTATTACTGGTTTTCGCAGGAGCGAGCAGGAGATTATATCATTAAAATCGGACTCACCCAAAATTCACTGCATTATCCCGATGTACTTACTACATATTATCAAAGTTCGAAATACTGGTACGAAGCGAATACTCTGCATCTCGCAGACACGAATAATTATTTTGCAAATGTAGAATTGAAAAGTATTCCGGGTGTCGCAACAGGCCCTGGGAGTATATCCGGAAGCCTGATCGTGCTGGATAACATTCAGCCTTCATCGGACCTTGCTGCAAGAGCCGAAATCATTTTGGCAGATGAAAATGAAAATGTACTCTCATTTACCACCACCGATGAGAATGGCAATTTTTCTTTTACAAATCTATCACTGGCAACATATAACGTAGCTGCAGAAGTTACTGGCATGAATTCGTATTTCTACCTTGTTGAATTGAACGGACAGAATCCCATTACAGGAAACATAACACTTGAGGTTAATAATAACGCATTGGATATAAATGAAACCATTGTTGATAATGTACATGCAGGCAATGTTTTTCCGAACCCTGTAAACGAACATTTTGCTATCGACATAACATCAGAAAAGCAAACGACCGGTACGTTGGAAATTTATTCAATAGTCGGACAAAAAACAGACCAGCAAAGCTTCAATCTGAACTCCGGGAAGAATTTATTGCAGGTAAATTGCAGCCGGTTAACCGGTGGCGTTTACATATTAAAAATTACGACAACCACAGCAAAATCAGGCATCATACGCAAATTTGTAAAATAAATTTCAGGATTAAGGCAACCTTTGAAAATATTGAAGTCTTAAATAAACAAAAGGTTCTTTGATCAAAAAGCCATTCAAATTTCAGGTAATTTTTAATACATCATCATTGCCATAACAGAGAATTAAATTGATTGTTAAATAATAAAAACAACGAAAATGAAAAAATTTTTATTCTTCTTTGCGACCGCCCTGTTCTTTTCTACAACAGCAGGCGCCCAGGCAATACTCACATTATCCGGCCATGTTTTTGATGAAAGCAATGGAAGTCCGGTTCCAAACCACCAGGTTACAGCCACTATTGCAGGTGGGGGGATGACTCAAACCTATGAATATATGACCAATAATTCCGGTCTATTTATTGATTCAATACCGGTATTCGCACAGGGAACGATTCAGGTTTCTACCATCGACTGTATAGAAAATATCCATTCATATACGGATGATTTCTACGTAGGAAATTATACATTCAACTACGATTTTAATATCTGTGTCGACACCACAAATACGGGTTGTCAGTCTTATTTTAGCTACTCTTCTTCTCCAGCAGGTGCAGTCGCATTTACGGATTTGTCGTCAGGTGATCCTACCTACTGGTTTTGGGATTTTGGTGACGGATCGTACTCAGGCGAACAGAATCCGGTTCACTTTTACAACTCATTCGGGCCATACTATGTCTGCCTGACAATCATGACTGCCGACAGTAGCTGCAATGATACGTATTGTGAAAATGTATATCCCAATGGCGGCGGCGGCGGATGTACGAACTCTTTTACTTACGATTCACAAAACATGATCGATTTTACCTTTTTCGGTGAATCGCAGCCGGCTCCGGCCGATAGCTATTTCTGGGATTTCGGCGATGGACAAACCGGAAACGGGCAAACAGTAATGCACAGTTATAATGTGCCCAACATGCAGGTATTTTCGGTTTCCCTGACTACATTTCTTTACGATCCACAAACTGGTGACAGTTGCGTTGCATTTTCTTTGCAGCAGGTCACCGCAGGTGGAACGAATCCGGGTTGTCAGAATTCATTTGAATACACGACAGACGATAATTTCACATTTGATTTTATGGGCAGTGTAACCCCGGCAAATCCAACTACTTATACCTGGGATTTCGGTGACGGTGACACAGGCTACGGCCAGCAGGTAACCCATACTTTCCAGCCAAACGGTATCGCAGATTATAATGTCTGCCTGACAACGTATTCGGTCGACAGTACTTATGATACTTGTGTTGCAGTAACCTGTCTGCCAGTTTATGTCGGCGGACAACAAGGCTGCTCGAACTGGTTCCTTTATACCAGTCTGAATGATTATAATTTTGACTTTCATGGTGAATCGTTTCCGGTACCTGCATCAGATTACCTATGGGATTTTGGAGACGGAACAACGGGTTCAGGACAGGATATACAACATAGTTATGACCCGAATTTGAATGGTACTATTACTGTATCTCTTACAACTTTTGTATTTGATCCTGCAGTTGGTGACAGTTGCATGGCAACCTCATCACAGGATATTTGGATCGGAGGCCAATCAGGTGACTGTCTTAACTGGTTCTCATATGATACTTTGCCAGGCGGTGAATATGCTTTCCACGGTGAATCCTTACCCGTTCCTGCTGATGTGTATATCTGGCAGTTCGATAACGGTACTGTTGAATATGGACAGGATATCACGCACATCTTCGATCCGGCCCAGGGATATAAACATATGGTCTGCCTGACAACGATTATATCCGGCCCCAACACCGACAGTTGTACGTATACTTCTTGTCAGCAGGTCATTACCGGAGGTTTAACAGGTGCCCAACTTATGGGAACAGTTTACACCACGGATACGATGCCTGCCGATTTTGCCCTTGTAGGATTGTTTGGAATGCAGCCGGATGGTTCGTTTACATATGATTTTACCGTGACACAGCAGGGCATGTACATGTTTGATAATGTACAGCCTGGTGATTATTACATTTTTGCAAGTCTTACACCTCAATCCCAGTCGTTCTATGATTATTTCCCGACCTATTATGGCGATGCCGTGACATGGTCAGGAGCAACGCTGATCACGCTCGGCGAACCCCAGAATCCTTACACTGTCAATCTCGTTCCTGTTGAAGGCGTTACAGCCGGTCCTGGAATGATCAACGGCAGCATTGCCATGGGTTCTGGCAAAGATGATCCGGGGGCGAACATGACCGTGATCCTGATGGACGAAAACGAAAATGTACTCACGTATACTCAAAGTAGCGATGACGGATTGTTCAGCTTTGAGGACCTTGCTTACGGAACGTATAAACTCAAAGTAGAAATTCCGGGAAAACAATCGGCCATTGCGACGGTTAACCTTGTTGAATCCGACCCGCAGGGAGACGTTACATTTATTGTTAAAGACACCGAAGTAGTGTTAACGACCGGAAATCTGCCAGGTTTTGCTAAGTCCGTCGGAGAAATTTTCCCTAATCCTGTAAACAGTCAGGCAAATCTCAAGATCAGCCTGAATAAGCCAGTACTACTGACGATTACAATTCTGAACCAATTAGGTCAGGAGGTACGGTCAGAAAAACTGAACCTGAACAAAGGATATCAGCTGATCGGCATCAATACTTCAGGTCTTAGCAATGGATTTTACACATTGAAGATTACAGACAAAGCAGACGGAACTCTTGTTAAGAAATTCATAAAATAGAGGCTCTGAAACAATTTGTAATATAAAAAAACTGCCCACGACATTTGCGGGCAGTTTTTTTTGGGTCAATAAATCTTTGTATTAAAACATTCTACAAGGATTTATAGTATTGTCAAGTAGCCCCGATAGGAATCGAACCTATATTTAAAGTTTAGGAAACTTCCGTTCTATCCATTGAACTACGGGGCCAAAATTGGACACAAAAGTAGAAAAATCTTTGATACTCTTTAAAGTTTAGAAAACTTCTGTTCCCTGCCCAAACGACCGAACTTTTTTCTAAAATAGTCAGTATCTTAAACCGATTTAATTTTAAAAAGGTCTTTTATAATTTGTTTCGTTCAGTCAGGCAGGTATCCATTGAATTACGGGGCCATAACGGACACAAAACAGAAAAACATTTGTTCTTGATTTTTTTCTCTTGAACTTTGAAACTTAAACCTTAATACCTGTAATGTTCAGCTTTATAAGGACCGTCAACAGGAACACCCAGGTATTCGGCCTGTTCTTTGGTCAGTTTGGTCAGTTTAACGCCGATCTGTTCGAGATGCAGCCTGGCAACCTCTTCGTCCAGTCTTTTAGGTAATCGGTAGACATCAATTTTGTAATCATTTTTCCAAAGTTCGATCTGAGCCAGCGTTTGGTTCGAAAATGAATTACTCATCACAAAAGAAGGATGTCCGGTGGCACAACCCAGATTAACAAGTCTGCCTTCGGCAAGCAGGTAAATCTCATGACCATCTGCAAAAATATATTTATCCACCTGTGGTTTTATATTCACCTTTTTAACCCCCTCTGATTTGTTGAGCTGATCCATTTGTATTTCGTTATCGAAGTGACCGATATTGCAAACAATAGCCTGATCCTTCATAGCTTTCATGTGGTCGAGTGTGAGTACATCCTTATTCCCCGTGGCAGTAACGAAAATGTTACCCTCTTTCAGTGCTTCCTCCATCGTCGTTACTTCAAAGCCTTCCATCGCAGCCTGCAGCGCATTGATCGGGTCGATCTCGGTAATGATAATGCGGGCGCCATATCCTTTCAGCGATTTTGCACTTCCTTTTCCGACATCTCCATAACCGGCAACTACCACAACTTTTCCGGCAACCATCACATCGGTAGCACGTTTTATACCGTCTGCAAGTGATTCGCGACAACCGTACAGATTATCAAACTTTGATTTGGTAACCGAATCATTCACATTAATTGCAGGTGCTTTCAGTTTTCCCTTCTCCATCATTTGGTACAACCGGTGAACGCCTGTAGTCGTTTCTTCAGAAATACCCTTCAATTTATCCGCGGTCCGGTGCCATTTCTGTTTATCTTCGATGAAGGAAATTTTAAGTTGTTTTAAAATAGCAGCTTCTTCCTCGTTATCGGGTTCTTCCTTTAAAAGTTCGGGATTCTCTTCAACAGCATAGCCTTTGTGAACCATAAGTGTAGCATCTCCCCCATCGTCCACGATCAAATCGGGTCCGTTACCATCAGGAAAAGTTAATGCCTGATGTGTACACCACCAGTATTCATCAAGTGATTCGCCTTTCCATGCAAAGACAGGCACTCCTGTTGCAGCAATTGCAGCAGCAGCATGATCCTGTGTAGAAAAGATGTTACAGCTTGCCCATCTTACATCTGCTCCAAGTTCAATGAGTGTTTCAATTAAAACAGCCGTTTGGATCGTCATATGCAATGAACCTGTAACTCGAGCCCCTTTCAAAGGTTTTTCTGCTGAATATTTTTTCCTTATCGTCATCAGGCCGGGCATTTCTTTTTCAGCAATTTGAATTTCCTTACGTCCCCAGTCAGCCAGTGAAAGATCTGCAACTTTATAAGGGAGTGTCTTTTTATGCGTTATTGTTTCCATAATATATACGAGAATTTAATATTCATTTTCAAAAAGGCCGCAAAGATAACCAACCTTGTTTTCTTTGGCAAACTATATCGTTCTTCGAATTATAAATAACAACAATTCAAAATGAGAAATAGTTTGGAATCAGATGAAACCGAATGCATTTCATCTTTAGTTCTGGCTTAATCTCCAAGAGACTTTACAAAACACCTTCGTCTTTTATGCTGGATATTGTCGTAATTTTTCCAGTTGCTTATCACATTCTGATTGGTTTCAAAAATACCGGTCGTTTCCATGAATATAATTCCATGTTTCAGCATCTCCTCCTGTAATTCGGCAAACAAAACAACTGCTGCACCGGCACTTTGATATTCAGGCAGAACGCCCGTAAGCAGCAAATCGATTTCTTCCGGATGACGAAGTGCCCGTATGATGTGAATGATACCAAACGGGAACAATTTGCCATTAGCTTTTTGCATGGCTTTCGATAAAGAAGGCATTCCCAGAATAAAAGCAATGACCTTTTCATCTTTTTTTATGAACCTTACGAACCGCGGGTCGATGATCTTTTCATACTTTTTTGTATACAAATCAATCATTTCATCATTAAACGGAGTGACATAAGGAAGTTCATGAAATGCCGAATTCAGAATATCGAAAATTGCGCACACTTTTTTTCTTAATTCATCTATGGTAGCGAATTTTATTACGTCGAAGCCATACCTCTTTTTAACGATTTCAGCACCTCTTACTGCCTTTTTTTGTGCGATGTCACCCAACGTTAGCCGAAACTCTACCCAGTCGTTTTCTTTAACGTACCCTAACCGTTCAAGATGGCCTTTATAATAAGGTTTATGGTAAACCGAGGCAACGGAAGGAAGATAATCAAACCCCTCAATTAGCATTCCCTGGTTGTCGAGGTTATTAAAACCGAGCGGTCCGTGAACGATTTCCATCCCTTTTTCCTGAAGCCAGTTTTCGGCAGTGTAAAAAAGTTTGTCTACAACTTCTGTATCATCAATAAACTCGATGCGGGTAAAACGTCCGAATTTTTTTCCGGTTTTTTTATTGTAATCATGGTTGATAATTCCACCGACTCTCCCGACACATGTCCCATTATTCCAAAGTGTCCAAAATTTCGCTTCACAAACTTTAAAAGCAGGATTTTTATCCGGGCTCAATTGTTTGATTTCATCTTTTATCAGAGGAGGTATCCAAAATGGATCATTTTTATACAGCATAAAAGGAAACTTCACAAAGCGTTTCAGATCCCTTTTGCTCACAACCTCTTTTACCTCAAACATTCTTAAATAAAATCTGTTATAATTCGCAACAAAGGTAAAATTTTGCGGATTAGGAGAAAATTAATATTTGTATAAACTATCTATATTTCCGTCTTTTGTAGTAATTTAAGGGAAAGGGCATGAAGGCTTCAGGAAATAAAAACATTCTGGCAGAAATTGAAAAGCGCATACTCATACTTGATGGCGCAATGGGTACGATGATCCAGAAATATAAGTTGGAGGAAGCTGATTTCAGAGGGAGCCGGTTTGCTGATTTTCCTCATGACCTCAAAGGCAACAATGACTTGTTGTCGGTTACCAAACCCGACATTATTTCTGAAATCCATGAAGCTTATCTGGATGCTGGCGCAGATATCATCGAGACCAATACGTTTAATGCAAACCGCATCTCAATGTCTGATTACCATATGGAAGATATGGTGTATGAGATCAATTTAGCTGCAGCTAAAATTGCCCGGACTGCTGCTGACAAGTTTACTTCGATGGGTCCGGAAAAACCTAGATTTGTTGCGGGTTCTATGGGTCCGACAAACAAAACAGCATCCCTATCACCCGATGTCAACAATCCCGGATATCGCGCTTCGACATTCGATCAATTTTACAATGCATATAAAGAACAAGCACATGGATTGATTGACGGTGGCGTTGAAGTCCTTCTTATCGAAACGATTTTCGACACGTTGGTTGCTAAAGCTGCGATGATGGCCGTTGCAGATGCATTCAGAGAAACAGGAATAAAATTGCCGGTAATGGTTTCCGGGACCATCACCGATGCCAGTGGCAGAACATTGTCCGGTCAAACGACGGAGGCTTTTCTGAATTCGATATCACACTTCGACCTGCTGACTATCGGGTTGAATTGCTCGCTCGGGGCTAAAGATCTGCGGCCATACCTTGAAGAATTATCCGAAAAAGCGCCTTATTATATTAGCATCTATCCAAACGCTGGCTTACCCAACCAATTTGGTGATTATGATGAAACACCGGACTCGATGGCTGGTCAGATGAAGGACTTCCTTGATCACCGTTTTGCGAATATCATTGGGGGTTGTTGCGGAACCACACCCGATCACATCCGGCAACTTGTCAAACTGGCCGCAGAAGCCGAACCTCGCGTTAAACCTCCAGATGATCACAAGCTGAAGCTCAGCGGTCTCGAACCACTTATTGCCTTTAAAGGAAGTAATTTTATAAATATTGGTGAACGCACGAACATCAGCGGGTCTATTAAGTTTGCCCGCCTTATCCGCGAAGAGAAATACGAGGATGCACTTAGTATTGCAAGGCAGCAAGTGGAGAACGGTGCACAGATCATCGATGTGAATATGGACGATGCGATGCTGGATGCTAAATCGGCAATGGTCAGCTTTTTAAACCTAATAGCTGCAGAACCAGATATTGCAAGGGTTCCGGTAATGATCGATTCATCAAAATGGGAAGTCATTGAGGCTGGATTGAAATGTGTTCAGGGCAAAAGCATTGTAAATTCGATCAGCCTTAAGGAGGGTGACGAGGAATTCAAAAAAAGAGCTTCCAGGATCAGGGATTTTGGTGCCGCCGTGATTGTTATGGCATTCGACGAGCAGGGACAGGCTGCATCGTATGAAAGAAAGATCGAAATCTGTAAACGGGCTTATTATATTTTGACAAAAGAAATAAATTTCCCACCGGAAGACATTATTTTCGATCCCAATATCCTTACCATTGCAACCGGAATCGATGAACACAACAACTATGCTGTCGACTTTATCCGTGCAACGAAATGGATCAAGGAGAACCTCCCGTATGCAAAAGTCAGTGGCGGTATCAGCAACCTCTCTTTTTCGTTTCGCGGCAACGATGTCGTAAGGGAAGCCATGCACTCGGCCTTTCTCTATCACGGTGTTCAGGCCGGACTTGACATGGGAATCGTAAATGCGGGTGTGCTGCAGGTTTATGATGAAATTCCCAAAGATCTTTTGACCCTTGTTGAAGATGTTATCCTGAACCGCAGAAAAGATGCGACCGAAAGGCTGACAATTTATGCCGAAAAAGTCAGCCAAAAGGATGAGAAAATTATCCAGAAAGATGAGTGGCGGAACGAAAGCATACAGGAAAGGCTGAAGCATGCGCTGGTAAAAGGAATTATTGATTTTATCGAAGATGATGCCGAAGAAGCCCGGCAACATTATTCGCGTACGTTGGATATTATCGAAGGACCGTTGATGGACGGAATGAACGTAGTGGGTGATCTTTTCGGTTCAGGAAAAATGTTCCTTCCACAAGTGGTTAAAAGCGCACGGGTCATGAAAAAAGCTGTCGCCAAATTATTGCCTTACATTGAGGCCGAACAAAGTGAACAGGGAAAAATTCATTCTGCAGGAAAAATCGTTATGGCAACTGTGAAGGGTGACGTTCATGACATCGGTAAAAACATCGTTGGTGTGGTGCTGGCATGCAATAATTTTGATGTCGTCGATCTTGGTGTCATGGTTCCTTCTGAAAAAATCCTGCAGGCAATAAAAGATGAAAAACCAGATTTGCTTGGTCTCAGCGGACTGATCACGCCTTCGCTCGAAGAAATGGTGCATGTCGCAAAAGAACTTGAGCGAACAGGCGTATCAATTCCATTACTTATCGGAGGAGCGACGACTTCCGAAATCCATACAGCCGTTAAAATTGCACCCAATTATCATGCACCTGTGATCCACGTGAGGGATGCTTCGAAAGGTGTTGGTATTTCCTCAAAGCTGATTTCAGAAGAACTGAAACCAGGACTAGTGTCAGAAATCAGCGAAAAATATGAGAAACTAAGAAGGCAGCATGAATCCGGACGTAAAAGGGAGGTTTACATTCCCCTGGAAAATGCAAGAGAAAACAAGTTAATGATCGACTGGAAAAATTCGAATCCGTTAACACCTTCTTTTACGGGTAACAAATATTTCTTTGACTTTCCGTTAAATAAGCTGAAAGACTACATCGACTGGACGTTTTTCTTCCACGCCTGGAAAGTTAATGGAAAATACCCAAAAATATTTGATGACCCGGTGAAAGGCGATGAGGCAAGAAAACTATACGCTGATGCGACAGAAATGCTTGATCAAATCGTAAACAAAAAAATGCTGAAAGCAAATGGGGTGGTTGGTTTTTACCCTGCAAATTCTGTAGGAGAAGATGTTGAAATTTACACTGATACTGAAAAATCCGAAATTTTAAATACGTTCCATTTTCTAAGAAACCAGCAACAGAAAGAGAAAGGCATTCCTAATCTTTCGCTTGCCGATTTTATTGCACCCAAAAAATCCGGTAAAACGGATTACTTAGGTTTCTTTGCGGTAACTACAGGTATCGGCATTGAAAAATGGACAAAACAGTTTGAACAGAATCTTGACGATTACAGCAGCATCATGATTAAAGTGCTATCCGACAGGTTGGCCGAAGCTTTTGCTGAAAGGCTTCATTTGTTGGTTCGAAAAGAATTATGGGGTTATTCAGCAAAAGAAAATCTTGACACTGAGGCTCTTTTAAAAGAAGAGTATGACGGCATCCGTCCGGCACCTGGCTATCCGGCTTGTCCCGATCACTCGGAAAAAAGAAAATTATTCGATCTGCTTGGCGCTGAAAACAAAACCGGAATTTCCCTGACTGAAAATTTCGCCATGTATCCAGCTGCTTCAGTTAGCGGATATTATTTTTCACATCCCTTATCTCAATATTTTAATGTGGGCAAAATCAGCAAAGACCAGGTGGAAAATTATGCACGAAGAAAAAATGAAAGCATCCGGCAAATCGAAATATGGCTTAATTCGAACCTAAATTACAGTTAACCTTTTTATAAAAATCTTAAATCCCTTAAGCGATGCGGATTCCTTTCCCGGAATTTCTGAAAACCAACCTGGTACTTTTCGACGGTGCAATGGGCACCGAACTTTATAATAAAGGGATTTTTATTAACAGTTGCTTCGATGAACTAAACCTCAGTCGCCCACAACTTATCAGTGAAATCCACAAATCGTATATCGATGCTGGTGCCGATGTGATCGAAACCAATACGTTCGGGGCAAACCGGTTAAAACTCAAGAAACACAACCTGGAGGATAAAGTCTATTCGATTAACCTGGAAGGTGCTAAACTTGCCCGTGAAGCAGCAGGAGAAGATGTTTATGTTGCGGGTTCCATCGGGCCGTTAACGGAGCGTCTCGAACCCTGGGGCTCGCTTTCGGAGGAAGAAGCACAGGATATATTCCTTGAACAGGCAACGGGTCTCGCCGATGGAGGTATCGATCTTTTCATTCTCGAAACCTTCACCGATTTACATTTGATCCAGCAAGCTATTCTTGCGGTTCATAAAGAATTCGATCTTCCCGTTATTGCACAAATGACGATCGGAAACGACGGCAATTCACTGTTCGGAACGCCGCCAGAGGTTTTTGTTTCCAAAATGGCAGACTGGGGTGCCGATGTAGTAGGAATCAATTGCAGTGTAGGACCAAAACCCATGCTGGATGCTCTTGAAAAGATGTCGGAGGCTGTAAATATTCCAATTAGCATCATGCCAAATGCCGGTATACCTGTAAACGTAGAAGGCCGAAATATCTACCTGGCCACTGCCGAATATTTTGCTGAATATTCAAGAAGGTTTATTCAAGCTGGGGCCGGCATTATAGGCGGTTGTTGCGGAACAAATCCTGCCTTTATCCATGAAATGAGAAAGGCCATTCAGTCTATCCGGCCACGGAGAAATATCCGTAAACGGATAGAAGTGGTATCCGATATCAAAGAAAAATCATTTGTTCCAACCTGCGACAAATCGGATTTCTCTAAAAAGATCTGTGCCGGGGAATTTGTCACTTCAGTTGAAATCGTTCCTCCGCGTGGTGCTGATGCACAAATTGCCGTAGAACAGGCAATCACACTGAAAAATGCGGGTATTAATGCGATTAATATACCCGACGGGCCAAGAGCATTATCACGTATGGGTGCAAGCTATCTTTCGCTGATGATCAAACAGCAGGCACAGATGGATGTCATTCTCCATTTTTCCTGTCGTGACCGAAACTTATTGGGTATGGTTGGTGATTTGCTGGGAGCCTATGCTGCCGGCATTAGGAACGTACTGCTTATCACCGGTGATCCTCCCAAAATGGGCACCTACCCTGATGCAACGGCAGTTTTCGATGTAGATTCAATCGGCCTTACCAATGTAGTCAATACACTCAACAGCGGACAGGATTTGGGCGGTAATCAGATTGAACATCCGACGGGTTTTTTTATCGGTGTGGGTGTTAATCCGGGAGCTATCGATCCGAATTATGAAATCCGCCGGTTCGAATGGAAAGTTAAAGCAGGAGCTGAATTTGCAATTACACAACCCGTATTCGATAATGATCTTTTTTATCGGTTTTATAAACGGATCGAACAGTTTAAAATACCTGTAATTGCGGGCGTATGGCCCCTGGTCAGTATTCGGAATGCAGAGTTTATGAATAATGAAGTGCCCGGTGCTTCGGTTCCCGATTCAATCATGAAACGGATGTATGCTACCGGTTCAAAGGATGAAGCAAGGGAAGTGGGTTTGGAGATCGCGCGTGAAACTATCCGGGAGTTGAAGCCATTTATCGCTGGTGTGCAGATTTCTATGCCTTTCGGTAAAATTAAATACCCCCTTGACGTTCTCAAGGGGGTATTATAAAGAGAATTATGAAAAAGAAGAATTTATAATCAATTAGCGTAGAGTGTTCACAAATAAATATCTGTTATATTAATACTTTCGAGGTAGAGTTCAAGTACTTCATCCGAATTTACAGCAAGTATCTGATCGATTTCATCAGAACCCGGCAAATAATACACTTCAACATAAAATCCGTACACCGCGTACAACTGAATGCTGTAAATGCCATAGTTTCTTTCTGCAACATGCTGACCATTATTCAGAAGAACATAACTTTTTAAATCTTCTGTTAAATTCTGAAAGTCTATTGATGTTATCACTGTGTTTAGTTTTAAGTTTATACTTTATTTCATTAAAAAGAAACTTATTATTGCCAGGATCAGGCTTATCAATTGAATGTAGAACAGACTTTTTGAAAAAGCTTCATGGGGATCCTTGACTTCATCTCTATTTGCATTTGCATTTTTATTTTTTATTTCCATGATTACCTATTCTGCTACTTTTAATTTTGTATTCACCTTGATTTGCAGGGTAGCCTATTACAAAAGCGTACCAAAATCTGCGCTTTAGATATTTTATTAACAATCAAATGTTTATAAAATGAGAGGATAAACCCTTCATTATCCGAATTCGATAAACCTTATCATTTTCGTAGAGTAATCGTATTGGGGGAAAGTGTTTTAAAATTGGAATTTTTTTTGTTTTGGAACCGGAACGTAAAATCCGGGATAACATGGGACGGTCAAAATTGAGTACCTAAAACCAACAACCGGAATCAGTAAATTATTCCTAAAACAGGGAAATAAAAAGGGCAGGCTTCAGAACCAGATCGCTCTTCTTTAGGGACGCAATGGTTATCCTAATCTTCTTTTAAAAAGTACTTGATGTCATTCATTATACCGTAAAGCACCATAATGTCATTTTCTTCCAACAGTGTTTTCGAATTTCCGACACCCTGAACTTTATTTACCTTTTTCGAGATTCCAATGATGTTTTTTTCTTCAGCTACTTTAATCGTAGTTAAAACAATGACATTATAATTTTTTCTAACACCAATTTCTCCAAGGGTTTTACCTATAAAATGCTTCGGGACTTTTGCCTCAATGATATTATAATCTCCTGTAAGTTCGAAGGAGTCAACAATTCCGCTGATGTTCAACTTTTTTGCCCAGCGTTCAGCCGTTTCTTCTTCCGGGTGAACAATTTCGTCGACCTGCATGGCATCGAGAATGGTTTCATGCAACGGTGAGACAGCCCTGCTGATCAATCGTTTGACCTTTAATTGCTTCATTAGTGCAGTGGTTAAAATACTGGCTCCCTCATCTTCTCCGATGCAGACCATCACAATATCAGTATCCTGCAACGGAAGGTGTTTTACAGCCTGAATATCCGTAGAATCAAGACAAATAGCATGTGTGATCTTTTCTTTCATCGATTCAACTTTGCTCATTTTACTGTCAACCCCGATCACCTCATGGCCAACATTAGTAAGTTTCTGCGCAAGCGATGATCCAAAATTTCCAAGGCCAATTATTATAAATTTCATTGTTCAGATTTTTAATTTATAAGAACATCTTCTGTTGGGAATTTATATTTTAAGTTTACGATACGGCGTAAAAATGCAACCAGAATGGTCAACATACTTACCCGGCCGACAAACATAGTCAATATTATGACGATTTTCCCCGGATCGCTTAATTCACTTGTAATTCCAAGGCTCAACCCGACTGTACTAAACGCTGAAAAACTTTCGAAAGCGAGCGGAAGCAATCCTTTTTCACTATCGAAGTGAGCCAGAAAGAAAATGGAGATTCCAAGTACAACCAATGATAATGTAATGATGGCAAAAGCCCGGCGGGTAGAAATCGGGGAAATTTCCCGTTTGAACACCTCTATGCGGTCTTTGCCTTTTGCGATACTAAGAACGTTCAGAACGGCAATTGCAAGCGTACTGGTTTTTATACCGCCTCCGGTTGATCCGGGAGACGCCCCAACCCACATCATGATAAAAATAACCATGATCGTAGGAAAATTAAGCATGGTCGTGTCAACAGAATTGAAACCGGCAGTTCGGGGTGTTGCAGCACTAAAAAAAGCAATTGCCACTTTGCCCCAGCCGCTGTGTTCTTCTAATGTATTATGATACTCAAAAATATAAAACAACACTGTTCCAATTACAAGTAATGATAAAGTAGTTATTACCACAATCCGCGTGTTGATCCCAATAATCCAGGGAGCATGTAACGCCTTTTTTTTAAAAAGCCGATTTATAAAAAGGTGACGCAGATAAGTAATCGTATTGAATACAATGGGAAATCCTAATCCTCCGATAATAAAGAGAAATGCAAGCGTAATTTGCAGATAATAGTTATACCGGAATCCGATATCATACAAGCTATCGGAAAGTGTAGAAAATCCTGCATTGCAAAATCCTGAAATGGAATGGAACACAGCAAAAAAGATTCGGTCGGCTGCCAAAGGAATGACACTGTTATCAAGGCTCGTATATACAAGCAAAGCACCAACAGCTTCGATGATAAAGGTTATCAGAATGATCTTTTTCAATGTACTGAATACTTCTGCGGTTTTTTCCGAATTGTTCATATCCTGCATCATCAACCTGTTCTGGTATGAAGCTCCTCCCCTGAAAAAGTACCCGAAATAACTGGTAAACGTCATAATACCTATGCCACCTGCCTGGATTAAAATCAGAATAATAATTTGACCGAATTGTGTAAAATAGGTCCCCGTATCAACAACGACAAGACCTGTAACACATACCGCACTGGTAGATGTAAACAAAGCGTTCAGGAAAGAGATCGGTGTATGTGAGGCATTCGGCAGCATTAACAATGCAGTTCCTGCTAAAATGATCATTATAAAACTCGTAATGAATAATTGTGCCGGATTCAGGTATTTCCTTCTGAAATTGATCTGAACAACCGCCAGCTGCCTGATAAAAACAAGTAATATAGCAATTTTATAAAGTTTGTAATCTTTTAGCAATTCGATTTCAATCAGACCGAATTTTTGAGCTATCATGGCCACGGTAAAAAACAACAAAAGTGCATCGAATGGCCATGCCTGCTTTCTTGGCCGGTATTTCGAAATGGCATAACATGTTATGATAAAGACGATACCTCCCAACAGGGTAAGGATATATATAGTTGCCAGGGTATTTTCAATTGACTCAGAATGAATATAGCCATAGTCGTATACAAGTGCTAAAACACCAACCAACCCCAGCCAAAAAGAAATCCGGGTTAAATATTTTTTAATCCTGTCTTTGTATGATATAAATTTGGTTTTGTTGCTTTTAGGCATCTTAAAATAATACCATTTTAAAAAATGAATTTATTACGAAAAATCCATGCTTCGGCAGTCTGCCATGAGAACAGGTAAGGAAGCATGTAAATTTACCCATACTATTTTGCTTTAAAAATACTTACAAAAAAGTAATTCTCTTGATCTAAAGTCTTAAACCTTTATTTATCAATTTAAATGTATAACCCCGCGCAAAATTAAAGATATTCAATGAAAATTCATTTTTTATTCATCAATACACGATTAACACAGACCATAATGCGCTGAGATGAAAGTTGATACTTGTCAACTTTTGAAAAAAATGATCAGAACAATCCAATCAGGGAGAGGACCATGGCAGAACCTTTTATAGTAAAAAAACAAAACCACCTTTGATTTGAATGACAAAGGTGGTTTTTAGTAGCCCGTAGGGGAATCGAACCCCTGTTACCAGGATGAAAACCTGACGTCCTAACCCCTAGACGAACGGGCCTTTTTTAAAGAACTTCCCTGATTTTTGGGTGTGCAAAAGTAATATTATTTTTCAAAAAAACAAGATGTCCAAAATTTTTCCTTTATCAGGTTTATATTTCGAAATTTTTTTATTTGAATTGGGTTTAAAATGGACCGCATATATTATTTCAAAATCAACACTCAGAAAAATGCCTGTCAACTATTAATTTAAGTTGACTACGAACAAAATCCTGTTCCTGACATTTTACAAATATTTCGCGCATATGCTTTATCAATACTAACTGAGACCTATCAGAATAGCTCCACGGAAGAAATTAATTCCAGTAACTTCGTAAGATAACTTAAAACCTCTGGACGAGTTGAAAAACTGAATTGATGAAAAAATGTTAATAATTTCGGTATCCCGGTACGAAATTTTAATTTTCCTTTTGTATTTTTGTTCCTTCGATTTTTAAATTTTCATTATCCGATCATAACTTTCTGAGAATTATATGAATTATTAATATTTACAATTAATATGAGAAGATATCACCTTATTTTCCCTATCCTGCTTATATTTTTCCTTTTCTTCATTCCCGTTTTACAGGCTCAAAATCAAGCACCCCCCGAATGGGCCGAATGTGCTGCCTGTCATACCATCGGAAAAGGGAAACTTATAGGCCCTGACCTGAAAGGCGTTACCGAACGTATGGACGAAAAATGGATTTACAACTTCATCCGTTCCTCCCAAACGATGGTGAAAAACGGTGATCCGGATGCCGTCAAGCTGTTTAATGAGTACAACAAAGTACCCATGCCCGATCACAAGAATTTTACTGATGCACAGATCAAAGGCCTTCTTGAATACATAAAAAATTATAAGGAAGAAGCGGTTTCGCAGCCTTCTGCTCAGGAGCAACCTTCCGACACTGCGGCAAAAGTGACTGAGAGTGAACGTTTGCGGGAAGTGCATGACCAGTACGGTCCCGGCAACACAAAACCCACGTTTCTTGTTTTCTTCATTTTATTATTGCTGGCGCTTTTCGACCTGGCGGTTACAAAATTTGTAAAGGCCCGTTTTATTCATATCATTATCATTCTTGTTTCAATTTTCATTATCGGGAATATTGCCTATCTCGAAGCCAAAGAACTGGGACGACAGCAAGGATATTCACCCGACCAGCCAATAAATTTCTCGCATAAGGTCCATGCAGGGCAGGCCCAGATACCTTGTTTGTATTGCCATAGCACAGCGATGGAAAGCAAGAGTGCCGGTATCCCTGGGGTAAATGTCTGCATGAATTGCCACAATGTGATTAAAAAAGGAAAAAATACAGGTGAAGCCGAAATTGCCAAAGTGATAGCTTCCTGGAATGACAAAAAACCGATCGAATGGATCAAAGTGGATAACCTGCCCGATCATGTTTTCTTTAGCCATGCGCAGCATGTGAATGCAGGCAAGCGGCAATGCCAGGAATGTCATGGCAAGGTGCAGGAAATGGACCGGATTGTACAGGTGGAAGATCTGGCCATGGGCTGGTGCCTCGATTGCCATCGCAGGACCAATGTCCAGTTTACCGAAAATCCATTTTACCGGAAATATGAAAAACTGAATGAAGAACTGAAAGAAGGCAAACGGACAGGCGTGAAAGTGAGTGAAGTCGGGGGAACAAATTGCCAGCAGTGTCATTATTAATAGTGAATCTTTAAGGAAAAATATACATGAAAAAATACTGGAAAAGCTTAGAGGAACTTAAAGATATACAGGGAGGTTCCGATAGTTGAAAAACAGCCGGAACCTGAATTTTCTGTTGAAGGATTGACGTGAAAAGGAAGTATCGTCGAAACTGTTGGCCAATCGCCGTGATTTTTTAAAGATGCTGGGCTTCAGCCTCGGTTATGCAACGTTTGCCAGCAGTTGTGAGCAACCGGTAAGAAAGGCAATACCGTATCTGAACAAGCCGGAAGAGGTGACGATGGGAATGGCAAACCATTATGCCTCCACTTATTTCGACGGGGATGATTACTGCCCTGTAGTTGTGAAAGTAAGAGACGGCCGTCCGATAAAAATCGAAGGAAACGAGCTTTCAACGATTACCGAAGGTGGTACCAGTGCGCGGGTTCAGGCTTCGGTGCTTAGTTTATACGATTCGGCACGACCACAGCATCCGCTTAAAAATGGTGAAAAAAGCGACTGGAATACTGTTGATTCGGAAATAAAATCAAAACTTGAAGATATTGCTTCACGCGGTGAACGGATCGTTATTCTTTCTTCGTCCGTGATGAGTCCATCGACACTCAGTGTATTCGAGGATTTTAAAGCAAAATTTCCGACAACGGAAGTAGTTTACTATGACCCGGTTTCGTACTCAGCCATCCGCATGGCGAATGAAAAAACATTCGGTCGGTCTGTTTTACCGATTTATCATTTTGATCTGGCTGAAGTAATTGTCGGTTTCAATTGTGATTTTCTTGGTACCTGGCTTTCACCGGTAGAATTTGCAAATCAATATGCAAAAAACCGCGAGCTGACCGATGAAAAGAAAACCATGTCGCGTCATTACCACTTCGAGTCGTATATGTCGCTTACCGGTAGTAATGCGGACAAACGGTATACAATCAAACCATCGGAAGAATTGACAGTGCTTCTGAACCTGTACAATGTGATCGCCGCTAAATCGGATATGCCGCAGTTTCAGGCGGGTAAATCACCGGTCAATGTCGATAATATTGCTGAGGATCTGCTAAACAATCAAACCAAATCACTGGTTGTTTCCGGTACAAATGATATTTACATTCAGGCCCTCGTAAATGCCATCAATTTCCTTTTAGGAAACCTTGGTGCTACATTCAGTTTTCAAAAAGCACTAAAAACGAAATCGGGCGACGATGAACGATTTGTGAGATTCGTCGATGAAATGGTGGCTGGCCAAATTGGTGCACTTTTGCTTTACAATGTTAATCCTGCCTACAATTACAATGAAGCTCAAAAATTTACGGACGGATTAAAAAATACGGGTCTTACCGTTGCACTTGACAGCTCATAATGACGAGACAGCGGCTCTTTGTGGTTATGTTTGTCCTGACCATCACTGGCTTGAATCGTGGAACGATGCCGAACCTTACAACAACTTGTTCAGCTTTACACAGCCGACGATCCATCCGCTTTTTGATACCCGGCAGGTACAGGAAAGCTTATTGACCTGGGCTGGTATCGAAACCGATTATCATACCTACGTTAAAAAATACTGGGAAGAGAATATATATCCGAAACAAAACGAATACAGCTCTTTTAACGATTTCTGGAATCATACCCTTCAGAAAGGGGTGTTCAGCATTGAAACACCTGCAACCCAATGTCCGTTGTACGATTTTGAATTTCTCGGCACACATGCCTCGGATCTGGTTCCACCAAAAGCCGGGGGAATTGAACTTGTGATTTATGAGAAAGTCGGAATTGGTAGCGGGAGACAAGCCAACAACCCCTGGTTACAGGAATTACCCGATCCGATCTCAAAAGCGGTTTGGGACAATTACCTTGCGCTGTCACCATCCTGGGCCAAAGAACAAGGGCTCGAACAGGAAGATGTAGTACGTATTAGCGACCAGATCGAACTGCCTGTTTTGCTGCAACCCGGACAGCCTTATGGAACCGGATCTATTGCCATGGGCTATGGCCGGACACATGCTGGAAAGGTTGGAAACGGAATCGGTAAAAATGCTTTTGTATTTGGCCTGCTGAAAAATGGTTCAAAGCAATTTAATATCGGTTCAGGAACCATTGAAAAAACAGGGAATACCTATCCGCTTGCAACGACCCAAACCCACCATTCGATGGAAGGTCGTCCACTGGTAAGGGAAACCGTACTTGAAAAATGGCTCGAGAACCCGGCTGCAGGAAATGCGCTTCATAAATTTACAGAAGAAAAATCGGTTTCATTGTACAAAAAACCTCATTTTGATGGATTTCACTGGGGTCTCGGCATCGACCTGAACAAATGCATCGGTTGCAGTGCCTGCGTCACGGCTTGCCAGGCAGAAAACAATGTCGCCGTAATCGGCAAAGAGCAAGTGAAGAACCGACGGATCATGCACTGGATTCGGGTGGATCGTTATTATTCATCAGCAACGCCTGAAACACCGGACAATTCATTAAGCCATGAACCGGAACCTGACAACCCGGAAGTTGTGCATCAGGTCGTTATGTGTCAGCATTGCGACAATGCACCCTGCGAAAATGTTTGTCCTGTAGCAGCAACCACCCACAGCGATGAAGGATTGAACCAGATGGCTTACAATCGCTGCATCGGAACAAGATATTGCATGAATAACTGTCCTTACAGGGTGAGAAGGTTTAACTGGTTCAGGTATGTTACAAACGATAAATTCGATTACAATTTCAATGATGATCTGAGCCGAATGGTTTTAAATCCGGATGTAGTTGTCCGCGAAAGAGGAGTAGTCGAAAAATGCTCATTTTGTATACAACGGATCCAGGAAAAGAAACTCAAAGCCAAAGATGAAAACAGGTTGCTTCGCGATGGTGAAATACAAACGGCATGTGTGCAAGCTTGTCCGACAAAAGCTCTTGTATTCGGCGATATGAGTGATCCGGAAAGCAAGATTTCGAAAGTGATGGAAAACCCGCGGATGTACAACCTTTTGGAGCAACTGCACACGCTTCCTTCTGTCGGATTTTTGACAAAAGTGAGGAACAAGGAACAGGAAGAAAATACAGACACTCCTGAACAGGAAAGTTAAAAGTTTTAGAAAAAGAAAATACAATTACCATAGATTATGTACGATAAATCAATACGAGGAATCCTGATCAAAGGCAACAAGTCAATCGGGCAGATTACCGGTGACATACTGGGGCCTCAGGAACGAAGAGCCCCGAACTGGTGGTTTATTTCGATGGGCATTTTTACACTCGGTCTTGCAATCGGGATTTACAGCGGATACATTACAATTACCCAGGGCCTTGGACGATGGGGATTGAATAACTCAGTAGCCTGGGGCTGGGGAATCATCAATTTTGTATGGTGGATCGGGATTGCTCATGCCGGTACAGCCTTTTCTATCTTCCTGCTGATCCTCCGGCAGAAATGGCGGACATCAATTAACAGAGCTGCAGAAGCCATGACAGTTGTCGCTGTGGTATGTGCGGGACTTTACCCTGCCATTCATATGGGCAGGATCTGGCTCGCCTTTTTCGTTGCTCCTTATCCGAATACGAGGGGACCCTTATGGGTTAATTTCAACTCGCCATTGTTTTGGGATTTCACAGCTATCAGTACCTATTTTATGGCGTCGGCTACATTTTGGTATATTGGTATGATCCCTGACCTTGCCACTGTTAGAGACCGGGCAAAATCGAAAATCAAAAAAGCAATTTACGGATTTATGAGTTTCGGCTGGGTTGGATCGGCCAGGTCATGGCTCCGGTTTGAAACTACTGCTCTTATACTTGGTGGGCTAACTGCTCCGCTGGTCATTGCGGTTCATTCCATCGTTTCAATGGACTTTGCGACTTCGGTGATGGCGGGCTGGCACACCACTGTTTACCCTCCTTATTTTGTGGTCGGAGCTATCTTTTCCGGTTTTGCCATGGTGCTTACCCTGATGATCATTCTCCGCAAAGTATTCCATTATGAGAATTATGTTACTAAAGGACACCTTGATGCCATCGGCAGAATTCTCATTTTTATTTCCCTGATCATGGGTACGGCTTATGCTACCGAAATATTTATTGCATGGTATTCAGGCCAGGAAGGTGAAATTTATACGTTTTTCTATAACCGTTTATCGGGGGATCATACCTTTGCTTACTGGACGATGATCACCTGCAATGCCATCATTCCGCAATTGTTCTGGTTTAAAAAAGTACGGAACAGCATCACCATGGTTTTCATTATTTCAATCCTGATCAACATCGGGATGTGGTTCGAGCGTTATGTTATCATTGTGACCTCCCTGGGTAAAGATTACCTGCCTTCGAACTGGGCGGCTTACAAACCTACCCTCATTGAAATCGGCCTTTACATCGGTACGCTGAGCATTTTCGTTTTAGGGGTTCTTTTATTTATCCGCTATATTCCGATGATGGCTATGAGTGAACTGAAAATGATTCTGAAAGGAACGAGTATTATTACAAATACCAAAGAAAATGAATAATTCAAGGATTTTAGGCATTTTTGACGACGAAGAAAAATTGATTTCTTCGGTTCGCAGCATCCGTGATAAGGGAATTAAAATTTCGGATGTCATATCGCCTTACCCTGTTTCCGAAGTGATTCACATGCTGAAATTAAAAACTCGATTACCTGCACTTGCACTTATGTATGGCGTTTTCGGTCTGGTTGCGACCTTCGCTTTCCTCTACTGGACATCGGTCATCAATTATCCCATCGTCATCGGTGGTAAACCACTGAATTCACTCTCATTTATCATCATTATGTTTGTAATGGTCGTGAATGTGACTGTAATGTTTACAACAACAACTTTTTTTCTTCGGGAGAAAAAGGGACCCGGAGCAAAGCCTACTTTCAATTATCCGCGGATCACGGATGACCGGTTTGTAATCATTGTCGATACGCAGCCTGATCTGGATGAAGAAATGGTGAATCGTTTATTGAAAGAAGGTGGTGCCGTTGAAATTACACAACAAGAAGTCTTAAAAGATAAAACCGATTGATATGAAGCCGATATATTCTTTTAAAATTCTATTTTATATCGCTGTGCTGATCCTGTTCACCGGGATCACTTCATGCAGCAGAAATAATAATACTACGGATTGGGCTTATTTTCCCGATATGGCTTATTCATGGGCCTATGAAACGTATTCACCCAATCCGAATCTGCCGGGGGGATACACTGAACAATCGCCGGTTGAAGGAACCATTCCGCGTGAAATGATTCCGTACCAGTACAAAAAGACATTCGAAGATCAGCAGCGTGCAGGAAAGGAACTTATTAACCCGTTTCAACCTACAGTTGAAAATATTACACGTGGAAAACAGGAATATGAAACGTATTGTATCATGTGTCACGGAGCTGATGGTGCTGGTGATGGTTATCTCTATACAAGCAAACTATTTCCCGCAAAGCCAATGGCATTGAATGGAGAGTTTGTGCAAAACAAACCGGATGGTGAAATTTTTCATGTCATCACACTGGGGAGCCTTTCAGGTTTGATGGGTGCGCACGGCAGCCAGATTAAACCGGATGACCGTTGGAAAATTGTGTTATACATCCGGAGTGCCTTCGGAACTAAGTAATTATGAATTTTATAATTTTAGTCAGATAAAAACAACAGGATAAAATGGATAAGCAATTTATTTTTACAGCCAGGCTAAGATATGCAACATATATTTTGATGGCCATCGGTATTGTAGCCCTGGTAGTTGGATTTACAGGCAGTCCGGAACGGGGATGGGCCAATTTGCTGCTGAATAACTTTTATTTTCTTTCCCTCGCTATCGGTGCCTCATTTTTCCTTGCTCTTCAGTACATTACTCAATCTGGCTGGTCGTCAGCTTTTAAAAGAATATCCGAATCCGTAAGTGCTTACATTCCATTTGCAGCTATCATCATGGTGCTTGTACTTTTCGGTATAACAAAGCTCTATCCCTGGATCAACCCACAAGCCCACGGATTCGATGCACACGATTTGCATATTCTTCACCATAAATCGGCCTATCTTAATGTCCCGTTCTTCATCATCAGGCTGGTGATCTATTTTACCATCTGGATTTATATGACAATGCAGTTACGTAAATTTTCACTTAAAGAAGACCAGGTCGGAGGGATGACTTATTTTGTGAAGAGTGAATTTTATTCCAAAGTTTACATCTTCACGCTGGCACTTACTTTCTCACTTGCTTCGTTCGACTGGTTAATGTCGCTTCAGCCTACATGGTTCAGCACGATTTATTCACTTAAAAACTTTGTAAGTGCTTTTTATCATGGTGCGGCTATCATCACACTTATTGTTCTCATCATGCACCGTTACGGATTCTTCCCGTTTATCAAAAATGCACACTGGCATGACTTCTCGAAATATATTTTTATCCTGGCAATCATGTGGGCGTATTTTTGGTTTTCACAATACCTGTTGATCTGGTATGCAAACATACCGGAAGAAACCACCTATTATGTCGCGCGACTCGGAATACCGTGGAAATATGTGTTTTATTTAAATCTTATTCTTAACTGGCTGGTCCCTTTCATTGTTCTGTTACCTAACTACTTTGCCCGCAAAAAGATTATATTGGGCATTGTCATCGTCTTCATAATGATCGGCCAATACACCGATCTCTTTGAACAAATTATGCCTGCAACTGTTGGGCCGCTCAAAATCGGATTTGTTGAAGTCGGCGTTTTTCTTGGCTTCCTGGGATTGTTCTCCTATATCGTTATGCGAACCATGAGCAGGGCGGCTTTAATACCACAAAACCATCCGTTGCTGCAGGAAAGTCTGCAACATACCGGCGAATAATTTTTCTGCAGAACTTAAAAGCGTTCGGTATAAACGTGGCAATAGGGTTTGTGCCCGTTTTTCTCGTAGTAATCCTGGTGATAGTTCTCAGCCTTCCAAAAAATAGTAGCCGGAGTAAGCTGGGTTACTACCTTGTATCCTTTATTTTTTAAAATATTGATTAGTTTTTCTGCCGTCTGTTTTTGGTCGTTATTCAGGTAAAATATCTCCGACTGGTATTGCTCGCCGATATCGGGTCCCTGTCCATTTTTCTGAGTAGGATCATGAATGTCGAAAAACACCTTTGCCAGTTTCTCATATGTTGTTTTTTTCGGGTCGAACACAATCTGAACCGCTTCCTTATGACCGGTTGTATGCGAACAGACCTCTTCGTAAGTCGGTTTTTCAGTTGTACCTCCCGTATATCCTACCGTTGTAGAAATCACCCCCGGCTCTTTCTGCATATAATATTCAACGCCCCAGAAACAGCCACCGGCGAATATTGCAGTATCGGATTTTTTTTCTGTTTTGTCAGCCACCGGCATGAAATTCAGTGAGATTGAATTCACGCAAAACCGGGTATCTTTGGGAGTAAAACCTTCGCCCATGAACACATGTCCGAGGTGTGCGCCGCAATTTGCACAAACGATCTCTGTCCGAATACCGTCTTTGTCCGGTATCTGCTTTACAGCGCCGGGGATGGCATCATCAAAACTCGGCCAACCGCATTCCGAATCGAATTTATCGCCTGAACGGTACAATGCTGCACCACACCGCTTGCATGTATAGGTCCCGTCTTCTTTGAAATTAACATATTTGCCGCTCCAGGGCATTTCTGTTCCTTTATCGATAATGACTCTGGCCTCTTCTGTTGTTAAGGGATTATAGTTCATAGCGCTGTTTGTTTTCTGGGTACAACCTGTTTGAGAAATAAGTACAAAAATAAATAATACTATTAAATTCGATGCTTTCATATACTTTCAAATAAAAGTTAAACATAAACAATTCTTTATAGAGAATGTTATTTTCGCCCCCATATTGTCTGATCAGCAAAATGTTATGGAAATGTGATGATTTTGTTAGAATTTAAGACAGGCCCTGTCATTCCGAACGAGTGTGAGGAATCCCCTGGTTTACCAGCAGTCCTTACTTTCGGGGGATTTCTCCCTGCGGTCGTAATGACACCGTTGTTGTCTTCCTTCTGCAGATTGTTTTAAACCGTATTTATTTTTCACCTTTGAATCATGATTTTTCCGGAGTAAATAAGTCCTTCCACATCCACCTGAAACAAGTAAATCCCATTCCGCAACTGCCGCAGATCAAATACGGTTTTTTCTGAAGCAACTTTTATCTTTGCCAATTCCTGCCCGAAAACATCCATGACTATCACGCGGACCGGTTCTCCCCCTTTCAGGGTAGCCGAGGGGCAGCGCCCGGTTTCAAAAATGATATAATCTTTTGCTGGATTGGGATATACCTTTACCATGTCCTTCGCATATTCATTTTCTTCAACACCTGTTGTATCCAGACTTCCTATTTCAAATACCAAATAATCTTCATCCTGATTTCCACCATATGGTGTGCAAGCTACATCGTAGGAAGGACCGTAATTCGTTATAGTCCCAATTATATAATTATTTGTCCCAATTTGTAAAGCATTAAATCTCACATTTCCTTCATTACCAATTCCACCGTAACAATTCTGCCATAATAAATCACCATAACTATTTATTCGTATTACCCAAACATCATTGTCAAATGTTGAAAGTGAATGATTCCCAGAAACATCACCATCGTTAGAAGAAGTTGGTCCGATAGCAATTATATCGCCATTTGTTTCTTTAAAAATATTATATGCAAGTTCAATTCTATATCCACCAAAACAATTTTCCCAGATGATATTTCCAGAATGATCAATCATTATAACCCAAATATCGGACTCACCATGATGACCTGTAACATCTCCATCATCAGAATCAGCATAAGCAGAAACTAAATAATCCTCATTTACTTCTACTAAACTAAAAACACCATCATGATCGCTTCCACCATAGCAATTTTGCCATTCTATATTGCCAACAGAATCAAGCTTCAATAAAATGGCTTCGGCATAACTGCTATGAACCAATGAACAAAAGGAACTCGGCGCGCTGATCATTGACATCGGCGGCGGCACGACGGAATACATCGTCTATGCTGATGGCGTCATCAAACACATCGGCGTGCTGGCGGTGGGCGGCGACCATGTTTCCAACGATCTTGGCTTACGGGTTGAAGGTGCCGCTGGGCCGTGCCGAACAACTCAAGATCGAACACGGCTGCGCCTTCGTGGACGACGCGCCAAGGGCCAGACCATTACCATCAGCAACGAACTGGGCATGCCCCTCAAGAACGTCAATCTTGAAAACCTGCGCCGCATCATGTCGCTGCGGCTGGAGGAAATCTTCCAGCTCATCGGACAGGACCTGGAGCAGGCCGGGCTGCTCGATTACCTCCGCGCCGGCGTTTTTCTGTGGGCGGCGGCGCCCGCATCCCGCGAAATTGCCGAGCTCGCCGAGCAGCGTGCTGCAAATGCCGTCACGCCGGCAAGGCCAATTCCATCAGCGGCATCAAATCGGCGCTCGATCAGCCGGAATTTGCCACGTGCGATCGGGCTGGTGAAATTCGGCTCGTTCCAGCAGCGCAAGCGGGCGGCGAAAGCTCGCTGGCGGAGGGCCTCAAGACCACGCTTGGCTCAGATCTTCCGGCGCGATTAAACAGGAATTTTATGGAACAGAATCCCGAGCACAACGACCGCCGCAGTCCCGCAGCCATCGCCGGTGCTTGAAAATTTTCGGCGTCGGCGGCGCCGGCCTCAGGTGTTCGAACATATCGCCGGCTGCAGTTTGCCGGCGCCACTTTTGTCGCCGTCAACACCGATGCGCATCCCTGGCGGAATCCTCCGCGACCGAGAAGATTTCTCTGGAATCAAACTGCTGCGCGGCTGGGCACGGGCGGCGATCCCGAACGCGGACGCGCCGCGGAGGAACAATTTTCCACGCTCAAAGCCGCCTGTGAGGGCGCGGAATGTCGTTCATCGTGCCGGCCTGGGCGGCGGCGCGGGCACGGCATCAGTCCCGTGTTGGCGCGGGCGGCGCAAGGAGCGGGCGCCTTGGTGCTGGCGTTTGTGACCCTGCCGTTTGGATGCGAAGGCAACCGGCGGCGAGCAGCAGGCGCAGCTGCGGATTGGAACAATTCAAAGCCGCAGCTGACGGCGTGATCTGCTCTGCCCAACCAAAAGATCTGCCAGTTGATTGACGAAAAGACCAGTGTCATGGAAACGTTCCGACGTCACCGGCGGTTTGCTGGTCGGAAGGCGTGCGCGGCGTCTGGCGACTGCTGGCGCCACACGGATTGATTCAGATTCATTTTGCCGACCTCTGCGCACTGTTGCGGGATCGGCATGGAGAAAATGCCTTTGCCTCCGTCGAAGCGGCGGGCCCCGCGCGTTCTCGCGAGGTGGTGGACAAGATGCTGGCGCACCCGATGCTCGACGGCGGCCGGGCGCTGGCGGAATCGCGACGCCGTGCTGGTGAGTCTTGACGGGCGGGCCGGATTTGAGGATGGCGGAGGTCAATCGGGTCATGGAACACATCAACGCAAGTGCGCCCAGGCGCAAGTCATCATGGGCGCGGTGCTGGACGAAAATTTTCGCGAACGTCTGGCCATCACCGTGGTGACGACCTGCGCGGCGCCCTCCACGAGCCGGGAGCGACTGGCGGAAGCGGCGCGCGGGGTGAGCGGGCACGCCGCCGAGAGGCTCGACGCCCAATTGCTGGAACACACGACCACCGCCCGGCCTCATTCCCGGTTCGTTCCACCGCCGCCGGCGATGTCGCCCGACAAAATGGAGCAGCTCATGGCCCGGCAAACCCGGGCACCGCCCGTCAGCGCAAGCGCTCCTCCAAGATGCGCCAGGGGACATTGCCGCTGGAAATCATCTCCAAGGGACGCTTCGACAAAAGCGAACCCACCATTCACCAGGGCGAAGATTTCGACGTGCCGACCTACATCCGGCGCGGCGTGGCGCTGAATTAACGGGAAGGCGAGCGTAGCGCGAGCCGAAACGTTCTTACCGCAGAGACACAGAGACACAAAAAGGTGGACGCGAATTTCGCGAATTACCCGGACAGTTCGATTCTATTTCAATCACTATTGAATTCAGATGTTCCCCTCAAAGCGGTGTCAATCGCTTTAGCGCCAGAACAAGATTTCCGAGCCGCCAGACCTTCGCCTTAAAGACTTTTCCAAGTGAGTTGAGAAATATCCAATTGGTTGTAGGACTGAATAAAAATTCACCATCTTGCTCTCCGAACTGTAGCAATTGTTACTGCGGTTACAGATGCGGCGTAAAGACCGACAGCCAGCCAAAGATGCCCTCAAAGGTTTGATGTTGTGCCTTCTGTACCCTTTTTCGGCAAAGATTTCGCGTGGTCCGTGTATTTCGCGGTTGAAAACTTTGCGTCTTTGCACCTCTGCGTTAAAAATTCTTCGTTTTGCTGGTTGATTGTCCCATCCCGTTTGTATCCACCGCTTGATACGCGGCGTCTTAATCGGATACCTTTAACTTGTGTCCGACACGCGCAATCATCTGGCCGAAACGCCGCGCATCCTGATCGTGGACGACGATCCGGGCCAGCGCAGCCTGTTGAATTCGTTCTTGCGCACCCAGGGCTTTGAAACGGCGACGGCGGATTCCGGCGAGCGCGCTTTGGAAATGCTCCGCGCGGAAAAGTTCAAATGATGATTTCCGACGTGCGGATGCCGGGGCTTTCCGGGCTGGAAACGTTGCGGCGGGTGCGCCGGGAACACGCCGCCCTGCCCGTGCTGCTGGTCACCGCTTACGCCGACATCCGCGACGCCGTCGTCGCCATGCGCGACGGCGCGGTCAATTATCTGGCCAAGCCGATAGATCTGGATGAATTGCTGGATTCGGTCCAGCAGGCCACAGGCATTGCCAAATCCGCGCCGCTGCGTTACAGCGAGGACAAACGTCTGCCGCCGAGACGTGATGGCGCGCAGCCCGCTCATGGCGGCGTTGTTTCAGGACGCTTCGTTGATTGCGCCGTCGGAAACGCGCGTCCTGATCACCGGCGAAAGCGGCGTCGGCAAGGAAGTCGTGGCGGACGTGATTCACGCGTGGAGTTCGCGCGCAGACGGCCCGCTGGTCAAGGTAAACTGCGCTGCGATTCCCGAAACGCTGCTCGAAGCGAGTTGTTCGGGCATGAAAAAGGCTCGTTCACCGGCGCGCACGCGCAGCGCATCGGGCGCTTTGAGGAAGCCGACGGCGGGACGATTTTTCTCGATGAAATCGCCGAGATGTCACCGGCGCTTCAGGCCAAATTGCTGCGCGTGACGCAGGACGGGGGGTTCCAGCGCGTCGGCTCGAACCGCGAGGTGCGGACCAACGCCCGCATCCTCGCCGCCAGCAACCGCAATCTGGAGGAGGAGGTGAAGGCCGGACGATTTCGCGAGGATTTGTATTACCGGTTGAACGTGGTGGAGTTGAACATTCCGCCGTTGCGCGAGCGGCGCGAGGACATTTTGCCGCTGGCCAACCTGTTCATCGGAGGAATTTGCCAAGGGCCGCGCGCGGTTTTCCGACGCGGATAGCCGTTGCCTGGAAAATTATTCCTGGCCCGGCAACGTGCGCGAGTTGCGCAACGCGATGGAACGCGCGGTGTTGCTTTCCCGCAGCGAACTGATTCTGCCGGAACATCTGCCCGCGCGCGTGCGGGAGGCCGCCGAACAACCCGCGCCGCCTGAGGCCGCCGACTCGGCGCGGCTGGAGGAAATCGAGCGGCAGGCCATCATGCAGGCGCTGCGGCAGCACGATTTCAACCGCACGGAAACCGCCAAGGCGCTGGGCATCAGCCGCCGCGCGCTGATCTACAAGCTGCAGCGGTTCCGCGAGCAGGGCTTCAAGTCGAATGATTATGCCTGGCTTGGAATTCCGCCAGTTGTGAGCGAATTACTGTAAGCCCTTATCAATCATTTCAACCTTAGTGGGAAAAGCTGTGTTGGCATCCCATAACCGTAGTTGTAACCAAAAGTTATTGATTTTTTTGAAGGAGTCTGATTTAGTTAGCACAGTTCGCCATTACCTGAATTGCCTTTTGATTCGGATGACAGAAGGTGACTGGTAGTAAAGAAGCAATACGTTCTTCTTCACTTCGTTCAGTTACGTATTGCTCGATCTCGCCGGCGACGAGGGCAACGACCGGCTTCAAGTTGAACAGCCATCGTTTCGTCCCCGGCGAATATCTGTCAAATCTCACGACGACGATGGTGAACTCCACACGTTTCGTGTGGTTACCGTGGAAGACGTCTAGTGGCGAGCAA
>CAVXTE010000086.1:0-22100 GCA_963764475.1 uncultured Bacteroidales bacterium
AAAATCGGGTGACATCACGGGTGGTCTTCCAAGGGTTACTGAATTGTTCGAAGCCCGGAATCCTTCAGAACCTGCCAAGGTGTCTGAAATCGATGGTGTTGTTTCTTTTGCCAAAAAACTTAAAAGAGGTAACCGTGAAGTGATCATCACTTCAAAAACGGGTGAAGAAAAGAAATATCTGATCCCAACTTCCAAACAGATACTGGCTCAGGAAAACGATTATGTGAAAGCAGGGACACCTTTGTCGGAAGGCGCCATGACTCCTTCTGATATTCTGGCTATTAAAGGCCCGATGAAGGTTCAGGAATACATTGTGAATGAAATCCAGGAAGTATACAGGCTTCAGGGCGTGAAGATCAACGATAAACACTTTGAAGCCATTGTTCGTCAAATGATGCGTAAGGTGGAAGTAGAAGATCCGGGAGATACCAAATTCCTGGAAGGCGAATTGGTGAATAAAATAGATTTTCAGGATGAAAACGATGAAATTTTCGGAAAAAAAGTGATCACCGATTCCGGTGATTCATTAGCTTACAAGCCGGGAATGATCGTAAGTGCACGAAAACTCCGGGAGGAAATTTCACAGTTGAAAAGGAAAGACAAAAAATTGATCGAAGCGATCGATGCTAAACCGGCAACTGCCCGTCAGGTTTTACAGGGTATTACCAAGGCATCCTTGCAGACCAACAGCTGGATTTCAGCAGCATCTTTCCAGGAAACAACAAAAGTTCTTACACAGGCATCTATCAATGCAAAAACCGATGATTTGATTGGGTTGAAGGAAAATGTCATTGTCGGACATTTGATCCCGGCCGGAACCGGCTTAAGAGATTATGAAAACCTGATCGTTGGATCGAAAGAAGATTACGAAGCATTGATGGCTGCAAAAGAAGACTAATTTTTCAAGCAGGGTACACATCGTACCCTGCTTACTTTATAATAATTAAAATCAAAGGCAATGGCCGATCCAAATCAGAAAAATCAGATCAACATCGAATTATCGGATGAAACAGCTGAGGGCATTTATTCGAACCTTGCAATAATAACACACTCGCATTCAGAGTTTATAGTCGATTTCATAAAAATGATGCCGGGTACTCCGAAAGCCAAAGTAAAAGCAAGGATTATCCTTACACCTCAGCATGCCAAACGTTTATTTAAAGCGTTAAAGGACAATATTTCAAAATTCGAGTCGCTCCACGGGGAAATCATCGTTCCCGATGTAGAGCATCTGCCTTTGAATTTTGGAGGGCCGAAAGCCGAGGCATAAAATAAATTTTCTTATGACAAATTAAAGCAACAGTACTTCTGTTGCTTTTTTGTTTTCAAACGAAAAGATGACAACTACATCTGGAAATTGGTCCAAATTAAGTTCTTAAAAATTTTACCTGATTAAAAATTTTTACTTTTACGCAGGTTAAGCAGTGATCAGTGATAAACCTTTTCGTCCTTTTTATCAATAACAGGTTCTGTTTAAGCGTTAATGTGACTTATTTGACTCATTTAATGAAGGTTTCAAGAACGTTGATAGTTTTGGGATTTGCACTGGCTGTTACCGGAGCGATCGCTCAAAAGCCAACCAAAGTCAAGCTTATCAGAGCTGATAATATGCGGTACGACAAGCGCCTCGGGGATAAAGTCCAGCGTCTGATCGGAGATGTGGTGCTAAAGCAGGATAGCAGCATACTCTATTGCGATTCGGCTTACCTTTACGAGTTGACGAATAGCTTCGACGGATTCGGTAATGTACATATCAAGGTTTCGGATACACTGAACATTTATAGCGATTTGCTTAAGTACTACGGCAATGAAAAAATAGCTGAATTACATCACCATGTCAGGCTCGTGGATCCCAAAGCTACCCTTGAAACCGAACATCTTTGGTACAACCGGATCACTAAGATAGCCTATTACACAACCGGGGGGAAAATTATGGATAAAGATAACGAGCTGACCAGTGTAAAAGGCTATTATTATACCGATCCAAAGGAGGCCTATTTTAAAGACAGCGTTATTCTTGTTAACCCCAAATACATCGTAAACACGGATACGATGAAGTACGAGACCGATACGGAGATCAGCTATTTCTTTGGTCCGACCACCATTACAAGCGACAGCAACCTGATTTACTGCGAAAAGGGTTGGTACAACACCAAGACGGATCAGTCACTTTTCACCCGGAATTCGTACATTCTCACAGATAAGCAGAAACTACAGGGTGACACGCTCTATTATGACCGATTGCGCGATTTCGGTAAAGCATTACATCATGTTTCGGTAATTGATACAGTTCAGAACATGCTGATCCGTGGCGATTATGGTGAGTTCAAAAAAAGGGAGGGTTACAGTTTTGTAACCGGCCGGGCCGAAGTGGTCATGATCGACAGAAAAGATTCGCTCTTCCTGCATTCCGACACACTCTGGGTCTTATTTGATTCGACACAGAAAATTAACGATGTATTGGCCTATCATCACGCCAAGTTTTATCGAAAGGATTTGCAGGGTATCTGCGATTCGCTGGTATATGATTTCGGCGATTCGACCATTTTCCTGTACAAATCACCGGTCCTTTGGTCGGGAAAAAACCAGCTTACTGCTGATACGGTGAGGATAGCGATGGCGAACAACAGAATCGATACGCTTGCCCTGATCAATTCGGCCTTTATCATTTCTGTTGACGACACTGTTACGAAAAAGACCTTCAACCAGGTGAAGGGCAAGGTGATGACCGGCTATTTCAAAGACAATCAACTCAATCGGATCAAACTCTTCGGAAATGCCGAATCGGTCTATTACATCCGTGAAGACGATGGATTGCTGATAGGGATAAACAAAACGACCTCGAGTGATATGAGCATTTACCTTGCTGACAGCGAAGTGCAGGTGATCACGCCCATCAAGAATGTGGATGCACACATGTACCCACCCGGAAGTCTGTCGATGGAAGATGTGATTCTGAAAGGGTTCAAATGGCTCGAAGAAAAGCGTCCGCTCACGAAAGAGGATATCTTTACCTGGTAAACTTTCTTTTTATTATACTCCGGGTTTTGTCAATAAAAAACGGTTATACAAAAAAAGGAGCAGAGCCGTAACCAATCCGATGCTACCGAACACAAGCCAGATGTTTCCCGGATGATAATGTTCATAAAGCAGGTTCGTAAGCTGCGAAGCGGATAGATTAAGCTTTTCCATACTTTGAGAAAATAATACACCATTGTCCGTTCCGGCTATTTGAGCCGGGTTTTCAATTCCCTGTTTCACCAGGTAATCACGCAGAAACGTATATTTGTCCGACATCGTGGCATATAATTTCCCCGATAACAAACCACCGATCAGGTTTCCTGCAGCCAGCGGCAAAAAGCTGTAGCCCATGTATAAAGCCACTTTTTCTTTTGGTGCTATCTTACTTACGTATTCCTGTATCCGCGGAGAGCTTGCCATTTCGCCAAAAGCGAAGATTATAAGGCTGAACAGGATGAACCACCCGCTTACATAAAAAGATATCTGACTAATACCTACTGCAACAATTGCAATTCCCACGATCATGGAATGAATGGGTTTGACATTTTTCAGCATACTGGATACTATCACCTGAAAAACTATGATGGTAAATGCCGGTAAGTTGATCATCATTTCCGGCCTGATGATCCCTTTTCCGTTTTCTACATGACCAATGGCGCCTTTAAGAAATCCAAGATGATTGTAAACCACAGTGGTATCGATCCATTGCGTGATGTAAACCGGAACCGTAAAAAACAACTGCATGTACATAATCCAGAAACCTACGATAATGGCAAGGAACAGAAGGAACCGCCCATCCTGAAGAACGATAACGGTATTTTTAACGATATTGGAAAGCGAAACAGATAACGGTTCTTTTTTTCTTTCTTCTTTACCGGGTTCATGGTAAAAGAATAATAAGATCAGGTTGACGATGATCACCAGCGAACACATGATAAAGACAAGATGCCAGTTAATATCACGCATTTTCGATGCTGCCCATGGGCCGATAAAACCGCCGATATTCACGATCATATAAAAAATTCCGAAGCCGAGGGTCTCCGAACCTGTTGGAGCTGTTTTGGAAACAGTGGCAACAATCATGGGTTTAAAAATGGCCCCTCCTACCGCTACTACTAGAAAAGCAACAAACATCGGTGCATAAGCATGGAAATGACCCATAGCAAAATAGCCTGAAGAAAGTGTGACAAAGGCAGCAAGCAAAACTTTCCGGTAACCAAAACGGTCGGCAATGGCACCTCCAAGGATGGGCAGGAGATATAAAACTGCAGTGACGACAGCCTGCATCACGCCTCGTTGTTCCTGACTGAAGCCCAGCCCGCCTTTCGAAACCGGATCAGTGAGGTAAACGGAAAGAACAGTAAACATACCGTAATATGCCCACCGCTCGAAAAGCTCCATGGAATTAGCAATCCAAAAAGTCCGTGGAAATGTATTGATCGATTTTGTTATACCCATTTCATCAATTATTTCAACCTGATTTAATCCATTATGCAATCATGCGAAAATAAAGAAAAGCGTTTAAACGAATTAAAATAATTCAATTTATCGGTACCCCTTTTTAAAATCCTTCTCCCTATTCTGACAGAATTATCAAAAAGCTAACTTTGTGCAAAGTTACTTTCTATTTTATGCCAATTGAATACGCTCTGGATCTGTCAGAAATTTCGTTCGAAAAGGAATTTCGGTTTACTGCTTCACCGAGCAGTGGCCCGGGCGGACAACATGTAAATAAAGTAAGCACCCGTGTCGAACTGCGCTTCAACATCAGTGATTCAAAATTACTGACGGATCAGCAAAAAGATCGGATTTTTAAAAAATTAAAAAACAAGATCAACAGTGAGGGCGAATTGATCATTGTATCGCAGGAAAGCCGCTCGCAGCGCAAAAATAAAGAAAAGACAGTTGAATTGTTTTATGAATTAATAACCCGGGCTTTAAAACCACCAAAAAAAAGAAAACTTACAACACCATCCGGTTCATCGATTAAAAAACGACTGGAAAAGAAACGGAAACAGGGAATAAAAAAGGAACAGCGCAAACCACCTGATATAATCTGAAATTTTTCAGATCAAAAATCAGATAAAAAAAGCCATCCCCTTTAAGAAGATGGCTTTTCATGTTTTTGTATGTATTTACGCTTCCTTTTGCGCAGCCACTTTGGCTACAAAAAATTCCCTGTTCATGCGGGCAATATTTGTCACTTTAATTCCTTTCGGACAAACTGCCTCACAAGCGTAAGTATTTGTGCAATTCCCGAAGCCAAGTTCATCCATTTTCATTACCATAGCCTGAACCCGCTGCTTGGCCTCTACCCTACCCTGCGGCAGCAAAGCAAGCTGTGAAACTTTGGCCGATACAAAAAGCATGGCGGATGCATTTTTACAGGCAGCCACGCAGGCGCCGCATCCGATACAAACAGCGGAATCAAAAGCTTCGTCGGCATTTGCCTTTTCGATTAAAATACTGTTTGCATCTTGCGCTGATCCGGCATCAATGTTAATAAATCCCCCTGCAGCAATAATTTCGTCAAAAGCACTCCGGTCGACGATCAGATCCCTGACAACAGGAAAAGACCGTGCCCTCCAGGGTTCAACCACAATGGTATGACCATCATTGAATGAACGCATATGCAGTTCGCATGTGGTTGTCCGTTGCTCCGGCCCGTGTGGTCGGCCATTGATATAGAGGCTGCAGCTACCGCAAATTCCTTCGCGGCAGTCGTGTTCAAAAGCTACCGGGATTTTCCCCTCTTTTATCAGTTTGGTATTTAACGCATCCAGCATTTCGAGGAATGACATTTCAGGCGATACATCATCCATTTCATAATCGACAAAGTTTCCTCTAACGTTTGCATTTTCCTGCCGCCAGATTTTTAGTTTTATATTCATCTCAATTCAATATTTTTTTATCAAAAACTTGTGTTCAATTATTTATAATCCCTGATTTTCAATTCAACATTTTCGAATTTCAGATCTTCTTTATGCATTTGCGGGGGCTGAGCTTCACCCTTGTATTCCCAGGCTGAAACATAAGCGTAATTTTCATCATCCCTTTTAGCCTCACCGGTCTCTGTCTGGCTTTCCTCACGGAAGTGGGCACCACAAGATTCTTTGCGGTTCAATGCATCCAGGATCATAAGCTTTCCTATTTCAAAGAAATCGGCGACTCTCCCGGCTTTTTCAAGCTCCTGGTTCAGCTCTTCATTCTTCCCAGGAACCTTAACATCCTTCCAGAATTCTTTCTGAAGTTCCTCAAGCATGGTGAGACCTTGTTTCAAACCCTCTTCATTCCTTGACATACCACAATGATCCCACATGATTTTCCCCAAACGTTTATGAAATGAAGTCGCTGTTTGAGTACCATTTATACCCAACAATTTTTCGATTTTTTGTTTTACTGATTTCTCAGCTTCATCGAATTCTGCGGTATTTGTTGGTATCCTGGGTGTTCTGATTTCACCGGATAAATAGTTGCCGATGGTAATGGGAATGATAAAGTAACCATCTCCAGCGCACTGCATCAGCGAACTGGCTCCCAACCGGTTGGCTCCGTGATCGGAAAAGTTTGATTCACCAATCGCATAGAGACCGGGAATGGTTGTCATCAGTTCATAGTCGACCCAAAGACCACCCATGGTATAATGCCCGGCCGGATAAATCCTCATAGGATCTTTGTAAGGATTGATACCGGTAATTTTTTCATACATCTCGAAAAGATTGCCATATTTTTCTTCAATGGCTTTCTTTCCTTGTTTTGCAATGGCGTCTTTAAAATCAAGATTTACGGCGAGGCCGGTCTCTCCGACGCCATATCCGGCATCGCATCGTTCTTTTGCAGCCCTTGACCCGACATCACGGGGAACAAGGTTACCATAAGCTGGATATCTTCTTTCAAGGTAATAATCACGTTCATCTTCAGGAATATCATTAGCGGGACGTTTATCTCCTTTTTGTTTCGGAACCCAAACCCTGCCGTCATTTCGAAGCGATTCCGACATAAGCGTCAGTTTTGCCTGGTACTCATTCAAAACCGGTATACTCGATGGATGGATCTGAATAAAACTTGGATTGCCGAAAAAAGCACCCTTTTTATAAGCTGCCCAGGCTGCTGACGCATTTGAATTCAATGCCAGCGTCGAGAGATAATAAATAGTTCCGTAACCACCTGTTGCCAGCACCACTGCATGAGCCGAATGCCTTTCGATTTCACCCGTAACAAGGTTACGGGTAATAATTCCCCGTGCTTTGCCGTCAACGATGACGATATCGAGAATATCCCGCCGTGGAAATATTTTAACGGTTCCTTTATTCATCTGCCGGATCAGTCCGCTATAGGCGCCCAAAAGGCACTGCTGTCCTGTTTGTCCTTTCGCATAAAAGGTACGCGAAACCTGAACACCCCCGAATGAACGGTTATCGAGTGTCCCGCCGTATTCCCTTGCAAATGGCACCCCCTGAGCTGTGAACTGATCGATCGTTGCATTACTAACTTCTGAAGCCCTGTAAACATTCGCTTCACGCGAACGGTAGTCACCGCCTTTGATCATATCATAGAAAAGCCGGTAAATGCTGTCACCGTCGTTCTTGTAATTTTTTGTCGCATTTATTCCGCCCTGGGCCGCAACCGAATGTGCCCTTCGCGGAGTATCCTGAAAACAAAACGATTTTACATTATAGCCAAGTTCACCGAACGAAGAAGCTGCCGATGCACCAGCAATTCCGGTTCCCACAATAATGATGTCCAGTTTCTTTTTATTGGCAGGATTTACAAGCTTAACATCGGCCCTGTATTTCGTCCACTTTTCGGCTAACGGACCTTCGGGTATTTTTGCATTTAAAGTAGCCATATCGAATATTGATTTTTTCTGAGATTAATAATTACCAAAATAAACTATCAGCGGAATGATGGTGAACCCAACAGTAAGGACGATTGAAATGATCAGGCTGAGTTTTTTTATGAGCGGAGTGTACTTGCTGTGGTTGATCCCAAGTGATTGAAATGCGGAATCAAATCCATGGTGAAGGTGAAAACCAAGGATGAGAAAGGAAATAATATAAACAATGATCACCCACTGAATTTTAAATTCGGCGATCACCTTTGCTCCCATGTCGTGAAAAGACTTACCGCCGATCACAACATCGTTCACTTCTCCCAAAAATTTAGTCTCAACATAAAAATCCATCAAGTGATAAACGAGGAAGATAAAAATGATAACAGCCGTGTGGATCATAAATTTGGAAAAGGGTGAAGTATGCGACCAACCTTCGATTTTATATCGCACCGGGCGTGCCATCCAGTTCTGGATCTGAAGGATTAAGCCATAAATGATGTGAATGAACAATCCACCAAATAAAACAACCTCGAAAACTTTTATAACAATGTTAGTTGCCATGAAATGGGCAGCTATGTTAAATGAATCGGTATTTGGCAGAAGCACCAGCAGATTGATGGCCAGGTGCACAAAAAGGAATGTAATCAGAAACAATCCGGCAAACGACATCACAAACTTTTTTGTAAGCGATGTTTGAACAATCGAATTACCCATAATCAATTATTTTGTCTTGTTTATTAGCTGTTGAAAATCTGATATTGTAACAAATAAAAAAACACAAGAGCAAAAATATATTTTTATTTAGATCAGGATGGTTAATTTCTGATATTTGTAATAATTTTTAGTGAATATAAATTAAGAATATCGTATGAAAAAAGTAGTGATTGATCGTAAATTCTTTATTGGTAATCGGCAAAAGCTTGTAAATAATCTTAAGCCAAACTCTGTCGCCATTATAAATGCCAATGATGAATTGACACGCAACGGTGATCAGAACTTTCCTTACCGACAAAATTCCGACTTGTATTACTTGACTGGCCTTGACCAGGAAAAATGCATCCTCGTGCTTTGCCCCCATCATCCTGATCCGAACCTGAGAGAAATCCTCTTTACCCTGAAACCGGAAGAAACCATGGAAACATGGACAGGGCATAAATATACAAAGGAAGAAATCAGAAACATTTCAGGAATCGGCACGGTTAAGTGGCTCGAAGATTTTGAACTGACCGTCAGGGATCAGATACTGAATTCCGAAAATGTCTGTCTGAATTTCAATGAGTACACTAAATATCTCCCTGAACTGGAGTATCGTGATCACCGCCAAATGAATTATTTAAAGAAACAGTTCCCGGCACATCATTTCGAACGCCTTGCTCCCATTTTAACAGCCCAAAGAGTGATCAAACAAAAGGACGAAATTGAATTGATCCGGCAGGCATGCAACATTACAGAAGCAGCATTCAAAAAGGTATTAAAGTTTGTTGAACCCGGTGTTAAGGAGTATGAAGTCGAAGCAGAGATTACACATGAATTTATCCGTTTGGGAGCTAAAGGCCATGCCTATCAACCGATCGTCGGCAGCGGTAAAAATGCCCTTGTATTGCATTATATCCAAAATTCAGAAGAATGCAGGGATGGTGATTTGCTATTAATGGATTTCGGAGCAGAATATGGAAATTATGCCGCAGACTGCACGCGAACTATACCGGTAAATGGCAAATTCTCTCCACGCCAAAAAGCATGCTACGAAGCGGTTTTAAAAGTTCAAAAAGAGGCTGTCAAATTATTTGTTCCGGGCAATACGGTCGATATGATCAATAAAAAGGTTTGGAAACTGATGGAAAAAGAAATGATCGGTCTTGGATTGTTTACCCTAAAAGAGTTGCAGAATCAGGATACCGACCACCCTTTGTACGCGAACTATCTGATGCATGGTGTAACTCATTTTATCGGGCTGGATGTGCATGATGTGGGCGGAAAGTATGAACCTTTTAAAAAAGGAATGGTTCTGACGATAGAACCGGGAATTTACATCAAGGAGGAAGGGATCGGCATCCGGATCGAGAACAATATTGTCGTTGATGATAAACCCATCGACCTAATGGAAGGAATTCCCCGTGAAGTAAATGAGATTGAAGCACTCATGCACAGGAAATAGAAAACAGACCCGAACAGCTTTATTCGAAGTAATATTTCAAACAAACCCTGAACAGCGTTGCTACTCACAATTATGGGATTCTATTCAATGCTAGTCCATCTGCCGTGAGCCAATTAACATGCTACTGTGGAAAAATATTTTTAACAGGCAAACGTTTTCAGCGTACAATTCGTAAACTTTGCTGAAAATTAGAAATTCAAATAAATGATAAGGTACTTTCCCGTGGTTTTTATTTTTTTATTGCTTTCCTGTATAGAAAGCACAGCCCAGCTACCATCGGGTAAACTTACAAAAGAAGAATATATCCGTCTCTATAAAGACATCGCTATAAAGGAAATGAACACCTTTGGCATTCCGTCCAGCATAACGCTTGCACAGGGTATACTTGAATCATCAAGCGGTAACAGTGTTCTGGCAAAAAAGGCCAACAATCATTTCGGTATTAAATGCCATGAAGACTGGCCCGGTGAATCCTTTCATATGGATGATGATGAGAAGAATGAATGTTTCAGGAAATACAACGATCCTTACGATTCATTCAAAGACCACTCTGTCTTTCTTGCATCGCGTAATCGTTATGCATCCTTATTTAACCTTGATATTGCCGATTATAAAGGTTGGGCAAAGGGATTAAAATCTGCCGGATATGCTACAAACCCGAAATATCCACAATTACTGATCAATATCATCGAAGAGTATGAATTGTACAAATACGATAGGTTTTATGATGCCGAACAGGTAAAAAAGAACCGGCAACTGACTTCCAAAAACAATACAGTTGTTCATCCTGATGCTGGAATTGAGGAGAAATCATTCGTCAGGAAAACAGATGCAAATCGTGAAATTTACAGTAATCACGGTATAAAATTCATTTATGCAACAAGAGGAGACACTCCTGAGAAATTAGCTAAAGAGTTCAATATTTATTCATGGCAAATTAAAAAATATAATGATCTGAGGGGCAGGGACCGGATCGCCGAAGGTCAAATTGTTTACATTGAGGCAAAGAAAAATAAAGGTGATAAGGCATTTCACATAGTGAGCCCGGGACAGACACTACATGATATTTCGCAAATTTATGGTGTGAAACTTAAAAAGCTTTGTAAATACAACACACTTCGTAAAGATGCAATATTGTATCCCAATCAACAAATCAAACTACGAAAGCGATAATCCGGTATATCATTTCAACTTATACCAAAGAGAATCTGGTTTGCAATAAACATTTTTAACCTCACCAAAAACCTGGCATAAACTCTGGCTCGCGTAGACTTGGCTTAGTGATATTAAATTAGTTTGGGTATAAACCAATTTCTCTGACTTCGCTTGGTATTAACCGGGTATTACAATGATGAAAATAGAAAGCAAAAAAAAAGATGCCCTTTTTCAGGCATCTTTTTCTGTAAATAAAAGGTGTATAACCCTATTTTATAAATACTTTCTGAGAATGGACCTCATTATTTGTAATAACTTTTACAACATAATAACCTGATTTAACAGAAAGCTTGATTTCGTTAAGTGGGACATTTTCCAAAGGAGCTGATAATATTTTAGAACCTGCAATATCATAAACTGTAATTGTTCCACTATTATTTGCTGAACTATTCCTGACAAAAACAGAGTTTGCATTTGAATAAATATAAACATCCGAATTCTCAATTTTGTCATTAACACCGACAGTTGTCATAAAATGCAATTCGAACCTGATCATTTCATCCTCAGGGCTGGCTGCAAATGTGTAACTTGAATTTTCAGCAATATTGATCATTTCACCAGTAAGCAAATCTTCGAGATAAATAGTAACGGGTTCGGTAAAACTTTCCAGACTTGCAAAACCAATGGTATATTCACCGGCAACCCCAACCTTGTAACCAACTTGTATTGTAAGGTTTTGAGTCAATGCAGGAAGAACATTTACCGAAAGGTTAATATCATCAGCAACAGTAAATAACTGTGGTGCCTCATTAATACCCCATCGTTTGTATCCGTCAAAATTTTCGTCGAACCCTGTGGTAGCATCCTCATTGAAGTTAACATAAGCTTCGTCATTAAAGCCATTACCGGAAGCAGATATTTCAAGAACATCAGCAACACCCGATTCTTTGTATGGGTCAACACCATGCACTCTTGCTGCATTTTTCATTACAATTACAGGATTGGCCCCGTTAGCTTTAATAGAAAATGCCTGTCCAGCAGGAATAACTCCACCGGTTAAGGCTCCGACTGATCCATTCCATGTAATATTTTGTATCCCGTTCCATACATAAACAGTACCATCCACGTTTGTTTTTGTCCAGCTTGTGTGATCCCAATCTATAGCTGAAGGATATGGGTTACCAATCAGGTTATATCCACCGGAAGAAGTGTATGTAAGGGTTGGTGAATAATCCCCCTGATTCAAAGTCCCACCTGTGTATTCAACAGTTGTGTCATTTGTATAATACCATGAAGCATATCCTGTACCCGGAGCAAGCGGATAAGTCAAAGATGATATATAAACCCAATCCTGTGTAGGTTCATCCCAGTATTTAAGATATAAATCTTCAAAAACACCTGAGAGCTGACCGCTCATTGTAGGTGATACATAATGCCACCTGTCACTGGTCAGATAGTTTTCAATAGTCGATGTACCTGTTACATTCAAACCACCGTATTCAAGAATTGAGGCTGAACCAAAAGCATCGGATTCCGCCAGAAAGTTACCATTAACTGTAAGGGTTTTCCCATTATTTATTGTAAGTTCAGTTTGAGGTTCCATGGTAAGATCATTACACTGAGCATTTGAATTAACTAATGGTTGATTACCTGCAACAGTAATTGTCACATTTGTATTTGGACCTGGCGAACCATTATCCCAGTTACCTGCCACCCCCCAGTTGCTGTTTGAATTACCTGTCCAGGTAGTACTTCCAGGCAGTTGCACAGTAATAGTATTTGAATTGGTACTTGAGCCAGTTGCGTTTACAGCCCTCACCCTGTAATAATAGATTATGTTTTGTGAAAGGCCTGTAACCGATTGCGAAGTCCCTACAACAGTAAGGTTATCATATCCAGTAACATATGTGACAAAGGTGTTTGATGTTGAAACATCAAGGCGGTATTCAGCGGGTGTTCCTCCTGCAGGGGCAGTCCAATTTGCCGTAAAGCTTGTTGATAAAACGTTAGTTGCATCAGTTGCAATAGGTGCATTGCAATATGTAACAGCGCCTACAGGCCCTGGATTTTCACTTGAATTTCCGTTGTAGGAACGAACCCTGTAATAATATTGTGTACCAGCAGTTAATCCGGTTACCTGACGGGTAGTAACATTTCCCACATCGTAATTATTTAAAATAGCTGTACCTGTAAAATCACTGGCTGTATTTACATCAAGCTTGTAACTTGTTGCTCCAACTGAGCCTCCCCAGTTAGCATAAAAGCTTGTGGTTGTAATACTGCTTGCGGCTAAAACAACTGGCACCGAAGGTGCAGACGTAACAGAAACAGTGCCTGAGTTGCTGCTTGTTCCTCCGACGTTATAAGCTCTTACCCTAAAATAGTAAGCTGTATTTGCATTAATGTTGTTGAAAATATTTTTCGTTAGAACATTCCCGAGTGCTAAATTTTCATATCCTGAAACAAAATCAGTAAATCCGGCATCAATAGCCACATCAATATAATAACCAGTGGGTGTTCCACCTCCAACTGCTGCTGACCAGTTAACAGTAAAACTGTTATTATCAACATTCGTCATTGCATTTGCAGTGGGTGCATCAGGTGCTGTAACATAACCTGTACCGGCAATTACGAAATTAAACGGATTTTCATTCGGATCGTTATTTCCAATGGTTACAGTAGCTTGCTTATTCCCAAAAGTTGTGGGTGCAAAACGAATTGTATAAGTTGTTGTTCCTCCACCATAATTAATTGGAGTTGTAGGCTCAACGGTAACTAAGAATTGACTTGCATCAGTACCGGTTATATGTACATATTTACTAGTAGTATATTCATCCAGAACCAGATCACCTCCAAAGGGTAATGGTTTTGTATTTGTAATTTGAAAAGTTCTGTCAACCGTTCCACTATTAATTAAAGCACTGCCAAAAGCTGTTCCTTTAGCTGTAGTTGTATCAGCAATGCCCTCACTATCCTCAATATTTGTCCATGGGTCTAGAGCCAGAAGGACGACCTTCCATTTTCATGTCTCGGGTCCTTTACCATACCTCCGACACATTTAAATAGGCAAATGCAGTAAATCCATCATTGAAAACATCAATTTGATCGTAAGATGGTGAAGTATATGTCCAATAGCTTTTGGTGTAAATTTTACATAAATAGCCTGATTAATGACTCCACCACCAGAGCCATCGGCATAAAATATTACACTTTCGATATAAGTACCTGTTCCTGCTGTTAACAAAGTAAATGGAGAATTTGCTCCCAATTCAGGTGAAACATAAATTACCTGACCACCGGATCAAATCCACTGCCAGTTATGGTAAATGTATCTGAACCATTTGAAGACTGCCCCAATAATACACGGAGGTAAAATACTGAGTGTTCCGGGTGTAACTGACAAGTTTTGAGAATAAACATTAAAGGTTCCCAAAATAAAGACCGTTAAAAAACCTAAGGTTAGTACGACTTTTTTCATTGTTTAGTAGTTTAGATTATTTTAATTAATTAATTTTTCAAAATTATAAGTCTGATAATAACAAAAGTAACAAATATTCTCATAGTAATATTATAGAAAGTTATATTTTAATAACATCATTTTGTGAATATACTAATCCATTCAAATAATTAGGATTCATGATTTTGTCCTTTCTATAGTAAACAATAAAAATCATTATTTTGTTACATAAATTAGCAAAAAAATTTTATTGATTTTGCCTTATTTTGTCATTCGATAAATTTAAGATTTTTACGATCTGAATGGCTTGATTGTTACACTGAAGAATCAATTTATTAAAAATAATGCTTAAGACACGGAATACCAGGCTGATAAATGCAATTCTTCTGAATATTTTCATTACCGTTTCGCAAGTGGCCGGTGGTTTTATTTCAGGAAGTTTGTCCTTGTTATCAGATGCACTTCACAATTTAAGTGATGTTGTTGCCCTTTTAGTTTCGCTTTTTGCTTCACTTATTTCCGGTAAAAAACACACAGTAACAAAAACTTACGGATACAAACGTGCCGAAATCATTGCTGCATTTATTAATTCTCTGATGCTGATCACACTATCCATCTATTTAGGGTATGAGGCGATTCATAGGTTTATCAATATTCAACCGATTACTACCGGCTGGGTAATCGCCATGTCTGGCTTAGGAATTGTTATTAACTGGTTAAGTGCCAAAATCTTGCACCATGAATCAAAAGAAAGTCTCAATGTAAAATCAGCTTATATTCATTTGCTTTCCGATATGTTTACGTCCATTGCCGTGCTGGCAGGAGGATTGCTCATGTATTTTTTTAAAATCTATTGGGTGGACAGTGTTTTGACCCTGATAATTGCTGTTTATCTTGTGTATATGGCTTTTACTATTTTACTTCAAAGTACAAATGTATTGATGCTCTTTACCCCTTCGAACATAGTCCTTGAAAATATCAGTGAAAAAATTTGTGTATTACCGGAAGTACTCAACATTCATCATGTGCATGTATGGCAGTTAAACGATGATCAAGTGCACTTCGAAGCTCATGTCGATCTTAGTGAAAATATTTCACTTTCAAAGGTCAATGATGTACTCGATGAAATCAGGAAAATTCTACATGATGAATTCGATATCAATCACATTACCTTGCAACCGGAATTCAATCTGTGTGATAAAAAAGATTTAATCAGTCAAGGTCATTAGGTGTAGTTTTTAAACTATCAAACTTCAGTAAATGCTACATTTTATCCGGTACTTCAATACCGAGCAAATTGGTTACTTTCTTAATAATTTTTCCGGTAAACCAGCTTAATACCATTCTGAAATTTGCAATTTCCGGGTCAACCCGCAATAATATTGGAGTATCCTGATAATAATGGTTATAGGTTTTCGCAAGGTCGAAACAGTAATTTGCTACAATGGCCGGACTCAGATTTTCGGCTGCCTGTGATACGATTCCGGGAAAATCAGAAATCAGCATGATGAGCTTTTTTTCATCTTCAAGCAATTCAACATTCTCAACTTTAAGGTCCTGAACAAATTCGGCAGGTGTCTTCCCCGCTTTTCTGAAAATAGACTGGATGCGGGCATAGGTATATTGAATAAACGGACCTGTATTACCGTTAAAATCGATGGATTCTTCCGGGTTAAACAGCATATTCTTTTTGGGATCAACTTTTAGAATAAAATATTTTAGGGCGCCAAGGCCCAACGTTTCATACAGTTTTTTTGCTTCCTTTTGATCAAGTCCATCCGCTTTACCAAGTTCCGTGGTTGTTTTCTTAGCAGTATCGCTCATTTCATCCATCAGATCATCCGCATCAACAACAGTTCCTTCGCGTGATTTCATTCTTCCGGCCGGCAGGTCGACCATTCCATATGAAAGGTGATGCACAATATCGTACCACTCTCTTCCAAGTTTTTTCAAAATTCCTTTGAGCACATTGAAATGATAGATTTGCTCATTGCCGACAATATAAAGCAATTTCTGCGGATGATACAGATCATAGCGTTTTTGTGCAACACCTAAGTCCTGCGTTATGTATACCGAGGTACCATCGCTCCTGAGAATCAGTTTTTCATCAAGTCCTTCTGTTTTGAGATCCACCCAAACCGAACCATCCTCTTTTTGATAAAAAACACCTTTCTCAATGCCTTCTTTCACAATTTTTTTCCCTTCAAGATAAAGATCCGATTCATAATCGGTCGAATCAAAATTAACGCCCAAACGTTTATAGGTGGCATCAAATCCTTCATAAGCCCATGCATTCATCATGCGCCAAACAGATATCACCTCATCGTCCCCATTTTCCCATTTCTGCAACATTTCCTGAGCTTCTTTCATCAAAGGTGCTTTGCTCAATGCTTCGTCTTCCGAAATTCCTTGTTGCAGCAGGTCTTTCAGTTGTTCTTTGTGCTTTCGGTCGAAAAGCACATAATATTTCCCGATTAAATGGTCACCTTTCATTCCTGATAAATCGGGAGTCTCACCATGACCCCATTTCATCCAGGCCAGCATGGACTTACAAATGTGGATCCCACGATCGTTTACAAGATTTAATTTTACTACGTTCTTTCCACTTGCCATCAGAATTTCTGAAACTGAATGACCAAGCAGGTTATTACGCATGTGGCCCAGGTGTAATGGCTTATTAGTATTTGGAGATGAATATTCGACAACAATTGGAACTGTTTCTTTCATTTCGCCACACCCGAATTTTTCGTTGGTTAAATTCGTCATGAAAAATTCAATCCAATAATGATCTGAAATGACAAGATTTAAAAATCCCTTTATTACTTCAAAAGAAGAAACCGGTTGAAAATTATTGACCAAAAAGCGACCAATCTGTTCTGCAGTTTCTTGCGGTGACTTCTTTGAATATTTTAAAAGAGGAAAAACCACAACCGTGTAATCACCCTTGTACTCACTGTTGGTCTTCTCAACCTGAATACGTTGATTTTCTATAGTCACTGCAAACAGTTTTTCAACCGCAACAGCCGTAAATTCAGCAATTTGTTCGACAATCATTCCAAAAAAAGGTTTTGGCAAAAATAGCCTAAAATTGGATATATTTTTTAGGGTTAAATTTGGATTGGAATTTTAAAGGTATACCTTTGCAACTATTTTAGAGCAGTTTTTTAAGGATGAACTAATGTTTAATTTCAAAAAAAGGTAATAATTATGAGGAGAAATGTAATTATTATCGGTGCTGCAGGAAGGGATTTCCACAATTTTAATACTGTTTACCGTGGGAATGAAAATTACAAAGTAGTAGCCTTTACGGCTGCCCAAATTCCTGATATCGACGGACGAAAATACCCGGCCCAACTTGCCGGAGACTTATACCCGGACGGTATCCCGATTTTTGCAGAAGAAGACCTCCCAAAATTAATTAAAGATCAGAATGTTCAGGATTGTGTTTTTTCTTACAGCGATGTTCCCTATCACAGGGTAATGGCAGTAAGTGCAATTGTTAATGCTTCAGGTGCTAACTTCATACTTTTAGGCCCCGGAGAAACTATGATTAAAAGCACCAAACCATTAGTTGCTGTGGGAGCAGTTAGAACAGGTTGCGGCAAAAGTCAGACTTCACGCAAAATCATTGAATATTTGATGGAGCTGGGATTGAAAGTTGTCGCCATTCGCCACCCGATGCCATACGGTGATCTTGTTGCACAAAAAGTTCAGCGTTTTGCTACCATTGAAGATCTTCACAAGCATAAGTGTACGATTGAAGAGATGGAAGAATATGAACCCCATGTCGTGCGCGGAAATGTTATTTATGCCGGTGTCGATTATGAGGCCATTTTAAGGGCTGCTGAAAATGATCCCGATGGTTGTGATGTAGTGTTATGGGATGGTGGAAATAACGACTTCCCATTTTACAAACCTGACCTGAACATAACTGTTGTCGATCCGCATCGTCCGGGACACGAATTATCATACTATCCCGGGGAAGTAACACTCAGACTTGCAGATGTTGTCGTAATCAATAAAATGGACACTGCATCTCCCGAAGGAATTCAAACAGTTCGGAATAGTATTAACAAAGTAGCACCCAATGCTATCGTTGTTGACGGTGCCTCTCCTATTAAGGTCGATGATCCGAAAATTATAAGGGGTAAAAGGGTATTGGTAGTTGAGGATGGTCCAACGCTGACACACGGTGAAATGAAAATCGGTGCCGGTACTGTTGCTGCAAAAAAATTCGGAGCTTCCGAACTGGTCGATCCAAGACCGTTTACAGTCGGCAAATTATCCGAAACATTCAGGATCTACCCGAATATCGGTACATTATTGCCTGCCATGGGGTACAGCGATCAGCAATTAAAAGATCTTGAAACTACTATTGCGAATACCGATTGTGATTCTGTGGTAATAGGAACTCCAATAGACCTAAACAGACTCATAAAAATCACTAAACCGAATACACGGGTTTATTATGATTTACAGGAAATCGGGCTTCCGAACCTCGAGGAAATTATCGGGGATTTCGTCAAGGAATACGGATTGAAAAAATAACCGGAATGTATCAGGGCGGCTTTACAGGCCGCCCTTTTTTTAACAAAAAATCAACATCGATCAGCCATGATGGTTTTTTGGATAATTTTACCAACTGTATTAAACATATTTAATAATGAAAGACAAAAGCCTTGTTTCGATCCATGACATCACCAGAGATGATTATGAAAAAGTGCTCAACCTGGCTGAAAAATTTGAAGCAAATCCAAACCTGAAAATCCTGGATAATTCTGTTGTTGCAACACTGTTTTTTGAGCCGTCGACACGTACACGACTAAGCTTTGAATCGGCTGCAAACAGACTCGGAGCACGTGTTATCGGATTCAGTGATGTGGCTACTTCAAGTGTTAAGAAGGGAGAATCCCTGAAAGACACAATCCTTATGGTCAGCAACTATGCTGACGTTATTGTCATGCGGCATCCCAAAGAGGGCAGTGCGCGCTATGCCAGTGAGGTGTCACCGGTTCCTATCATCAATGCAGGAGACGGTTCAAACCAGCATCCGACACAATGTTTGCTCGACTTGTATTCGATTCGAAAAACACAAAAAACCCTCGATGGCTTACAAATTGCTTTCGTCGGTGATTTAAAATATGGCAGAACAGTACATTCACTTGTTATTGCGCTGACAAATTTCAACACAACGTTCCATTTTGTCTCTCCTGAAGAGTTGAAGCTTCCAAGTGCTGTTAAGCGCTACATCAAAGAAAAAAACCTGGAATATTTTCAGTATACCGAAATGGATGATGTCATTCCCAAGGTTGATATCCTTTATATGACACGTATACAGCAAGAGCGATTTGCCGATCCACTGGAATATGAACGGGTTAAGAATGCGTATGTTTTGAAAAACGAAATGCTCGAAGCCAGCAAAAAAAATTTGAGGGTGTTACATCCGCTACCACGCGTAAATGAAATAAACGAAGATGTGGATGACAATCCGAAGGCATATTACTTTCAGCAGGCAAAAAATGGAGTGTATGTCAGGCAGGCTTTACTTTCTGCAATTTTAGGCGCTGAGGTTTAAACCTTTATTAACTCTAAAAAAATCAATAATGGTAATACAGGATAAACGAAAAGAATTAAAAGTTTCGGCAATTGAAAACGGAACCGTGATCGATCATATTCCACCCAAAACGGTATTTCAGGTGATAAAGATCCTTAGCCTCGATAAAATTCCAAATCAGATCATGGTGGGAACCAACCTCGACAGTGCCAAATTAGGTAAGAAAGGAATCATTAAAGTCAGCAATAAATATTTCGAAAGTGAGGAAATCAATAAGATAGCTTTGGTGGCTCCTTCGGCTTCCTTAATTGTAATCAAGGATTATACTGTTGTGTATAAGGCAAAAGTGGAGATACCGATGAAAATCAATAAAATCGTAAAATGCATCAATCCCAACTGCATTACAAATCATGAAGCTATACCCACCCTGTTCAATGTCATCGATAAAGAGGATTTGAGATTGCAATGTCATTATTGCGAAAAGACGATTAAAAAAGAAGACATCACTTTTGTTTGAAATAAATTATTAATTCCCCTTTATCCTTAAGATATTAAATGGCTGACCGCGACAACTTTAGTCTTTGATTTTTTCATTTTTCAGCTTTTTGTTAATAAGGAAATATATAATCAGAAATGTCGGGAAAAAATATAAAACTATTTCCAAAAAAAGATAGGAAAGTTAAAAGAAAGTCGGAAGTTTTCATCCGTTTTGGAAATTAATCTATATATAATCGGACCGGAATAAAAGAGAAACTGAAAAGCAGCAAGAATCTACCTGGGCAGATCAAAATATTTCTTCGAATTCCCACCCCAATTATCTTCCTGCACACCCTGATCGATATTAAATCCCGGATCAACCCGCTGAAAAAGGACGTACTGCCAGCGGTAGTTGGAAATTTCCCCGGCGACATCGGAATGAAGAAGAATAAAATCATTGGTGACGATGTCGCGTGTATAAAACACAAATTTTTTATTTCGCTGTCCGTTGTCAAGCTGGTAATAATGCCAGATTTCATAAGGATATGCAGCCGGTTCGTTATAGCTTTCGGAGATGGCATTGGGTTGTCCGTATTTTAGGTAAATTCTTCCCCTGTCCGTTTCGTATCCCTTCCGGATTTGTGTCGAATAGGCATAATTTACCTTGTTCACCTCCGATAAATAATTTAACCAGGCTTTTTCCGGTTCGAGTTTATTCCTGCTGATCCAAAAGTTGTAGAAAAATTTTTGCTGGATTGTAATATCGGATGTTTTCTGATGGGCATACTCAAAATATCGTTCCTGTTCTGTTGATATCGGATCGAGATAGGCAATATACTGAAGAAGAGTATCGAGATTGTTAATTTTACCTGCAAAAGTTGAAGAAATCTTTTCCTGTGAAATATCTTCAAGACTTAACTGGATACGTGGATTGCTCCGCTGGATAAAAATCCTGTTAAAACCGAGCAGTTCATTTTTCTGATCCCTTGCTTCAATCACCAGAAAATAATTACCCGACTCAAGGTCAGTGATATCAAACTCATTAAAAACAACACTTACCGGAGAACTGTTTACCTTTTTATAACGAACATACTTCGATAAGGGAGTATTTTTATCAATTGGCTGCAAATAACAGCTAAGTAAAAATTTTTGATCCGCTTCCAGTATTTTATCCGTATTATAAATTTCTGCGTAAAACGTGATCTTATTAACATTCTCAGGATAAAAATTATGAATATACGGAATGATATCATAGCCATTCTTTGTCAATATTGTATTTTCATCCGTCATCGTATATGAATCGACCAATTGAATACCACTTACCGTCACCTTGTCGGCGGGGAAATCGATGACAAGCGGCTCAAGGCTGACATAAGGCTTAACATTGTCATTCTTATCCCAAATCTGAATATCCATGTCGTAGTTTCCATTGGGGATAAGGTAA
>CAVXTE010000087.1:0-26769 GCA_963764475.1 uncultured Bacteroidales bacterium
CCCGGCACGCCGGTTCTCTACGACACCTCCAAGCCGGTCGCCGAGGGAGGCCTCACCTTCCGCGCCCGCTTCGGCGTCGAGCACAACGGAGAGAATCTGCTCGCCGAGGGCTCCTATTCGGTCGGCTCGGAGATCAAGGACGGCTATCCCGAGTTCACCATGGCCATGCTGAAGAAGCTCGGCTGGGACAAGGACCTGACGCCGGAAGAGACGGCGACCATCGAGAAGATCGCCGGCGACAAAACCAACTGGAAGGTCGACCTCTCCGGCGGCATCCAGCGCGTTGCCATCAAGCACGGCTGCGCGCCCTTCGGTAACGCCAAGGCGCGCACCGTGGTGTGGACCTTCCCGGATCCGGTGCCGCTGCACCGCGAGCCGCTCTACACCCCGCGGCGCGACCTACTGCCGAAATACGCCACCTACAAGGATCGTCACTCCTACCGGCTGCCGACGCTGTTCGAGTCGATCCAGAAGAACGACCACTCCAAGCAGTTCCCGGTCATTCTCACCTCCGGCCGCCTGGTCGAATACGAGGGTGGCGGTGCCGAGTCGCGCTCCAACAAGTGGCTCGCCGAGCTGCAGCAGGACATAGCAATACGTTATGTCATTGTTGTTTTTCGTTCATTTTTCGTATTGCTTTATTTAGAAAACAAATTGAAAAAGGTGGACCGATTACCATTACACATCCTGATATCATTCGTTATTTTATGACGATTCCCGAAGCCTGCCAGCTTGTTCTTGAAGCCGGAATGATGGGAAATGGTGGCGAAATTTATCTTTTCGACATGGGTAACCCGGTTAAAATAGTTGATCTGGCAAAGAAAATGATCCGGTTGTCGGGTCTGGAATATGATAAAGATATTCAACTTAAATTTACAGGATTAAGGCCGGGTGAGAAATTGTACGAAGAACTTCTCAATAATGCTGAAAACGCACTTCCGACCCATCACCCGCAAATTCTTATTGGAAAAGTAAAGAATTACGACAAAAAATTAATTTCCCGGGAAATTGATGAACTACTTGACCTTGTTGCTAAGCAGGACAATTTTTCGATCGTAAAAAAAATGAAGGAGATCGTTCCTGAATATAAAAGTCAGAACTCGGTTTACGAAAAACTTGATACGTAGACCGTCAAAGTCAAAAATCTCTATTTTTCAATTTTTTGAAGTGATGCGGCATCCGATAGCCTTTGTAAAATCAGGATTGGGAGTCGTACCCGCAATTAATGCTTCAACAGCATTATCCACATACTTTTCAGTAACTTTCGAAGCATCCGCATAATTGTTGTCGATCGCACCGATGTATTTGACCACCAGACCCTGGTTTTCCTTTTTCAGCACAAACACATGAGGAGTGCGCTGGGCACCATATTGAAGTGTTATTTTCTGACCTTCATCCATCAGGTAAGGAAAAGTATATCCTTTTTTCCTTGCACGTATCTGCATATTTTCAAATGAATCTTCGGGAATTTTTTCCGGATCGTTCGGCTGGATAGCTATGACCGGATACCCTTTCGGCTCAAACTTTTTATTAAGGGCAATGATACGGTCTTCATACGCTTTTGCATACGGACAATGGTTGCAGGTAAATATAACGATAAAGCCTTTGGCATCCTTGAAATCAGCAAGGGAAACCATTTTATTGTCAACATTTTTCAGCCGGAAATCTGTAGCGACATCTCCGACCTTATAGCCCTGCGCCGGTAACGGGATATATAGAGATATGGAAACAAGCAATAAAAGGAGTGTTTTCATAGCATTTACATTTTTGATTCGACAATTGATTTTAGTTCATCATAAGATAACAAGGCTTCATGAAATTCCCTCGAATTCCCTTTGTAAACAAGCGTTGCTGGTATCGCACCCGACCATAATGTATTCACTTTATCTATCCAGTTGTTCGAATCTGTATCAATCAGGTGGATCACTTCCGATTTGATGTGGTTATTTTTAACGAATGGAACCACGAGATCATCGTGTTTATCAGGAAAATCAAGGTTCACGAGAATCACTTTCACTTTTTTATCTTTATAATCGCTGTTGAATTTCTCAAAGCCGGGGATTTCCTTCACACAGGGTTTACACCACGTAGCCCAGAAATTTATCACATACACAGTATCGTTGTGTCTGTGCAAATATGGTTCAAGCTGCCTGAAGTTCATCATTGGAATTTCGTTCTCTTCTTTCGGTGAAGCACACGAAATGCCCACACCCACGATTATTATCAGAAACACGTATTTAAACATAATCTCCCTACCGAATAGTCATTATTAACTGTATTAACAATGGTTAAAGTTGAATGTTTCGGGAAAGAAGTTTAAAAAACGTTAAAAGATTATCTGATCTACATCCACGGATTTCTCGCCATCAATAATTATATAATCCGGAGTTAAATGTACCGGCCTACCGTACTTCAGGTATGAATTCCAGATATGATCGATGTACCAGTCGGGTTCTTTTCCCCACCTAAAATCCAGCTTTTTGCGAGCTAAAAATGTTTCATAGCTGATTTCAATGAAAAGCTTTTTATCGTATAATTCAGTGATCTGTTCATCATAAAATGCAAAAAGCCCTTCTGCAATAACGATGTCTGCATCGCTTTTTGCACGTAAAACCGCCCTTTTAAATTCTTCAAAGTTGATAGTTTCCGGAGTTTCCCAATCGATGTGGCCGTTTATTTTAGGAAGCTGGTCTACCGGATAAGTAAAATCATCCTGGCAAAGAATTGTTATTTTTTGGGTGTGATAGTGATCTTTTATCTTTTTCGCCAGGTTTGATTTACCTGAATTGCTGACCCCTCCTATTCCTACGATCATTAAAGTGTTTTTACAAATTTAAATATAACAAAATTCCTAATGCTCAGTGTCTCTTCATGAAGGAAGTACTATTTATTTCCAGTCAGCCGGATAACAGAGGCCTCTCCGTTATGATACTGTCCTTCCTCCAGAATTATTTTCTCCTCAGATATCCTGATATTTTTCAGATCCCTGAAATCGGACAGCAATTCATCCTCAGAAAAAAGCATGGTCTCATCCTTCGGACCGCCTGAATTCAGTGTGATCTGTTTTTTCGAAAATCCTTCAAGAATAATAGTACCCTCCCGGTTTTAAAAACCGGATCAACTTTCGGTGATATTCTTCCCTTTTATCCTGGGGAAAATGAACAAAGACAAAGACGATCAGGTCGAATTCATCGAGCGGGCAGATTTATTTCATCAAACGTCGAAACATGGTAATCGATCGTAACATTTCTTTCCGAAGCCAATTGCAATGCTTTCTTCCTTGCTTCATTGCTTCCATCGAAGGCCACCACCTCAAATCCCTTTTCCGCTGCATACACTGCATTGCGTCCTTCTCCTTCGGCAGGGAACAGAATTTTACCGGGTCGAATCGTCTCCAGTTGTTCGGCATAAAACCTGTTCGGTTCAGTGCCATAAGTATATCCGGTTGCTGAATAGCGGGAGTTCCAGAAATCAAAATTCATTGGAAATTTTATTAACAGGATTATTTAACAGTGAAGTCATATTCTTGTTCAACCCGGCAAACCCTCACGTTATAGTAAGTGTACCAAAGTTCTCGTCCCATGCTCTGCGCAAGCATGTGTTCAGAATTCTTCTTCCAGCGTTTCAGTGAATCCATATCCGCCCAGTATGATACAGATATACCAAGTGTTTCACGTACTGAGTCGATACCTAAAAATCCGGACTGTTTCGCTGCCAGTTCATTCATTTTTTTATTCATCTCTGCATACCCGTCATAAATTTCAGTTCTCAATGAAGTAAAAATGACGGCATAATAAGGTATATTACAATTTTTAAGCATAATTCTTAATTTAGTTTAATGCACAACAAAACAGCCAACCCGGTTTCGACTCCTCACGCTGAGATCTTTTCGCAGTCGATCACTGCAAACGGAATGGTCAGATCGAGTTGCCCCTGACCGGCAGCTATTGCATTCAGTTCATGTTCGATGGCCGAAAAAGCTTTCTTTCGTTTATGTTCAGGAACGATTTCTTTCCAGCTATCGATGAATCCCAGCCGGATCAGAAAATGATTGAACATCGTCGTTCCATCCGTAAAGGTTAGTTTAAATTCATCTTCAATCACCCTGTCTATCCTGAATCCCGCCTCCCCGATCCTGCTCAGCAATTCAGGCAAAGGTTTACGTTTTGAATAAATATGATGGTGCATTTTTTCGACTTCACCAGGCAGGTTCATACTGCGAAGTACTTTTTCGAAAACACCGTAAAATTCGATCATCGTTTTTTCAAGGTTGACAGTCAACAACAAACTGCCCGCCGGGTTTACAAACCCGTGTACATTCCAACAGGGTTTTCGAAAGGTCGTTTACATTATTGATTCCGTTGTTGCTGACAATCAGATCGACTGAATGATCAGGCAACGGAATATTTTCAGCAACGCCATCAAAAATTTCAACATTTCTTATTCCATAAAATGAAATTTTCTGCCGGATACGATTAACCGCTTCTTTCCATGGATCAATACCGTAAACTTTGCAGGATTCACCCAAGCGCATGGCAATTTCCAGAACAGGAAAACCGAGGCCCGAACCGATATCGAGAACGGTTATCTTTTTCCTGATTTTGATCGCCTCAAGTAGTTTTAACCCGAAGGGTGCCGACCACAATGGTAGCTCATCGATGACCGAAACAAAATCGGGGTTTGTCATCTTGATCGGATATTTTTGCATTGATTTCAATGGTAAACGCTATTAGCCGGAAACAAAAACAGTGTTGACGAATACAAAAATATTAATTTATCAGGAAATGTTCTTTCGTTGCACTCCGGAACATCTTTATCAAAATTTAGAGAATACAGTTTAACATTCTGTGAGAAAAGCGTTAAGTTATTTTTATTTAAATACCTCTTCAAAAAAACCGACCATCGATTTCCAGGCCCTGTCATTTGATTTTTTATTATAAAAAACTCCTCTCTCCGGCGAATTTGCTTTTGGATTTGTAAAAGCATGGCCGGTGTGTCCGAAGGAAGTGATCGTCCAGTCTGCTTTCCGTTCAGTTAATTCTGCAGCCAGTTCTGCAACCTGTCCGGGTTTCCCAACCGGATCATCCCAACCATGTAAAATCAAAATGGAAGATTTTATCGGCTTATCGTAATCAATTCCAGGCTTGTCATAACTGCCATGAAAGGATACAACTCCTTTAACTTCTGCTCCTGATCGTGCCAGATCGAGCACACATTTGCCGCCAAAACAGAATCCGATAGCTCCCATATTTGTTTGATCTGCTAATTCGAGCTCCATACCTGTTTTTAATGCAAGCTGAATCCGTTCCAGCAATAAATTTCTGTTCCCGGTTAGTTCCTGCATTAATGCACGTGAATCCTGCAGATTATCTGCTCTTCTGCCTTTTCCGTACATATCGATCGCAAAACCCAGGTACCCAAGCTTTGCCAGTTCAACGGCCTTCTCTTCTTCAAATTCGGATTGTCCGCCAAACGCATGAGCGATAAGCACAACGGGCCTTTTACCCTTAACGCTCCCGTCCCAGGCAATTACACCCTGAAATGTTCGGGTGGTATCAGAATATTCAACTGATTTTTTTTTGATCATTTCTCTTTGTATTTGCGTTTTTCCAAATAAACAAACGAATTACGCATTTTCTTTAAAATCGCTAATTTATTTATCACTTATATTGATTTCAAGGTTGTCTATTCAATACTATTTTAGAAATCCGGTTTCCCCAGGTTCAGGATACATGATTATTAAGTTTTAATTGAAAAGGGATTATCAAACTGAATTTCTTAAACTTTTCATTTTCAAAAAATTGAACTTTTAACCCAAAGCGTGGTTATTCCTTAAATTCTTCGTCATCAACAATTAAAATCAAATGAAATTAATTTCCAACCATGCTTCCACAAACAATTGATGAAGTCATTGACTACCTGAGTGAAATAGTTCAACAGTGCCAAAAACCAGGGAACAGAAAAGGTTATTTCCCGGCTATTTATCTTCAGGTGACAGAAGAAATTAGAAATAAGATCGGAGAAGGCTTTTTCGAAAACAACGAACGAATGGAAAAGCTGGATGTCGTCTTTGCCAACCGTTATCTTGAAGCCTATCAAAATTATAATGATCAGCAGCATGTTTCAGAATCCTGGCGGATTGCTTTTGAAGCCTCAAAATCGTGGAGTCCGCTCGTTTTGCAGCATCTTTTTTTGGGTATGAATGCCCACATCAGTTTCGATCTTGGGATTGCGGCAGCTACCGTCGCTCCGGGAAATTCCATTCATGAGCTTTATACCGATTTCTTTAGAGTTAATAAAGTTCTTGCTTCACTGATTGACAAGGTTCAGAATAATTTGTCGGCAATATGGCCATTTTTGAAACCCATCGATTGGTTCATGGGTCGATCGGATGAAAGCCTGGCTTCTTTTTCACTGGAAATTGCCAGAGATGCAGCCTGGCAAATGGCAGTGGAATTAGCGTCGCTTCAAACCCAACACGAAAAGATTCAATACCTTGGGGACAGAGACCTTAAAGTATCGAAATTCGGCAGAAAAATAGAACATCCGGGTTTTATCTTAAACAGCATTATCGGTTTGATAAGGTTAGGTGAAACGGGGACTATCGCAAACAAAGTACGGAAACTATCGCAATTTAAAAAATGAGTCTGTTGTCGGTTTGCTGCTTTGATGGGATTAGAGTTTTTTTTTGATAAAATGATTTATTTATGAAAAAGAGCACCGGTTCAGAATATTTATGGACGAAAGAAGAAACGAAATTTCTTGAAGAACTCAGTTCGCCTTCAAAAATTCAGGCTTATCTTGATTCGATTCCTTATAATCCAACCCATGAAACTAATTCGCCCAGATGGGTCATTCGCAAAAACCGGGCGCATTGTGTAGAGGGTGCATTGTTTGCTGCCGCCTGTCTGCAGTATCACGGCGGGCGACCGCTTGTTGTGGATATGAGGGCCGAAAACGACGATGATCATGTAATTGCCGTTTATAAGCTTGATGGTTGCTGGGGAGCCATTGCCAAATCGAATTTTACGGTTATCCGCCTTCGGGAGCCGGTATATAAAAGTATCAGGGAACTGGTAATGTCGTATTTCGATTTTTATTTTAATTCATTTGGCGAAAAGACATTGAGAGCATACTCCCTGCCGCTTGACTTAAAGAAATTCGACAAGCAAAACTGGCAAACAACGGATCAGGATCTGGAATTTATCAGTTCGCATCTGGATACTATCCGACATTATCCCATCATAAAACCAGAACAGGTAAGTAAACTAGTAAAAGTCAGTCCATCCCTTTTTGAAGCCGGGATGCTGGGTTCTAATCCTGAAGGGCTTTATAAACCCAAATCTAGCTAACCTTCCTAAAATTTCAGTGTTTTAATGTATTTTGGCTTTTGACGTGATTTCGTCATCTGCTCAAAAGCATAAGCCATGCCGATTAATTGGGGTTCATGCCAGTCTAAGCCAAAAAATGAAATTCCCACGGGCAAGCCGTCGATATAACCGGCAGGTACAGTAATGTGCGGATAGCCTGCCATTGCCGGCAAACTTGATGAACTTCCAAGGTAGTGATCACCGTTTACCAGGTCGATGTTCCAGGCCGGACCACCGGTCGGGGCAACAATCGCATCAAGCTTGTTATTCGAAATTACTTTGTTGATGCCTTCTTTCCTCACTACCTTGTCAATTTTTGCAATGATTTTCGTGTACTCTTCAGAACTGAGATCCCCTTTTTCCTGTGCTTTGATAAAAATGTCCTGACTAAACCAGAGCATAACCTTATCTCGGTTTGCTTCATTAAAATCGATTAAATCCTGCAAATTTTTCGGCCCTGAACCCGACAGCTTTTTCAAATATTTATTGATTCCATCTTTGAATTCATAAAGCAGCAAATCGAATTCGTCATCATAAACCGAATTGTCGGTGATCACGGAATCAAGTTCTATTAGGTTTGCCCCTGCATTTTTGATCAAACCGATCTTTTCGTTGATGATCTTATCCAGCTTTTCATGATAACCAAAGCTTTTTCTGTCGATCCCAATATTTTTTCCATTTAAGCTGTTCGCATCCAGAAATTGTGTGTAATCTGAATAAAACCTGCCCGCGCTTTCTTTAGTTTTATCATCATCGGGATCAAATCCGGTTAGAACTCCAAGCAGAGTCGCTGCATCCGCAACTGATCTGGCCATGGGGCCCGCTGTATCCTGCGAAAAAGAAATCGGGATGATTCCGCGTCGGCTGATCAGGCCGACAGTGGGTTTTATTCCGACGATGCCATTTATTGCGGAAGGACAAACAACCGAGCCGTCAGTTTCCGTCCCAATTGCCACTGCACAAAGATTTGCCGCGACTGCAACTCCCGATCCTGAACTCGATCCGCACGGGCTTCTGTCAATTATATAGGGATTCCGGGTCTGTCCTCCTCTGCTGCTCCAACCACTGGAGGAATGTGTTGAACGGAAATTGGCCCATTCACTTAAATTGGTTTTTCCGATGATCACAGCACCGGCTTCCCGGAGTTTACCGGCAACAAATGAATCATCTGCTGCAACCGATCCGGCCAGTGCCAGAGAACCCGCCGTTGTTTGCATCTTATCCGCCGTATCGATGTTATCTTTTATCATCACCGGTATCCCATGAAGTGGTCCCCGAATCTTTCCTGCTGACCGCTCTTCGTCTGATTTTGCTGCAATCGTCATGGCTTCAGGATTCAGTTCGATAACGGAGTTTAAATGGGGGCCATTTTTATCGAGTTCGTTAATTCTCCTCAGGTAATATTCGGTCAATTGAACTGAATTCAGTTCCCCTTTTTTCATCAATACCTGCATGCCTTCAATATTGAATTCTTCATAATCCGAAGGGCCATTGAAATCAAAGAATATTTCTGATTTTCCTTTGATCCTGCCGGGAAGCAAAGCTCCGACCAAACCCATCGAACTTAATTTAAAAAAGTCTCTGCGGTATATCATTTTTTTGAAATTTTGATGAAACATAGAAGAAAATGGTCATTTCCTGCATTAACCGTCAACGACATCCCAGTCGTCTGTAAAACTGCAAAACAAGCTTAGAGCATCAATCCACAGCTTATTCTACAACCATTTTAACGGTTTCAAATACGCCTGTGTCAATGTTGTTCAGCCGGCAGGAATAAACGCCTGCATTTAGATCACCCTTTTTTATTTCTACCCTGTTTGAATGAATACCGTTAATTCGTTTTACCTCTCTACCAAAAATATTATAGATAATAAGTTCTCCATTCGTAATGTCCGGGCCACTTGTCACCTGTAAAACCGCACTACTGGTAACAGGATTAGGATAAATCACAAAGGAAAAAGGTTTTGCTATTTCTTTTTTCTCAGGAACACTTACAAAGTAGCTGTTGTGCTGTCCCGGTGTTCCATGTTCATACCAGGCAACCCAGCTTTCAGGAAGGGCATTATCAAACTGCCAGTCCATGAGTTCAAGAGTTGGCCCTTCACCGTTAGCTTCCGGTGGCCACGGATCGGTTGGCTCAAAATGAACCGTATCGATCAAAGCACCTTCAGCATTAAATAAACGGATCAGTTCACCCGAGCTGCTTAACCCGAATCCCATCTCACCGATAAAATTCTGAACATCCGGAAATACACCTGTAAAACTCGCCGAATCCCTCACCAAAACCAGGTATCCATTGGGTTCAAGCAAGGTTCCAGATGGAAATGTAAACACGTGCTGGTCGTCTGAATCCTTGAATTGCCAGTCGGTGATATCGAGCGCATAGGTGTTGGGATTATAAAATTCTACCCAGTCACCTGCATTTGCATCCGGCGCCGAGTTATAATTAATCTCATTGATCACCAGCGAATCGCCAAACGGTTTGAGTTTGAATTTAGCGATCAGGTTATCTCCGGAAGTCAGGTTCAATATCACTTCTTTGGCACTGTCGGACGGAGTGACTATACTGTTGTTCAGTATCCATTTATCAAATTCATAAATATTGTTGGTTTCGAGTGCTTTCAGCTTGATATCGATGCCGCCGTAATAATATCCGCCCCACGGAAATTTATCCAGCACAAGTGAATTCAGGCCGACTTCACCGGCACCGGGAGGATCGGTATTTACCTGGAATTCATAAGGGCCTGTAAGGTCATAGCAACTTTTAAGACCGCTGGGAAGAATGTTGTTCCGGATGGTAATAAAATTCCGGATTTTCTGCACATTAACCTGCCATTCAGCTACTGAGCCACCCCACCTGTCGCAATGCCCCTGCATTTCAGGCAGCATCATTGCTTCTATTTCATCGAGGTATGTGATCATTGTATCAGGACGGAATACGGTATTGATCAGATCGATATAGCGCGAAATGTAATACTGATCAAACTCGGCATTATCCCGAAGCCGGTTGAGTAAAAGAATGTGTTGCTCTGGATCGTTGGTAAGACCCTCGGGATAGCAGGGCGAGACATAAGGATTTTGACCTGGTACACCTGTATAATTTATATAGTGACCGAATGTAGCATCTTCATCCCACAAAGTGTATCCCCATTTCAGGTGGGTGCCTTCAGGATTGGTGCCTCTCCACCACCCTACATTCCAGTTGATCCAGTCGGAACATACAACATAGGAGTTGAGCAGGATATAATCAACGAGTGTCGTATAATCCAGATGTTCTTTTACATACTCGAAATTATCCTGGTTACTCATATCATTGAACTTGATAAAATCATGCAGTGCATTCCAATCGTCCCATGCGGGTTGACCTCCGTATTCGGCCCATGATCCGCCCCAAAGCATCAGGTAGTAAAGATGGTATTTATCCTGATTGTAATAATATTTAGTAAAATCAGAATCGCTCACTTTTTCACGAAAACCGTAAACACCCCAATATTGGCCGTTCACATATAACAATCCTGTCGCACCCTTACGCACATCCAAATGTAGGTTATGTTTGCAAGCCGTATTTTCGATAAAGTAATCTCTCAAGTGAGCACTCGTATCGATACCCGGATAATTGTCATCGCCCTGTGCCCTGAGAATAACCCGCTGAAATTCATCCCGGTCGGTGTATTCGATCATTTTTTCACGGATGGCATAATTGTAACCGCATTCATCCCGTGTGATGTAATCGATACTACGCTGCGGATGAACCCATGAATCCTGGCCATGTTCATTGAATGACCCATATCCATAAGTCGTCCTGACTTTATTTTTATTAAAATATTCAAACGAACCGTAGGGAATAAGTCCTCCGTTTCCATTTAACAAATTGTCGATTTGATCCCCTGCAATCGACATAACAGCCAGTGTATGCGTCACCCCGATAAAATAGGTTTTAAACTCGATAAGACCCGGACAGATTGATGGGTCATTACTGAATGCTCTCGCTTTTACAATGGTTGTGGATGAAATATTAACAGGACTTGAATAAACCGGAGATGAGGCACCCGGATCAGCTCCATCGGTAGTAAACCGTACTACAGAATTCGGTTCATTATTCGTTATTGTCAGGGTAATTGCTCCCGGATAAAAACCGGCAATAGAATCCATCGAAGGTTTCGCCGTATAAGCTGCATAGGAATTTGCTGAATTGTTGGAAGAACCGGGTGTCGGATTGGTAAATATTCCCCAGGTATCTGAACCGTTGGTAACCCTTCCGCGAGAATGTTCTTTTTGTGTAATCTCAAGTAGATGCTGCTCAATCACAACGCCCTGAGGATTAGTTAATACAACATATTCTCCATTGTCTTTTGTTTGCGTTAATTTAAAGTTGGTATGATAATTCCCGTTCTGCGCTTCATCCCTACCGGATAACCAGATTTTTAAAAAGCCATGACCGGTAATGGTAACACCTGCCGGAAACTGCCATTTGGTTGAATCCGAAAGCTTGTCACTCAAATAATAGCCTTCCAGGTTAATGGATTCGGCGGATGTATTGTACAATTCCATCCAGTCTTCATAAGCTCCGTAATTATCGGCAATGGTAGTTAAATTGGAAGCCGAATATTCATTGATGACGACCTGACTGAAAAGATCGGGTTGATCCACTAAAACGGTAATTGCCATTAAGATTATCCAAAAGATGTGTTTCCTTTTCATGTTGAGTGATATATTAGAAATGATTCTGTCCGGAATTACAACCTGAAGGTGTTTTGTCAATAAAGACAAACAATCCTTTACAATCGTTGTATTCAGTCAGCTAAGGTAAGAAATATTTAACTATCTCCTGTGGCATATTAAAGTCATTCCGGTTTTTGATTTTAAGGTTCATGATGTTTTTTATTAGTTCGCGAAATAAATGCTAGATATCTTACTTACGCTTAAGTTTTTTTAAATAAAATTTGTTAAAATTTTATCAACAGAATAATATTTAAAAAGAGTTTTGATTTAATATTGCATTTCAAATATAAATTATGGAAAAGATAAGAAAAGTAATTCGCTTTGAAGACCTTCCACATGATGCATTAGAAGCAGTCAGGAAAAAATATCCGGAAGGTTGGAAAGATTTTATCCGGAAGGTAACCAAACCAAATGGTGAGTTCTTTTACGCCTTTAACATTGACACCGATAATGCATCGTACCTTGTTAAGGTAAATGTAAAAGTTGATTCAAAAAGTGACATTGAAAAACTGAACCAAAGCATCATTGAAAAAGATTCTGAAAAAGATACGGAAACCGATTCGGATGACGATGAACCTGTTTCCGGTGATGATGACTAATAACCGACAGTTTTGCACCGGACAATACATTTTATAAATTAAACCCGAATTAAGCATTTCAATTTTAGTAACGGGCCATTTGAAAAAACACAAAAAAAGCCTGGTTCAACACCAGGCTTTTTAAATCTTTAATTGAATTTGATAACGCTATCAAGCTAATTTAACGTCAACAGCGTTTAAACCTTTTTTCCCTTCTTGAAGGTTAAAAGTTACATCATCTTCATCTCTGATTTCATCAATTAATCCGGAAACATGAACGAAAAAATCTTTTCCGGTTTCATCATCAATAATAAATCCAAAACCTTTGGCTTTATTAAAGAATTTCACTTTACCTGTTTTCATTTTGTTAATGTAATTTGTGGTATAATTAAAAAAATTGAGCGGCAAATTTAATAATAATGGTCAATCAAATTACACAATATCTGATTTTTTTGATCTTTTCAAACTGGAACGATTGATTTCAATATTTTAATTTTTTAATTTTTATATTATACTCAGCCGCTGCGGAAGTTTACCGAAAACTAAAAAGTAAACAACTCGTTCAATTTTCCGGATTTTTTTAACATAAAATTCTCATAACAATAATTCTGCAATTCAATACATCGAATGAACAGTTGATGTCATTTTGCTTTTTCAGAATTCTGCTTTCCATTTAATTTGTAGGCAATTCATTTAAATCAAAAAAACAGTATCCATGAAAACACCTATGAAAATTATTTACCGGACCCTTACTATCATAATGCTGACCGTTTTGCCATTTATAAAGGTGATCGGTGAGCCTGTTATTCAAAACAATCCCGATGGAAAAAGACAATACAGGCAGTCGGATACATTTTCCGACTTTGATATACAGGTAAAGGGAGATATCAGTGTAACCGATGATGATTCGGGCATAAAAAGCATTTCACCCGGAGGATATCTCAAAATCAGTAAAAGTACGTTTGGGAATAAACGATCGGTGATCGTTGAAAGCAACTCGAAAGGCGATCTGAACTTTCAGTATTATGAAGGAAGATCGGAGAAGCCTTTTGATCCGGAGGGCAGGAAATGGCTGTCAGATGTCATGCTGGATGTCATCCGTATCACAGGGATTGATGCCGAAAACCGAACTAAACGGATCTATGCAAATAAAGGCGTTCAGGGTGTTCTGGATGAAATCCATGAAATACCTTCCAATTCTGTGATGGCACTTTATTTCGGGGCACTGCTGAAAAATTTCAACCTGAATGAAACCGAATTGAATTTTGTATGTGCTGCCATCCCCCAGGAAATGAGTTCAAACACAGAAAGTGCACAATTGTTCCGGGAATTTACCGATCTGTTTTTAAAAACCAATTCCACCGCCATTGTATTCTTCCGGTCGGTTTCCAAATTATCATCAAATACAGAAAGAGGTAATGTATTGACGAATATTCATACGAAAATTGATTTTAATGATCCACAGGTTACCGAGAGCTATTTCGGAGGAATTGACAAAATGTCAAGCAATACAGAAACCGGTGAAGTGTTGCGGTATACAGCCCGGAATCAAAATCTTCCTGATCAGGCCGTTGTCCGGCTCCTGATGAGTGTAATGAAAATGAGTTCAAATACAGAAATGGGAGCCGTGTTGACTTCGCTCGATAAATTAAATATGGGAAACAGCGATGTAAGTGCCGCCTATTTTAGCACCATCGACAAAATGAGCAGCAATACCGAAGCCGGCAATACGCTAAGGCAACTGATCACGGATTATGACCTGGACGACGACAACTATATAAGATTACTGCGTTCAGTAAAAAAACTATCATCCAATACGGAAATGGGAAGTGTGATGCGCAGCATAAAAAAAATCAATCTGGCAAATCCAGAAGTCAATGAAGCCTATTTTCTGGCTATAAATTCAATGTCGAGCAACACAGAAGCAGGAAGTGTATTAAGATACACTATAAAATATAATGACCTCAATACCGATTCGTGGTTGAGTTTGTTCAATTCTGTCAGTAAACTGAGTTCGAAAACAGAGATGGGTTCCGTTATGTCGGTTGCCGTTTATTACATGCCATTTGAAAAACCTGTTCTCAATAAGTTTTTCGATGCAGCAAGCCACTTTAGCAGCAGTACCGAACAGGGCCGGGTACTCAGCGATGTGATAGAAAGCAGCAATCTGAACAAATACGCTGTTATTGGCGTTCTGAACAATGCCAAAAAGATGGTATCAAATACAGAAAAATCCAATGTCATGATAAAAGTCGCCGGTACCTCATTTATAACTGATCCCGATGTGAAATCAGCCTATACAGAATTGGCTGGCACGCTTACCTCGGATTCGGAATACAGAAGAGTCATGGATAAAATTGTTAAATAAAAGAATAAAAATTATAGGTTGAAAGGATGGATTCAATTACCTTTATATTCAGTTATAGGCGGATTTAAGGGTCACTTCATCCTGTTAAAAATAACAGGTTAATTTTACAGGTTCAAATAAACATTAATCACAGACATTGATGCACCGGTTGTGGAGATATTTTATCATATGCACTCTCATTACTCTTGGCAGTTTTCAGTTTATCTTTTACAGTGAAACCGGGAAATTGCCCATTCCTGGAGATCATCTTGTTGATCTTTTATTGGTCCTTGTGTTTGCGAATGCTGGTGCGGCCGCGTTATATTTTCTGAATTTGAGGTTCAACAAATTAATACCATGGTACAGGAACCGGTCGGTTCGTTTCTTTGCCGAAACACTCACAGGTTTCATCCTTTTTGTCTTATTGGGCTTCCTTTTTTATTACGGATATTTAAAACAAGTTATTCCGGAAAGTGAAAACCGGTCGTTTTGGGCAGAATACTGGGATGGTGCCGTTAAGCTTGCCATTATTTGTACCGCCGTCCTTTATCTCACCTCGCTCGTAAATTTTTTATTATTCTCCTACAATCAGTATGCTGTATATCAGATCGAAGCACTTCAGACTGAAAGAGAACAAGCGAATTTCAGGTTCGAAGCGTTGAAAAGCCAGCTTAGCCCGCATTTCCTTTTTAACTCGTTAAACACAATTTCATCGCTGATGTATAAGGATATAAAGATTTCTGAAAATTTTATCAGAAAACTGGCAACTTCTTTTCATTATGTATTGAAAACTGAAAACCGGAAACTTGTTGATATAAAGGAAGAGTTGGAAATGGTGAAGGCATTTTTTTATTTACAAAAAATCAAATACGAAGATTGTGTAGCGCTCGAAATAAGCCTTACTCCAGCTCTGGTCAATTCGATGGTCCCGCCACTCGCTTTGCAAATGCTGGTTGAAAATGCATTTAAGCACAACCTGATCTGCGAAGAAGAAATTTTAAAAATTGAAATTTTTGATGAGGAAGGGAAATATATTGTGGTCCGGAATAATTTTATTCGCAAACCTGAATTGCTCAAAATTGGGAACAACCTGCTTGAAAGACCTCCTGAAACAGCTTCGCATAAAATCGGCCTCAATAATATACGAAAGCGTTACAAATATTTGTCAAACAAGGAGGTTGAAATTTTTTTCAATGACTATTTCACAGTAAAATTACCAGTGATAATCCAGGAAAATGAAGAACAAGTACTTTTATAACAGTCTATTGTTCAGGTTTTCGGCACCACTTCTGTTTGGTGTTTTCATTTACCTGCTTGTGCTCATGTTTTTCGATTCGGTAAACAGCATTGCTGAGAACTTTTTCAGCAGGGAAGTACTATTTGTGGTAGCACTTACCTATCTCGTATTTGAGTCGAATCGTCTGGTAATTGTTTCTCTGAATAAGATCTACCCGGTCACACGCGAATTGAAGGTAAGGATAATTATTCAGTACTTATCTGCACTCATACTAACCATCTTTTTGGTCAGCATATCGCTCTATTCCTATTTTACATTTGTTGAAGGATTTAATACCATAAGTACTGAATTGATCACGTTCAATTCGATATATCTGTTTGCCTCGGTTTTTTACAATCTCTTTTTCTTCAGCCTTGTACTATTACATAAAAAGAACGATGCAAAAGTGATTAAAGAGAGGAAGTTACGGGACAACCTTGAATATGAAATGCAGGTTTTCAGAAACCAGGTGAATCCTGATTTTCTGTTTAAAGCACTCGAAATAATCATTGATGAACTGCACAGTGACAAAAAAACTGCTGACGACCTGGTTGGAAAACTTTCGAAAATATACCGATATACCCTCGATAACAAAAATGTCGAATTTATTCCGCTAAAAAATGAGCTTGGATCACTGAATGTTTTGGCTGAATTTATCAAGGTCAGGTACGATGGTTCTTTTGAACTTGCTATAAAAACCGGAGAACCAGGGATAGACTTGCAATTGATTCCGGGTACGCTTGCGCTAATCCTCGAATATGCAATTGAAGAAAATATTATTTCGAAATCCCTGCCCCTTCGGGTGGAAGTAAACTCGGATAACAGGATGCTCAATGTGGAATATTTTCTGAACCAAAAATTGAACGGTTTTAATCCGGTTCAGCCCAGATTAGACTTTTTATCTAAAGCCTATGCTTTTTATTCCGATAAATTCAAAAAGGAGATGCTTGAAAACGGCAAACAGCGTTTTGAAATACCGTTGCTTGAAATTGAAGAAGAATAAATCAAAAAAACCTTGCCCATGAAAGTACTCATCGTAGAAGATGAAAAGCCAGCGCTTGAAAAGCTTGAACAAATGCTGTTCAAATACAATCCGGAGATTGAAATTGCAGGCAGGTGTGCTTCTGTTTTTCAAACGGTTAACTGGTTGAATGATCCGGCCAACCATGCCGACTTGTTGTTCATGGATATTCAGCTTACGGATGGAACCAGTTTTGAAATCTTTGAACAAATCGAGTTGAATACACCAGTTATCTTCATTACGGCATTTAACGATTTTGCTATTCAGGCTTTTAAATTTAACAGTATCGCCTACCTGCTGAAGCCGTTCGATTATGATGATTTGTACCGAAGCATGGAAAAAATCAAAAGCCTGCGTGAAAATCTTCCGGCCAATAAAGAACGGCTTCAATACGATGAGATCAGCCGGGCGCTTTTACAGATGAAAAAGTCTTACAAAACTCGATTTATGGTGAAGGTTGGCGAACATATCCGTTCGGTTCAAACCGAAAATATTTCATTGTTTTATGCAGAAGGCAGGACGGTGTTTATGCTGACTAATAAACAAAACAAATACGTGATCGACTACAGGCTCGAAGAATTGGAAACAGGGCTCGATCCGTCTATGTTTTTCAGGGTGAACCGGACGTTTATCGTCAATATTAATGCGATAAAAGATGTGGTTGTATATTCAAACAGCCGACTGCTCATTGAAATGAATTTCGAATTCGACAAGGAAATTATAGTTAGTCGCGAAAAAGTTGTGCAGCTAAAGACCTGGTTCGAAGGATTGAAGTGACCTGTTATTAGTGTGTTCAACATCCATTAAGTCGATAGACCAGTCATGATCAAGGGTATAGACACCTCCGATGAAGGGATTGAGCATATAACCCCATGAAGGATTATCACCGGCATCGCATTCCCAGTATTTGTCTTCGAAATAGAATTTGAATTTACCGTCCTCCTGTTTGATGATACAATGATAGATCATGTTAGGCTCAACCGTATCGAGGATTGCCTGATGACCGATGGCTTTGTCGGGATGAACCCCGTTTACGTAACAATAACTTCCGATCAGCAGAAGCGAGTCATTCACACATTTGTACACAAGTCTTGCCGAACCCTGGTCGTGATGCAATCCTTTTGAGAAGCCCCTTATCTTGCTCCATCCATTTCGTACAGGTTCCTTATAATACCATGAATCATTGGTCTTAAAATAAAATTCGACCTGATTTAGGTCATATATAAAGTGTACAGAAGGATAATAAGAATGATTCCCATTGGATATTTCTATATGATGCCAGTGGTTCGTATCGTCGATAAAAGTAGAATAACTGACCAGGAAAATTTCAGTCAGAGGTAAAAGTACAATGACAACCGTTAGAATCCTGATTGTTAATCGCATCCTAATTTTAACGGATTGATAATAGAAAGGTTGTGCAGGTTAGAAAATTTCGTTCAGTTTATCTTTATTAAGTAAGGTTCGGGCTTAAATTCTAGTATGGGTCACTAAAAAAGCTTATACGATTTGAACGATGCGTACAACCAGAATTGCCCGTGAACTATTGTGTTATTTTATTTTCATGATTTTGCCTGCACTTACTGGCGAACCATCGGTATTTTGTAACTGATAAAAATAAATTCCCGGTAAAAAATCAGCCGTTTGAATAACTCCTTGATTACTTTTCACAGGTATTTCAGCTACTGTCAATCCTTTTGCGTCGGATATCTTCAATAAGAAATTCCCTGAATAATCAGGTAGCTTTAAAAACAGGCGGTCAGAAAACGGGTTTGGATAAACACAGATATTTTTATTATTCAAAAAAGTATAAACCGCCGAGGTTGAAGGATTGACGGCTCCCGAAAAATATAATCCTCCCGCAACGGATGTTTTTGCAATTTCATACACATACGTCATATCGAGGTTTACAAGACTGTCATACAGCGTGTGGTGATAAGGCGAATAATTGTATTCGAACAATCCAGTGACGATCTCGCCATTTGTCTGAAAAGGAACATAATCGGAACCATAAGCGAAACTGATAGTATGTGTCAGGTTCGAATAAGTATCCGTCAAATATGCCAATGTATCAGTATATGCAGAGGAAGCGTCATTATTGTAAGTGGGTGAAGATTCGTCACGCTCACAAACGACCTGATCATTTATAGCACCAGCCACCCCGCCAACTTCATCGATGTTAAAGACAAGTTTAATATTCAGGTTTTGCGGGATGACCACGTTATTCACGTAATTGTAACTACCCACCAACCCGTTTTCTTCGCAACTGAAATTAATGAACTTCACCGACCAGGCTGTTTCTACATTTCGCAACAATCGTGCAATTTCCAGGATAATGGCCACTCCACTCCCATTGTCGTTTACACCGGGACCAGTCCGTGTATCGTAATGCCCGTCGATAATTAAATACTGATCAGGATAGAGAAACCCTTGTTTTGTAACAATAATATTATAGGTATCGCTGCCGGCATACATAAAGTGATCGAGTTGAATATCAGAATATCCGTAACTCTCATACTTGTTGATGAGCCATTGGGCTGTGTTGTCCAGGGACTCCGTGCCTATCTCCTTGACTCCAAGATTTTCAAGAGTCTGCAGCGTAGAATGCAAGGTATCATAAGAAACACTGTCGACCATCGACTGAATAAACGGATCGATTTCCTGACCAAAGCTTACCTGAATGGTCATTGAAAACGACAATAAAATAAAAATGTAAACTTTCTTTCTCATATCTGGAAGTCGGATTTAATTCAGCTAAGTAACATAAAAATTATGGGAAAGTTCTTCTCAATGTTCAACATGTCATTTTTGCTAATCCGGCTGCAATATAAATGGTTCAAAAAAATGCTGTCAAAACTTGTTTTTTTAACATTACAATAAAATCAGCGACTACTAAAATTTGTAAATTTGGGAAATTATTTATTTGTTTGATTTTAATTAAATACACAATGAAAAAAGCAATCACTACTCTTCTCTTACTTGTATCCTTTTTGTTCGTCATTTCGCAGAACAAAGTTATCCAACATGATAAAACAGGAGCTGTACCCCATTCTTATTTTAGTGCACATCTTCAGGATATGATGAGCCAGTTCAAAGCTGGAAACGAATGGAATTCTTTAGGTCCTTATGGCGGAGATGTTCTCGATCTGGCTGTCGACCCCACCGAACCGAACCGCATCATTGCTGCGGCCGGTTTTCCATATATTAGTCTTGATGGGGGTTCCACATGGCAGATCATCGAGAGCCTTTATTCACTGGCCCCTTCCGGCATTGGCACCGTTGAAATAAGCGATAGCGGGGTCATGTTTGCTTCCGGACCTTATATCTATTATAAAATTTTCCGTTCAACGGATAACGGAGTGACCTGGGTTCAAAAATCAATACCGGTAAATGGTGCCGGACTGGATATAGCACTTGATCCTTCCGATCCAAATACCTTGTATGTCGGACTGACCTCACTCCTTGGATCCTCATCAAATAACGTAGTTATTAAATCTATCGATAACGGCGATAACTGGACCTATTTCAACCTGATCAATGTTCTTCCTGTCGGTTATTCGGTTGTGAATTTAACAGTTGATCCCGATAACAACCAGACCATTTTTGCGATCGGGAATTCAGGTATCAGCGATGCTTCAGTCGCTGCTTCTTTTGACGGGGGCTCGACCTGGGAAAACCGGAGCGGTAACCTGCCGACCGGAAAACCTTATAACAAACTAACAATTTCCGATCAAACCGTATACCTTGCCGGTGGTCAGCTTTTCGGCGGACAGAACCTGGGAATATACAAATCCGATGATTATGGGTTGACCTGGCAAAACTTTTCATCTTCTTTTCCTAACAAAGTTGCTCACGATATTCTCATCGATCCGACAAATACTGATAAAATGTATGTAGCCACCGAAGGCGATGGGGTTTATTTTACAAATGATGGAGGAACCACATGGACATACAATACAGTTGGTGCAGGAAACAGTGGTGCCGCACGCTGCCTGCAATTTGATCCTGACAATACCGACATCATTTATGCCGGCTTTCTCAGCCTGGCTGTTTGCAAGACTGAGGATGCAGGACAGTCATGGGATTACACAAACAAAGGAATCGCTACTTTACAAACTGATGACATCGATATTGATCCGAACGACCCGAATAATGTGCTTGTCGGTTTTGAAGCTGAAAATTCGGGAGGATGTTATTTGAGCCATGATGGGGGAACAACCTGGGGACTGGTAGCCGGACTTCCGGGTACACGTTACTCACAGGTTAAATTTGGTTCAGACGGTGCCTTGTATGCATGGTCAAACGGTCCCTCATCTATTGCGCAGGAAGGATTGTATAAATCCACTGATGGAGGAACTGTTTGGACAAATATGGGACCGAACATCGGAAGTTTATTCGAAACAGAAATCTTTAGTTTAGCTACCTCTGATACTGATCCGAATTTGATTTTGATCGGTGGCAATAATTTCGGTGTGAACGGCTGGGAATCGATGATTTACAGATCGACAGATGGAGGCGAAAACTGGGAAAATGAATTCATGGGACTCGAGAACGATAGTTTTCGCTTTCTGTTTATTGATCCCAATTCAAATGATCAGGTTGCTTATGCAGCTTACAAATCCGAATCACAGGGAGGATTTTTAAAAAGTACGAATGGCGGATTTACGTGGGAATCTATCAATGATGGTTTTCCGGTAACAGGCAAATGGGGAGGTGCTATTGTTTGTGATCCGGTAAACTCCGACATTGTTTACGCCGGTTTGGGAGGCTATGGAGAGATCAATGCAAAAATATTTATATCGTTAGACGGCGGAGATACGTGGTCGGCCACATCCAACACTCTTAGCAGTTATTCGAAGTTTACTGATATATTGGTCAGTCCTTTGAATTCAGCAGAGATTTATGCCGCAACAACTCTTGACGGAGCACTGATTTCGACGGATGGCGGAACGACATGGGAATCAGCCAACAATGGGTTACCGGCCTCCAACATCACCGGTTTTTCGCATGTATATATGAATGGCGATGTTTGGAAATTTTGTGCATCCACATACACAAACAGTACTTTTATAACCGATATATACGACATCGGAACAGGTGTTCCGAATGTGTCTGAATCAGGTGTAACAGGTCAGGCATATCCCAATCCTGCCCCCGGCAGGTTCGATATCAGGCTGAATCTATCCCAAAAAGCAGAAGTCTCAGTTAATCTGGTCGATATGCAGGGTAAAATAGTCCGGGAGATCGTGAATGGCGACCTTCAAAAAGGTGATCATCATTACAAAGTGATTGCGAATCCCGGTATATATATGATCATCTACAGGTTCGGAAGTATCCTTAAAACGGAAAAGATCGTCATCAAATAATTTTCCGAAACATTCGTATCATTTTATATTTGCAGAATGAAAAAAGCATATATTTTTTTTGCTGTTGCTTTTGTTTTATTTACTGCAGCAACAAGTGCTCAAGATAGCAACACAATTAGCGGAACCTGGGTTGGTTCAATTAACCTTGGAACCATCGAACTCCGGATCGTATTGAACGTAAATGACACGACCGGAAAACTTGTCACTTTATTAGACAGCCCCGACCAGGGAGTAAAAGACATTCCGACAGATTCGACCACATTGTTGGCAAATAAATTCGCTGTTTATGCCACACTTTTAAAAGCAAAGTATGAAGGTGATCTTCAGCCGGGAGATTCATTGATCAATGGCAAATGGTTTCAGGCTGGTCAGTCATGGGATTTGATTTTGCATAAACGGCATTCTTCTTTTACACTTAAACGCCTGCAAGAGCCAAAACCGCCTTTTCCTTATAAGGTAGAAGAAGTGACCTTCAAAAACAATAAAGCAGGTATTAGCCTTGCCGGAACACTGACCATTCCTGAAGGAGAAGGTCCGTTTCCTGCTGTTGTTTTAATCACAGGCAGTGGTCCTCAAAACCGGGATGAGGAGATCATGGGACATAAACCTTTTTGGGTCATTGCAGATTATCTGACCCGGCATGGCATTGAAGTACTCAGATACGATGACAGGGGAATTGGCAAATCGGAAGGAAAATTCAATATTGCAACTACATACGATTTTGCTGATGATGCTGAAGCCGCTTTTAACTGGCTTTTTTCACGTCCTGAAACGGACAAATCCAAAGTCGGGTTAGTAGGTCACAGTGAAGGTGGTATGATCGCACCTGTCATCGCATCGCGAAACAAAAATGTTGGATTTATCATTCTATTAGCCGGACCTGGCGAACCGGGATTAAAAATCTTAGAGGACCAAACGAAACTCATAATGCAAAAAAGCGGCAGCAGCAAGAAAGAAATCAAACAAACGACTTCCCTGAATGACAAACTCTTTGACATTGTTATACACGAACCTGACAGTGCGAAAGCAAATCAAAAGCTGATTGCGGCCATTACGGATGGAATCAACCGGTCAAAATCGATAAGTGACAGCATCAAAGAAACCACAATCACCCAAACTCTTGCCCGGATCGGGCAACTTTTGACTCCCTGGTTCCGAACATTTCTTTTGTTCGATCCAAAACCTTACCTGGAAAAGACAACCTGTCCTGTTCTTGCCCTTAATGGAAGCAACGACCTGCAGGTTCCCTGTGCTGAAAATCTGGAAGGTATTGCAAAAGCGTTAAAAAAAGGAGGAAATACAAAATACGAGACCGTTCAGTTGGAAGGACTGAACCATCTTTTTCAGCATTCTGAAACAGGTTTGCCAACAGAATATGGAAAGATCGAGGAGACTTTTGCTCCCGAAGCTCTGCAGATCATGGATTCCTGGATTAACAAGCTTAAGTGATCATTCATCCAATGAACATGAGCAATTAGAGAAAACTTTGACTTATCCATAAAGACAGAATCGACAGGATTATTGGCCTCAATCATCAACTTTACGCTCTTCTTTTAAATGATGTAAAAACAGCAGAATGAATTGCAGGAAAAATGAAAGGAATAATTTCCAGCATCGGACTGGTCTTAAATTCAATCTAATATGTGTTCAACCCTGAGAAGGAGGCAGCATTATTACATTGATTATTTCTTCCGCTTTTTTCGGTCAATAAACAGGCAAGGAATGACTGACAGACAGTAAAGGAATTATCCTCCCAACCAGGCTAATTGACTTAATCGACCCAATTAGACGGTTTCTCCGGTTCAATTATAATTTTTGATCTGAATGTTACGTTAATAAACTTTTATTTAATTTTAACCTGAAATTAGCAATTATGGTAAACGTATACTCGAAAGCATGAAATTGCTGCAAAAGAAACTCTCAGCCTACGACATTCCGCAAAAAGCGATGGAAGCAGGCATATATCCCTATTTCAGGGTTATCGAATCAGACCAGGATACAGAAGTAATTATCAATGGAAAGAAGGTGCTGATGTTTGGTTCAAACAGTTACCTCGGCCTAACTAATCATCCGAAAGTAAAGGAGGCAGCTAAAAAAGCCATCGATAAATACGGGACCGGATGTGCAGGATCGAGATTCCTTAATGGTACACTGGATTTACATATTGAACTAGAAAACAGGCTTGCACAGCTGGTGAACAAAGAAGAAGCTATTTGTTACAGCACCGGTTTTCAGGTCAACATTGGCGTCGTTTCGGCGCTTACTGAACGCTCCGATTATATCATTCTGGATGAATACGATCATGCCTCCATCATCGAAGGAAGTCGTTTGTCATTCAGTAAAGTACTTAAGTTCGATCACAACAACATGTCCGCCCTCGAAAGCAAGCTTCGGCAATGCGAACCCGAACGCATCAAATTGATTGTCGTTGATGGAATTTTTTCGATGGAAGGAGATATCATCAACCTGCCTGAATTGATAACCCTTGCAGAAAGATATAATGCAAGTGTTATGGTGGATGATGCGCATGCAATCGGTGTTATTGGGGAAAATGGTGCAGGAACTGCTTCTCATTTCGGGTTGGCTGATCAGGTCGATCTTATCATGGGTACATTTTCCAAATCGCTGGCTTCATTGGGAGGATTCATTGCAGCAGACAAGGAAATTATCAATTTTCTCAAACATCATTCGCGTTCGCTGATCTTCAGCGCAAGTATGACTCCTGCTTCAGCTGCCAGTGTTCTTGCAGCCCTCGATATTATGCAAAGTGAGCCGGAACGGATTTCTCACCTTTGGGACCTTACCCGCTTTGCACTTAATGGCTTTAAATCTGCGGGTTTTGATACCGGAAAATCTGAATCACCGATCATCCCGCTTTTTATCAGGGATAATGACAATGCCCTAAAGATCACACGTATGCTTCTTGATGAAGGGATATTTATTAACCCGGTGATCTCCCCCGCTGTTCCAAAGGAAGATTCACTTATTCGATTTTCCCTTATGGCTACGCATACTTTTAAGCAGGTTGAAACAGGCATCGAAAAAATAACCAAAGCAGCTAAAAAACTGGGCATACTTTCAGCCCCTTTGACAACAGTTCCTGTACCAAAATAGCACTGAATAAAGCCTTCAGCAGATGTCGAAAATTGTTTTTCTTACAGGTGTATCTTCGGGATTTGGAAAAAGGACCGCTGAATTATTAGCTTCCAATGGATTTAAAGTTTACGGTGCAAGCCGAAGTGAGATAGAGCCTCAACAGGGAATTATTCCTCTCAAACTGGATATTACAGACCGGAAGAACGTACAAGAGGCGGTTAACGAAGTATTGAAAAAGGAAGGCCGTATTGATGTCCTGATAAACAATGCCGGGATGGGAATTTCAGGTTCGATAGAAGATGCCTCAGTTGAAGAGATGGAGCTACAGGTAAATACTAACTTTTATGGGGCCGTTCATGTCATTCAGGCAGTATTGCCGTCGATGCGCAAACTAGGTAGCGGACTGATCATTAACATCAGTTCCATTGGTGGGTTGATGGGATTACCATACCAGGGATTTTATTCAGCAAGTAAATTTGCACTTGAAGGACTTAGTCAGGCTTTATACATGGAACTAAAACCATTTGGCATTAATGTGGTGCTTGTTAATCCAGGTGATTTTAGCACAAATTTTACATCCAAACGGATCATCAGTATGAAAAGCCGAATAGAAGAATCATATAAAAGCCAGTTCGAAAAAACGCTTGCAATTATTGAAAAAGATGAGATAGGCGGATTAAATCCGGAAGTTTTGGCCCGAAAAATCCTAAAAATAGTTAAAAGTAGAAAGCCCCGGTTACGGTATATCGTTTCGTCATTTGAACAAAAACTGGCTGTCTTACTTTTTCATATTCTACCTCCTAAATTATTTTTTAACATCATTTCTTCACACTACGGTATAAAATAGGAGAGCGATTATTTAGTTTACGGGAGCAACTTCAAGTACTGTAAATGTACCGGGTTTCACCGATCGGCGTGGTCTGGGATTATCTGCAGTAGCTTCAGGTGCTGGTAAATATTCAGCAGTTGAAAGAAAGATGTGGTGGGTTTTCTCAT